>CAVXIG010000010.1:0-266052 GCA_963761645.1 uncultured Acidobacteriota bacterium
CTCCGACGGCGATGCGGCTCAGCTCATCGTCGAAGACGTCGCAGAGCCGTTTGGTGAAGATGAGCGGGAGGATGAAATCCTTGAACTTCGGCGCTTCCTGAGCCCCGCGGATGCTGCATGCGGCATCCCAGATCCAAGACTTGAGCGACTTGTCGTTAGCCTTGCTCGTGCTTCCTCGGCGGTTCGAATGTTGGACCATAACGTAGCTGCCGATGAGCGGCGGCTATCTCCTTCTCAAGAATGGTTTGGTAGAGAGCAGGCAGTGCAACTACATGCAGGTCTGCGTCGAGGCGCTGACCCGGCCCGGCCTATGGCGCTGACCAATCCTCCACCGTCAAGCCCGGTACCCGAGTCATGTGGTCGAGGTTCGCTGTGACCAGAACCGCGCCTGTTGCCAGGGCGTGCGCCGCGATCGCTGCATCGAAGTCCTCGATCCGCTGACCTTTCTTCTCTAGCAACGCCTTGATGCGGCCGAAGGACTCACTGACTTCGTCCGACCAAAGCGATCGAGCGAGTTCGGAGCGCACCAGGTCGAAGCGCTCCTGGAGAGCCTCCTTCCGTTTGGACTTCGGAAGTCGCTCGATTCCATAGGCGATTTCCGCCAGAACGGGCTGAGGCACGCTGACCTCTCCTTTGCTCCTCTGCTTGAGCTTTTCCATGACAACGGGATCGCCCTTCATGAGCGCCGACACTGCGTTCGTGTCGAGGACGATCTTCACAGGTCCCTCGGCGGCTTCGATGTCCGTGCCTGGCGTACCGAGGTTAGCAACTCGTCAACTGCCTCAACAGTCCCGGGGTCGACTGTGCTGAGTTGCTCGAAGAATCCTGGCGACCAGTCGGAACCTGCCGTCAGCTCTCTCTCAAGAGCCCGAACGATAAGGCGGTTTCGACTGATCCTGAGGGCTCGCGCCTTGCGGTCTACCGCTTCCAGGAGGGGCTTCGGAATGTGGATGCTGGTCGCCATGACTATATCGGCGAGTATACTCCGTCCTCCCTACTAAGAGGAACTTCGGATCAGCCGCTCCGGAGCGGTACGCCTGGCGGCTCAGACGACCGTGGCCAGCCGAACGCGCGATTCCAGCCCATCGCCTTCGGATTGCCGTGCAGCTCGGGGTGGGCGGAGAGAAGAGGGCCGAGGCGACGACTCAACTTCCCGCCTTACGGGAGTGGCGTTCCACATACTCTCGAAGAACGCCATCCATCCGCGATTGCCAGCCGTCGCCCGTGGACTTGAAGTACTCGATGACTTCGGGGCTGTAGCGAACGGAGAGGAGCAGCTTCTTGCTGTCGGACTTCGGGCGTCCGCGCAGTGGCACCATGGCCTTCAACTGCTTTGGCGTGAGCGGCTGAGCATCAGGATCGCTCTTGGCTGCCGCAGTGATGACCCTGTCCTCTTCCGTGGTGGGCATCACCACAGAGGGCCGCTTAGAGACTTTGGACATAGTGCTTCACCTCGCGACGGTTAGCGCGGCGCAGGCTGATGATCCTCCGCACTTCGCCCCGATCAACAAACGCCACGTAGTACAGGATGCTCAGTCTTCGGAGCGAGCGCGATCATGCGCGTCTCGTTGTACTCGAACCGGTCATCGACCCACACCAACGCAGCCTCCTAATCGAGCTCTACAGCCAAGACCAAAGAGACGCCGTGCTTGTCGTAGTTGGCTCGGTCCTTGGCTGGATCGAAGTCGATCTGCACGCCTTTACTGTAGCTACAGGAAAGGTTCTCTGTCAACCCGCCATGACTGTGGACCCAAATCACCTCGGGCGAGAGGACTCCATGAACGAAAAGCGCCAAGGGAACGGCCCCGCTCCCGTTCCCCTGGCAAAGGTACTTCAGTTGTCAAAGAGCACGCGCCCTCCGCCGGGGGAAGGCTCCGGACCGGCCTCGACGCCTGACATGACGGCGGAGTCCCTGGATCCGGAAGAGTTCCCCGAGTCCTCTCGACGGCTGACTCCAGCGTTTCGAGAGACCTCTGGACAGACGGCTGCAATGTGCATACAATATCCACAGGAAACGAGCTGTCAAGTCTCCCGGCGGGATCTTCGAAGGTCTTTAGTCCGGCTTCGAGGGGCCTTCGAAGGCTTTCAACGCGGCTCTCGCAGTCCTATTCCCCAGGGGCAGCTGATGTTCCCCGTAGGGAATGGGATCGGACGAGCGGGGAATAATCCGTTCCCCAGGTACGCTGGACGTTCCCCGGAGGGAATGAGACGTTCCCCAGGATGCGCATGAATTGGAATGCCGTGTGCGTTCCATTCCCCGTCCCGCGAAGGACGTCCGGCCTGGGGAATACCTGTTCCCCCGCCGTATAAGACGCGAAGGGCGGGGAATGAGGCGGATCGAGGTTGCTCGCGTCCCATTCCCTGGAGGGAATGGGCAGTCCTGAATGGGGAATGCGGCGTGAGGCGGGAAGCCGGAACGCTGGAGGCGAGAGGTGGGGAATGCCTCTCGAGATGTGGGGAATGCGGCTCGTTGAGGGCTCTTTGACAACTGAATCGAATCATTCCCCGGCGGGGCGAGTGGGGGCTCGCTCCCGCCGTGGGCCTGATTCCGCTTCAAAGGCTGACGCGAACCGGCGGCTCAAGCCACCGTCGGCCAGCTCGTGCAGATAGTCCACGAACGAGCGCACCGCCCCGTCCCAGCCCATCACCTTCGGATTGGAGGACTCGATGACGAGGTATTCATCCGGAGCGTGGGCGCCGCTGCCGTGGCCGAGGCCGAAGTGGCCGGCGGGGAGCTTGAGCGGGTCGGCGGTGAAGACGTAGCCGGGATAGGAGCCGGCGTTGCGCGGCCAGAGGATCGGGTCGAGCTTCGCGCGTTGGTAGACGGACATCGCGGCGCGGATCACGGACGCGTCCGCTTCCGTGCTGGTCGGGTCGTAGCCGCCGCTCGGGTTGACCTCGACGTCGCCGAAGCCGCGCTTGGCGAGGTGCGCCTTGAGGGCGGCCACGGCGCCGTCGAAGGTCATGTCGGGCACCAGGCGGAGGTCGAGCTTGGCGACGGCGCGGTGCGGGAGCACGGTCTTGCCGCCCGGCCCGGTGTAGCCGGCGACCAGCCCCTCGATGTTCACCGTGGGCGTGAACAGGAAGCGCTCGAGCGAGGCGCGCCAGGGCTCGTCGTGGGCCCAGCGGTCCGCCGACAGCAGGCGCTTGGCGGTCTTCTCGTCCAGGCGCGCCGCCGCCGTGTCGAGGATCGCGCGCTGGGCGGCCGAGGGCGGGCGGACGGCCTTGGCGAAGCCCTCGATCGCCGGATCCCCGTCGGCGTCGACCAGCGTGGCCAGCGCCTGCACGAGGTGGAAGGCCGGGCTGTCGAGCCGCGCCCGGTTGCTGGAGTGGACGTCCTTCTTGGGACCCCTCCCCCACTTCTCGCCGCTCGCCACCAGCTCCAGCTCGACCACGCCCTTGGCGCCGAGCGACACGGTCACGGTGCCGTCCGGGTCCTGCGACGCCGCGGGCATGAAGACGCCCGTGCAGCGCCGGAGGGCGGCGCTCACCTCGGGCCGCCGCACGACCTGATGGAAGTGCGGCGAGCCGATCTCCTCCTCCCCCTCCGCCACCAGGACGAGGTTGACCGGACACTTCCGGCCGGCGCCGTGGATGGCGTGGAGGGCGGCCAGGAACGCGGCCTCGGGACCCTTCTGGTTCACCGCGCCGCGGCCCATCAGGACCTTGCCGAAGCCGGGCTTGTCGACGATCCTCGCCTCCCACGGCGGCGAGGACCACTCGGCGGGATCGACCTGCTTGACGTCGTACATGAAGTAGAGGCCGACGGTCCGCGGCGCTCCGGCGTCCAGGGTGGCGAAGACGCCGGGCTGGCCGTCGGTGGGGACGCGGGTGACCTGCTGGAAGCCGGCCTCCCGCGCGAAGCGCATCATCAGCGCGCACCCCTCCTCCATCCCCCGCTTCTCGGCGGCGATCGAGGGCTGACGCACCCATTCCTGGAGGCGCGCGATGCCCTCCGCATGGCGCTTCACGATCTCGGCCTGGATGGCGTCGAGGCCGTCGTCGGAGCGCAGGACCTGTGGAAACGCGAGAGCGGCCGCGGACACGGCCGTGGCTCCCAGGAAGTCGCGGCGAGTGAGTGGGCTCATGCCGCGGAGTTTAGCGCGCAAGCGGGGCGGCCGGGAAGGCGTTCTCGGGGGGAGCCAGGGCCTGAGCGGCCAGGAAAACCGGACAAGGGACATCAGGGACTAGCAGCGACAGCAGGGACATCAGTTTCTTGTTGCTGATGCCCTGCTGTCTCTGTTTGTCCCTGATGTCCCTTGTTTCTGTGCAGCTCCTACTGCGCCGGCACGTAGATCCCGGGCACGCCGAGCTGGGCCGCTGTCTGGTTGAGCGCCGCGAGATCCTTGCCGAGGAGCCCGGAGAGCTCGGCCTCGTAGCCGTCGAGCTCCTTCACCTGCTCGGCGAAGACCTCCCGCATCCCCTGGGTCGGAGCGCCCGCGCCTCCCGCCGACCAGTCCATCAGGGGGGCCATGCGCGAGTAGAGCTGGCTTCCCCCCCGCTGGGCCAGGACGTCGTAGGTGATCTCGGCCTTGGGGTTGTGCAGGCGCGCTTCCAGGTTGTCGAGCCGGGCGATCAGGCTCTTCGAGGGCTCGATCAGCGGCTTGGCCTTGTCGTCCTTGGCCAGCAGCTCGTTGCGGTCGGCGAGCTGGCGGCGCACGGCGCGCAGGCGGTTGACGTCGCGGGTCAGCCGCGTGATGGCGTCGCGGATGCCGAGGGTGAAGCGGAGCTGCGCGTCGAGGTCGGCGTCGGAGACGGCGGCGGCGCGCGGATCGCGCTGGACGGTGAACGGCGCGGTCGCCGTCTTGCCGTCCGCGGTCAGCCGCAGGGTATAGGCGCCAGGCACCGCCGCGGGTCCGATCGCCGGATAGCCCGCGTCGAGCTTGGCGTTGGGGATCATCTCGGCGCCTTCCCAGGCGAGGTTCCAGACCGCCCGCTGCACGCCGGCCTTCTTGGGGATCGCGAACTCCTCGAGCTGCTCCTTCTCCTCCTTGACGTACTCGCTGCTGCCGGTGGGCTCCTTGGCCTTGCTCGACAGGGTGTTGACCACCTTGCCGGAGGCGTCGAGCACCTCCAGGGTGACGTCCCCCTTGGGCTCGTCCTTCAGCCAGTAGTAGACGCGCACGCCGCCGGGCGGGTTCTGGCCGCTCCAGACGCCGCCGCGGCCGCCGCGGTAGGACCAGCGCGTGGCGTTCGGCACCGGGAAGACGTGGAGCCCGTTGGCGGCGGCCGACGCCGGCAGCGGCTCGCGCACCACCTGGAGGTCGTCGAAGATCCACATCGAGCGGCCATGGGTGCCGAGGACGAGCTTGTCGTCCTTGACCACCAGGTCGTGCACGGCGACGGTGGGCAGGTTGAGGCGGAGCGCGTGCCAGGTGGCGCCGTCGTCGCGGGAGAAGGCGACGCCGCGCTCGGTGCCGAGATAGAGCTGCCCCCTGTAGGCCGGATCCTCCTTGACGGAATGGAGGTAGACGTCGCGCGGGAGGCCGCCGTCGAGCCGCTTCCAGGTGCGGCCGAGGTCGGTGGTGCGCCAGAGGTACGGGCGCAGGTCGTCGAGCCGGTGGGCGTCGATCACGAGGTAGGCGGTGCGGGCGTCGAAGTGGGAGGGCTCGATCATGCCGGTCGTCCCCCACTCGGGGAGGCCGGGGATGTTCGCCGTGACGTTGCGCCAGTTCTTGCCGCCGTCCTCGGTGACGTGGATCAGGCCGTCGTCGCTGCCGGCCCAGATCAGATCCTTCTGGACCGGCGACTCGGCGATGACGAAGACGGTGTCGTAGGTCTCGACGCCGGTGTTGTCGCCGGTGATCGGACCGCCCGCCCACTTCTGCTTCGACTTGTCGTTGCGGGTGAGGTCGGGGCTGATCACCGCCCAGGTCTGGCCGGCGTCGGCGGTGCGGAAGACGACGTTGCCGCCGTAGTAGACCACCTTCGGATCGTGCGGCGAGATGGCGATCGGCGCCGTCCACTGGAAGCGGTAGCGCATGTCCTCGCCGCCATGCCCGGAGGGGTTCTCCGGCCAGGGGCTGACGTTGCGCTCGGCGCCGGTGCGGTCGTCGTAGCGCGAGAGGTAGCCCAGGTACTCGCCGGCGTAGACGATGTTGGGGTCGGTGGGGTCGGAGACCACCCAGCCGGCCTCGCCGCCGCCGACGCCGTGGAAGTCGGTGTTGCGGATGCCGGCGCGGCTGAGCGACTCGCTCGGCCCCTGGGTGGTGCCGATGTCCTGCAGGGCGCAGGCGACGTGGAAGGGGACGCGGTTGTCCGCCGACACGTGGTAGCACTGGCCGAGGGGGAGCGCCGGAGCGATCCAGTTCTCGCCGCCGTTGGTGGTGAGATAGACCCCGCCGTCGTCGGCGCCGATGATCCGCCTGGCGTCCTTCGGATCGATCCAGATGTCGTGGTGGTCGCCGTGCGGCGGGCCTTCCACGTGCTCGAAGGTCTTGCCGCCGTCGATGCTCTTGAGCAGCGGCACCTGCGGGCACCAGACCTCGTCCGGGTTGGCGGGCGAGACGGTGAGGGTGGTGTAGTACCAGGCGCGCTGCCGCAGCTCGTGGCTCCCCGAGGCGAGGGTCCAGTTCTCGCCGCCGTCGTCGGAGCGGAAGAGCCCCCCCTTCTCGGCCTCGATCAGCGCGTAGACGCGGCGGCCGTCCGAGGGGGCCACGGCGACGCCGATCTTCCCCCAGGTCCCCTCCGGCAGGCCGTTGCCGGTGAGCGCCTTCCAGGTGTCGCCGCCGTCGCGCGAGACGTAGAGGCCGCTGCCCGGGCCGCCGCTCTTCAGGTCCCAGGGGTAGCGCCGGGCCTCCCAGAGGCCGGCGAAGACGATGTTGGGGTTCGAGGGGTCGAGCGTCACCGCCGAGGCGCCGGTGTCGGCGTTCTTCTTCAGCACCTGCTTCCAGGTCCTGCCGCCGTCGGTGGTGCGGTAGACCCCGCGCTCGGGGTTGGGGCCGAAGGCGTGGCCGAGCACGGCGGCGAAGGCGATGTCCGGGTTGGTGGGGTGCACGACCATCTGGCCGATCTGCCCCTCCTGCGTCCAGACGTGGTTCCAGGTCTTGCCGGCGTCGAGCGACTTGTAGATGCCGTTGCCGGGCGCCACGTTGCCGCGGATGTTGGCCTCGCCCGAGCCGACGTAGACGACGTTGGGATCGGACGGGGCGACGGCGATCGAGCCGATCGAGGAGACCGGCTGGTCGTCGAAGATCGGGCTCCAGTCAACCCCGCCGTCGGTCGACTTCCAGACGCCCCCCGAGGCGGTCGCGGCGTAATAGACATGGGGATCGCCCGGCACGCCGGTCACCCGCGCCACCCGCCCGCCCCAGGCCGGACCGACCAGCCGGTACTTGAGAGCCTTGAGCTCGGGAAGATCCTGCGGGCCGGTCTTCTTGGCCTCCGGAGTGGGGGCAGGTTTCGCCGGAGCGGCGAGCACGGGGCGAGGCGGCGAGGATCAACGTCAGAAGAGAGAACAGAGAGCAACGGAGGCCGCGCATGGGCATGTGGAAGGCTCCTCGATGGAAGAACATACGCCCGGGAGCTTAGCCAAGCGGGGGGCGGGGGGCAAGCGGGGGTGCGTAATCAACGCCAGGTCTGCACGCCTCCACCAGGTGAAAGGCCGGCTAATGTGTGCCCTAATCGCGGAAAACCGGATAAGGCTTGAGGAGACGAGAGCTCTCCCAATACTCGCGTAAGAGCCTCTGTGTGAGTCGGAGGGCATGAGTCGATCGATGCCGGAGTCCTTCCACGCCTCGGCGATACGCCGGAGTGCATCCCGCACGGCGGATAGCGTTTGCTCGACATCGGCTTGTGCCTTCCTGGCGAGTCTGGCGAAAGCGTCCTCGTCGACTTGCAAGAGGTACTTTTTGCCGCTAAAGCGAAGGGCGAGAGTCGGCGGCAGGTCCCTCCAAGCGATCGTGCAGACTTGGTCGTAAAGGGGAGAAAGCTGGGCGTTCACGCCGTCGGGATAAATCAGAGACCAGTTTTTAAGATGGGCATCCGTATTGCCGCTAGCGACCATGAACGTCAGCCGCCGGACAAACTCGAGATAGGCGCCTTCACCGACGATCTGCCGGACCAGCAGAGCGCACTGCTCATAGGAGATCTGGTCATATTTTAGACGGGGCGGCAGACTAGCGACCTGAGCAAAATCTTCCTGATGGATTCGCCTGGTTCCGTCGCGGTCGTACCGCCGAATGACTAGTACATTCGTTTCTGGAACCGCGTAGGGCTGCAGGAGTTGCCCGAGGGCCGAGCTCGGCTGGACGTGGCACTCGGGGACATCGAACCCGGCACCACGCGCCCACTCGAGGACGGCGAACTCGTTCTCCACGAGTTGAGGAAAGCGTGCCGAATCGAGCTTGACGATCCACTCTCCGCGCTGGCCATGGACTGGCAGGGTCAGTTTTTCGGCCTCGCGCAACACCGAGAACTTCAACTGCACCCCCGCCAAGGAGAAACGGAGCGCACCGTCCTCCGCTTCGACCTCGGGAAGTCCGTCGGCCAGATCCTCCGTACCGTTTTCTTCGAAGCCCTCCGCCCCCTCTCCGATCGTGATCTCCACTGCTCCAGGGAGATCCCGCCCAACAGCCTCCAGCAGAGCCATGTCGTCGCCAGCGGAGATCCCCAGACTCTTTGCCACGAGGTCCCGCAATGGTCCCTCGGGTGCGAGATTGGCGAAGAAGGCTGGCAACTCGTTCCGCTTGCTCCGATAAACTCTCTCCAAATCATCCTCGAATGACTGGCTCAGGACGGGACGGGACGGACGATCTTTGTATTCCTCCAGGAATCGGAAAGAGACCCGTCCCCGGTCGTCCTCAGACAGGTAACCGACGACAACCTCGCCGAGCGAAACCCGGAAGGACCTCAACCCTCTGCCCCGACCTGCTGAAGGAGGTAAGAGATCGAGGGACGATCTGTCCTGGACCAGGCGGCGAGCCTCTCACCGAGACGGTGGACCGCCTCCTCGATCGTGGTTGTCCGCTCTCGCACGAACCTCTCCGTGTCCCGAGCCAAGACTCCTATTAGTACCGCCTCAGGAGTCAATGCGTGGGATTGCAGCACCGCCGAATCGTATCCACGTTTTTCGGCATAGTCGGCGAGCTCCTTACGGGCCGAACCGGAGCCTGGCAGAAGAATTCTATTAGCGGGGCTGCTTCCCAGCTTGTCGTCGGTGGGCAGAATTCTTCGGAAGGCGGATACATCGTCCTTTTCGATCAGAGCGGCGACGTCGATCGACGACTCATCGCGGAGGTCCAGCGGATGGAGAGAGGCCAAGCCGAGAAGCGCCAGCCGGCTGTCGGCTGCGCGGGCATCAAAGCGGGCAGGAAGGGTGTAATCGGCTCGGCGCGCATTGGGGACCAGCGTCAGGAGGTTCTGGACACTCGCCTCTTCATCGCCTTCCCGGACGGCGTCCACTCCGTGCCGGAGCAGCGTACGCTCATCGAAAAAGCTGGTGCTCAGCAGAGTACGCCAAGTCCAGCGCGTGAGCAGGTCAAGGGTTCTTGCCTTCGGATCAGGGTATAGACCAAAAAATCTCGTCAGTACGACCAACGGGATCGAGCGCGGCAACAGCCGGAGATGTGGAATCTCGGCATGCCGACGGAAGAACGAAAGTACGCCCCGGATCGCTGGCAAGGCGTCCGGCACGGCATGGGTGAAGACCGCGGTGTCCCTCCGGTAGTGCTCCGAGAGATTCCGGGTTACGTCCAGCCCTTTGTACGACATGACACAAGAAAGAAGTTGCTCTTTTTCCAGTCTGCCCATGCCGAGCCCCTGGAGCTCGTCGGCGAGCTCACTTAGTGTGGACGGATGGGCTCCTCGACGGCCGAACAGGGCGTCGTGGACCTCGTCCCAATCCAGGCTCTGGCCAAACTTGTTGATTCGGTAGAAGATTTCCCGCAGGAGCTGCTCGTCTGTCGTCTCGACGATATAAACCGGGATCGGGTATTGCCGAATGCGGGTTCCCGCCTGGAATAACGCGGTTCGAAGCTCGGAATCTCCACCGTGGCTCCAATTGAAGACCCACTCGCTCAGCACGGAGGCATCGAGCATTTCGGCAACCGGTACCCAGGTGGAGGGCACCCCTCCGGATTTCGGAGGTGCCTTGAAAGACTGAGACGAGGCATCGAAGTAGACCACCCAAGGGTCCTCGGGCATTATAGGGATGGGCCGAGGCCGCGAAAGACCGACCGTCAAGGCGGTCAAACGTTGCTGGCCATCGACCACCCAGAGGGCCTCGTGAGTTTCCGGGCCATCCACCACCAAGGGTCCAATCTTGATCTTGTCAGCAGGAGCCTTACCCTTCTGTAGCAGGAAGGAACCGATCGGATATCCCCGGTAGATGCTATCGAAGAGGGCGAGGACATCCTCTGACTTCCAGTTCAGAGGCCGCTGAAAGCTGGGGACTCTCACGAGGCCGCGACGGACGAGGCCAACGAGATCCTCGACGGTCTCAGTGTCGGCTTCGAGTCTCAGGTTCTGCCGAGATGGATCGGTGCTCATGGCGAGGTAGCTTAACAGCCCTGCCAATTTCGCCGGGCTTATTCGTCCTCCTTGATGAGAGAAAAGGCGCAGCTCCAGGTGCGGGGGGGTGGGACACCCCACTGACTACCGCTCCCGAATGCTCCCCTGGCCGAGGAGCCCTTCGATCGAGGTGACCAGCGCGGGGACGAGGTGGATCTTGAGGTTGTCCGGCGTGGCGATGCGGACGGTGCGGCGGTCGGCGAGCTGCATCTCCAGGGTGACCGGGACGTCGCCGGGGTGCTCGGTCAGCAGGTCGCGGAGCTTGAGCATCTGGCTCGTCGAGAGCCTGGGATTCAGCTTCAGGTCGACCCCGTTGAGGGATCTGCCGGCCAGCTTCTTGACCGGCACGATCTCCTCGACCGTGATCTCCACCTCGCTCCCCCGCTCCCGCACCTGCCCCTTGACCAGCACCACCGCCTCGTCGGTGAGCAGGTGCCCGAACTGCTCGAGCTTGTTCGCGAACAGGGTCACCGGCAGCCCCCCCTCGAGGTCCTCCAGCACGAAGCGACCCATGAAACGGCCGGCGTTGGCGCCGCTCTTGATCTTCACGCGGTTGAAGCCGGACACCATGCCGCCGAGGACGACCAGGCCCTCCGGAGCGCCGTCGCGCAGCGAGCCGGTGGTATGGCTGACCAGCCGCTCCAGGGTCTCCTGGTACTCGGAGAGCGGGTTGCCGGTGAGGAAGAAGCCGAGGGCCTCCTTCTCGTAGCGCAGCCGCTCGCGCTCGGGCCACGGCTTGACCGAGAGGTCCGGCGCCGGCTCCATCGACTCGCCGGCGCTGACCATCGCGCCGAACAGGCTGTGCTGCCCCTCCTCGCGCTCGCGCCGCCGGCGCTGGGCATAGTCGAGCAGGCCGTCGAGCGAATGCCAGAGGGCGGTGCGGTGGATCCCCAGGCTGTCGAACGCGCCGGCCTTGATCAGGCACTCGAAGACCTTCCGGTTCACCCCCCGCAGATCGACCTCGGTCGCCAGATGGGCGAGGCTGCGGAAGCGGGCGGCCTGGCGGCGGGCGGCGAGCACGGCCTCGATGGCGCCCTCCCCCACCCCCTTGATGGCGCCGAGACCGTAGCGGATCTGGTCGCCGACCACGGAGAAGTACCAGCCGCTCTCGTTGATGTCCGGCGGCAGCAGGCTGATCCCCATGGCGCGGCACTCGGCCGTGTACTTGGCGATGGCGTCGGTGGAGTTGAGCTCGGAGTTGAGCATCGCCGCCATGAAGGCCACCGGGTAGTGGGCCTTGAGGTAGGCGGTCTGGTAGGCGACGCTGGCGTAGGCGACGCTGTGGCTCTTGTTGAAGCCGTAGCCGGCGAAGGGCTCGATCTAGTCCCAGAGGCTCCGAAGCCTTCTCCCGCGGCATGCCGCGGGCGGCCGCGCCGTCGACGAACTTCGCCTTCATCTTGGCCATCACGTCGGCCTTCTTCTTGCCCATCGCCTTGCGCAGCATGTCCGCCTCGGCCATGGTGAAGCCGGCGACCGCCACGCCGATCAGCATCACCTGCTCCTGGTAGACGATGACGCCGTAGGTCTCCTCCAGGATCGGCTTGCGTCTCGGGCAGCGAGATAGGAGAACTTCTTGCCCTGCTTGCGCTGGATGTACTCGTCGACCATGCCGGTCGATGGGCGCCCGGCCGGTAGAGGGCGTTCAGGGCGGCGAGCTCGGCGAAAGCCGTCGGCTTGACCCGCCGCAGCAGGTCGGTCATGCCGCGCGACTCGAACTGGAAGATGCCGCTGGTGCGCCCCTCGGAGAAGATGCGGAAGGTCTCGGGATCGTCGAGCGGGATCTCCTCGAGGTCGAGCGGGATCCCCTGCTGGCGGATGATCTTCACCGCGTCGTCGATCACCGTCAGCGTGCGCAGACCCAGGAAGTCCATCTTCAGGAGCCCGAGGCTCTCGATGACGTTCATGTCCCACTGGGTCATGATCTGCTCTTCGTCCCCCTTGACCACGCGGTAGAGCGGGACGAGCTCGTCGAGACGGCTGGGCGTGATGACGACGCCGGCGGCGTGGACCGAGGCGTGGCGGGTGAGCCCCTCGAGGCGGCTGCCGACGTCGATGATCTGCTTGATCTCGGGGTCGCGCGCGGCCTCGCCGGCGAGCGGCTCTTCCTTCGCCACCGCGGCGAGCGACTTGGTCATGTCCGGGATCAGCTTGGCGATCCGGTCGACCTTGGCGTAGGGCACCCCCATCACGCGGCCGACGTCGCGGATCACCGCCTTGGCGGCGAGGGTCCCGAAGGTGATGATCTGCGCCACCCGGTCGCGGCCGTACTTCTCGCCGACGTAGTGGATCACCTCGCCGCGCCGGCGCATGCAGAAGTCGATGTCGATATCGGGCATGCTGATGCGGTCGGGGTTCAGGAAGCGCTCGAACAGCAGGTCGTACTGCAGCGGATCGATGTTGGTGATCCGCAGCGCGTAGGCCACCACCGAGCCGGCCGCCGAGCCGCGCCCCGGCCCCACCGGGATGTCATGCTCGCGGGCGTGGCGGATGAAGTCCCAGACCACCAGGAAGTAGCCGGGGAAGCCCATCTTGTTGATCACCTGGATCTCGTAGTCGAGCCGCTGCCGGTAGGTCTCCTCGGGGTGGCGGACGCCCCCCTGCCCGCGGCGGCGGCGCAGCTCGGCCAGCCGCTCCTCCAGCCCCTCGCGGGCCACCTCGTCGAAGTAGCTCTGGAGGGTGTACCCCGCCGGCACCGGGAACTCCGGCAGGTGGTAGGTCCCGGTGGGGATCACCAGGTTGCACTTCTCGGCGATCGCCAGGGTGTTCTCGATCGCGGCGTGGTCGTCGGGGAAGATCTTGTGCATCTCCTCGGCCGACTTCATGTAGAAGTTGTCCGAGGCGTACTTCAGGCGGTCCGGGTCCGAGAAGGTCTTCTGGGTGCCGATGCAGAGCAGCACGTCGTGGGCGAAGGCGTCATCCTTGCGCAGGTAGTGGCAGTCGTTGCTGGCGACCAGCGGGATGGCGTTGCGCTGGCTGATGCGGCGCACCACCTCGTTGGCCAGCTTCTGCTCGGGGATGCCGTGGTCCTGCATCTCGAGGTAGAAGTTCCCCTCGCCGAAGATGTCCAGGAACTCCTTCGCCGCGGCCTCGGCCTCCCGCTCGCGGGTGGCGACGATGTGCTCGTTGACCTCCCCCTTGAGGCAGGCCGAGAGGCAGATCAGCCCCTCGCTGTGCTTGCGCAGCAGCTCCTTGTCGACGCGGGGCTTGTAGTAGAACCCCTCGAGGAAGGCGGCCGAGGTGAGCTTGAGGAGGTTGCGGTAGCCGGTCTCGTCCTTGGCCAGCAGGACCAGGTGGTTGCTGCTCCCCTTCCCCGGCGTGCGGTCGAGGCGGCTCCCCTGGGCGACGTAGGCCTCCATGCCGATGATCGGCTTGATGCCGGCGGCGCGCGCCTTGTTGTAGATCTCGATGGCGCCGAACATGTTGCCGTGGTCGGTCAGCGCAACGGCCGGCATGCCCGCCTCGACGGCGGCCTTGATCACGTCGTCGAGGCGGTTGGCCCCGTCGAGCAGACTGAACTGGCTGTGGAGATGAAGGTGTACGAAGTCAGACATCGTGGTTCCCCACGATGGTATCAGACGCGCGCCTGACGGAGAGCTAGTCGGTGAGCCTTCTGCTTTTCTCTCTTGCCGGATGGCGCGGTAGGTATAGAGGTAGACGTAGTAGAGCCCGGAGGCGACCGTGAGGCCCGCGACCAGGTAGAGCGTGGTGTCGGCCGCCAGCTCGATCGAGCGCAGTTTCGGGAAGGCCCCGGAGACCAGGACCAGGGCCACCGCGACCACCTGGAGAATGGTGTTGATCTTGCTGAGGACCGACGGCGGAAACTTCCGCACCCCGGCCGCGAGGTAGAGCACCAGGGCCACGGCGACGATCAGCACGTCGCGGGCGATCACCAGGATGGTCACCCAGGGGGGGATCTGGGTGCCGCCGTGGTTGAGGCTCGGGATCGACAGCACCACGTAGGCGGTGGTCAGCAGGAGCTTGTCGGCCATCGGGTCGAGGTAGGCGCCGAGGAGCGACTGCTGCTTCCAGAAGCGGGCGATGAAGCCGTCGAGGGCGTCGGTGACGCCGGCCACCACGAAGATCAGCAGGGCCTTGGGCGCGTCCCCGTTCATCACCATGATGACGAACAGGGGGATCAGCCCCATGCGCAGCAGGGAGAGAAGGTTCGGGATGGTGAAGGTCATGAGCCGCCCAGGAGCTTCAGGCTGCGGCGGAGGATCTCCACCCCCTCGGTGCCGGAGAGCGGCGCCGTCGCGTCGCACCCCTCGCCGGAGACCAGCAGGCCGCACCCCTGAGCCTGGGAGCAGACGTCGCCGCCGTCGGCGCTGCCGTTGGCGCAGGAGGCCGCGCCGAAACGGGCGAGCGTGCGCAGGACGACCCGCAGGGCCTGGCCGCGCCGCACCGGCGATCCGGGGTAGAAGCGGTGCTGCGTCGGGTCGACCTCCATCAGGCCGAGATTGACCACGCGGACGATCTCCTCCCGGTGGGGGTGATCGAGCACGTCGGTGGCGATGCGCCCCGCCGTCGGCCGGCTGTTGCGCACCTGCGACACCAGCCAGTAGAGCAGGACGGAGAGGTCCCCCTTGTTGAGCTCGGGCTTCGAGGCGACCCCCTGGACGTCCTTCGGGAGCTGCGCGAGGCGCCAGCGGAACTTGGCGGCCTCGAGCCTGCGGGCCAGATCGGGGTCCTTGGGATTGCGGGCGGCGAGATCCTGGACGATCTTCAGCCCGGCGCTGGGGTCCCCCACCTCGAGCTCCAGCTCGGCGCGGCGCTCCAGCAGCAGCCGGTCGCCGGGCGTGCGGGCGGCGATCTCCTTGATCGCGGCGAGCTCGGCGGCGCGGTCGCCGCGCGCCAGCGCCACCTTGCGCTCGGCCTCCAGGGCGATGGTCTCGGACGGCCCCCAGCTCGTCAGCAGCGAGAGCTGCTTCTGGGCCTCGTCGATCTTCTCGGCGCGCAGCGCTTCGTCGAGCCGGTGGGAGACGATCTCCATCGCCCGGGGGTGGAGCTCGCCGGCCCGCTTGAGGGCGAGGGGGCTGCGCGCGGCCACCGCCCGGTAGGCGGCGTAGGAGAGGGCGACGTCCCCCAGGCGCTCGGCGGCGCGGCCGGCCAGCAACTGGCTCGCGGTGTAGGTGGGCAGCGCGTCGCCGACCGGCAGCAGGCGGGCGACCACGCGCGTGTTCTCGCCCATGGCGAAGTCGACCTGGGCCGCGAGGACCTGGGCGGGGAAGAAATCAGGATTCTGCTCCAGCATTTCCGCGGCGGCGCGAGTGGCCCCCTCGGTGTCGCCGGCCTCGAGGAGATCCCGCCAGGCGTTCTCCAGCCGGTCGAGGAGCTGCGGCTCCACGCCCTCTTTGGAGTACCCCTCGCGGGGATCGATGACATACGGGACGGTCGGCCGCCTCCAGGGCGAGAGGCTCGGGGGCCCGCTGGACGGGCTCCCGGACAGTCGGCGTGGGCGGCGGAGCCGAGGTGCAGGCGAGGGCTGCCGCCAGCAGGAGGCAGGAGATTGAGGCCGAGGCGATCCGGCGCCCTGGGCGGCGCCGGACCTCCCGGACCTCAAGGAGCAGGAGGCGCCGCGGAGATGGTGGCAATAGCATGCTTGTAAATGAGGATTTCCCTGCCTTCACTCTCTAGCACCACGGCAAACCGATCGAACCGCTTGAGCCGCCCGAGGAGATGTTTACCCGTCACCAACTCGAGGTACATCGTCTGCCCTTCCTTGAGGCTCTGGAAGAGATACCCATCCTGAATGTTGATGTTGTGCTTAGCCATACGCCCTCCCGAGACCCCTGTGCTTGGCATGTTCTAATACCCCCGGAATCTGCCGTTTTAGTTCCTGGGCCGAGAACCAGGTGACATCCGGCTCTTTCCGAAACCAGGTCTCCTGCCGCTTGGCGAACCGCCGAGTCTCTTGGACGATCCCGGCGATCGCCTGCTCGAGAGACCCATCCCCCTCCAGGTGACGGACGAGCTGACGATACCCTATCGCCTGGAAAGCGGGAAGCCGGGGAGACAAACCTAGCCGGAGAAGTCCTTCGACCTCCGCCAGCCATCCCGCTTCCAGCATCCAGGCCACACGGCCTGCGATTCGATCGTATAAGATGAGCACGCGGAAGCGTCAATCCAACGCGCACGGCCGCAATGGCTTGAGTCCCAAAGGGTTGTTCCGCGATCCAGGAGGAGAGCGGGCGGCCGGTGACCAGCGCCACCTCCAGGGCCCGCAGCACCCGCTGGGTGTCCCCGGGGGCCAGCCGCGCCTCGGTCCGCGGGTCGATCCGGGCGAGGTCGGCCCTCAGCTTCCCGAGCCCCTCCGCCGCCAGCCGCTCGCGCAACGCCTCCTGCACCTCCGGATCGCCGGGCGGGATCGGGCTGATCCCGAAGAACAGCGCCCGCAGATAGAGGCCGCTCCCGCCGACCACGATCGGCAGCTTCCCCCGCCCCTGGATGTCGGCGATCGCCGCACGGGCCCGGCGCGCGAACTCCCCCGCCGAGTAGACCTCGGACGGCTCCAGGATGTCGATCAGATGATGCGGCACCCGCTCGCGGTCGGCCGGGCTCGGCTTCGCCGTGCCGATGTCGAACCCCCGGTAGACCTGGAGGGCGTCGGCGTTGACGATCTCCCCCCGCAGGCTCTCGGCGAGCGCGAGCGCCAGAGCGCTCTTGCCGGTGGCGGTGGGTCCGACGATGGCGAGGATGGGCTCCATGGTCGGGATAGGGTAGCCTCATTTCGGCGCCCCCGGCGTCTCGATGCGCAGCTTCCCGTCGGCGCCGAACCGCACCACGATCTCGCCGGCCCGGTCGGTGCGCAGCACGCGGGCCCGCTCCGCCAGCCGCTCGACGATCTCGGGCGAGGGGTGGTGGTAGACGTTGCCCACTCCCACCGAGATCAGAGCGAGTCGAGGCGCGACGGCCTCCAGGAAGGCCGCGGTCGAGGAGGTGCGGCTGCCGTGGTGGGCCACCTTGAGGAGGTCCGCGTGCAGGCCCTGGGCGCAGCAGGCGGCCAGCTCGCGCTCGGCTCCGCTCTCGACGTCGCCGGTGAGGAGCGCCCGCCGGCCGTTGACCTCGGCGAGGAGGACGAGCGAGCGCTCGTTGACCGGCCCGTCGTCCGCCGCCGCCGGATGCAGCGCGGTGAGGTGCCAGCGGCCGAGAGTGAGCCTGTTGCCCCGCGACAGGAGACGCTGTCCGCACGCCGGGCAGATCGAGGAGCTTCCCCGCGCAACTGTGGGGGTCCCAGCCGGGGGCCATCCAGACCTCGCGCACGGAGAGGTAGGCGGCGATGTCGACCAGTCCTCCACAGTGGTCGTTGTCAGGGTGAGTCATGACCAGGGCATCGAGGTGGGTTAACCCTTCGCCCAGCAGCGCCGGCAGGAGCACCCGGCCGCCGATGTCGCCGCCTCGCGAACCGCCGCCGTCCACCAGAATGGCGCGGTCGCCGTCGCGGAGGAGAATCGAATCTCCTTGGCCGACGTCGAGCATGGCCAGCTCGGGATCGGGGCGGTGGGCAGGCCCGACACGGACGCAAAGGACGTAAAGGACGGCAAGGACTGCAAGGACAGAAAAGACGATGCGGGGACGCCGCAAGGGGGAGGAGCAGGAGGGCGGTGACTCCTATGGCTAGCAGCCAGGCCCAGATCGGCGCCAGGGCCAGCGGCACCGGCAGCCAGACCTCTGGCGGGGTCCTGGAGGGCCAGGAGAAGGGCGCTGCCAGGAGATCGAGCGCTGGGAGCAGTCTGCCGGCGAGGGTTGGGGCGACCAGCGCCACTGCCGTCCAGGCCAGCGAAGCGATCAGCGCGAGGCCCGTCCACGGCACCGCCGGCAGATTGAGCAGCGGCGCGAGCGGCGAGAGCATGTGGAACCGGGGGAGCGCCCAGGGGAGGGTCGCGAGCTGGGCGCCCACGCTGGCGGCGAACCCTTCCGCGAGCCGGGCGGGAATCCAGCGCCCCTGCCAGCGCCGGGCGAGCCGCGGCGCCAGCAGCAGGAGACCCGCCGTCGCCGACACGGTGAGCTGGAACGCCGGCGAGAGCGCCACGTCCGGCTGATCGAGCAGCAGCAGGATCACCGCCCAGCCCAGGGCATTGGCGGCGGCCGGCGGACGCTCGGCCAGCAGCGCCAGCGCGGCCAGCCCGCCCATCACCGCGGACCGCACCAGCGCGGGGAGCGGCCCCACCAGCAGCAGATACAGGACGATCGCCGCCAGCATCAGCAGCAGGCGGAGCGGCCGCGGAAGCCAGCCGCCGAGCAACCAGACCAGTCCCGCCACCAGCGCCACGTGCACGCCGGAGACGGACATCAGGTGATAGACGCCGGTCACCCGCAGCCCCCGCTTCCAGGCCAGCGGGAGGCCCGAGACGTCGCCCAGCACCAGCGCGCGGGCCAGCGCCTTGCCCTCCCCGCTCCCCGGCCCGGCGGCGCGGTAGGCCAGCTCCACCCGCTCCCGGATGGCGCCCGAGAGTCGCGCCAGCGGTCCCGGCGGGCTCTCGATCTCCACGAGCTGACGGCTCTTGACGCGCAGCCGCCAGGGTCCGGGCGGCGAGGGGATGCGGTTGCCGAGCGCCGGCGAACGGACGAGATAGCCCTTGGCGCGCAGGGTCGTGCCGAACGGCGGCGGGAGATCCTCGGGATCGGGCAGATGGAGGATCACCTCGATCGGCGGCGCCGTCAGCCGGTCCCCCTGCCGGAGTTGGACGACCCGCGCCGGTGCGGACCACCCCTCGTCGTCCGGAATCCAGTGCCCGGACACCCTGAGGACCGCCTCCACCGGACGATCCCGGAACAGGGACGCGGTGGGATCGCCGGGCAGGCCGAGCCGCACCGCCGCGGCGAGGAGGCCGCAGGCCAGGAAGGCGAGGCAGATGCCGGAACGGCGCCTGAGCGCCAGCCCCGCGAAGGCCAGGGCCACCAGCGGCGCGAGGGGCAGGTATGAGACTTGAAAGGCCAGACAGGGTGCCGGCCGCGAACGCCGCGGCCGGAAGGAGCATGGGTGCGATACGGAGGTCAAAATCGCGGAATTCCATGCCCAGATAAGACGTAAAAAATGGCCTCCGCTGACAAACCCTTTCACTCCAGAGACTTAGGAGGCTAAAAATGCCCGAGCTGATCTACGAGCACACGGTGAGGGTGGAAGATGACGAAGGCGGGATCTACGTTCCGAGAAGCTACGGCGAGGAGAGAGGCGGATGGCACCTGGATCGGCTGGATCGAGTTCCACCCCCTGGACGGCGAGGGCGTGTTCCTGCGCACCAGCCAGGAGACCAGCCAGCCGAACCGCGCCGCCCTGGCCTACTGGGCGTCCGGGCTGGAGCCCATCTACTTCGAAGGCGCCTTCAACCGCGCGGGGGAGCTCACCGAGCGGTAAAGAACTTCGAGGGATGGTCGGTTAGAATGGGCGTCAGGAGATCTCGATGACCGATCCGCACCTGCTGGAACGTATCCGAACGAATCCCCAGATCTTCGGCGGCAAGCCGATCATCCGCGATCTGCGCATCTCGGTGGAGCTGGTTTTAAGCCTGCTCGCTCAGGGCGAGACCCTGGAGAACCTGCTCGCCGACTACCCCGGCCTGGAGGTTGAAGACATCCGCGCCTGCCTGGCATACGCGCATGCCGTCATCGCCGACGAGTCCCTCGAAGCGGTTCGGGTCGCCAGCCGTTGAAGTTTCTCATCGACCGTTGTGCCGGCCGGCGCTTGGCGGATTGGCTGCGCGCACAAGGACATGACGTTGTGGAATCCCAGGACTGGGGCCCTGATCCAGGAGACCGGGTCTTACTCGATCGAGCTACAGCCGAAGGCCGAATTCTTGTCACAATGGACAAGGATTTTGGAAAGTTTCTCTTTGCTCAGGGTAGCCCTCACTGCGGACTGGTCCGCCTTCCGGACGTGCTCGCCGATCAGCGGATCCGCTTGATGGAGCAAATTTTGACGAGATTCGAGGCCGAGCTCGGCGACAAAGCCGTCGTAACGGTCCGAGGAGAGCGCATCAGGATCTCTCGGTCCAGGTTCAGTTCCTGATTTTCAGGCTCTTTCCGCCTCCGGCGAGAACAGCGACAGCACCGGCAGGCTCAAGCGCCGGCGGAGGATCTGGCGGGCGAGCCGCTCGCGGGAGCTCTCCAGCTCCGCGGCCGGCAGGCGGCCGCCGAGGGAGGCAAGAGTCTTCTCCACCGCTGAGTCAATCTCGGAGCGCATCTCGCCGTCCAGGTCCTGCCGCGGCCCGGTCGAGCATCTCGCGGTCGATCGCGGAGAGATGCTCCTCGACCTCCTGGGGATCTCCCGCTGAGGGCGCCGAGGCGCGCGGCGAGGGCCTCGCGGCCGGGGAAGCCCGCCGGCAGGGCGGCGGCGAGGGCGGCGAGGCGGGGCGCCACCTCGAAGGCGGGCGCCTCCACCCGGTGCGCCGGAGCGGTCAGCTCCTTGAGATCGGCCCAGGCGGCCTCGACGGCGGGCGCGCAGTAGCGCAGGCTCGAGATCTTCCCCTTGGCGCCCCGCTCCTTGCGGCGGGCGAAGACCTCCCCGAGCGTGCTCCGCACCAGATCGAGGGGAATCCCCTCCTGGCGCCAGCGGCGGGCCACCTGCCAGTCCGCCGGCGAGAGCAGCAGCGGCGCCCCCCGCAGCTCGACGAAGATCTCCTCGATGGCCTGGAAGTAGGAGTGGTCCGGGTCCCCGGTCTCGGCTGTATCGGTCAACACCGGGTGAGGGTAGTACAGACCCCGAGCGGCGTTCAATCCGCGACGGCGGCCGGCTCCGGGTAATTCCCTGTAACAAAGCTCCCTCTCCATCGCCTCTCATTTGCGCAATCCCCGAAACTGGGGGAGAATAATGAGAGTCCCTAAAACTCGGGCTCTGGTCCCGCGGCGCTTCTGGCCGCGGCAGAGAGGTGGCGATACGGCCGTCCACTCGTTCGACCTGGTGATCGTTGGCTCCGGCCCCGCCGGCCTGTCGGCGGCGGCGCAGGCCGCGGCCAACGGCTTGTCCTATGTGGTCCTGGAGCGGACGGACCACCTCGCCGATACCCTCCACTGCTACCAGAAGCGCAAGCACGTCATGGCCGAGCCGGGGATGATCCCCCAGCGCGGCGAGATCCCCTTCGCCGCCGGCTCCCGCGAGTCGATCCTCGACGCCTGGTCGCGCTTCGTGGCGGAGCGGCGGCTCGACGTCCGCTTCCGGCAGGAGATGGTCGGCCTCGAGAAGACCGGGGACGGTTTCACCGTGCGCACCGCGGCGGACGAGTACGTGGCGCGGCACGTCGTCCTGGCCCTCGGCACGCAGGGGAACCCCCGCCGTCTGGGAGCGCCGGGGGAGGATCTCCCCCACGTCGCCACCCGGCTGGTCGACCCCGACGAATTCGAGGATCTGGACATCCTGGTGGTGGGCGCCGGCGACTCGGCCCTGGAGGTGGCGATCGCGCTGGCGCCCCGCAACCGGGTCGGTCTGGTCGTGCGCACACCCGAGATCCTGAAAGCCAAGGAGAGCCTGGAGCGCGAGGTGCTGGGCCTCGAGCGCCCGCGGGCAGATGACGATCCACTTCAGCTCCTCCGTGGCCCGCGTCGAGCCGGATTTCGCGGAGCTGAAGACGCCCGCCGGCGTGGTCCGGGTGCCCGCGCGGCAGATCATCCTCAAGCTGGGCGCCACCCCGCCGCGCGGGCTGCTCGAAGGGATCGGCGTCCAGTTCGCCGGCACCGGGCGGGAGTCGAAGCCCGTCCTCTCCTATCGCTACGAATCGAGCGTGCCGGGGCTCTACCTGATCGGCGCGGTCGCCGGGCGGGACCTGATCCGGCTGGGGATCAACCAGGGGTGGGAGGTCGTCGAGCACATCCTGGGGCACGCGGTCGAGCCGGCGGACGAGGAGGTGCTCAAGGCGCGGCTCCCCTTCTGGCAGGGCACGGTGCGGGAGCGGATCGCCGGGCTGCGCGGCGAGATCCCCCTGCTGGCGGCCGCGGACGAGGAGCTGCTGCGCGAGATGTTCCTCTCCGCCACCGTCCGCGAGTACCGGGACGGCGAGGTCATCCTGCGCCAGAACGACTACAGCGACAGCTTCCTGATCGTCGCCGGAGGGGAGGTCGAGATCACCGCCCGGGCGGAGGGCGAGACGCGGGAGCGCAAGATCGCGACGCTCGCCACCGGCAACTTCTTCGGCGAGATGAGCCTGATCTCCGGCCGCCGCCGCAACGCCACCGCCACCGCCCGGACGGCCGTGGGAGCGCCGCGCGGCTGATCGAGGTGCCGCGCAAGGCCATGCTCAAGCTGATGGCCACCGACGCCGGGGTGAAGCGGATGGTGGACCAGGCCTTCCTCATCCGCGCCTTCCAGGGGTACCTGTTCCGGGATCTGCCCGAGGAGGTGCTCTGGCGGCTGGTGGGTCAGGCGACCCTCGAGCGGCTCGACGCCGATCAACCCGTGTTCCGCGAGGGGGACCCGGGGGACGCCTTCTACCTGATCCGCAACGGCCAGGTGAAGATCTCCAAGGCCTCCGGAGGCAAGGACCTCGTCCTCTCCTACCTGGTGGCGGGGAACTTCTTCGGCGAGACCGCGCTGCTGCCCGGCACGCCGCGCACGGCGACCGTCACCACCATCTTCCCCACCGAGCTGATCCGCCTGGGCCGCGACGACTTCGAGCGCTTCCTGGAGGACCACCCGCACCTGCGGGAAGGGATCGTCGGCAAGCTCGAGGAGCGGCGGATCGCCTCGCTGATCGCCGAGGCCGCGCCGCTCGCCGGCAGCGTGCTCTCCGACCTGATCCGCGAGGAGGTCGTGATGGGCACCCAGGCGCTGTTCATCGACGATCACAAGTGCGTGCGCTGCGGCAACTGCATCGCCGCCTGCGAGGGGGTGCACGAGGACGGCCAGGCGCGGCTGTCGCTGACCGGCATCAAGTTCTACAACCTCCTCGCCCCCAACTCCTGCTGGCAGTGCGAGAACCCGCTGTGCATGACCGACTGCCCGCCGGACGCCATCGCCCGCGATCCGCACGGCGAGGTCTACATCAAGAGCAACTGCATCGGCTGCGGCAACTGCGAGAAGAACTGCCCTTACGACAACATCTTCATGGTCCACCCCAAGGCAGGCTGGAACCCCTTCGATTGGGTCAAGGGGCTGCTCGGCTTCGAGGGGGGCGGGAAGGGCGGCGAAGCCAAAGGAGGACGCCGGCCGAACCGTGGCGGTCAAGTGCGATCTCTGCCGCGAGATCCACGGCGGTCCGGCGTGCGTGCGGAGCTGTCCCACGGGGGCGGCGATCCGGCTGGAGCCGGAGCAGTACCAGGCGCGCCTCGACGAGCTGCTGGCGCGGAGCCGGGGGATCTGATGCTGCTGCGCACGGCGGAGAGCGCGCGCTGGCGCCGGCGGGCCTTCTGGGTCTTCCTGCTGCTCGTGGCCTCCTACGTCTACTACGACCGCCGCACCGGGTTCACCCATGGCGGCTCGCAGGGGGAATCGCCTACGGCGCCCTGGGCACCCTGGCGATCCTCATCCTCCTCTACTTCGGGGTGCGCAAGCGGTCGTACCGCAGCACCTGGGGGACGCTGGAGGGGTGGCTCCAGTGCCACCTCTACCTGGGGCTGCTGGCGGCGGTGCTCATCCTCTTCCATACCGGCTTCCGCTTCCACGACAAGGTGGCGGTCGCGGCCTTCGCCATCCTCCTGATCGTGGTGGCGAGCGGCTTCTGGGGAGCGGTGGTCTACACCGGCGCGCCCCGCCGGCTGACCGAGGTGGAAGGGGACCTGCCGCCGGCGGCCATTGCCGAGCAGCTCGACCAGCTCGGCCGCACCATGGCGCGCCTGGCCGCCGGCCGCTCGGCGCCGTTCCAGAAGGTCTGTACGGACCTGCTGGCGGAGCTGGTGCCGGCGCGGCTGGCGGGCTGGAAGCTCCTCTTCGGCAGGGAGAGGAGGAAGGGGAGCGACGCGGCGGCACCCTGGGCCGCCGAGCTGCGGCATGTGCCGGCGGGCGAGCAGGAGGAGCTGCGGCAGCTCCTCGTCCTCTCGCGCCAGCGCCGGGAGCTGCACCAGCGCCTGCTCGCCCAGCAGCGCTACCGCAACCAGCTCGAAGTCTGGCTCTATCTCCACCTGCCGCTCTCCCTCGCCCTGGTGGCCCTGGTGGCGGCTCACCTGATCGCGGTGCTCTTCTTCTCGAAGCTCGAGCTCTAGGCCATGCCCTTCCTCATCGAGCGCCTCGATACCCCTCAGACCCCCGCCCTTCGGGTCGACGCCGGCGAGCTCCGGATCGGCCGCGGCACCAACGCCGATCTGCGGCTCGACGATCCCGCCGTGGCCCTGGAGCACGCCCGCGTCGAGCGCGCGGGGGACGGCTACCGCCTGGTGAACCTGGGGAGCGACACTGGCACCTACCTCAACGGCAGGCCGGTGACGGCCGCCACGGTTCTGAAGGATGGCGACACGATCGGCCTCGGCGGCTCGCAACTGCGGGTGCGGTGGAGCTCGCCCGCGGATCCGCTGACCCTGGAGGTGCGCCCCCTGGCCGCGGCCGTAAAGGCGGGGCCGGCCGCCGTCCGGGTGCCCCGGGTGGACTACCTGCGGGCCTACGCCCTGCGCCGGCCGTTTCTCACCAAGGGGTTCCTCGCCCTCCTCCTCACCCTGGCGGCCGCGGGCGCCCTCGCCGCCCTCCCCCGGCTCGGCCTCTGGCAGGCGTTTCAACCCGGCCCCTTGAGCGCGGCCCATCAGCTCCAGCAGGTGGGCTGCTTCAACTGCCACACTCCATGGAAGGGGCCTACCTCCATGGGCTGCGGCAACGCCAAGTGCCATCCGCGCCTGGATCACCAGATCCGCCAGGCGGTCACCCCGGCCTGCGCGGACTGTCACTTCGAGCACCGCGGCCAGGAGAGGCTGATCCGGGTGAGCGACACCAACTGCGTCGCCTGCCATGGCGATCTGAAAGTGAAGAGCGGGGAACCGGCCTTCGCCCGTCACGTCACCGCCTTCCCGGAGAGGCACGCGGATTTCTCCCTGACCCTCCCTGCGGGGGGCCGGCTGCCGGTCGCCGAGGCGGTGGCCCGCCGGGTGGACCCCGGCACCGTGCGGCTGAACCATGCCCTGCATCTGAAGCCGGGCCTCCTCAGCCCGGAGGGGCGGGTGACCCTCGTCTGCCGGGACTGCCATCAGCCCGGGCCGGGGCCGGCCGGGATGAGGCCGGTGAGCTTCTCGAGCCACTGCGACCGCTGCCACCGGTTGACCTTCGATCCCGCTCTGCCGGACGAGGAGGCCCCTCACGCCGAGCCGCGCGACGTCCATAACGAGCTGCTGGCGGTCTACTCCGTGGACGAGGGGAGGATGGGATCGTTCCGCGAGCGGCGGCGGATCATCGTCCGCAATCCGGGAGCGTCCATGGGGCTCGATCTGAGCTCCCGGGTGAGGTCCCAGGTGGAGGAGGCGGAGACTCATCTCTACCGCACCGCCTGCGCCAAGTGCCACGCCATGAACCTCGATGCCCGCCCCTTCCCGGTGGTGGCGCGGGCGGGCACCCCGGGCGAATGGCTGCGGCTCTCCCACTTCGACCACGGCGATCATGTCTCTCTCGAGGGGCTGACCTGCGAGTCCTGCCACACCCGGACGGCGGCCAGCACGGCGACGGCCGATCTGCTCGTGCCGGGGATCGAAGCCTGCGGCGGCTGCCATGGCGGCAGCCGCAAGCCCCCCGGGGACGCGGCCGTGAAGGCCGGACCGCGGGACTGCCTCGGATGCCACACCTACCATCCCGCGAGAAGGAAGGTCTGATGCTGGCACGAGCGCTCCTCGTCGCCTTTCTCGCCGCCGGCGCGATCATCCCCACCGCATCGGCGCGGCGGCCCCGGAGGCCACCTCCCCCACCACCGCCGCCTCCCGGGAGCGACGGAGGACCCGCGCTGTCCTGCGACGCCCTGAAGGCGGCCGAGGTGACGGATCTGCTCAAAGCCGCGGCCGCGGCCGTCGCTTTTCCCACCCTGGCGGTGGCGGTGGTGGACCGGCCGGGGAACGTCCTCGGGCTTTACGTCCAGGGGAGCCCCACGCCGGCGCAGCAGAACGAGGCGGTGGGGCTCGCCCGCACCGGCGCCTTCTTCAGCAACGACCAGGCTCCCCTCTCCTCGCGCACCGTGCGCTTCGTCAGCGGCCTCCACTTCCCGCCCGGCATCGCCCGCACCCCCAACGCGGCTCTCTACGGGATCGAGAGCACCAACCGCGGCTGCGATCTGCACGTCACCTTCAACGCCGGCAAGTTCCTGCCGAGAGCCACCGCGATCATGGGCGGGACGTGCGACGCCTTCGACGACCTCGGCTGCGGCACCGGCCCGGTGACCGGCAAGGTGGACCCGGCGGACAGCAACCAAGCCGCGGTCAATCCGGGCGGGCTGCCCATCTTCCGCCTTAACAAGCTGGTCGGTGGGATCGGGATCGCCGGAGTGCCCGCAGGGAAGCTCGACGCCGCCGAGTTCGCCGCCTTCTCGGCCTTTTCCGGAGAGTTGAAGCCGTTTCCCGTCCCCCTGCCGGACCCGGGCGTGGTGTTCATCGACGGCATCCGTCTCCCCTTCGTGCGCCAGACGCAGCGGCCGGCCGGGGTTTCCGCGGGATCGGTCCCCGGCTCCCTGCCCGCCACCGCGGACGGGCAGTGCGCGCCGGACGAATACCTGGCGGGTCCCGTGGCAGGCTCGAAGCTCTCGCTCGCCGAGGTCCAGCAGATCGTCCAGCAGGCCGTCGACGCCGCCGGCCGCACCCGCGCCGTGATCCGGCTGCCGATCGGCCGCAGGACCCGCATGGTGATCGCCGTCGGGGACGTGGACGGCAGGATCCTGGCCCTCTACCGCATGCCGGACGCCACCGTCTTCTCGGTGGACGTGGCGGTGGCCAAGGCGCGCAACGTGGCCTACTTCAGCGGCCCCGGAGTGGCGGACCTCCCCGGGGTGCCAGCCGGCACGGCGATCAGCAACCGCACCCTGAGCTTCGGCGGCCAGCCGCTCTATCCGGCGGGGATCGACGGCAGCGGCCCGGGCCCGTTCTTCGACCTGTTCAGGAACGACGCCCTCCACGCCTGCTCCCAGGGCTTCGCGCCCCCGGGGGCGAACCAGAGCGGCATCGTCTTCTTCCCCGGCAGCCTCCCCCTCTACAAAGGAGGTCTCCTGGTGGGCGGCCTGGGGGTGAGCGGCGACGGCGTCGAGCAGGACGACTACGTGACCTTCCTCGGCGCCCAGGGGTTCCTGCCGCCGAAAAATTTCTGGGCCGACAACGTCTTCGTCGACGGCGTGCGGCTGCCGTTCCTGAAGTTCCCGAGGAATCCCGAGCAGTGAGAGCTCTCCAGCTCCTCCCCTGCCTCGTCTGTCTGGTGGCCCTCGCCACCCCCCTGTCCGCCCAGGAGCTCCATCTCACGCTCAACGGCGGCCAGCCCCTCTTCACCCGCACCCCCGCCCTCGCCGTCGCCGGCACCACCGACGGGCTCGCGGGCTCGCGGGTCGAGGTGACGATCGGCGCCGCCACCCACGAGGCCGTGGTAATCGCGGGAGGGAGCTGGCGTCTGGACTGGCCCGAGCCCCTGGCCGGCGGGCAGTACACGGTGACCGCCCGGGTCACCGATGCCGCGGGGCGCTCGGCCGCCACCGATCAGCCGCTGATCGTGCAGCTTCCCGGACGGCTGGCCCGCGGGCCGCTGCTCCCCGTGGACATTCAATACGACTCCCCCGAGGAGACCGCCGCCGCGGACTTCCAGGAGTTCACCGACCGCTGGCGAATCGTGCCGCCCCCCTACGAGCTCACTCGTCAAGAGCCGGGGAAAGTGGGACCCCTACCACCAGAGCCGCTGGAAGGGGGACCTCCCCTGGCGGGGGACCGACCTCTTCTTGAACGTCTCGGCCGTCTCCGACACCCTGGCCGAGGCGCGGCAGCTCCCCACCCCTTCGGGGGTGAGCGCGGACCGGCCGGGAAGCATCAGCTTCTTCGGCCGCAACGGCCAGGCCTTCGGCTTCCAGCAGATCGCCCTCTCGGCCGACCTGTTCAAGGGGGACACGGCCTTCAAGCCGATCGAGTGGCGGGTGAAGGGTACCGTGGTGGTCAACCTGAACGCCGTCAAGGTGGCGGAGAACGCCGTGGTGCGCCCCGACGTGCGCGACGGCACCAGCCGCACCCGCGGCTTCCTCGCCCTCCAGGAGCTGTTCGGCGAGTGGAAGCTGCGCGACCTCTCGCCCAACTACGACTTCGTCTCGGTACGGGCCGGCGTCCAGCCTTTCAGCAGCGACTTCCGCGGCTTCGTCTTCACCGACACCAACTTCGGCGTCCGCCTGTTCGGCAACTATCACTCGAACCGCGAGCAGTACAACCTCGCCCTCTTCGACCGCCTGGAGAAGGACACCAACAGCGGCCTCAACACCTTCGAGCGGCGCCACCAGCAGGTAGCGGTGGCGAACTTCTACCGCCAGGACTTCCTCACCCCCGGCTACACCGCCCAGGCCTCCCTCCACTACCTGCGCGACGAGGCGACCTTCAAGTTCGACAAGAACGGCTTCCTGGCCCGTCCCGATCCCGTGGGCTCGGCCCAGCCGCACGAGATCGAGGCGGTCTATCTCGGCGTGGCGGGATCGGGTCACGTGGGGCGGATCAACGTCGAGGACGCCCTCTACTTCGTCACGGGCAAGGACAGCC
This sequence comes from uncultured Acidobacteriota bacterium, assembly GCA_963761645.1. GTDB lineage: Bacteria > Acidobacteriota > Thermoanaerobaculia > Multivoradales > UBA5704 > DATARR01. The sequence continues at coordinate 29,110 of CAVXIG010000010.1, forward strand.
TCAACCCCATCGCCGGCCCCGCCCGGCCGCTGAAGCCCGGCGAGGGGGACCGGGTCGACATCCGGGCCTTCATGGGCGCCCTCGAGCTGTCGGTCGACCGCGACTGGTACCGCCCGAAGCTGGCGTACTTCTATGCCTCGGGCGACCACGATCCGGTGGACCGCAACGCCCAGGGGTTCGACTCGATCTTCGACAACCCCGCCTTCGCCGGCGGCGGCTTCAGCTTCTGGAACCGGATGGGGATCCGCCTCGCCGGCTCGGGCGTCACCCTGGTGAGCCGCGGGAGCCTGCTCCCCGACCTGCGGAGCAGCAAGGAGGAGGGGCAGCCGAACTTCGTGAACCCGGGGCTCCACCTCGCGAGCGCCGCGGTGGACCTCGACCTGACGCCGAAGCTGCGGGCCGCGCTGACCGCCAACTACCTGCGCTTCGACCGGACCGAGACGCTGGAGCTGGTGCTCTTCCAGTCGCCGATCCACCGCGAGATCGGCTGGGACCTCTCGGCGGGAGTCCGCTGGCGCCCCTACCTCAACCAGAACGCGGTGGTGGTGGGCGGCGTGGCCGCGCTGCTGCCGGGGAGGGGGTTCGCGGACATCTACGAGACCCGCTCGGCGCTCTTCGCGGCGTTCACGAACCTGATCCTGACGTACTGAGGAGACCTGCCGATGCCCTCGCTCTCGCACGCCGCTCTCGCCCTCGCCGGAACCGTGGCGCTCGGCGTGGCCTTCGCCGCCGCCCAGCCCCCCGGCTCGCCGGCCACGGAGGGGCTGCAGCGGCAGCGCACGGCCCGGACGAAGGCGGACGACCTGTCGCGCGGCTGCCTGACCTGCCACGCCGGCATCGAGCCGATCCACCCGACGCAGACGGTACAGATCGGCTGCACCGAATGCCACGGCGGCGACGCCTCCGCCCTCCGGCCTTCCGGGGCCGATCCCGGCGGCGCGCCCTACGAGGAGGCGAAGCGGCGGGCCCACGTCCAGCCTCTGTACCCCGATCGCTGGCCCACGTCGGCCAACCCGGAGCGCACCTACACGAGCCTGCTCCAGGAGTCCCCGGAGTTCGTCCGCTTCATCAATCCCGGGGACCTGCGAGTGGCCCAGGAGACCTGCGGCCCCTGCCACCAGGAGCAGGTCAACCGGGTGCTCAAGAGCCCGATGACCACCTCCTCCATCTTCTTTGGCGCCGCGGCCTACGCCAACGGCGTCCTCGGGCAGAAGGCCACCTTCCTGGGAGAGAGCTACGGCCCTGGCGGCCGGCCGAACAGAGTGCAGGTCTCCCCCACGCCCGAGCAGATCGCCCGCGGCGGCCTGCCCCTGCTCTACCCCCTCCCCCGCTGGGAGGTCACGCAGCCGGGGGAGTACTTCCGCGCCTTCGAGCGCGGCGGCGCGCTCCAGCCGTCGATGTTCCCGGACATCGGCAATCCCAACCCCCTGGAGGAGCCGGGCAAGCCCGACATCCGCCTCTCCAACCGCGGACCGGGCACCGGCCTGCGCATCAGCCCGGCGCTGATCAACCTGCACAAGACGCGGCTCAACGACCCCCACCTGTCGTTCCTCGGCACCAACGATCATCCGGGCGACTACCGCTCCAGCGGCTGCACGGCCTGCCACGTCGTCTACGCCAACGACCGCGCCCGGCCAACTCCGGCCCGTTCCGCCTACGGCAACCAGGGCATGACCGCCACCGCCGACCCGACCATCCCCAAGAACGAGCCGGGCCACCCGATCCACCACAGCTTCACCCGGGCGTGCCGACCAGCCAGTGCATGTCCTGCCACATGCACCAGCCGAACTCGTTCGTCAACAGCTACCTCGGCTACATGATGTGGGACGACGAGACCGACGGCGAGCTGCTCTGGCCCAAGAAGCAGCGCTATCCCGACCGAGGCCGAGCGGCGGGCCAGCCTCGACCGCAACCCCGAGGGGGCCGCCGTGCGCGGCCTGTGGACCGAGCCGGAGTTCCTGGCCAAGATCTCCGAGCTCAACCCCACCTCGAGCACACCCAGTTCGCCGACTACCACGGCCACGGCTGGATCTTCCGCGCCGTCTACAAGCAGGACCGCAAGGGCAACCTCCTCGACGCCGGGGACCGGATCGTCCCCTTCGACGATCCCGACCGCTTCAGGAAGGCGGTCCACCTGAAGGACATCCACCTGGAGAAGGGGATGCACTGCGTCGACTGCCACTTCTCCCAGGACGTCCACGGCGACGGGCAGATCCACGGCGAGTACGGCGACGCCATCGAGATCGGGTGCAAGGACTGCCACGGCACCGTCCGCGCCCGCGCCACCCTGCGCACCTCCGGCCCCGCGGCGCCCCCGGCGGGACCGACCTGTCGCTGCGGCACCACCCCGTCCGGCCGGCGCCGCTTCGCCTGGCGCGACGGCAGGCTCTGCCAGCGCTCGATGGTCGATCCCAAGGTCGAGTGGGAGGTGACGCAGGTCCTCGACACCATCACCCCGGGCAACCCGCACTACAGCGAGAGGTCGCGCCTCGCCAAGACCCTGCAGAAGGACGGCTCGACGTGGGGCAACGTGCCCGGGCACGAGGCCTCGCTCGCCCACGCCGACTCGCGGATGACCTGCTACACCTGCCACTCGTCGTGGACCACGGCCTGCTCCGGCTGCCACCTGCCCCAGAAGGCGAACGCGAAGTCCGAGATCCACCACTACGAGGGGGGCGAGACCCGCAACTACGCCTCCTACAACCCGCAGGTGATCCGCACCGACGCCTACATGCTGGGCATCAACGGCAAGGTGAAGGGCAACCGCATCGCGCCCGTCCGCTCGTCCTCGGCCCTGGTGCTCTCCTCGACCAACGCCAACCGCGCAGCGGATCTACATCCAGCAGCCGCCGATCTCCGCCCCCGGCTTCAGCAGCCAGGCGTTCAATCCCCACGTGCCGCACACCGTGCGCGGCCCGCGAGACCAAGACCTGCACCGACTGCCACGCCTCGGCGGCGGGCGACAACAACGCCTGGATGGCGCAGCTCCTCACTGCAGGGGACGAACTTCGTCAACTTCATCGGCCGCTTCGCCTGGGTCGGCGAGGGCAGGGAGGGGATGGAGGCGGTCGCCGTCACCGAGTCCGAGGAGCCGCAGGCGGTCATCGGCAGCTACCTCCACCGCCTGGCCTATCCGGACTTCTACAGCACCCACCAGGAGCGCCGGCACGGAGCTCCCCGAGGCCCATCACCACCACGCGCGGGGCGAGATCGCGGCCTCCAGCTCCGCGGCGAGTACCTGTTCACCGCCCAGGGGCCCGGCGGCTTCGAGGTCTACGACGTCGCCAACGTCGACAACAAGGACTTCTCCGAGCGGATCGTCACCGCTCCGGTGTCGCCGCTGGGGCAGCGGACGTTCGTGCGCACCCGCGACGCCACGGGAATCGCCCTGCCCACGACCATGCCGGTGGCGCGCCGGAAGGGCGATCCCGACAACCTCGAGCAGCCGCTCCACCCGATCTACGACTACGCCTTCGTCTCCGACCGCGAGGAGGGGCTGATCCTGGTGAACGTGACGACGCTGATCGACGGCGATCCGGAGAACAACTTCCTCAAACGGGCGCTCACCTTCAACCCGGGCGGTGCCCTGACCGGCGCCGAGGGGCTGACGGTGGCCGGCGACTGGGTCTACGTGGTGACGAAAGACGAACTGGTGGTGGTCGACGCCTCGGCGCCGCTGGCCGCGGATCGCCGCCCGGTTGAAGGGCTTCCGGCAGCCGGCGGCGGTGGCCGTCCAGTTCCGCTACGCCTTCGTGGCCGACCGCGACGGCCTGGCGGTGGTGGACGTCACGGACCCCGCCGCGCCCCGCCTGGCCGGCCGGGCCGGCGGATTCGCCGGGCGAAGCGTCTACGTGGCCCGCACCTGGGCCTACGTGGCAGCCGGGGACAAGGGGATCGCATTGGTGGACGTGGAGCGCCCCGAGGCGCCGCGGCTCGACCGTCTGTGGAACGCGGACGGGCGGCTGAAGGACACCCGCGACGTCAAGGTAGGCTCCACCAACGCCAGCCTCTTCGCCTACGTGGCCGACGGCGGGAACGGGCTGGCCGTGGTCCAGCTCACCTCGCCGGAGACGGTGCCGGGCTATCTCGGCTTCTCCCCGCGGCCCGAGCCGCGCCTGATCGCCACCCGCCGCACCCGTGGGCCGGCCGTGGCCCTCTCCAGAGGCCTGGACCGCGACCGGGCGGCGGACGAGAGCGGCAATCAGGTGAGCGTCTTCAACCGCCTCGGCGCCCGTCCGTTCAATAACGAGGAGATGCGCCGGCTCTACCTGCGCAGCGGGCGGCTCTACACCGTGACGGACGATCCGCCACAACCCCGGGGAGACGGCCATGAACGGCGGACGATCCTGGCAAGCTGCCTGCGCGCTTGGCCTCGCCTTGGCGGCTGCCCTGGCCGGTCAGCCGCCGGCGCCCGCTCCGCCTCCCGTGGAACCTCCGGCGCCGACGGCCGGGCAGTACGTCGGGCCCGCCTCCTGCGCCTCCAGTAACTGCCACGGGGCCGTGCGGCCGCGGCGGGTCTTCGACGTCCTGCAGAACGAGCACTTCACCTGGTTCAAGGGGGGGGGACCGCCACTACACGGCCTGGCGGGTGCTGTTCAATGACCGCTCGCGCCTGATCGCCCGCAACCTGGAGCTGCCGGCGCCGCCCGCCGAGAGCCCGGCATGCCTCGGCTGCCATGGCATGGCGGTGGCGAAGGAGAAGCAGGCGGTGCCGCTGGAGATCGAGGACGGCATCTCCTGCGAGGGGTGCCACGGGCCGGCAGGCGGCTGGATCCGCGAGCACACCGCCCAGGACTGGAGCCACCGGCAATCCGTGGCGGCGGGCATGGCCGACCTGCGGGATCTGGATACGCGCTCCCGCCTCTGCCTCTCCTGCCACCTGGGGGCGCCGGGCCAGACCGTGGACCACGAGCTGATCGCCGCCGGCCATCCGCTGCTGAGCTTCGAGCTGGACAACTACACCGAGGACATGCCGGCCCACTGGATGCCCCTGCGCGACAAGCAGAGGAAGGAAGGGCTGCGCGACACCCACGGCCTGCGCGCCTGGGCCGTGGGGCAGGCGGCGAGCTTCCGCGCCGGGCTCGATCTGCTGGCGCGGCGCGCCCGCTCGCCGCGCTGGCCCGAATTCTCCGAGATGAGCTGCGACTCCTGCCATCACTCCCTCACCGAGCAGCGCTGGAAGACGGTGCGCAACCCCGAGCGCCCCGGACTGCCGCGCTGGAGCCCGGCCCGCTGGGCCGTCCTCCGCCACCTGGTGACCGCCGTGGCGCCGGACGCCCGGGAATCCCTGGATGCCGGCGTCGCCCGGCTCGCGCGCCAGACGGCCCGCTTCGGCACTCCTCCCGCCGAGGTGGCCGAGACCGCCGAACAGATCAGCCGCGCCCTCGGCGACGTCGTCCCCCGGCTGGATCAGGCGGCGTGGGACGACGCCGAGGCCAGGCGCCTCCTGCTCGCCATCTCCGAGGACGCCGACGCCTTCGCGGTGGCCGACCCGGCCGCCGCCGAGCAGGCGTTCCTCGCCTTCAACAGCCTGGTGGCCCGGCTCCAGGCGGGCAACCCGCGGCGGGTCCGCGCCGGCCTCGCCGGCACCCTGGAGACGATGAAGAGAGAGCTCGACGACCCCTACACCTGGAACCCGGCCCGCTTCAAGAGCCAGCTCGCCCGGCTCCGCCAGCAGGCACAAGGAGTCCCATGAGACGACAGAGACTCTGCTCCACCCTTCTGCTCCTCACCCTTCTGGCGGCTCCCCTGGCGGCCGCCCGCGCCGCCGAGCGGAGCACCGCCGTGGCCGAGGTGGCCTTCACCTACGGCGTCCGCGCCTACAACCACGGCGACTTCGCGGAAGCCGTCCGCCTCTTCCAGGAGGCCCTCGCGGCCGATCCGGGCAACCGCGAGGCCCGCGATTGGCTCGCCGCCGCCCAGCGCCGGCAGAGCGAGTCCGCCGCGGTCGCTGTCCCCGGCTTCGCCGGCCTCATCCCCCTGCGCGACCATCCGCGGTTCGACCTGCGGGCCGGCGCCGCGTACGGCACCGATTCGAACCCCGCCGCGCGCCCCGACGTCACGCCTCCGGCACCGCCTTCGATGACGCGGCGAGGTGGACGACCGGGTCGCCGATCTCGATCTGCGGGCCGCCGTCTACCCCTTCTATGGCCGGAGCGGCTGGAGCCTGGGGCTCACCGGCCAGGCCAAGGCCGCCCGCTTCCAGGACCTGGACTTCCTGAACGAACGCCAATGGAGCGCCGCCGTCCAGCTCGCCTGGGGGGCCGATCCCCTGGGCTATCTGACCGGTCCACTGGGTTATACCCGCGTGCCCTTCGGCGCCAGCCGCCTCTCCTCCTCCTCCAGGCGGGACGGACCGACACGCGGGTGAACGGCAACGCTCTGGCGACGGCGGACGGGGCGGCCCTGGCTTGGTCTTCCGCGAAACGGCGGCACGGCCACCCAGGTGGAGCTGGACTACCAGCGCCTGGAGCTCTGGGCGGCCTGTTGCCGGACGGCTGACGCCGGTCCGCGGGGATCAGCCAGATCGTCTTCCTGGGCCGGCGAGACCGCTACCTGCGGCTCGGCGCGCTCGCGGGAAAGGGGAGGACCGCCTGGCAGCGGCGACGCCACCTCCCTGGCGGGCACCGCCGAGCTGGCCCTCCCCCTCGCGGACCGCTGGCCCTCCAGCTCGCCGCCTCCCGCGCGCAAGGACGAGTTCGAGCGGTGCCTCGGGGAGTTCGCCGAGACCACCACCGGGCCGCGGCGGCCCTCTCCCGGGAGGTGACGCGGCATCTCTACCTCACCGGCCGGGCGAGCTGGGCCAAGCGCGACTCGACCTCGTCCCCGGCGGCACCGCCGTGCTCGACCTCCGCGACTACCGACGGACCACCGCGTCCCTGGGTCTCCAGTGGCTCTGGTAAGGAGGAACCGACGATGAAACCCCGACTCTCCGCATGCTGTCCTGGCCCTCTTCCTCCTCTCGCCGGCCGCCCCCGGCCTCGCCGCCGACGTGGGCGAGGTGGTGCTGGCGCGCAACGACGTCGAGGGCACGCCCCCGGCGGTGCCGCCAAAGCCCTCGCCGCGGGCGACGGCCTCGCTCTCGGCCTGCGGGTCGAGACCGGCGCCGACTCCGCCGCCAAGATGACCTTCGACCCCAGCGGCTCCCTCACCCTGGGCTCCCGCGCCCGGGTCACCCTCGACGCCGCCGCGTCGACAGCGTGACCGGCCGCTCCGAGTCCGCCCTCTCCGTCCTCGCCGGCGCTGTCCGCCTGGCCCTCGGCAAGCTCTTCAACGGCGAGGTCGCCATCGACACCCCCACCGCCGTGGTGGGCGTCAAGGGGACCGACCTGCGGGTGGAGGTGGACGAGCCGACCGGCGCCACCGTGGTCACCGTGACCGAAGGAGTGGTGACCGTCCGCTCCAAGGCCGGCGGCGAGGTGACCGTGCGGGCCGGCCAGCGCACCCTCGTGGCCCCGGGGCGGGCGCCCGAGCTGCCGAGCCCCCTCGATCCGGGGTCCGCCACCCTCTCCGCCTCGGCGGGCGGCCCGGCGTTCACGCCGCCGCAGGCGGCCTTCCCCGAAACGCCGCTCGCGGGGCGGGCGGCCGGACGTCTCCTCCGGCCGATCAATCCGAACGGCCGGGCCGAACCGGCTGAAAGGATGAAGAAGGATGCTCTCCGCATCGCCCTCGTCGCGGCGCTGATCGCCGGCGTCGCCTTCTTCGTCCGTACCCCGGAGGAGCTGGCCACCGACCTGATGATGCAGGCACGGGGCAGGCTGCCGCCCGACCCGCGGATCGTCGTCTGCGCCGTGGACGGCCGAGAGCGTCCACAAGCTCGGCCGGTGGCCCTGGCGCCGCACCCGCGTCGCGGCGCTCATCGACCGCCTGAAAGCGGATGGCGCCAGGGTCATCGCCCTGGACATCGTCTTCTCCGACCCCTCTCCCCACGACGCCGGCTACGACCTCTCCGCGGACGACCGCGTCCTCGCCGCCTCGATCGAGAAGGCGGGCAACGTCGTCCTCGGCTACTTCTTCCGCCGCGAGCCCATCGCCGTCAACGCGGAGACTCTGGAAAGGGAGGTCTACAACCAGGTCATGCTGCGGCAGGCGCTGCCCGTCCCGGTCCGGCCGGGCGTCGAGGCGAACCTCCCCCTCTTCGCCAAGGCGGCGATCAACCAGGGCTTCTTCAGCCACGAGCGGGAGAGCGGAGTGCTGCGCCACTATGCCCTGGCGATCCGCTACGGCGAGGACTACTACCCCCCGCTGGCCCTGCGGGCGGCCGAGGTCTTCCTCGGCGGCCAGGGCCTGGCTCTGGCGTCCCGGTCCGGCGTGGTGGAGGTGAAGCTGGCGGACCGCGCCGTCCAGGCCGACGAGCAGGGGCGTCTCTGGGTGAATTACCGCGGCCCGGCCAGAACCTTCCCCACCATCCCCGCCTGGGAGGTCCTGACGGGGCAAACGGCCCCCGGCGCCTTCCGGGATAGGCTGGTCTTCGTCGGCCTTACCGAGATCGGCGTGGGCGACGTCCAGTCGACCCCCTTCGGCTCCGAGATCCCCGGCGTCGAGGTCCACGCCAACGTCGCGGACAATCTGCTGAACCGCCGCTACATTCAGGATACCGGGCTGCTGGCCGGCGTCTCCCTCCTCGCCACGGCGCTCCTGGCCCTGGCCGTGGCGCTCTTCGTGCTGCGCACCGCCCGCCATCGCGTGGGCGCCGCGGCGGCGGCCGTCCTGGTGCTCGGCTGGCCCCTGCTGGCCTACGCGGCCTTCATCGCCCGGGGGTGGCACCTCCAGGTCGTCTCCCCGGTGCTCGCCGGGGTGCTCGCTCTGGTCCTGTCGCTGCGCGTCCGCGTCGCCGCCGAGGAGGAGCGGGCGCAGCGCATCCGCCAGACCTTCGAGCATTACGTCTCCGGGCCGGTGGTGGAGGAGATGATCCGCCACCCCGAGCGGGTGAAGCTGGGCGGCGAGCGGCGGGAGATGACCGTGCTCTTCTCCGACATCCGCGGCTTCACCTCGATCTCCGAGACCCTCGACCCCGAGGCCCTGGTGCGCCTGCTCAACGAGTTCTTCACCCCGATGACCCGCCTGGTGCTGGAGAACGGCGGCACCCTCGACAAGTACATGGGCGACGCCCTGATGGCCTTCTTCGGCGCCCCCCTGGCCCATCCGGACCACGCCGCCCGCGCCTGCCGCGCCACGCTCGCCATGCGCGACGAGCTGGTGCGACTGAACGAGGGGTGGCACCGCGACGGCAAGCTGCCCCCCCACCTCACCCTGGGGATCGGCATCGGCCTCAACAGCGGCGAGATGTCGGTCGGCAACGTCGGCTCCGAGGTCGTCTTCGGCTACACCGTGATCGGCGACAACGTCAACCTGGGCTCGCGCATCGAGGGGCTCAACAAGGATTACGGCACCCAGATCCTGGTCTCCGAGCACACCGCCCGGGCGGCCGGCGACGGCTTCCTCTTCCGCGAGCTGGACTGGGTGCGGGTGAAGGGCAAGCAGCAGCCGGTGGGGATCCACGAGCTGCTGGACGCCGCCCCCGGCTCGCTGGATCAGGCCGGGCGAGCCGCCCTCTTCGCCCGCGGTCTCGCCGCCTACCGAGCCCAGGATTTCACTGGCGCCGCAACGCTCTTCGCGGACCTCGGCGGCACGGCCCCGGCAGGATCTTCCACGAGCGCTGCCGCCATTATCAGGAAGATCCGCCGCCCGCGGACTGGGACGGCGTGGAGGTGCGGAAGACGAAATAAATTGAAATAGATCGATTTGTGATCGGGCGCTTTCCATTATATAGTTTTTATTAATCTACGAGAGAAGGGTGGCTCGCCTATGCGCCGGACCTTGCCGTCCCTGCTGTTCGCCGTCCTGGGCTTCACGGCCCTGGCCGCCGCGAGCTTTGCCGCGCCGGTGCCGCGGCGGGCCGAAGCCGAGGTGGACCTCGCCGAGGGGTTCAATGCCTTGGAGGCGGGGGACGTGGCGGCCGCCATCGACTGGTTGAGCAAGGCCGAGCAGCTCGACCCGCGACGAGGGCACGCGGCGGGGGTTGGCCCTGTTGCGGCAAGCCGGATGCGGGAGGCCGCCGCGGAGATCGAGGCGAGCCTCACGGGAGGCCGCCCCCTTCAGGCCGTGGACGACCGGGGGCTGTGGGAGGGGACGGTGGGCCTCTCGGCCGCCGCGGACACCAATCCCAATCTACTGTCGAACGATCTGAGCGTGCCGGCGCCCGGCCCCGGGGACAAGGTGGTCCAGGGCGGTGACTCGGACGGGTTCGGCCGCGCCACCTGCGGCTCGGGATCTATCCCTTCCACGCCCGGGAGAAGCCCAACCTCGGCGTGACCCTGGAGACCGGGCGCGCCTTCCATTTCGATTTCGGCTATCTCGATCTCGGACAGGCGCGCGGCGCCGTCCAGCTCGCTTTCGGCAGCAATTCTCAGGGGTTTCTGGAGGGGCCCTTGGGCACCGCCCGGCTACCGTTCGGCGGCAGCCGGTTCACCGCCCTGTTCCAGGCCGGCGGCGCCGTCTACCGTCTCGGCAGCGAACCGTATTACCAGACCCTGGAAGGGGCCGCCGCATTCGGCATTCGCGAAACGCCCGCCACCACCACCCGCTTCGACCTCGGCTACGCCGATCGCCGTTTTCCCGGCGGCCTCCTCTCGGACCCGCAGCGCAGCGGCCAGGACCTGTCCCTGGGGTTGAGCCAGATCTTCTATTTCGGCGGCTGGAACCGCATGCTGCGCCTGGGCGCCCGGGGGGTGGACCGCCGGGCGGGGCCGGAGTTCACGGGGACTTTCCTGGAGGGGAACGGCGAGTTGGTCTGGCCGCTGGGGCTGCGCTTGTCCACGGTCCTGGAAGGGCGGGTGCGCAAGGATCGCTACGACCGGCGGGAGTCCAACCTCCTCGACCCGACCGGGCCGCAACGGCGCGATACGACCCTGCAGACGGCGGCGGCGCTGGTCTTCGCATCTACGGACCGGCTGCGGTGGACGGCACGGGCCGCCTACACGCGGCGGCGATCGAACGTCGATCTGGGCGATGGGCTCCCGGATCTGGGCTACCGGCGGCTGGTCGTCTCCGCCGGTCTGAGCTGGGAGCTCTGATGCGCGGCGCCACTCTCGTCCTGCTCGCGATCGGGTTCCTCGGCACGGCGGCCGGCGCGAAGGAGATCGGCATCGCCTCCCTGGTAAGGCCCCAGGTCCGCGCCTTCTCTCCGGGGGAGCCCCCCCGCGACCTCGTCACCCGAGCGCCCATCGAGCGCGGCCTGAAGGTGACGCTGACCGGCCGGGAAGCCTTCCTCAAAATCGACTTCAACCGGGCGTTCGGCTGCAAGGAGACCACCACCTACGACGGCCGGCGGATCAGCGGCGTGCTGACGATCCTGGGGCCGAGCGAGGCCGAGCTCGGCGACCGCTCGCGCTCCTGCGCGCCGAAGGTCCGCTTCAGCCTCGGCAAGTTCCTGCTCGCCCTGCTGCCCGGAGAGCCGCCCATCGACGTGGACACTCCGCAAGCCGTCGCGGGCGTCAAGGGGACGTATGTCCGCTTCCTCGTCGACCCTCTCGTCGGGACCTTCGTCGGCGTGGACGAGGGGGTCGTCACCGTCCAGGCGAAGGCCGGCGGCGACCCCGTGGAAGTCGAGGCAGGCCAATGGGTGGTGGTGCCGCCAGGCGGCCTGCCCACTCGCCCGGCGCCGTCGAGCAGCCTGGAGGTCCCGGACGACTCGCCCCTCCAGTTTCGCGACTTCACGACGGAACCCCCGGGAAGGCCTCCCCAATGAATGACGACGCTCCCGAGCGGACGCTCTCCCGTTTTCTGCGCGGAGCCCTTCTGGGACTCGCCGCCACAGCCGCGTGGCTCGGGGTGCCGGCCCCCCTTGCCGCGTCCGAAACGATCACCTGCGCCGCGCCGCCGCTTATCGCAAAAATTCCTGAGAAGGACGCTCAACTCGGGTGGTCGCTCAGCGTGGACGGAAGATGGCTCGCGGCCGGCGCCAACCTGGACAATGCGAGCGGGACGGATTCGGGCGCCATAGCCTTGTACCTGGATCCCAAGCCAGGAATGAACCCAACTCAAGAGATACCGGATCCAGAGATCGCGTCTACCGATCTTCAGTCCAATGACCAGTTCGGATCCGCGGTCTCGATCAACAGCGGATGGCTGGCGGTCGGCGCTCCTGTTGGCGATAAACGGGTCAAGGACTCCGGAGTCGTCTACCTGTTCCAACTCGTGGAATCGAAGTGGGTCTTCAAGGACAAGCTGGACGCCGCGGATGCTACCCGGGGAGCCCGGTTCGGCTTCTCCGTCTCGCTCAACGGAAAGACTTTGGTCGTCGGTGCCCCCGGCGACTCAAGCCGCGGCAGCCGTGCGGGCGCGGCCTACGTCTTCGAAATGCAAGGGGACGTCTGGGAGCAGACGAAACTCCTTGCCGGCGACAGCCGAGCCTTTGATGAATTCGGCTCCGCCGTGGCAACTTCCGGAGACAAGATCGTCGTCGGCGCTCCCTTTGCCGACGACCTCCATGTGTTCCAGAACTTCGGAGCCGCCTACGTTTTTTCCAAGAAGACCCCGAACGATGAATGGACCCTCGAAGAGAACGGCAAGCTGACGGCTGGCGCGTTCCGACCGGGCAACATTCAATTCGGTTCCGCCGTCGCGATCGGAGGCGGCCGAGATCGTGGTCGGAGCTCGCGGGGATGATAAGAGCTTCACCGACTCCGGATCCGCGTACGTCTTCGAGCGGAACGGGTCCGACTGGATCTCTCATCTTCTCACTGCGGACGATCCCAAGCAAGGCGCGCAACTCGGCACCGCCGTTCAGATTGACGACGAACGCTTATTGATCGGCGCTCCCTACGACGGCAGCAATGCGGGGGCAGCCTACCTCTTCGAGAAACAGAGCGGAAACTGGATTCAGAGCTTCAAGTTTTTGCACGTGCCCGGCGGAGCCTTCGGTCAGTCCGTCGCGATTTTCGACGATAAGGTCTTCATGGGTGGCCATCAGTACGACGTGCCGTTGGAGGTCGGCACGGCGATGGACGCCGGGGCGGTCGCGACGTGTTCCATCCCTCCCCTCCACCAGCCGAATCCTCATCTGACGTGCACGAAGACCGGTCCGGAATCCGTGGACGCCGGCGGATTGGCAACGTACACGATCACGGTCAAAAACGAGGGGGATGCAGCGGCAGCCAATGTCATGCTCAGCGATGCGACACCAGCGGGCCTGACGTTTGTCAGAGCGGATAAACCCTGCGATAAGAAATTTCCGTGCTCTCTGGGTACGATCCCATCCGGTACGTCGGTGAGCAAGACGGTGACTTTCCGGGTGACCGAGGATTGCTCGACTCCAAGCTCGATCCAGAACACCGCGACAGTTAAGGGTGATGGAGTGGATCTCATCACCTGTCCCGCTCCTCGGACAACCATCGTTCGTAGCCCTAGAGAGCCGATCCTGGTATGCGAGAAGCTGGGGCCGGCTTCGGCAAGGGCCGGTGACGTCATCAATTACAAGCTCACGGTAAGCAATATTGGGTGCGTGGCGGCCAACAACGTAAGCCTCTCCGATGTGACACCGCCGGGCCTCACCTACATGAGCGGGCCTTGCGTCCAATCCGCATGCAATCGGGGGACGGTCGGTCCCGGCCAGTCTCTGCCGCCGGTGATGGTAAGATTTAAAGTACCCTCCGGATGCGCAGCTCCGACCTCGATCACCAATACCGCTACGACGGTCGGGAGCAATGCGGCACCGCAAACCTGCTCGCTGTTTACGTCCGTGTCTCTCGAAGCCGATCTCGGAATCAGCGTGAGCGCTCCTGCTCAGGTTGCGGGGGGCGACAGCTTCAAGGTCTCCGTCGTGGTAACGAATGGCGGTCCGCACACGGCACAAGGCGCGACGGCGGACGTCACCATCGGGGCCTCCGCCATCATCGACAGCATTCCGGCCGGCTGCACTCCGGTCGCCAGCCAGCCCAATCGCTTCACCTGTCTCCTGGGCGATCTCCCTTGCGGAGGCTCCAGGACCCTCGACTTCATGGTCCGCGCTCCAGCGTGCGCGGGTTGTACCGCGGGAAGCCCGATCGGTCTTAGCGCGGAGGCCAAGTCCCAGACACCGGATCCAGCCCTCCCGAACCGCGCCGCGAAGACGGTCCAGGTGACCTGTCTCCCGATCAGCGGCCTCACCATCACCAAGACGGACAATCCGGACCCCGTCGTGCCCGGGCAAGGGATCGTGTACGACATCACGGTCAAGAACACCGGCGCCTCGGCGGTATCGGGCGCCGTGGTGCGGGACGACTTTCCGAGCGAGCTGCGGAAGGTGCGCTGGTGCCGCGGCGCGGGCTGCACTCCCACCCGCACGCCGCCTCTGGAGGACACGATCGACCTTGCCGCAGGGGAGATGCGGGTCTATCGCCTGAGCGGGATCGTCAAGCCCATGTGCTCGGGCGTGCTCCACAACAAGGCCACGATCACCTCGCCCGCCGGCGTCTGCAACGACCCCTCGGATAACCAGCACGTCGAGGACACCCAGGTGGTGGCGACCGGCGTCCACGCCTTCTGCGAGGAGATCAGCGGCCCCATGCTGGAGCTCACCCCGATCACCAAAACCCTGCTGCTGATCAATTGCGGACCGGCCAGCCAGGCGGACAATCCGGGAGACGAATTCACGGATGTCCTGCCTGCCGGGCTGACCTTGACCAGCGCTAGCGCCACAAGCGGCTTCGCCTCTACCGCGGGCAACACGGCCCTGTGGAACGGCGCGATTCCTGCGGGGGGAACGGTGACGATCACCATCAACGCGAACATCAACGCCGGGACTGCAGGAACGACCCTGTGCAATCAGGCGACGATCGCCTTCGACGCCGACGGGAATGGGAGCAACGAGTCGACCGGGTTCTCGGATGATCCCGACCAGCCGGGCCCGGCGGATCCCTGCTGCTTCCGGGTGCTGAACACGTTTGAAGTCCCCACCATCTCGAGGGATGGCCTCGCCGCGCTCGCGCTCTTGCTGGCGGGCTTCGCCCTGCTGAGGCTCAGGCGCCGGTCCCTTTGAAGAGGAGAAGGATGGCCGCCGCGATCTACCGGTTGCGCTCGTAGATCAGCTTCAGGCCGGTCAGCGTGAGGTCCGGGTCGACCTCGCGGATGTATTTCGAGCCGCCGGCGATCAGCGCCGCCTGGCCGCCGGTGGCGACGATCCCCTTGACGCCGGGGATCTCGGCCAGCAGCCGCTCGAGAATGCCGTCCACGAGGCCGATGTAGCCGTAGTAGATGCCCGCCTGCATGGCGGCGGCGGTGTTGCGCCCCACCAACTCGGTGGGCTTGCGGACGTCCACCCGGTAGAGGCGCGAGGCGTGGGCGAACAGGGCCTCGGCCGAGATGCCGATGCCGGGGGTGATGATCCCCCCCATGTACTCCCCCGCCGCGTTGACCACGTCGAAGGTGGTGGCGGTGCCGAAGTCGACCACGATCACCGGCGAGCCGTAGCGCTCGCGGGCCGCCACGGCGTTGACGATGCGGTCCGCCCCCACCTCGGTCGGATTGTCGTAGCGGATCGGCATCCCCGTGCGCACCCCGGGCTCGATGAACAGCGGCTTCTTGCCGAAGTAGCGCCGGGCCAGGCGGTCGAGCGTCAGGTGGAGCGGCGGCACCACGGAGGAGATCACCACCGCCTCGGCGCTGGCGGGATCGATCCCCCGCATTCCGAACAGGGGGAGCAGGAGCGCGCCGTACTCGTCGGCCGTGCGCTCGGTGTCCGTCGAGAGGCGGAAGCTCTCGACCAACTCGTCCCCGCGGTAGATGCCGAAGACGGTGTTGGTGTTGCCGACGTCCACCAGGACGAGCACCCCGGCACCGCTCTCGTTGTTCTCCTTGCTCTTTTTCATCCCTCGATCACCTCTCCGGCGGCCACCGGGATCCGCTCCCCGGCGCTGTCGAGCAGCAGCCGCCCGATCTCGTCGAACCCCGCGAAGGAGCCCTCGATCACCGTGTCGCCGAACCGGCAGACGATCCGCTCACCCGGCTGGTGGACCGACAGCGGCCGGTAGCTCTCCACGGCGTACTCGGCATCTCCTAGGTGGGCGAGCTCGGCCTCCACCCCCTCCACCAGATCCCAGGTGAGGTCCGCCAGGCTGCTTGAATTTCCCCCCAGCGTCCCTTCCAGCAGCCGCAGCGAGGTCGCCGTCTCCGGCAGATCGCCCCTGCCGTGGAAGAGATTGACGCCGAAGCCGATGAGCCCCACGCTCCCCTCTCCCGGCCGTACCAGCGCCTCGATCAGGATGCCGCCGATCTTCCGGCGCTCCCCTTCGATCTCGACCACCAGGTCGTTCGGCCACTTGAGACGGCAGGGGGTGGACAGATGCGAGGCGAGAGCCCGGCAGAGCCCGACGCCGACGAGCAGGGGGAGGGTCTGCAGGAGGGCCGGGTCCTCCGCGGCGACGACCCGCGTGGCGTAGGTCCCCAGGCCGGCCGGGCTCGACCAGCTCCGCCCCTGCCGGCCGCGCCCCCCCGACTGCTCGAAGGCGAGCACCAGCAGCGGATGGAGCGGGATCTCCTCGTTCTGATACTCGGTGGCGATGGCGCGGGCGAGCGCGTTGGTCGAGTCCACCACGGGGAAGACGACGACGTTCTCGGGGCCGCCTCCCCACCGTCGCCGCTCCAGCAGTTCCAGGACGTAGCGGTCGTAGTCCACGTCGGCTCTCTTCAGGCGAGCCCCAGGCTCGACCGCATGGCCGCCTGCCGCTCGCGCATCTCGGCGAGCTTGGCCTTGCCCCCCTCCACCACGTGGGCGGGGGCCTTGCCCAGGAAGTCCGGGTTGGACAGCCGCTCCGCGGAGCGGGTGATCTCGGTCGTCAGCTTCTCGAGCTCCTTCTCCAGCCTCCCCCGCTCCTCGGCGCTCATCTCGGTCTTCTCGATCCGCGACGCCGATCTCGACGCCGGCCGCGAGATCCCGCCGCGCCCCCTCGGGCGCCGGACCGACCGCCACCGTCTCCACCCGGGTGAGGAACTGGATCAGCGGCGCCTGCTCGGCGAGCAGCCCACCGACCGTCGAGTCCACCGCGTTGAGATGGAGGTCGAGCTTGGCCTTCGGGGGTATGCCCATCTCGGCCCGCAGGGCGCGCACGCGGGTGACCACCTGGATCAGCGCGTCCATGCCGGCCTCCACAGCGTCGTCCTCCCAACCCTCCTCGCGCCGCGGGTAGGGGGCGAGGACGATCGTCTCCGGGTGGATCGCCTCATGGCCGGGCAGGCGCTGCCAGAGCTCCTCGGTGAGGAACGGCATCACCGGATGCAGCAGCCGCAGGGCGCGGTCGAGCACCGTCAGCAGCACGTCCCCCACCCGCGGCCGAGGAGCGTCGCCGAAGAGGGCGGGCTTCGACAGCT
The DNA here is from genome assembly GCA_963761645.1 of uncultured Acidobacteriota bacterium. Lineage (GTDB taxonomy): Bacteria > Acidobacteriota > Thermoanaerobaculia > Multivoradales > UBA5704 > DATARR01. Next base: position 46,456 of record CAVXIG010000010.1, read on the forward strand.
CGATGTACCAGTCGCAGAAGTCCCCCCAGAAGAAGTGGTAGAGCCGGTTGCACCCCTCGTCGAAGCGGAAGGTCTCGAAACGGGCGTCGACCTCCGCCGCCACCCTGGACAGCCGCGAGAGGATCCAGCGCTCCGGAGCGGCCGAGGCCCGCCGGATCGATCGACTCCCGCACCCGCGCCTCGGGCGGGATGCGCGACAGGGCGAAGCGGACAGCGTTCCAGAGCTTGTTGCCGAAGGCGCGGTAGCCGGCGATCTGGTCGCGGTTGAGCGGGATGTCCCGCCCGGGGCTGTCGAGCGACGCCAGGGTGAAGCGCAGGGCGTCCGCCCCGTACTCCGCCACCAGGTCGGTGGGGTCCAGCACGTTCCCCTTGGTCTTCGACATCTTCTGCCCCTCGGCGTCGCGCACCAGGCCGGTCAGGTGGACCGCCCGGAACGGCACGTCGGCCGTGAAGTGGAGGCCGGTCATCACCATCCGCGCCACCCAGAAGAAGAGGATGTCGAAGCCGGTGATCAGCACGTCCGTGGGGTAGAACGTCCGCAGGTCCGGCGTGTCGTCCGGCCAGCCGAGCGTCGAGAACGGCCAGAGGGCCGAGGAGAACCAGGTGTCGAGCACGTCCGGATCCTGGGTGAGCCGGTCGGTGCCCGCCTCGGCGACCGCCTCCTCCAGGCTGTGCGCCACGATGCAGCGGCCGTCCTCGGTGTACCAGGCCGGGATCTGGTGCCCCCACCAGAGCTGGCGCGAGATGCACCACGGGCGGATGTTGAGCAGCCAGTGCTCCCAGGTCTTGTCCCAGGAGTCGGGGACCAGCCGGGTGCGGCCGTCGCGCACCGCCGCCACCGCGTCCGCCGCCATCCCCGCCATGTCGCAGAACCACTGCGTCGAGACCAGCGGCTCGATCGCCTCGCCGCTGCGCTGGCTGTGCCCGACGTTGTGGGTGTGCGGCTCGATCTTGACCAGATACCCCTCCGCCCGCAGGCGCTCGACGATCTTCTCGCGCGCCTCGGCGCGGTCGAGGCCGGCGAAGTCCGGGCCCGCCTCGGCGGTCATCCGGCCGTCCAGGCCGATCACCGTGATGCCGGGCAGGTCGTGCCGCTTCCCCATCTCGAAGTCGTTGGGATCGTGGAACGGGGTGATCTTCACCAGCCCGGTGCCGAACTCGCGGTCGACCGCCTCGTCGGCCACGAACGGCAGGCGCCGCCCGACCAGCGGCAGGATCGCCGCCTTGCCGTGGAGATGGAGATAGCGCTCGTCCTCCGGATGGAGGGCCACGGCGGTGTCGCCCAGCATCGTCTCCGGCCGCGTGGTGGCGACCACGATCCGCTCGTCGCTCCCCTCCACCGGATAGGCGACGTGGTAGAGCTTGCCCTGCACGGTCTTCATCTCCACCTCGAGGTCGGAGACCGCCGTGCCGAGCTTCGGGGACCAGTTGACCATGTACTCGCCGCGGGTGATCAGCCCCTCGCGGTAGAGGCGCACGAAGGCCTCGCGCACGGCGCGCGAGAGGCCGGCGTCGAGGGTGAAGCGCTCGCGCGTCCAGTCGCAGGAGGCGCCCAGCAGGTCGAGCTGCTCGCGGATGTTGCCGTGGTACTGCTCCTTCCACTGCCACATCCGCTCCACGAAGCGCTCGCGCCCCATCTCGCGGCGGCTCGTGCCCTCTTTCGCCAGGTGGCGCTCCACCATGAGCTGGGTGGCGATGCCGGCGTGGTCCGTGCCCGGCAGCCAGAGCGCGTTGTACCCCTGCATCCGCCGCCAGCGGGTGAGGAGGTCCTGCAGCGTGGACTCGAGGGCATGGCCGACGTGCAGCTTTCCCGTGACGTTGGGGGGCGGGATCATGATGCAGAACGAGGGCTTCGCCGAGGGGGCCTCGGCGATGAAATACCCCTTCTCCGCCCAGCGCCGCTGCCAGGCCTGCTCGTAGCCGACCGGGTCGAAGCGCTTGTCCATCTCGGTGCTGGTCGTCTCGGTGCCGGTCGTCGTCTCGGTGCTCGTGCCGCTCACGTCTGTCTCCTCACGTTGCCCTCAATCCCAATCCGTCCAACAAACAGAAGGGAGCGGTGATTGCCACCGCTCCCCGATCGCCTCCGGCCCTGCCGAAGGCTGCGCTACTCGACCTGGGCCTCGAGCTCGCGCAGGCGGTCGCGGATGATCACCTCCGCCATGTCCGGGATCACCTCCCAGGCCACGTCCCGGACGGCACGGTCGCCGAGCAGCTCCACCACCCGGCGGGCGATGCGGTCGACGTCGTCGTCCGAGAGCCGTCCATGGCCGTTGCCGCTCGCTTCATGGCTGGCTTCCTGGGAAGCCTGGGCGGCGTATGCCGGCTCGGGCTCGTAGACAGGCGCCATCGTCGGACCGGGCGGGAACGCCGGCTCCGGCTCGGGGCTGGCGGCGAAGGGCTCCGCCTCGAGCGCGGCGAACGGCTCCGGCTCGCTCCACTGGAGCTGGGGCTCGATCAGGGGCTCGGCGACCGCGGGCGCCCAGGCCGGCGCGGCCGGGGGCTCGAAGTGGAACGGCTCCGGCTCGGGCTCCGGGGTCCAGTTGAACCCAGCGGCGCCGCCGCGGGCTCCTCGGCGACGGTGATCTTCTGGGATATAGCGGTCCTGCGGCGTCTCGTCGAACGAGAGCTCGCTGGGAGCGCCGAAGACGTCCTCCCGCACGCCGAAGGACGGCTCGTCCGTCTCCAGCGAGAAGACCGGCTCCGCTTCGACCTGGAAGCCGGGGTCCGGCTCCAGAGAGAAGGAGGGCTCGTGGTCGAACGGCTCCGGGGCCGCCGGCATGGCGGCTGCCGCAGGGGCGGCGAACGGCGAGGCGGGCTCGGGCTCCAGCTCGAAGTTGCCCCAGGCCGGCTCGGCGGGCTGACCCCAGCTCGGCTCCGCCGAGAGGTCGGGCGCCGCGGCGAAGTCCGGAGCCGCGGGTGCGCGGCGAGCCAGTCCGGCACCGCCTGAGGCGCCGACGCCGTCCAGTCCGCCAGGGACGCCGGCGGCGCTTCAGGCGTAGCGGCAGTTGCGGCAGCGGCGGCGGGAGCCTTCGAGGCGAGCAGCTCCTCGACCCGCTGCAGCAGCTCCTGCGAGTCGAACGGCTTCTTCAGGTGCGAGTCCGCGCCGACGGCGCGGGCCTGGGCCTCGTCGAACGGCTCGAAGGTGCCCACCAGCAGCAGCACGGGCAGGTCCGGCCGGCTCTGCTTCGCCCGCCGGCAGACCTCATAGCCGTTGGCTCCCGGCATATGGACGTCGGCGATCACGAAATCGGGGTTGAGACTCGAAAGCAGCGCCACGGCCTCGTCGCCGTTGCTGACGGCGCGGACCTCGTAGTCTTCGTCCATGAACGTCAGCTCGATGACCTTCTGGATCGTGACGCTGTCGTCCGCCAGCAGAATCCTTCTCTTCATTCCTCCTCCATCTAGGTGGCCTAAAGTAGCACTGCGATAGCCGTATCAGGAAGATACCGGGGAAGACGCCACGGCGTCGGCGAAGCGGTGCTGCAGGTACTCGACGATCGATTTCGTCGAGGTGCCGGGCAGGAAGATCGCGTCGACGCCGGCGCTCTTGAGCCCGGCGATGTCCTGCTCCGGCACGATGCCGCCGGCGAAGACCAGGATGTCCTCGGCCCCCTGCTCCTTGAGCAGCCGCGTCACCTCGGGCAGCAGGACGTTGTGGGCTCCCGAGAGGATCGACAGGCCCACCGCGTCCACGTCCTCCTGGACGGCCGCGGCGGCGATCTGCTCCGGGGTCTGGCGCAGGCCGGTGTAGATCACCTCGTACCCGGCATCGCGCAACGCCCGCGCCACCACCTTCGCGCCGCGATCATGGCCGTCCAAGCCAGGCTTGGCAATCAGGATACGAATCCTTCTTTCGTTCATGGGGCGCGATTGTAGCAGAGGGGCGACACGCCGTAGCGGAAAGGCGGCGTTCGCGGCCTTTCTATTTCAGGAAGAAGTAGATCAGATCCGTCTCCGGAGGCTGGTACCCGAGCTGCCGCAGCAGCGAGGTCACCTGCCCGCGGTGGTAGGTCGAGTGGTTCACCATGTGGGAGACCGGCTGCCAGAGCGGCCGGGTGACCGCCCCGATCTCGGTGTCCTCCCAGGTGATCTCGGCCGCGAGCTGGTCCTCGGTCAGCGAGGCGAGGAAGACCTCCATCTGGGCGGCGGTCTCGGACCAGCCGGCGGCGAGCGTCTCCAGGTCCGGGAAGTCGCACGGGGTGCAGGAAGGGCCTGCCCGGTGAGCCGCGCGAGCCAGCGGCGCTGCGAGCGGAGCATGTGGACCAGCGTGCCCAGCAGCGATCCGAAGCTGACCCCGGCCTCGCGGGTCAGCGCCTCCGGGGGCATGTCGCGGACCGCGTCCGAGGCATCACGCGGTCGGCCCAGAGCATGTAGAGCAGGAGCTGCCGCGTCTGCGTCAGCAGATCGCCATCAGAAGACCGCCGGCTCTTCGTAGGTGCCGTAGACGTCGCGCAGGGCGTCGCTGATCTCCCCCACCGTGCAGTAGGCCTTCACGCAGTCGAGGATCAGCGGCATCGTGTTCTCGGTCCCCGCCGCCCCCTTCTTCAGGGCGTCCAGCGTCCGCCCGACCGCGCCCGGCGTCGCGCTGCTCCTTGACGCTGTTCATGAAGGCGATCTGCCGGTCGGCGAGGTCGTCGCCGATATAGAGGATGTCGATCGGCGGCTCGTTCTCGAGCTGGTAGGCGTTGACGCCGACGATCAGCTTCTCCTTCTCCTCGAAGGCCCGCTGGTAGGCGAAGGCGGCGTCCATGATCTCGCGCTGCGGGAAGCCGGCCTCGATCGCCTCCACCATGCCGCCGAGGTCGTCGATGCGGCGGAAGTAGTCGAAGGTGCCGTCCACCATCCGGCGGGTCATCTCCTCGACGAAGTAGCTGCCGCCGAGCGGATCGACCGCGCTGATCACCCCCGACTCGTGGGCGATGATCTGCTGCGTCCGCAGGGCGATGCGGGCGTTCTCCTCGGTCGGCAGGGCCAGCGTCTCGTCGAGCGAGTTGGTGTGCAGCGACTGCGTGCCGCCCATCACCGCCGCCAGCGCCTGGATCGTCGTCCGCACGACGTTGTTGTAGGGCTGCTGGGCGGTGAGCGAGCAGCCGGCCGTCTGGGTGTGGAAGCGCAGCATCCAGGAGCGCGGGTTCTTGGCGCCGTAGCGGTCGCGCATCACCGTCGCCCAGATCTGGCGGGCGGCGCGGAACTTGGCGACCTCCTCGAAGAAGTCGTTGTGGCTGTTGAAGAAGAAGGAGAGCCGCGGCGCGAACTCGTCGATGTCGAGGCCGGCGTCGACGCCGTACTGGACGTACTCCATGCCGTCGCGCAGCGTGAACGCCAGCTCCTGGAGCGCCGTCGAGCCCGCCTCGCGGATGTGGTAGCCGGAGATCGAGATCGTGTTCCAGCGCGGCACCTCGCGCGCCGCGAAGGCGAACTGGTCGGTGATCAGCCGCATCGACGGCCGCGGCGGGTAGATGTACTCCTTCTGCGCGATGTACTCCTTGAGGATGTCGTTCTGCAGCGTGCCCGAGACCTGCCGCTGGATGTCCACCCCCTGCTTCTCGGCCACCGCGAGGTACATCGCGAAGAGGATCGGCGCCGTCGAGTTGATGGTCATCGACGTCGTCACCTCGCCGAGCGGGATCCCCTCGAAGAGGACCTCCATGTCGGCCAGGGTGTCCACCGTCACGCCGCACTTCCCCACCTCGCCGTTCGACATCGGATGGTCCGAGTCGTAGCCGTAGAGGGTCGGCAGGTGGAAGGCGACCGAGAGGCCGGTCTGCCCCTGCGAGAGGAGGTACTTGAAGCGCTGGTTGGTGTCCGCGGCGGTGCCGAAGCCGGCGAACTGGCGCATCGTCCAGAGCTTGCCGCGATAGCCGGTCGGGTGGATGCCGCGCGTGTAGGGGAACTCGCCCGGGATGCCGATCGTCCGCAGGGGATCGACGTCCGCCACCTGCTCGGGGGTGACCAGGTGCGGGACCTCCATGCCGGAGACGGTCGTGAAGTCCTGCTTCCAGAACGGGGCCTTGGCCTCCGCCTTGGCGGTGGCCGCATCCCAGCGCTGCCGCGCCGCGGTCATCGCCGCGAGGGCGTCCTCCTTATAGACAGAGTCGGCGGCAGGCTTCGCCGCGTCGAGAACAGTCGGTTCCTGGTCCTTCACAGCCATGCTCAGGCTCCTTTCACCTCTAAAACGGGGCAGGCGGGGGTGGGCATTCCCCGGCGCGGGCGTGACAAAGTATAGACGATGGAAGACAGCCCCGCGGGACCCTGGCAGCCGCGCTACGCGCTGACGCCGTCGATGGCCCGCCGCCTGATGGAGATCGAGGCGGCGCGGACGGTCGTCGAACAGGTCCCCCTGCCGCCGGCCGTCCAGTCCGAGATGCGGAACCGGGCACGGCTTCGCGCTACTCACTACTCCACCCGGATCGAAGGGAACCGGCTGACCCTGGCCGAGGCCGAGCAAGTCCTCGCCGGCCGCAAGGTCTCGCTCCACGGCCGTGAACGGGACGCGGGCGAAGTCCGGAGCTACTGGAAGGCCCTGCTGCGCGTCGAGGAATGGGCGGCGCGAGGGGCCGAGCTGACCGAGGAACTGATCCAGCGCATCCACGCCCTGGTGGAAGGCCGGGCGCGCCCCAGCCGCTACCGCGACGGCCAGAACACGATCCGGGATTCCGAGACCGGGGCCCTGGTCTATCTGCCACCCGAAGCCCGGGATGTTCCAGCCCTGATGGCCGGACTCGTCGCCTGGATCCGTCAGGCTGAAAAGGAGCGGCTGCCGCCTCCCCTGATCGCCGGTCTGGCCCATTACCAGTTCGTCACCATCCATCCCTATTACGATGGCAACGGCCGGACCGCGCGACTCTTCGCGACCTTTCTCCTCCAGCGGGACGGCTACGGCCTGAACGGCCTCTTCTCCCTCGAAGAGGAGCACGCCCGCGATCTCGCCGCCTACTACAGCTCGCTCGCCGTCCACCCTCACCACAACTACTACGAAGGGCGGGACACGGCCGACCTGACCTCCTGGCTGGAATACTTCCTCGCGGTGCTGGCGACGACTTTCACCTCCACCCGAGAAGAAATCTTGCGCGTCACCCGCGAAGGCTCGCCGGGCGAGCCGGACGCATTGCGCCGGCTGGACGCCCGTGCCCGGGCCGTCCTGGGGCTCTTCGCTGGTCAGGACCGCATCACCGCCTCCGACGTCGCCCGTCTCCTAGGCCTTGCCGACCGCACCGCGCGGCTTCTTCTCCAGAAATGGACTGAGGATGGCTGGCTGGTCGTCGCGGACCCCTCCCGGCGGGGCCGGGTCTACGAGTTATCGGCAACTTATCGGCAACTCATCGGCAATTCAACGGCAGAGGACGCTCGTGAATGACTGACCTCCACACCGGCCAGGAGCTCCTCCGCCGGGCCCTGCAGGACCCGGCACGCCGACTTCAGGGACGGCCAGTGGGAGGCGATCGACGCGCTGGTGAACCACCGGCGGAAGCTGCTGGTGGTCCAGCGCACCGGCTGGGGGAAGAGCTCGGTCTACTTCATCGCCACCCGCATCCTGCGCGACCGGGGGGCCGGGCCGACGCTCATCGTCTCCCCCCTGCTGGCGCTGATGCGCAACCAGATCGTGGCGGCGGAGCGGCTGGGCATCCGGGCGCTGACCATCGACTCCACCAACCGGAGCGACTGGGACGGCCTCACCCGGAGCATCCTCGCCGACGAGGCGGACGCGGTGCTGATCTCGCCGGAACGCCTGGCCAACGACGAGTTCGTGCGCAACGTCCTGCTGCCGATCTCGAACCGGCTCGGGCTGGTCGTGGTGGACGAGGCGCACTGCATCTCCGACTGGGGGCACGACTTCCGCCCCGACTACCAGCGGCTGGTCAACGTCCTCCAGGCCATGCCGGTCAACATGCCGGTGCTCGGCACCACGGCCACCGCGAACCATCGGGTCGTGAACGACATCGTCGCCCAGTTGGGGGACATCGGCGTCCAGCGCGGCTCGCTGATGCGGGAGACCCTGGCTCTCCAGACCCTCCGCCTGCCCGATCAGGCGGCGCGGCTGGCATGGCTCGCCGAACATCTGCCGAGTCTGCCCGGCACCGGCATCGTCTACACGCTCACCAAGCGCGATGCCGACCAGGTCACCGGCTGGCTGAACCAGAACGGCATCACGGCGCGCGCCTATTACAGCGACGCGCAACCTGCCGCCGGCGATCCCGCCGATCCCAATACTTACCGGCAGCACCTCGAAGGGTTGCTGCTCAACAATCAGATCAAGGCGCTGGTCGCCACGACCGCGCTGGGCATGGGCTACGACAAGCCCGACCTCGGCTTTGTCGTCCACTACCAGGCCCCCGGCTCGATCGTGGCCTATTACCAGCAGGTGGGGCGCGCGGGCCGCGCCATCGATCACGCGGTCGGCGTGCTGATGTCCGGGCGGGAGGACGGCGAGATTCAGGATTACTTCCGCCATAGCGCCTTCCCGGACGAGAGTCACGTGAACGCGATCCTGGAGGCGCTGGCCAACAGCGACGGGCTCTCCGAGCGGCGGCTCGAGGAGATCGTGAACCTGCGCCAGGGGCAGATCGAAAAGGTTTTGAAGTTCCTTTCGGTGGACAACCCCGCGCCGGTCCTGAAGGACGGCCCCAAATGGCTGAGAACTCCCGTGTCCTACGACATGGATCACGAACGGATCCGGCGGCTGACGCACCAGCGCGCGCAGGAGTGGCAGGAGGTGCAGGAGTACATCGACACGCCGGATTGCCTGATGGTGTTTCTGGCCCGGTCGCTGGATGACGAAAACCCGCGGCCCTGTGGAAAGTGCTCCCGCTGCCTGGGCCGGCCGGTGATCGACGAGGGCTTCAGCCATCGTCTGGCGGTCGACGCCTCGCTCTATCTCAGGCGTTCCGATCTCCCCCTGGAAGGCAGGAAGCAGGTGGCGACCGGAGCGTTCCCCAAGTACGGATTCAAGGGCAACCTGCCGGAGGGGCTGCGCGCCGAGACCGGCCGGATTCTTTCCCGCTGGGGCGATGCCGGCTGGGGGCGCCTGATCGCCGAGGACCATGCCGCGGGCCATTTCCGGGACGAGTTGGCGGACGCGGTCGCCGAGATGATCCGGGATCGCTGGCGGCCCGAACCGCCTCCCGCCTGGGTGACCTGCGTCCCTTCGCTGAGGCATCCGGAGCTGGTTCCCGACTTCGCCTGGAGCTTGGCGCGGCGGCTCGGGCTGCCCTTCGTGGACGTGATCCGGAAGGTGCTCGACAATCCGCCGCAAAAGCAGCAGCAGAACCGCTTCCATCAGTGCCACAATCTCGACGGCGCCTTCGAAGTGATCAAGGGCATCCCCTCGGGACCGGTGCTGCTCGTGGACGACATCGTGGATTCCGGCTGGACGATGACGATCGTCGCCGCCTTGCTGCGCCAAGCGGGCAGCGGACCCGTCTTGCCCGTGGCACTGGCGGCGACGAGCGCGGGAGGTTGATCTCATGAGCGCCAGCCCGCAGACCCAGGCCATCCTGCTGCTGACCGTCGCGATTCACGAAGCCCGCGCCGGGGGACCCGGAGCCGCTCACGCCGGCCGAGTGGGGGCGCTTCGCCTCCTGGCTCAAGGATCAGGAGAAATCCCCCGAGTTGCTGCTGACGAGCGACGATCCCATGGCCTTCCTCCAGGGGTGGTCCGATCCTGCCGTCACGCCGGAGCGAATCCGCCATCTGCTCGGGCGTTCGGGCGCCATGGGTCTTGGCCCTGGAAAAGTGGCAGCGGGCCGGGCTCTGGGTGATGACGCGATCGGATGCCGAGTACCCGGTCCGTCTCAAGAAACGTCTGAGATTCGAGTCGCCGCCCGTGCTGTTCGGCTGCGGCGACCGTGGACTGCTCAACCGGGCCGGAATCGCGGTGATCGGCTCGCGAGACGCAGGCGAGAAGGAGCCTGGCGAGGCCTCGCAGCTCGGAGCCGAGATCGCGTCGCAGGGGTTCTCCGTCGTCTCCGGCGGCGAGCGCGGGGTGGAAGAAGCGGCGATGCTGGGCGCGCTCGAAAGCCAGGGCACCGCGGCCGGAGTGCTGGCCGACAGCCTGCTGCGCGCCGCGACGTCCGCGAAATACCGCAGGGGATTGATGGGAAAAACCCTGGTGCTGATCTCCCCCTTCAGCCCGGAAGCGGGCCTCGATGCCAGCCACGCAATGGCGCGCAATAAATATATCTATTGTCTGGCGGATGCGGCCATCGTGGTGGCTGCCGGCAAGGAGAGCGGCGGCACCTGGAGCGGCGCGACCGAAAACCTGAAGAATGGATGGGTGCCCCTCTGGGTCAAGGAGCACGCCGGTCCGGACTCGGGCAACGCCGCCCTGGTCCAGCAAGGGGCGCGCTGGCTGCCAGAAGGCGATCTGGTGGTCAGCTCCCTGGCTTCCCGGCCAGCCCAGGGTTCCGGTTCCTACGTTCAGTAAACGTTGGGCCCACCCGGCTGTCCCGCCCGCCCCTCCCCGCACACCATTGAATACGGAGAGACCACATTTCATAGGAGATCCTCCGATGAATAAGACCGATGTCATCCGCGCCTGGAAGGATCCGTTCTACCGGGCGACCCTGTCAGCGGAAGAGCAGGCGGCATTGCCCCTGCACCCCGCCGGCCTCACGGAGCTGAGCGACGACCAGCTCCGGATCACGGGTGCCGGCGAGGTCATCACGACGGCCCCGAATGTACCAATTACACCTTCCTCAACATGCGGTCCTGCTGCCCGCCGATCACCACCGCCATCACCTGCACGGAGTACACTTTCAGCGGTTCCGCGGGCTGCTGCCCGACGACGGCCTGACCCCGTCACCGCGGAACGGACCTCGACAGGGGCGGCCTCCCGGGGCCGCCCCTTGCACGACCAGACCTTATGCAGGATTCACCACCCGATCTCATCGACTGGCACCGCGCCCTGACGCTCGCCGAGCGCGCCGCCCTCGGTTCGCCCAACGGTTCGCCCGGTAATGCCGCCGCGGACGAGCTCGCCAGCCACCGGCTCGCGGAGTGGCGAGGCCTGACCCCGTTCCGGTCCGGGCCCTGGTGGGATCGGCGCCTGGAGGATCTGGGCCTCACCGGGGAGTCGTTCGCCCGTCTCCTCGCGCTGCCGCCGCATCAGCTCGGCGCGGAGCTTCCGGGCTGGATGGCGGAGCTCGCGGATCGAACGTCGCCCGATCAGGCGTCCGAGGCCACGCCCGTGCCCGCCGAGGTAGCCGGCGCCGCGGGATTCCTGGAGCTGGTTCGCCCCTATCTCGACCGCGCCCGGCTCCGCCTGCGCGAGGATCTCGCGACGCTCGTCCGCGAGGCGGACCGGCCGCTCCCTTTCACTGTCGAAAGTGGCCTCCGGCTGGCTTCCGAGACGCTCCCCTACCGGATTCTGCCGATCCTCTCGCGCACCCTCGTCCTCGAGCTGAACGTGGCCCGGATGCAGGGGCTCCTGCCCGGCGAGACCCCGCGGGAGCGCTTCGCGGCGTTCGTCGAGCGCCTGCGCGATCCGGAGATCGCGGCGGCGATCCTCCGCGAATATCCGGTGCTCGCCCGCCAGGCGCTCCTCGATCTCGAGCTCTTCCGCGAGTCGACGCTCGAGCTCCTCTCCCATCTCGCGGAGGACTGGCCCGCGATCGTCGAGCGCTTCTTCGACGGTCGCGATCCCGGCCCGCTCACCGCCCTCGACGGCGGCGCCGGCGACCGCCACCGCCGCGGCCGGGCGGTGCGCATCCTCACCTTCTCGGAGGGCTCCCGGCTGGTCTACAAGCCGCGCTCGCTCCTCGTCGAGGCCCACTTCCAGGAGCTTCTGGCCTGGGTGAATGCCGAGGGGGACCACCTCGGCTTCCGCACCCTGGCCGTGCTCGACCGCGGCGATCATGGCTGGATGGAGTTCGCCACCGCCGATCCGTGCTCCTCGCGAGAAGAAGTGGCCCGCTTCCACGAGCGGCTGGGCGGGCTCCTCGCCATCCTCTACGGCCTGGCAGCCACCGACTGCCATTACGAAAACCTGATCGCCGCCGGCGAGCATCCGGTGGTCGTCGATCTGGAGTCGCTCTTCCACCCCCAGATCCAGCGCGGCAGCCGGACCCGGCCGCAGGCAGAGCTGCGCTCGCAGTTCGCCCTCCACTCCGTCCTGCGCGTCGGCCTCCTCCCCTTCCAGATCGGCGGCGGCGAAGACATCGCGGGGATCGACATCAGCGGCGTGTCGGCGGTGGGCGGGCAGCAGACGCCGCGCAAGGTGATCCAGTGGCAGGGCACGGGCACCGACGAGATGCGGGTGGTGCGCGACCATGCGCTGATGGAAGACGGGCGGAACCGCCCGGTCCTCGACGGCGAGCCCGCCCAGGTGGGCGAATACCGGGAGGAGATGACGCGCGGCTTCGAGACCGTCTACCGCCTGCTGGCCCAGCGCCGCGGCAAGCTCGATCTCCTGCTCGCCCGCTTCGCCGACGATCCGGTGCGGGTGGTGCTGCGCCCGACGCAGATCTACGGCCTGCTGCTCACCGAGAGCTTCCACCCCGACTTCCTGCGCGACGCCCTCGACCGCGACCGGCTGTTCGACCGCCTCTGGCTGGAGGCGGAGAACCAGCCGAACCTCGCCCGCGTGATCGCCGCCGAGCACCGCGACCTCTCGGAAGGGGACATCCCCTCCTTCTCCACCTTCCCCTCATCGCGCGACCTGTGGACGAGCCGCGGCGAACGCATCCGCGACTTCCTGGAAGAGTCCTCCTACGACCTCGTCCGCCACCGGCTCCGCCTGCTCGGCGAGGAAGACCTGCGGCGCCAGCTCTGGCTCCTGCGCCTCTCCCTCGGCACCCAGGTCCTGAATCGCGAAGACGTCGAATGGACGAGCTACGCGCCCGACCCGCAAGCGCCGCGGCTGCCGCCCGGGGAGCTCCGCGAGAGCCTGCTCCGGCACGCCCGCGCCCTGGGCGGCTGGTTCGCCGAGATGGCTGTGCGGGAGGGGGACTACGCTTCGTGGATCGGCCTCGAATACCGCAACAAGCGCTGGTCGCTCGAGCCCACGCCGGAAGACCTCTACGCCGGCCTGCCCGGCATCGCGCTGTTCCTCGGCTTCCTCGGCGAGATCGCCGGCGATCCGGCCGCGACCGCCCTCGCGCGCGCCGCGATCGCCACCCTCCGCCTGCAACTGGAGGCCCGGCCGGAGGGCGATCCGGGACCCGCTTCGATCGGCGCCTTCCAGGGTTGGGGCGGCATCGTCTGGACCCTCGCCCAACTCGGCCATCTCTGGCGGGACCGCGAGCTCCTCGCCGCGGGCGAGCGGATGGTGGAGCGCTTCCCCGCGCTGCTGGCCGCCGACGAGGAGATCGACCTGATCGCCGGCACGGCCGGCGCGATCCTCGGGCTGCTCGCCCTGCATCAGGCCGGCGGGTCGGCTGCGCGCCCTGGAGGTGGCGGTCCAGGGCGGCGAACGGCTGCTCGCGCTCGCGGAGCCCTGGGGATCGGGATTGGGCTGGCGCACCCGGCTGGCGGCCGAGCGCCCGCAGACCGGCATCTCGCACGGCGTGGCGGGGATCGCGCTCGCGCTCACCCGACTCGGGGAGGTCACCGGCGACCGGCGCTTCCTCGACGCCGGCCTCGCGGGGTTCGCCGGCGAACGGGAACGGTTCTGGGAGGATCTCGACCGGCTGCTGCGCGGCATGCCCGGCGAGAAGCCGCCGCCGGAGAGCACGGTCGCGATGGCCTGGTGCTACGGCGCTCCCGGCGTCGGCCTCACCCGCCTCCACGCCTTCCCCCACGCCCGGAGCGAGGAAGAGCGCACGGCGCTGAGGCAGGAGATCGCGCAAGCCGTCGAGCGCACCCTGGAGCGCGGCCCGGGGCAGAACCACTGCCTCTGCCACGGCGACCTCGGCAATCTCGACTTCCTCTTCCAGGCCCACGAGCGATTTCCCGACGCCAGACTCGCCGCCGACCTCCAGCGCTTCCTGGAGCAGGTCCTCGCCAGCCTCGACCGCGACGGCTGGCTCTGCGGCACCCGCGCCAGCATCGAATCCCCCGGCCTGATGAACGGCTTCGCCGGCATCGGCCTGGGCCTGCTGCGCATGGCCGAGCCGGGGCGGGTGCCTTCGGTGCTGGCGCTCGCGGAGCCAGGGATTTAAAGGTTTATTCTCGATCTCTCCCCAGCACCCACGTCGTCATGCACCGCTGGTCCTGAACCACCGTCGTCTTCAGCGGATCGAGCAGCGTGCCGCCGAGCTCGGCGGTGAGATCGAGCAGATACGCCTCGTCGACCAGGAAGCGCTCGCTGTGGTCGGGCAGGCGGAAGCGCCGGCCGCCCAGGGGCGTCACGCGGCTCTCCATGCCGATCGAGGACGCCAGGCGGCAGAAGAGCAGGCCTCCAGGCTTCACCAGCCGCCAGGTGCCGTCGAGCATCGCGCGGAAATGTGATTCATCCCGGGCGAAATGGAGCACGGCGCTGCTGAGGACGGCGTCGGCCGCGTGGTCGGGAAAACTGTTCGATTCGAGGGGCTCCGCCCGGAAGTTGGCGGCCGGCAGCCGCGGGGCGAGCTGGCCGGCGAGGGCGCGCACCGCCCGGATCGCCTCCGGATCCCGATCGACGGCGCAGACCTCGTAGCCCTCGCGCAGCAGGAAGACGAGGTTGCGGCCGCCGCCGCAGCCGGCGTCGAGCACGGTCATTCCGGGCTGGATCCGTGCCGCGCAGGAGCTGATCGAAGAGATAGACGTCGATCGGTCCGAAGAGCGACTGGAGATCGGTCATACCCTAAAACTCCACGTTCCCCTTGGGGCAGGCCAGCGAGAGCCGGATGCGGGATGCCTTCCCCTCGCGCACCTCTACCGGAAGACCGGCGGCCCGCAGGGACTCGCGCAGGGTGTCCGGGGCGGGGTTCTCGAGGGCGAAACCGGTCAGCCGGCAGCCCCCCGGGGAGGTCGACGACGGGTGCGCGCCGGCGCGGTCCCATTCGATGAAGAACGGCAGGAGAGAGCTCGCGGACGGCGGGAAACCGAGCGTCTTCCAGGCCAGCCGGGAGCCGTCCGGCAGGTTCCGCCCTCCGGGCCGGATCTCTCCGATCTCCACGCCCCGGCTCCGCAGATCCCGCTCCAGCGCCGTCATGTCGTGGGTTCGCGCCGCCCATCCGATCGGGGTGAGGGCGCTCAGCGCCTGCAGCCCTTCCGAGGACTCCGAGCTCGCGCGATCCTCCGGATTCGGCGCCAGGATCTCCAGATAGTGCTCCCCGCCGAGCGCGATCAGCGCGTTCTGGGTGCCGCGCCCCGGATGCGCGCCGCCGAAGACGGCCTGCACCCCGGTGAGACGCTCGAGCTCCGCGATTCCTGCTTGCAGGTCGCCGATGCCGAGGATGACGTGATCGATTCGAGACAGGTCTCCGGACACGGCAGCCTCCCCCGTTCCAGCCGGCCGCTGGGTGACCCGCCCGGCGCCCGCGCAGGCGAGGCAGGCGAGGACCAGGACGGCGGCAAGGACCCTGTAAGCGTTGGTGCTCATCGGGTCATTCTATGCCCTCACGCTCGTGACCGCCGATCGGCGGCACCGGTCCCGTCCCCCGGTGGAAGTGCTCCGTGGTCTCGGCCAGGACGACGCCGAGCTTGGTGATCGTCACCCGGTTGATCATCGTCTCGCCGTCCGCTTGCAGATACATCCAGAGCTTGAAGCGCAGGTTGGTCAGGGCGGTGCGCCCCGCCACCGTGTACTCCCAGTTGAAGGTATTCCCATAGGCCAGGCCGTGCGACACGCCGGCCACGTCGTTGGCGGTGGCGTCGTAATGGTGATCGTCGATTTTTCGTACGCGCCAGACCCTTTGCTGCCGGTGGCCATCCTCAAAGGTGAAATCCTGGGTGATCACCAGCTCGCCCCCTTCCCGCCGGCCCATCATCTCCGTCCGGAACCGGCTCTTCGGCTTTCCGGAGCGGCTCTCGATGATCCCCCACGACCGCGTGGGCCCGGCGAAGAACTGGTCCGGATCGAAGCGCGGCCCGGTCCCGGCGAAGCTCTCCGGCTTGAGGCCGTGGCAGCCGGTGATCAGAAGGCAGAGCAGGAGGGGGAACGATTTCATGAGGTTCTTCAAGGTGCACCTTTCCCGGGGGAGCCTGTATGCACCCCCCAGGATTACGCCGCCACCGGCGCGGCGGATCACTTCAGAACCGATAACCGAAGCTGACGCCGGCGCTGAGCGTGAACCCGGGATCCGGATAGGCGTCATCTCCCTGATCGAATGAGTAGAAGGGAGTTACGCCCGCGCGAAAAAGATAGCCGCGCCCGGGGGGCTGAGACCGGTACCCGATGATGCCGGTCAGATTGCTGAAGGAAGAGCTTTTCTGGTGGATCGAGGAACGATCGCGCGTCGCGCGGCCAATTGTGACTCCGCCGCCGAGCTCGAGCTTCCGCTCTCCGCTGCCCAGCAGATAGCTCACCGTCACGGGCACGGTCGTGAGTCGGTCCGGCGGCGTCCCATCATAAAAAAGTGCTGGGCTGTTCCAGGTCGCAAATCCAATTCGAAGCGCGAGAGTGTCGTTGAGCATTCGCTCGAAGTTGACGGAATAGAGGCCGCCATTGCCCAGCAGTTCCAGATACACCGCATTGCGGGCAATCCGAGCCGCCCCGGCCTGGGCGAGACAAGGGCTCGCGCAGGCTAGAAGGAAAATCAAGGAGAAACAGCGTTTGATCCGCATTTCATCCTCCCGTTCTGATGTCCGAATCTGCCTCCATCCTATCCCAATGTCTTACCAGAGCCATAATGACGGCCGAACTACCGCGGGCTGAAAAGAATCACGCAGGCGCCGACGAGACAGATCGCCGCGCCAAGGACGTCCCACCGGTCGGGCAGTACCCGCTCGACCACGGCCAGCCAGAGCAACGAGGCCAGGATGTACACGCCTCCATAGGCCGCATAGACGCGGCCCGCGTAAGCCGCGTCCACCCGGCTCAATAGCCATGCGAAGGCCGTGAGAGATCCCACACCCGGCACGAGCCACAGCGCCGAGCGATCGAGGCGAAAGCAGGCCCAGAACTTTCCGCGGGTTCGCGACCCGTCTCGTAAGCCCAGTCCGTCCACCGCATGGTGTCGCCTTCACGAAGAATACGGACCGCGTAGGCTCCGCAGCCAATGTCTCCGCACTCCTCGCACACCAGAACCGGAACACGCCCGGGCTCCAGCTCGGAAGGTTCTCTGGCCAGGAGTTGCTCTGTAATTTTTGCCTTCACCTCCGCCGGCGCCGTGCTCCACCCCAGCGGCGACAACTGCGTGGGATGCGCGCCAAGACGGCCGGCAAAGTGATGAGCCAGAGGAATGCCGTCCACCTCGATCCCGAGGTATGCGCGCTTGCCGTGCACGGCGGGGACAAGGGCGATCGTGTTCAAGGCGTCCATCGACTGTCTCCTAAGGAAGCGAAGACTTCGAGACTCGTCCATTCCCAAACTCGGCGAGCCCGTCCACCCAATCCTGGAGAAGCTCGAGACGCTCAAGGGGCGTCAGGCTGAGGGTCCACTGGATCAGGGTGAGGTCGACCCCGTCGGGAGACTCCTCGGGCCAGGGGGCGTCCAGCGGCGACGACTACGCCAACCCACCAGGAAAGCGATGTCAGGTCATGAAATAGTTGGGTCACTATTTACCTCAAAAGGAAGTCACAGCCACTCTCGTTGTCAGCTCATGGCTTCCAAGAGTGCTCGCGGGTTCTTGTGAGCAATGGCGAGGAGCATGCGGGCCGGTCCAGAGGGTGCGCGGCGCCCCTGCTCCCACTCCTGCAATGTACGGACTGATACTCCGAGCAGCCGCGCAAAATCAGCCTGAGACAGGCCTACCCGAGCTCTGGTTTCGGCAACCGGTGGAAATACTACGACGCGCCCCACCTCACCCCACTTGATTTCACGGACTCCCTGAAGGATCTCAGCGCCGATGTTTCGGGTGCGCTTTTCAGCCATTTTCAATCTCCTGGCGAATCTGCCGCAAGACGTGAGCAGGGATGTTCTCTGCGACATTCTTGGGGTAAAGAGTTAGCATCCAGATGACTCCACTTCGAGAGCGCAGGTAGTAGATGACACGAAGGCCACCACGCTTCCCGCGACCAGCGAGTCCCCATCGAAGCTTGCGGATACCGCCAGACTCCGGAATGACGGCTCCAGCTTCTGGGTTCTCCGCAAGAGCTGCCAATGAACGCGAACACTGGCCAACTATACGTCAGACGTAGCATTGTCCAATGAGACCCTGCGGGTGCTGGAGACTTCTCGCCTGCGCTCCCCCAAGGCGCTGGCGGGTCTTCTGGAGGCCGCCGGACAGATCGCGCTCGAACGGGCCGGGGCGACCCTCGGCTCGGGACCGCCAGAGCAAGCTTCTCCACGGTAGAGTTAGCTTATCCAGGACAGAGTTAGCTTATCCATGGCGGAGTCGGCTTCTCCAGCACAGAGTCAGCTTCTCCAGGGCGAAGTCGGCTTCTCCAGAATGAAGTCAGCTTATCCAACACGCCGCCGGCTTATCCAGAACAGAGTCAGCTTCTCCAAGGCAGAGTCGGCTTATCCAGAGCAGAGTTAGCTTCTCCAAGGCAAAGTCAGCTTATCCAGCTTGAAGTCAGCTTCTCCAGCACGCCGCCGGCTTATCCAGGGCAGAGTTGGCTTCTCCAAGGCAAAGTCAGCTTATCCAGCGTGAAGTCGGCTTCTCCAGAACTGAACAAGGCGCCCGCCCGCAGGGCGAGATTTATCCAGCCTGGGGTGTCAACCCCAGGTAGGAGGCCCAGGATCGACAAGCCCCGCAGGGCCGGCATGTCGGTGCCGATTCGAAGCCCGTTCCTGGGGTTGACACCCCACGCTGGATAAATTCCGCCCTGCGGGCGGGCCACACCAAGAATTGTAGAAGCGCGTAGAAGCGGTGCCCGCCAGCCCCCAGGACAGGAGCCCCCCCTTTCTTCATAGCCCCACAGGGCCGGGTTCGCGCGTTCTCTGCTAGACTTCGGCGCTTATTTCTCGGCGGGCCCCTTTGGGTACCGCCTCTTCGAGGTACTCGACATGCTCAAGAAGATTTCGCCCCGTACGACTCTGTTCTCCCTGGGGCTCGCTCTGCTCCTCTCCGGCTGGACGGCCTGCAAGGGCACGCCCGACAAGGCGGCTGACAAGGCCGGGACTTCGGCTGCCGGCACCTCCGACACGGCTTCGGCAAGCCCCAACGCCGCGACGCCGGCCGCTCCGGGAATGGCCAGGAGCGGGGCGCCGGCGGCCGGACAGCCTGGCGCCACCCGCCTTCCGGGCCAGCCGGTCTCCAATCAGCCCGTGATGCCGGTGGAAAAGATCCCGGCGGTCGTGGCGCGCGTGAACGGCCAGGAGATCAAGAAGGCGGAGCTCATGGACGGCGCCCAGATGGTGCAGATGCGCCTCGCCCAGGCGGGCCAGCCGGTCACCGCCTCCACCGATTTCTACCATCACGTGCTCGATGAGCTGATCGCCATCACCCTCCTGCAGCAGGACGCCAAGGCGCAGGGGATCACCGCCTCCGACCAGGAGGTGCAGCAGATGGTCGCCGCCCGCAAGCAGAACTTCCCCAACGAGGAGGCCTACAAGAAGGCCCTCGCCCAGGCGGGAGTCACCGAGGCCAAGCTGCGCGAGCAGGCCCGCGACACGATCGCGGTCCAGAAGTACGTCCAGACCAAGCTCGCCCCCCAGGCCGCCGTCTCCGAGCAGGAGACGAAGGATTTCTACGAGAAGAACAAGGGGCAGATGCAGATGCCGGAGCGCCTCCACCTGCGTCACATCTTCGTCCTCGTCGACCCGAAGGCCACCCCCGCCGATCGGGAGAAGGCCAAGCAGAAGGCCGAGGGCCTCCTCAAGCGCGTGCAGGGGGGCGAGGACTTCGCCAAGGTGGCGACGGAGGCCTCGGACGATCCCGGCTCGAAGAGCCGGGGCGGCGACATCGGCCTGGTCGGCCACGGCCAGACCGATCCGGCGTTCGAGGCTGCCGCCTTCGCGCTCAAGAAGCCGAACGAGATGAGCCCGGTCGTCCAGAGCAGCTTCGGCTACCACATCCTCCAGCTCCTCGAGCGCAAGGAGCCGTCCACGGTGCCCTACGAGCAGGTGAAGGGGCGGATCGAGCAGATGCTCAAGCAGCAGCAGGTCCAGAAGCTGTTCCAGGTGCGGGCGGATCAGTTGCGGGCAAGGGGAAGGTGGAGACGTTCTCTGCTAGACTTCGGCGCTTATTTCTCGGCGACCCCCTTTGGGTCTCGCCTCTTCGAGGTATTCAACATGCTCAAGAAGATTTCGCCCCGTACGACCCTGTTCTCCCTGGGGCTCGCTCTGCTCCTCTCCGGCTGGACGGCCTGCAAGGGCACGCCCGACAAGGCGGCTGACAACAAGGCCGGGACTCCGGCGGCCGGCACGTCCGCCACGGCTCCGGCAAGCCCCAACGCGGCGACGCCGGCCGCTCCGGGAATGGCCAGGAGTGGGACGGCGGCTCCCGGTCAGCCTGGCGCGACCGGCCTTCCGGGCCAGCCGGTCTCCAATCAGCCGGTGATGCCGGTGGAAAAGATCCCGGCGGTCGTGGCGCGGGTGAACGGCCAGGAGATCAAGAAGGCGGAGCTCATGGACGGCGCCCAGATGGTGCAGATGCGCCTCGCCCAGGCGGGCCAGCCGGTCACCGCCTCCACCGATTTCTACCATCACGTGCTCGATGAGCTGATCGCCATCACCCTCCTGCAGCAGGACGCCAAGGCGCAGGGGATCACCGCCTCCGACCAGGAGGTGCAGCAGATGGTCGCCGCCCGCAAGCAGAACTTCCCCAACGAGGAGGCCTACAAGAAGGCCCTCGCCCAGGCGGGAGTCACGGAGGCCAAGCTGCGCGAGCAGGCCCGCGACACGATCGCGGTCCAGAAGTACGTCCAGACCAAGCTCGCCCCCCAGGCCACCGTCTCCGACCAGGCGGCGAAGGACTTCTACGAGAAGAACAAGGGGCAGATGCAGATGCCGGAGCGCCTCCACCTGCGTCACATCTTCGTCCTCGTCGACCCGAAGGCCGCCACCCCCGCCGACCGGGAGAAGGCCAAGCAGAAGGCCGAGGGCCTCCTCAAGCGCGTGCAGGGGGGCGAGGACTTCGCCAAGGTGGCGACGGAGGCCTCGGACGATCCCGGCTCGAAGAGCCGGGGCGGCGACATCGGCCTGGTCGGCCACGGCCAGACCGATCCGGCGTTCGAGGCTGCCGCCTTCGCGCTCAAGAAGCCGAACGAGATGAGCCCGGTCGTCCAGAGCAGCTTCGGCTACCACATCCTCCAGCTCCTCGAGCGCAAGGAGCCGTCCACGGTGCCCTACGAGCAGGTGAAGGGGCGGATCGAGCAGATGCTCAAGCAGCAGCAGGTCCAGAAGCTGTTCCAGGTGCGGGCGGATCAGTTGCGGGCCAAGGGGAAGGTGGAGACGTATATCTAGGAGGGAGTGCCGGGAGTCCGCCTGGGCATTCGATGCCCGGGCCGCGGCCCGCCGCCTACGACACCCCGCCCTCCCCCATCATCTCCACCACGATCTCGACTCCCCCATCTCCACCAGCGGCAGCGCGCCGCCGTCGTCCACGGCGCGGGTGACCTTGTCGACCGGATCGAGGGTCTCGATCTCGTCGCCGCCGGCGGCTCCCATCTCCTTGAAGCGGCGGGCGGCGGGGAGGACGCGCATCTCGAGCGAGCCGACGGCCCGGTTGTAGGCGTCGACGCTCTGGCCGAGGTTCTTGCCCATCGCGGAGAGGTGGCCGGTGAAGATGCGGAGCCGCTCGTGGAGGGACTTGCCGAGCTCGCTGATCTGCTTCGCGTTCTCTTCGACCTGCTCCTGCCGCCAGCCGTAGGCGACCGCGCGCAGCAGGGCGATCAGCGTCGTCGGGGTGGCGAGGATCACCCGCTGCTCGACGCCGAATTCGATCAGCGAGGGGTCCTGCTCCAGGGCGGCGCTGAAGAAGGTCTCCCCGGGCAGGAAGAGGACGACGAACTCCGGCGCGGGCTCGAACTGGGCCCAGTAGCTCTTCATCGACAATTTGGTCAGATGGCTGCGGACCTGGCGCGCGTGGTCGCGCAGCTTCGACCGCCGGCCGTCCTCGTCCACCGCCTCCATGGAGTCCAGGTAGGCGTCGAGCGGCGCCTTGGCGTCGATGACGATGTTCTTCCGGCTCGGCAGGCGGATGACGAGGTCGGGGCGCAGCCGCCCGTCCTCGGTCTCGACGCTGGCCTGCACGGAGAAGTCGCAGTAGGCGACCATCCCGGCCATCTCGACCACCCGCTGGAGCTGGATCTCCCCCCAGCGGCCGCGGGTCGAGGAGGAGCGCAGCGCGCCGACCAGCTTTGCGGTCTCGCGCTCGAGGTTCCCCTGGGCGGAGGTGAGGCTCTTCAGGTGCTCGCTGAGGTTGGAGTAGGCCACGGCGCGGGTGGTCTCCATCTCGCGGATCTTCTCGTCCACCTTGTGGAGGGACTCCTTGAGCGGCAGGACGAGCTCGCCGATCGCCTGCTGGCGGCGTTCGAGATCCCCCTGGGCCGACTCCTGGAACTTCTCCAGCGTGGCCTTGGCGAGGTGGACGAAACTGGCGTTGTTGTTCCGCAACGCCTCGGCGGAGAGGGCCTTGAAGGCGTCGGAGAGACGGGCCTGCGCCTCGTCGAGCAAGCCGCAGCTTCTCGGCGGCGGCCTGGCGCTCTTTCTCGATCGTGGTCTGGAGACGGGCCGCCTGCGTCTGCAATCCGACCCGCTCCTCCCGGAGCAGGGCGGTCTCGCTGGATGTTCTCGGAGAGGCGCGCCTCCAGCCGCGCGATGTCCGCGTCCCGCCCGCGCAGCCGCTCCGCGAGCACGCTCCGCTGCTGCCGCGCGACGAGCCAGAGGACGGCCGCCCCCAGGAGGAGCGCCAGAGCGTGGGTCAGGACTGCCATCCACTCACCCCTTTCGAGCTGGAAGTATGGATATCTAGGGGCACAACAGAAGAGTAACACAAGATGATGTGGGTGGCTGGGGGAGAAACGAGGGTCCAAGGAGGCGGGGGATGCTGGGACGGAGCGCAGGACGCCCAGCCAGCACCGCCGCTCTGTACGCGCTACCGCCCCAGCAGACTCCGGGCGATCACCAGCCGCTGCATCTCGCTGGTCCCCTCGTAGATCGTGGTGACGCGGACGTCGCGGTAGAGGCGGGAGATCTCGTAGTCGTCGTGGAAGCCGTTGCCGCCGTGGATCTGGAGGCTCTCCTGGCAGGCGCGGTTGGCGGCCTCGGAGGCGTAGACCTTGGCCTGGGCGGCGAGGCGGCCGGCCTGCTTCGTGTGCTCCTGGACGGCCGCGGCGTAGGTGAGCGCGCGGGAGGCGGCGAGCTCGGTGGCGATCTGGGCGATCTTGAACTGGATCGCCTGGTTGTTGGCGATGGGCTGGCCGAACTGCACGCGCTCCCGGGCGTAGGCGACCGCCAGCTCGAGGGCGCGCTGGTGGATGCCCGCGGCCTGGGCGCCGATGCCGAGGCGCGAGTGGTCGAGGGTGGCGAGGGCGATCTTCAGCCCCTGCCCCTCCTCGCCGAGGAGGTTGCCGGCCGGCACCCGGCAGTCCGTAAAGTAGATCTGCGCCGTGAGCGAGGACTTGAGCCCCATCTTCTCCTCGGGATTCCCGACCGAGAAGCCGGGCGAATCGGCGGGCACCACGAAGGCCGAGAGCCCCCGCTTCCCCGCCTCCGGGTTGGTGCGCGCCAGCACCACGAAGTATTTGGCGTAGCCGGCGTTGGTGATCCAGGCCTTCTCGCCGTTGAGCACCCAGAAGTCGCCGTCGCGCCGGGCGGTGGTCTTCAGGCTCCCCGCGTCGCTGCCGGCGCCGGGCTCGGTGAGGCCGAAGCCGCCGACCGCCTCGCCGGTGGCGAGCGCCGGCAGGACCTTCCGCTTCAGCTCCTCGCTGCCGAAGTGGACGATCGGCCAGCAGCAGACCGAGTTGGTGACGCTCATCGTCACCGCCACCGCCGCGTCGACCCGGGAGATCTCCTCGACGGCCAGCAGGTAGGCGAGGGTGTCCGTGCCGGCGCCGCCGTACTCCTCGGGCACCAGCATGCCGAGCAGCCCCATCTCCCCCATCTCCTGGAAGATGTCGGTCGGGAAGATGTGCTTGCGGTCGCGCTCCGCGGCCCCGGGCTGGATGCGCTCGACGGCGAAGCGGCGCACCTCGTCGCGGAGGAGCTGCTGGTCCTCGGTGAACGAGAAGTCGATGCCGGCGGCGCCGCTGGCGGCGGCGACCTCGGCGGTGGGCTCGGTGAGCACGGCCATGGCGGTCTCCTTCCGGTGGCCTCCTCAGGCCTTGTTGAGCACCCAGTCGGCGATCACCATCTTCTGGATCTCGCTGGTGCCCTCGTAGATCTCGGTGATGCGGGCGTCGCGGAAGTAGCGCTCGACGTTGTACTCCTTGGTGTAGCCGTAGCCGCCATGGATCTGCAGCGCCTTGTTGGTGACGCGCTGGGCCATCTCGGAGGCGAACAGCTTGGCCTGGGAGGCCTCGACGGTGAAGCGCTTCTGGTTCTCCTTGGCCCAGGCCGCCTTCCAGGTGAGCAGGCGGGCGGCGTCGAGCTCGGTCGACATGTCCGCGAGGTAGAACTGGATGGCCTGGAAGTCGGAGAGATGGGAGCCGAACTGCTCGCGCTCCTGGGAGTAGGCGAGCGCCTCCTCGAAGGCCCCCTGGGCGATGCCGACCGCCTGGGCGGCGATGCCGATGCGGCCGCCGTCGAGGGTGAACATGGCGACCTTGAAGCCCTCCCCCTCCTCGCCGAGGCGGTAGCGGGCCGGGATCCGCATGCCCTGGAACGCCAGCTCGGTGGTGCCCGAGGCGTTGACGCCGAGCTTGAACTCGTGGGTGCCGTGGCTGTAGCCCGGGGTATCGGCGGGGACGATGAAGGCGGTGATCCCCTTGTGCTTCTTCTCCAGGTCGACGCTGGCGAAGACCAGGGCGACGTCGGCGTCGGTGCCGTTGGTGATGAAGATCTTGTTGCCGTCGAGCACGTAGTCGTCGCCGTCGCGGCGCGCCGTGGTGCGGATGCCCGCCGGATCGCTGCCGGCGCCGGGCTCGGTAAGGGCGAAGCAGCCGAGCTTCTGCCCCGCGGCGAGGGGGGTGAGGAACTCCTGCTTCTGCTCCTCGGTGCCGAACTTCAGCAGCGGATCGCAGACCAGCGAGTTGTTGACCGAGAGGATGACGCCCGAGGTGGCGCAGACGCGGCTGATCTCCTCGATGACGAGGCAGTAGGAGACGGCGTCCATGCCGGCGCCGCCATACTCCTCGGGCACGCTGACCCCGGCGAGGCCCAGCTCGCCGGCCTGATCGAAGAAGGAGCGCGGGAACTCGCCCGACTCGTCGATCTCCTTGGCGCGCGGGCGCACGACCTCCTCGGCGAACCGCCGGACGTTCTCCTGCAGAAGCTTCTGCTCTTCGGTGAGCTCGATTTTCATGGGTTTCCTTTTGCAAAGGGCGGGTCGCGAGGACCCGGCCCCCGGGATCGTAGCAACCGGTCCCGGGGGGGTCAAGGAAGGGGGGTTATTCTCTCCGGCGGCAAGATGGTGCACAATCCGCGGCATGAAGACGAACGAGCCCCCGCAGTCTGATTCCCTTCAATACACCGAGACGGAGATCCGCAGCTACCTGCCCACCGGCTGGGCTCTGGCCGCCAATCAGGGCGGAAGCTGGGATCCCAAGAAGAAGGTCTGGAAGGCCACGGTGCTCGACAACGTCGATTTCGACTGGCCGGTCCAGGTCACCGCCGCCGAGATCGGCAAGCTCGGCCGCCTCGAGGCCCTGCGCGTGGCGATGGACAGGGTCTATCGCGAGCGGCTGGGGTAGGGGCCGGGCCCCGCCCCGGGCATTGATAGCCCGGGCGGGCGGTGTACGAATGGGCCGCCCTACTGGCTCCAGGGCGGCGTGACGTTGTTCGAGCGGGCGTAGGCGATCGCCTGCCCCAGGTGCTCGTGGGCATGGCTGGCGAGGACCATCATGTCGTCGCGCACGGTGGCGTCCTGGCCGAAGAGCTTGATCTTCCGGCCCAGGTCCCCCTCCGGGACGGCCTGGATCTCCCGCCGGAGGCTCTCGAACGAGCTCTTCAGCGCCGCGACCGTCTTCGCCTTGTCCCCGCTCATCTCCTTCTCGAGGGTCCGGGGATCGACGCCGGCGGGCACCTTGGCGCCCCAGAAGGTCGGCAGGAAGTAGTTGGCGGCTGCCACGTGGTTGAAGACCTCCCCCATGGTGCGCACGCCCGCCCCCGGCTTCCAGGCGTACTTGTCGGCGGGCATCGCCTCGGCGAGGGCGAGGAGCTTGTCCTGGGCCTGGCCGATCTGGAACAGGATCGAATCCCGCACGCCCCCCTCGGATTGCGCCATCCCCTCCCTCCCCTCTTTCATCCCTTCCTTCATTCCTTCCTTCACTCCCTCCTTCATCCCCCCTTTCATCTCCGCCTTCGCGTCCTCTTTCATGACTTCCACTTGCGGGGCCTGGGCGCGCACGGGCAGCGCCAGGGTGCTGGCGAGGGCCAGGGCCATGGCGGCGGTCGAACCGAATCTCTTCATCGTGGGTCTCCTTTGAGAAATTGAGCGAATCGGGGGGGATTCTACCCCGGACGGCCGCGCGCACTAGAATGGTCCTCTCTGGAGGTGAACCCCGCTTGCTGATGACCCTCACCGTGCTGGGCAGCGTCGGCGTGCTGTCGCTGCTGATCGTGATCATCGCCGCTCTGCAGCGGCGGTTCTTCTGGGTGCGGCAGCTCGCCTTCCCGCTCTACGTGGCCGCCGGGGTGGCCACCCTGGAGATCCTCGCCCTCCTCCAGCCGGGCTACCAGACGGCGGCGGTGCGCCACGTGCTCGACTGGGCCTGGCTCTTCCTGGGCCTGATCACCATCTTCCGGCTGCTCGGCCTCTATCTCTTCGACGTCCATCTGACGGCCCGGCGGGAGATCCGCCTGCCCCCCCTGCTGCCGGCGGTGGCGATGACCCTGATCTACCTGGTCACCGCCTTCGTCAGCCTGCGGCTGAGCTTCCCGAAGCTGGACGTCACGGCGCTGATCGCCACCAGCGCGGTCACCTCCCTGGTGCTCGGCCTCGCTCTCCAGCCGATCCTCGGCAACTTCTTCGCCGGCCTGGTGATCAGCATCGAGAAGCCGTTCCGCCTCAACGACTGGATCAAGGTCGGCGAGCAGGAGGGGCGGGTGGTCGCGATCACCTGGCGCACCACCCACCTGCGGACGCGCGACAACGACAACCTGGTGATCCCCAACGGCAAGATGGCCGAGGAGCGGGTGCTCAACTATTACTACCCGCACCCCGTGCACCGCGAGAAGGTGCAGGGTGGGAGCGCACTACGACGAGCCCCCCTACCGGGTGCACCGCGTCCTGCTCGACTGCGCGGCCGGCGTGCGGGGGGTGCTCGACACGCCGGCTCCCGACGTCCTGATCGTCGCCTTCGAGCCGAGCTCGATCCTCTACGAATTGCGGATCTGGACGGACGACATCGCCCAGGCGCACCAGATCGCGAGCGACCTGCGGGGGCGCATCTGGGAGGAGTTCCGCAAGGAGGGGATCGCCATCCCCTACCCCATCCAGCGGCTGGAGCTCGCCCGCCCGGAGCGCCCGCGGCCGGAGGCGGACGGAGTGGACGACGGGAAGTGGCCGGCGCGGCTGTACGTGGCCGAGGGGCCGGAGCGCGGCCGCTCGCTGACGCTCGACCGGAGCGCGCCGGTGACCGTGGGCCGCTCGCGCTCCTGCGCGCTGCCGTTGAGCGATCCCAACACCAGCAAGGAGCACCTGCGCCTCGCCTGGGAAAATGGCGCCTGGGTGATGACCGACGCCAGCAGCAGCGGCACCCGGGTCAACGGCAAGCCGGCCGAGCGCGCGGTCCTGCGGCCGTTCGATCGCATCGCGGTGGGCGACACGGTTATTATTTTCGAGACATGACCATTTTTGAGACATGAAGGAAACCATCGGTCCCTACCGCGTCCGCGAGCTGCTCGGCAAGGCCGGGCAGTCGGTGGTCTATTCGGCCGTGGCTCCGGAGGGGCGGCAGGTCGCGATCAAGCTCTTCCCGGCCCGCCTGAGCGGGAACCCGGCCGCGGTGGAGCTCTTCCATCGCGAGCTGCGGGAGGTCGCCCCGGTCTCCCGCCATCCCAACCTCGTGCACATCCTGGATACCGGCCAGGAGGGGGATCGGCTCTATCTGGTGATGGATCTGGTCGCGGGGACCTCGCTCGACCGTCGCCTCAAGCAGGGGCGGCCGTCGCTCTCCGAGGCGTTCACGGTGATGCGGGGGATCTGCCGGGGACTGG
Organism: uncultured Acidobacteriota bacterium; assembly: GCA_963761645.1. Classification (GTDB taxonomy): domain Bacteria; phylum Acidobacteriota; class Thermoanaerobaculia; order Multivoradales; family UBA5704; genus DATARR01. The sequence goes on from CAVXIG010000010.1 coordinate 74,681, forward strand.
CCCAGGGGCACCAGCACGGGCTCCTCCACCGCAGCCTGACGCCGCGCAACGTCCTGGTCTCCCCGGATTTCGCGACCGTCAAGGTGTCGGACCTGGGGGCGACCGGTTTCGAGACGATGGCGCAGAGCCTCACCGCCACCCTGGGCACGGGGGAGATCCGGCTGGGAGCGCTCTATTATCTGGCGCCCGAGACGGTGGACGGCTCAGGCTCGGTGGACGCCCGCGCCGACCTCTACTCCGCCGGGGTGATCTTCCACGAGATGCTGACCGGCCGCGCGCCGGGGCCCAAGTTCGCCCTGCCGAGCCAGCTCGACCCGACACTGTCGCCGGAGATCGACGTCGTGGTGCTGCGCTGCCTGGCCCGCCGGCCGGACGAGCGCTACGCCAGCGCCGGCGACCTCCTCGCCGCGCTCGAGCGCCTGGAGGAGACGCTGCGGCTGCGGACGCTGACCGAGATCCGCGGCATCTCCCAGGCCGGCTCGCGCCTCCTCGGCGGCGGCGAGTCCGGGACCGGCAAGCGCCCCATCCTCCTCTACGTCGGCCTCGCGCTGCTGGTGCTGGCCGCGCTGGCCGGCGTCGGCTTCTGGTTGATGCGGTAGCCGGCTCGGCACCGGTAGTTCCCCGCCTCCCCCCTTGCAGTCTTTTCTCAAACTAAGCCGAAGCTGGTCCTTTTAGAGGATGGCTGTCATAAGATACGGCCAGCATGATCAATTCGGCGCTTGTGATTTTCACAAGCAACGTCGCACAGGCCATCGGTGCCGTCATCCTGGCGATGGTCCTGGTGGGGTTCCATCGCCTGTATCAGCGTCACTATCTGCTGACGTGGGCGTGGAGCTGGTGGGCGTTCTGTGTCTGGCTGATCACCGGGGCGGTTTCGCAGTATCTGGCGCCGCATATGCCGGCGGACGCGCCGGCCCGCCTGGCGGCCTCGCTGCTCTCGATCACCGCCGGCTACTGGCAGGTCGGCTGGCTGCTCTTCGGCACCTACGAGGCGGCCACGGAGAAGCTGCTGTCCCGCCCCTTCCAGCGCGCCACCCTGGCGCTCCTGCTGGTGCTGGCCGTCGGCTCCGTGACGCTGACCCTGTATGCCCCCCCCGAGGTCCGCTTCCTGGTGCGGGTCGGCCTGCGCGCGCTCCTCCTCGCGATCGCCTTCCTCGTCGCGGCCTGGGAGATCTGGCGCAGTCACGCCCGCCGCTCCGGGATCGGGCGCATCCTGGTGGCGGGCGCCTTCCTGCTCTACGGGCTGCACCAGCTCCACTACCTGATCGTCGTGGTGACGCAGATCACGCAGGTGGGCTCGATGGACTACGCGGCCTATCTCGGACCGTTCGACTTCCTGTTCCAGTCGCTGATCGGGATCGGCATGGTGACCTGGCTGCTCGAGGACGAGCGCCAGCAGGCCCTCACCGTCTCGGGCCAGATCGAGCACCTGGCCTACCACGACCCGCTGACCGACCTGCCCAACCGCAACCTGCTGCTCCAGCATCTGGGAGCGGCGCTCGCGGCCGCCGAGGCGCGGCGGGAGCGGCTCGCCGTCTTCTTCCTCGACCTCGACCGCTTCAAGGTGGTCAACGAGTCGATGGGCAACCGCCACGGCGACGAGCTGTTGAAGGGCTTCGCGGAGCGGCTGCGGAACAGTCTCCGCGGCACCGACCTGGTCGCGAGGGTGGCCGCGGACGAGTTCGTCATCCTTCTCCCCACCACCGAGAGCGAGATGGCCGTCGTGCGGGTGGCCGAAAAGCTGCTGAGCGTCACCCGGCTCCCCTTCGCCCTCCAGGAGCGCGAGGTCTATCTGACCGCCAGCCTCGGCATCAGCCGCTATCCGGAGGACGGCACCGACGCCGAGACCCTGCTCAAGCGCGCCGAGATCGCGATGTACCGCACCAAGGAGACGAGCCGGGACGGCTACCAGATCTATGTCCCGGGCATGGACTCCCACAGCCTGGAGCAGCTCTCGCTGGAGGCCGACCTGCGGCGGGAGCTGAGCCAGTAGCCAGGGGGGCCTCACTCTCTTCTATCAACCGGTGCTCGACTCGAGCCGGCGCGCCGTCGAGGGGGTCGAGGCCCTGCTGCGCTGGTACCACCCCACGCGCGGCCTGATGACGCCGGCGGAGTTCCTCTGGCTCGCCGAGGCCTGCGGCCTCGCCAATGTGCTCGACCTCTGGGTGCTGCGCAACGCCTGCCGCGAGGTCGAGGTCTGGCGCCGCGAGGGGGCTCCGGACCTGCAACTGGCGGTGAACCTGTCGCCGCGCTCCTTCCAGCAGCCGGACCTGCTGCGGCGCATCGAGGATGTGCTGGCCGAGACCCGCTTCCCGCCCTCCGCGCTGGTCCTGGAGATCACCGAGACCCTGGCCATGCAGAACGCCGAGGCGACCCTCGCCGTGCTGCGCGGCCTGAAGGCGATCGGCGTCAAGATCGCCATCGACGATTTCGGCACCGGCTACTCCTCGCTCTCCTATCTCACCACCTTCCCGATCGACACCCTGAAGGTCGACCGCTCGTTCGTCCACGCCATCGGCCATGCCCGCGGCAGCGAGGAGGTCGCCGCGGTGGTGATCGCGCTGGCCGTCAGCCTGGAGATCAGCGTGATCGCCGAGGGGGTCGAGAACCTGGAGCAGTGGCGCTGGCTCCAGGGGCTCGGCTGCGACAAGTTCCAGGGCTACCTCTTCAGCCGCCCCCTGCCCGCCGCCGAGTGCCGCGACTTCGTGCTGCACGAGGATCTCGGCGCGCGAGTCGAGCAGGTGGAGCAGTTGTGGAGCTCGGCGTAGGGAGGCGCCGGCCCCCGTGATAGCGTTTCGACGCTACGGGATGTCGTTTCTAACGGGGGTCAGTACGCGTGGAATACCGGAATCTCGGCAAGAGCGGCCTGAAGGTCTCGCCTCTCTGCCTGGGCGCGATGATGTTCGGGAGCTGGGGCAACCCGGATCACGAGGACTCCATCCGCATCATCCACCGGGCGCTGGACGCAGGGATCAACTTCGTCGACACCGCCAACGGCTACTCCGAGGGGGAGTCGGAGGTGATCGTCGGCAAGGCGCTGAAGGACCGGCGCGAGGGGACCGTGCTCGCCACCAAGGTCTGGGCGCCGGTGGGACCGGGTCCCAACCAGCGCGGACTGTCGCGCAAGGCGATCCAGGAGCAGCTCGAGAACAGCCTGCGCCGCCTCGGCACCGACGTCATCGACCTCTACCAGATCCACCGTCCGGACCCGACGACGCCGATCGAGGAGACGCTCGTCGACCCTCAGCGACCTCGTGCGCCAGGGGAAGGTGCGCTACCTCGGACTCTCGACCAACCACTACGAGGGGTCGGCCCTGTGGGAGAAGCGCTTCGCGGCCTGGGAGATCGTCGAGACCTTCTGGGTCAGCGAGCGGCACGGCTGGGAGCGCTTCGTCTCCCTGCAGCCTCCCTACAGCATCCTGCGGCGGACGATGGAGGCCGAGCACTTCCCGATGTCGCTCAAGTTCGGCCTCGCCAACATCGTCTGGAGCCCGCTCGAAGGCGGCTGGCTCTCGGGCAAGTACCGCCGCGACGCCGCCAATCCCAAGGACAGCCAGCGCGCCGAGAAGTGGATCGGCGACATCGATAACCCCAAGTTCCAGCGCCGGCTCGACATCGTCGAGAAACTGCTGCCGCTGGCCGAGGCCAAGGGGGTCCCCCTCGCCCGCCTCGCCAACGCCTGGGCGCTCCGCCATCCGGCGGTGACCTCGGCGATCATCGGCCCGCGCACCATGGAGCAACTGGAGGACAGCCTGCAGTCCCTGGACGTACAGATCACCGACGAGGACGCCCGGATCATCGACGAGCTGGTGCCGCCCGGGACGTCGGCTCTCTAGTGACCCATAAACAATCGACTTATGAACGCCACTGAGACCTCCTACGCTCCCATCCGCACCGCGCGGCGCATCGCGGATATCCACTACGCCGTCCGCGACGTCGTCATCCTCGCCCGCCAGGCCGAGGCCATGGGCAGGAAGATCATCGGCCTGAACATCGGCGACCCCTGCCAGTGCGACTTCCGCACGCCGGAGGTCGTCATCGAGGCCGTGGTCAAGGCCCTGCGCGACAACAAGACGTCCTACTCCGCCTCCGAGGGGATCCCGGAAGCGCTGGCGGCCATCCGCCGCGACGCCGAGGAGCAGAAGGGGATCCGCTCGGTCCAGGAGATCTTCATCGGCCACGGCGCCTCCGAGCCGATCGAGATGGTCCTCACCGCGATCCTCGAGGCCGGCGAGGCCGTGCTCCTGCCCAGCCCGGGCTACCCGCTCTACTCCGCCGTCCTCGCCAAGATCGGCGGCCGGGCCCTCTACTACAACCTCGACGAGTCGAACGGCTGGCAGCCGGACCCGGACCACATCGAGCGCCTGGTGGACGCCGGCACCCGCGCCCTGGTGCTGATCAATCCCAACAATCCGACGGGGTCGGTGACCGACCGCGCCACCCTGGAGAAGGTGCTGGAGATCGCGGCGCGGCACCAGCTCCTGGTGCTCTCCGACGAGATCTACGACCGCATGCTGATCGATCCGGGGACCGAGCTTCGTGGCCACGGCCGCGCTGCGGGACGACGTGCCGATGGTCACCTTCAGCGGCCTTTCGAAGGTCTGGCTGGCGCCCGGCCTGCGGATCGGCTGGGCCATCCTCTCCGGCCCCCGGGAGGTGCTGGCGCCGCTCGCCGACGCCATGGGCCGGCTGGTGCGGGCACGGGTCAGCCCCAGCCACCCCGCGCAGTGGGCGATCAAGCCGGCGCTCGAAGGGCCCAACACCCATCTCGCGGAGGTGAGCGCCAAGCTGCGCCGCCGCCGGGACCTCACCGTGCGGCGGCTCAACGCCATCCCCGGCTGGAGCTGCGTGCCGCCGCTGGGCGCCTTCTACGCCTTCCCCCGGTTTTCACTGGGGAGCCTCACGGACGTGGAGCTGGTGCGCGACCTGATCCTCCAGCACGGCGTCGTCCTGGTCCACGGCTCCGGCTTCGGCCAGGACGATTTCAACCACGTGCGGATCGTCTTCCTGCCGCAGGAGGAGCTGCTGGAGGAGGCCTACGATCACATCGCGGAGTACTCGGCCAAAGTGCTCGCGGGGAAAGCCTAGATGGCCGATCTCAGGGGCAAGACCCTCTTCGGCAAGACCCTCTTCATCACCGGCGGCAGCCGCGGCATCGGCAAGGCGATCGCGTTGCGCGCCGCCGCCGACGGCGCCAACGTCGCCATCGCGGCCAAGACGGCCGAGCCCCATCCGAAGCTGCCGGGGACCATCCATTCGGCGGCCGCGGAGATCGAGGCGGCGGGCGGCCGCGCCCTCCCGCTGCAGGTGGACATCCGGGACGAGGAGCAGATCCAGGCGGCGGTCGAGCGGACGGTCGCGACGTTCGGCGGCATCGACATCCTGATCAACAACGCCAGCGCCATCAGCCTGACCGGCACCCTGGAGACGCCGATGAAGCGCTTCGACCTGATGATGGGGAGTCAACACCCGCGGCACCTTCGCCTGCTCGCAGGCGTGCATCCCCCATCTCAGGAAGGCGGCGAACCCGCACATCCTCAACCTCTCGCCGCCGCTCAATCTGGACCCCAAGTGGTTCGCGCACCACGTCGCCTACACCATGGCGAAGTACGGGATGAGCCTCTGCGTGCTGGGGATGGCGGAGGAATTCAAGGCCGACGGCATCGCCGTCAACGCCCTCTGGCCGCGGACGGTGATCCTCACCGCCGCCCTGGCCATGCTGGGCGGCCTCACCCCGCCCGAGAGCTGCCGCAAGCCGGAGATCATGGCCGACGCCGCCCACGTGATCCTCACCCGCGACAGCCGCGGCCACACCGGCAACTTCTACATCGACGACGAGGTGCTGCGGCAGGCCGGCGTCGCCGACTTCGAGCCGTACGCGGTGGCGCCGGGGCACCCCCTCTTCCCGGACCTGTTCCTGGACCCGCCCTGAAGCGCTCCTACTCCGCCTTCTCCTCCCGGAGCTGGTCGATCGTCTCGAAGGCGTGCCGCAGGTGGGGGATGACGATGCTGCCGCCCACCACCAGGGCCACGTTCAGGGCGTCGTAGAGCTCGTCATCGCTCCACCCCACCTCGACGCACTGGTCGAGGTGGTAGTCGATGCAGTCGTTGCAGCGCAGCACGGCCGAGGCGACCAGGCCGAGCAGCTCCTTGGTCTTGCCGTCGAGGGCGCCGTCGCGGTAGGCGGCGGTGTCGAGGTTGAAGAAGCGCTTGATGCCGAGATGATCGGCCTCGGTGATGCGGTCGTTCATCCGCTGGCGGTACTCGCGGAACCCCTTGATGTCGTTCGGCATTCGATCTCCTTGGCTCGCCTCGGGTCAGTCCTTCACGAACGTGCCGCGCTCGGTGTCCTTGCGGACGCCGGGGAACGGCAGCACCCGGCCGTGGGCGACGCAGTAGATCGCGGGCGGCAGGGTGCCGGCCGCGAAGATCGCCTCCGTCAGGTTCTGGAGGGCGTCGGACTGCTTCATCTCGAACGGCCGCATGGCGCCGGTGAGGACGATGGGGACGCGCGGCTCTTGCAGGTGGTCGTAGAGGTACTTGCCGGTGAGGGCGAGGGTGTCCGTCCCATGGAGCACGACGATGCCGGCCGTGGCTCCCGCCTCGCACGCGCCGGTCGCCCGCACGGCTTCCAGGATGCGGACGCGGTCCGCGTCGGTCATGAGCTGACTGTCCTTGCTCATCAGCTCGAAGACGCTGACCTCGGTCTCCTCGAGCCGCAGCTCGGAGAGCATCCGCCGCACCAGGGAGTGCCGGTTGGCGAGCTCCCCCGTGTGCTCGTCGTAGGTCTTCTCGATCGTCCCGCCGGTGGTGATCAGTGTGATTTTGCGCACGGAGGGGGACTCTATCGCCCTTCGTGGGTTTTGGGGGAGAGGGAGAGGATCAGAGACCGCGCAGGCCGAGCGACCGGGCGATCTCGCCCTGCCTGTTGTCGAGTGTCAGAAAGGAGAGCTCGTCGACTCGGGGCCGTAGAAAGAGCGCACAGGCCAGATGCCACAAGTCCGGTCCCCGCAAGAGTCCCGCTTCCAGGATCCGATCGATCTCCGGCGTCAGGCGTCGATGGGGAAAGACCCATCGCATCAAAGCCAGAAAGTTCCCAAATCCGCTGCGGGTCCCCTCTCGGGACAAAGCCGATCTCAGCTCCGCCTCGAGGAGATTGGTTGAGAAAAGCCGATCATAGCGGGAGATTCTTACCAGGAGAGCCTGAGAACCGGGCTCATTTAGAGCGATAGCAACGAGGCAGGAGCTGTCGACGTAGGCGCTCTTCACCCACGCGATTCCAGGAACCGCGCCAAACCTCCAGGCTTCGGAGGGTTGATCTTCCACTCCTCCTGAAGCTCGCGGAAGATCTCCTCAACAGAAGGCCGTGGCTCGGAAGCGGGACTGATAATCCCTTCCTCTTCGAGCTGGCGGAGCGACTCTTCCACGGAGACTGGTTCCCGGAGAGGCTCGACGGCCCGAATCTCCGCCACCTCCTGGCCCTCCTCTGAGATCATGACCTTCTCGCCGGACCGCACCTTCTCCAGGATCTCTCCGAGATGTTTCCTGGCGTCTTGGACCGAATAGGTCATGAGCGAACCTCCCAGACGAATAGTATACCAGGACGCGCAAAGAGGATCAATTTCGCGTCAGGGCGCGCCATGGGCGGTCCGAATCCCGCCCACGTCGCCCGCTCCCGACCGCGAGGTATCCTACGCGGCGCCATGCGAACCGAACGGAAGCGCGCGTTGCGCCGGACGATCCTGGGGCTCCTGCTCCTGGGGCTCGTCCTGGGCTTCTGGGCGTTTCTCGCTGAACCCTCGTCCCTGCGGGTGCGGGAGCACCGCCTGGCGATTCCCGGGTGGCCGGCGGGGCGGTCGCGGATGCGATCGCTGGACTCCCGACTTTCAGGCGACGAAACTCGCTTTTGATGGTCCCAGGGTGGTCGTGACTCTCTGTCCGAGACTGGTACTGAACTTCCGGCACCGAGAATGCCCGGTTTTCAGGGAGCGAATCTCGCGTCGTCGCTGTCCCAGAATGTGTGAATCTCGGTGCTCGATGATCTGGCGCACTTCTGTCCGGCGAATGGTAATGAATTCCGCGCGTCAAGATCTCGGGTCCTGCTGGTGGGAGAATGCGTCGGCTCCGTCGGTGGAAGATCTCAGGTTTCGTGTGGCAGAATCGGGAGCTTCGGAAGTCGATATCTCCGGTTTCCGGCGCGGAGTTCTCAGCTTCTTCGCGGGTCTTGGGGGAGTCAATTCCCCAGCGCGGCGAGCGCCCGGTGCGCCACCGCGGGCACCGGGTCGGCGGCGAGACGGGTGAGGGCGATCGTGTTCTCGGGACGTCCGAAGCGGCTGAGCACCTCGGCGGCGGCCAGCCGGACCTGCCAGTCCGGATGCGACGCGGCGGCGCGGAAAAAAGCGTCGTCCCCGGCTCCGGCGCAGACCGCGAGCGCCTTGTAGACGGCGCGCGCCTCGGCGCCGGCACCCAGGGAGAGGATGGAGGATTGCAACACGGATCGCGCCTCGGGCCCGCCGATCCGGCCCAGGCTCTCCAGGGCGGGCGCGCGCAGCTCTTCCCGCTCCTTGAGACAGCGGGCGAGCAGCGGCACGGCCGCGCGGTCTCCCAGCTCTCCCAGCGCGCGGAGCAGCGGCGGCGAGGGCATCACGGCCGCGCGGGCCCGCAGGGCCGGCAGCAGCTCCTTCATGCCGCAGCGCATCGCGGCCTCGGCGGCCGGAGCCGCGTAGAGCTCGGGTGCCTCCTCCAGCCAGTCGTCCCAGGGGAGCAGCGGCGCCATCCCGTCGATCCGCATCAGCCGGGCGATCACGCCGGGGCGGAACGACGGATCGAGATCCAGAATGGCCTCGACCACCTCGTCGACCGGCCTGCCCGAGCAGGGCGGCGAGGACCAGGCGGTCGGCCGGATCCACGTCCGGCAGGATGTCGAGAGCGGCCTGCACCTCGGCGCGGTGAGCCTCGAGCGCCGGCCCCAGGGACTCGCGCGCGCCGGCGGGGAGCCAGAGATAGAGGTCGAGCAGGGCATCGCCGAGGCCGGGGACGCTCACCTTCTCCAGCGCCTGGAGAAGATGCGGGAGCAGCTCCGGGCGCTCCGCCGTCTCCTTCGTGGCGGTGAGGAACGCGGCGGCCGGGACATCCTGCGGAAAGCTCGCGGCGAGCTGAAACCCCCAGGCCCGCGGCTCCCCGGCGGCGGCGAGCAGCGGAGCGATCAGATCCCGCCGCCGCGCCAGGGCGGAGGGGCGCAGGGGCGCCGCCGGCCGCGAGCCGGCCAGCACCTCGACGGCCTCGGCGTCCCAGGGGCCTGCCCCCAGCGCCAGCAGGCAGCGGGCGGCGGCCGTGCGCACCTCCGGCAGGCGGTCATGGAGCCGCGCCGACAGGGCCTCGCGGAACCCGCCCGGCAGGATGGTGATCTCCTCCGGCCGGGGCAGCCCTTCGATCACGTGGGCGAGCAGGCCGAGCATCGTCTCCTCGTCGATCTCGACCCCTCCGGCAGGCCAGTGCGCGGCCAGGGCGCGGAAGGAGAGCTCGCCGCCGATCCGCGCCAGGGCCTCGGCCGCGAGCGAGCCGACCAGCGGATCGGTCAGCCGCTCGGCCAGAAAGGGTACGGCCTCGGGCGTCCGCAGATCCCCGAGGGCCTGCACGGCGGCCATCTGCACCCACAGGTCGGCGCTCAGGAACGGCACCAGGTGCGGGATCGACCGCGCGTCCCCCAGGTGGCCGATGGCGAGGATCGCCTCCTGCTGGACGTTGGGATCGGCGTGGGCGAGGGTGGCGTGCAGCGGCTCGAGCGCCCGCGGATCGCGCAGCCGGTCGAGGATGAGGACCGCCTGCAGCACCACGTCCGGATCGGAATCGCGCAGCAGCCGCACGACCAGCGGCAGGCTGCGGCCGCCGCGCAGCCGCAGGATCTCGGAGCCGGCGTTGCGCAGCGCGGCGTCGGCCGGATCGCGCAGATACTCGGTCAGCCGGGAATCGGGGAGGACGGCGGCGCCGATACGCAGCGCCTGCTCGCGGATGCCCGGGCTCGGGTTGCGCACGAGCCGCTCGAGCGCCTCGACGCGGGTATCGAGCGGCATCGAGGGGAGCCGCTCGAGGATATCGACGCATTCGTCCCAACTGGGAGCCTGATTGCCGGCCGGTTCCATGCAGAGCCGCCGAGGGACTGAAGCTCAAGCTGCAACCCTCGCGGGATACTCCTTTCCAAGGTGCGCCTTGGCGCCGGTTCCCGAGTCTCCACTCGGGAGGGCGCCAGGCAGGCTGTCCGGGCTCCGGAAAAGTATACCCGGGATCGCGGGTCAGGGGCAGGTCTGGAACGCGTCGACGTCGGTGACCGCGGCGGCCGGCTTCCCCGCCGGGTTCTCGTAGCGCGCGACGCTGCCGGTCGCGGTATCGGTCACCGTCAGGACGTAATGGACGTTGGTGGTGCCGGCGGCGAACACCCAGTGGCGGCCGTTGACCCCGCAGCCGTCGAGCACCTTGACCATCACTTCCCAGTTGTCGGGGGCGAAGAACCAGAAGAGCCCGGAGTCCGCCGAGGCCGCCGGCACGGTCCGCCCCGCTCCCGAGGAGCCGTTGGCGTCCCAGGCGACCTCGACGCGGAAGCGCCCGCGGCCGAGACAGAGGCTCGTCGCCGTGGGGGTGCAGAGGGCCGCCGGATCGGGACGGCTCTTCTCCACCACGAAGCGGAAGCCGTCGGCCATCGAGGTGAGGGGCCAGGTGTTGTGGCCGAAACCCGCCTGCACGTCCTCTTCCCAGGGAACGCCGAGCCGCGCCCACTGCGCCTCCAGGCCCGGGCGGGCGCCGGTGTAGTTCTGATCGGTGGTGCCGTAATACATGCGGATCGGCGGCTTGTAGCCGGAATCGGCCAGCGAGGCCACCGGATAGAACGGCGCCGAGAGGGTGAAGACGGCGCTGTACGCCGAGCCGGCGTAGGCGACGAGATAGGCCCAGGCGCCGCCGGCCGAGTGTCCCGCCACGGCGACCCGCCGGTCGTCCACCGGCAGCTCCGCGCGGACCAGGCGGAGGGTTTCGGCGGTCGTCTGCTCGTCGTTCCCCACTCCCCAGCCGGCGTTGGAGAAGGATTTCGGCAGGGCCACCACGCAGCCGGCCTTCTCGGCGGCGGTGCCGATGAAGGCTTTGTAATCCTCCGGAGTGCCGTTGGAGCCGTGGAAAAAGAGGACGAGGGGGGCCGGCTTGGTGGCGTCGAGCGTCGCCGGGACGTAGCGCAGGAGATAGGAACCGGTCGCCGGGATCTCCACCTTCCGCCAGCCGGGCACGACGCCGGCGCCGAGGGCGGGCACCGCGACGAGAGCGAGGAGGAGGGCGGCCGGGAAAAACCTCGCGCCGCCCCCGCGGTCAGATTTCAACGGCAACTGCATCCGGGCATTCTACCAGCCCGGCTTGTCTTACCATCCCGGCGAAATCAAAAACCCCGTGACCCAACCCTGCTTCGGACGCTGGAAGGGCTTGGCGGTGTAGAACTCGAGCACCGCGAAGCCGCCCAGCAGAACTCGCGCCGCGACGCCGGCGCTGACCACCGGCACCCGCTCGATCGAAGTGCGGTCGAAGCGCAGCGTCGGCGACTGCCCCTTCGACCAGGCGGTCCCGGCGTCGACGAAGAACGCCAGATCCGTCGGCAGGAACCGGGCCCGGATCAGGCCATACCCCTCGACCCCCAGGAGCGGCATCCGCAGCTCCAGGCTCGCCACCGCGAGGCGGCTCCCCACCAGGCGGTCGAACTCGGGGCAGGCGCTCGAGTTTCCCGGCACCGGGGTGCATTCCGACAGGTCGATGCTCCCCAGCTCGTAGCCGTGCACGAGCGAGGGATCGCCCAGGTAGAGCGTGGACAACTGGTTGTTCTCGGCATCCCTGCCATAGCGGCCGTAGTGGGTGCCGCGCACCGCCAGGGTCACCGGGCGGAAGAAGAAGTAGCGGCGGTAGTCGGCGGTCAGGGCCTGGAACTGGAGATCGCCGAAGGTGGGCTGCACTTCCAGGCGGTACCGGCGCCCGCGCACCGGGGAGGTGAAGCCGAAGTTGCTGCTGTCTCCCACGAAGCCGACCGAGGCCTGGTAGAGCTGGATCGACGGCGGGGCGGGCAGGCGCCGCCGCGCTTCGTCGACCGCCACGCCGCCGACCACGGTCAACTCCTCCAGATCGTATTTGTAGCTGATCCGGGTGACGCCGGCGGAGAGCTCGAAGCGCTGCGTGGTCGAGAACGGATAGCGGCTGATGAAGGCGGCCGAGTCCTCGGTCAGCGTCGACTGCACCTGCTGGATGAAGTTCGCGGGAACCTCCCCCTGGTCGGTCTGGACCGTACCGGTCGACACCGAGGTGAAGGCCGAGATGTAGGGGACGTGGCCCGCCTGCCCCCCCCACTGCCAGCGGCTGGCTTGGTTGAGGTAGTAGCCCTGGGCGCCGAAGGCGTTGATCGTCTGCGCTCCGCTCACCCCGTAGAGGGCGAAGCCGAACTCGTGCTGGCCGAGCTCGTCGCTGAAGGCGCCGGAGAGGTCGCCGCCGAACGAGGTGCCGAAGGAGCTGAAGCCCACCCCGACGGACGGACCGAGGAAGTCGAGCCGGTAGCGGGGGCGGTAGCCCGTCACCTCGGCCGACCGTCCCTCCGGACCGGGCAGCGGCGGCAGAGTCTTGTTCTGAAGGTACTCGGAGACCAGCGACGTCCCCGTCGCCTGCTGCGGCGGCAGCAGGGCCGCGCGGGCCTCCGCCGCCTCGTCGCGAGCGGCGACCACCGCCTCGCCGCGGGCCGCCTCGGGGTCGAGGGCGTGGATCTCGTAACGGTTGTCGGTGAAGATCGAGAACAGGACGAGGCCGTTGCGCTGCGACACCGTCAGGGCGGGCGACAGCCGCGTGATGCCGGTCACCCCGGTGGCGATCCGGGTGACGCGGAAAAGCTGGTTGTCGGCGAGCGCGAGCCGGTAGAGATCGCTCACCCCGGCGCGGTCGGAGAGGAAATAGAGATCCTTCCCTCCCGGTCCGAAGCGGGGGTTGATCTGGGTGGCGCCGGGCATCGGAGCGACGAGCTGGCGCTGGGCGCCGCTCGCCACGTCGAGGCTCCAGATGCCGACGTCGCCGTAGGCCGAGGCGGTCGAGGGGGGGCCGCCGCCGCTCTCCACGCCGCGGTCAGAGACGAAGACCAGCGTGCGGCCGTCCGGCGACCACTCGGGCTGGAGGTCGGCGTAGGGGTCGCTGGTCAGCCGGCGGGCGGTCCCGCCCGCCACGTCGATCAGGAAGAGATCGGTGAGGCCCCCGACCGAGCCGGAGACGGCGATCGAACGGCCGTCCGGCGACCAGGCGGGATTCCAGAGCTGGCCGGCCTCCTGGACATCGATCTCCCGCTCGATCCGGCGCGAGCGCACGTCGACGATGGCGACGTGGTTGTCCCCCCGGGCGCCGACGACCAGGGCGATCTTGGCGCCGTCCGGCGACCAGGAGCCGGCCGAATCGAGGAAGCGCAGCGAATCGAGATGCGGATCGGCGTCCTCCGAGAGGATCTTGCCCCGGATCTCCCCCGTGCGGGCATCCGCCAGATAGAGGTCGAAGGTGAACAGGCTGCGGGTCGAGAAGACGGCGAACTGCGTGCCGTCCGGGCTGAGCGACGGCGAGACGTAGGTGTCGATCGTCTTGGCCTCGCGGGGGAGCACACGCCGGCCGGACGCGGCGGGCGTCTGCCGGGCCTCGATCACCGGCCCGTAGGAGTCGCGGATGGAAGCCTTCCAATCCTTGGAGAGCTGCTTGACCTCGGTCCCCAGCACCTCCTGCAGGGCGGCCTCGACGCCGATCTCGGAGCCGCGCGTGAACAGGCGGCCGACCGTCAGGTCCCCCCAGCGGCCGCCGATGTACCCCCAGAAGGCGTGCCCCCAGCGATAGGGGAAGAGCCGCGGATCGCGCGACAGCTTCTCGACGTCCGGCAGGGCGTCGCGGGCGAGGGCGTCGCGCAGGTACATCGCCGTCTGCGGCGCCTGGCGCCCGAGCGACAGGTACTCGGCCAACCCCTCGACGAACCAGAGGGGAAGATTGATGCCGACCGAGCCGAACCGCCCCCCCGACGCCCGCTCGCCGCGCCGGGGCTCCTTCAGGATGTCGTACTGGAAGACGTGGGTCAGCTCGTGGCCGATGACGTGGTCGGTGTCCTCGAAGTCGCCGGTGAGCGGCAGGACGACCCGCTCCCGCAGCCCCTCGGTGACACCCCCCGTCCCCTCGCCGATCAGGCCGCCGACGACCGTGGTCTGCTGGAAGTCGCTCTGATCGGCATACAGGATGATCGACTTGCGCTCCCTGAACTCGCGGCCGAAGACCTGGGACAGCCGGCCGTACCAGCGCTCCGCCATCTGGGCGGCCTGGCGCACGCCCTGCTCCTCCTCAGGGTAGAAATGGATGTCGAAATGCTCCGTCTTGAGCACCCGCCATTGAAATTTTTCGTACTGGACCTTGTTGCGCCCGAAATATTGGGCGGAGGCGGTTGCCGGCAGACAAGCGAGGACGGCAAAAGCGACGGCGAGCCGGAGCGCCGCCGGATGGCGAAAGGATGGACGCGACATCTGACCTCCTTTGAGCATCTATGGGAGGTCGCGCTGAGGAAACTGCAACAGGGTGGCCGTGAAGCCGGAGACCTCCCACCCGTTTGGCATTCAAAATTGATGCCTCGATTCCGCTATGCTTGCCGGATGCTAGCCCCTGTCGCCGAATACTCCCTGGTCCGCCGCGAGTGCCGGGCCGTCCGCATTCCAGAAGGAACGCCCGCCGTCCTCTCCTCCGGGACGCGGGTCCGCATCACCCAGTCGCTCGGCGGCTCCTACACCGTCGCGACCGACCGCGGCTACCTGTTCCGGATCGAGGCCCGGGACGCGGACGCCCTCGGCAAAGAGCCCGGCGAAGCCCTCGCCGTGCCGGCCGAGGCCAGCCTCGAGGAGCGGATCTGGGCGGGCCTGCGCACCTGCTTCGACCCGGAGATCCCGATCAACATCGTCGATCTCGGCCTGATCTACAGTTGCGAGATCCAGGAGGAGGGGCGGCGGGTGGAGATCAAGATGACCCTCACCGCTCCCGGCTGCGGCATGGGTCCGATCCTGGCCCAGGACGTCCAGCAGCGGATCGAGAGCCTCCCCGAGGTGGAGCACGCCGAGGTCGAGGTGGTCTTCGATCCGCCCTGGGATCAGAACATGATGAGCGAGGCGGCGCGGCTGGAGCTGGGGATGTTCTGAGTCTGGATGGAGAAACCATGAACGCGATGCGGGTGAAACGTGTAGCGGGAAGGCGGGAGCAGGAGGACGTCTTGCGGGACATCGACATCCTCCAGGACACTATGAACCAGTTGCGGGGCTGTGGTCTGATCCCCAAAGGCGTCTACCGGTTTCAGACTCACGAGGAGGCGGATGAATGGATGATGCGCCAGATCGCGGCGAATCACGCGCGCCACGCCTCGAAGACCTCCTAGATCTCTGCAAAGCCCTCAACCGGGAGGGCGTCCGCTACGTCCTGATCGGCGGCTTCGCCGTGATCCTTCATGGGTTCGTCCGGTCGACCAAGGACGTGGATCTCCTGGTCGATGCCTCCGAATCCAACATACAGGCCGTCAAGAGGGCCATGGCAGGCTTGCCAGATAATGCGGCCGCCCTCATCGCCGATGATGAGATCCTCAAGTACCAGGTCGTCCGAGTCGCCGACGAAATCGTCGTCGATCTGTTGGGAGCGGCTTGTGGGATCGCCTACTCCGAAGCGCTGGCGGCAGGTCTCGATCACTTCAACATCCAGGGTGTCGAGATCCCGGTCGCGAGCAAAGAGCTGCTGATCCGCATGAAGGCGACCATCCGGGAAAGCGATGCCGTAGATGTTCGCTTTCTGCGTCTGCGGATCGAGGAAGAAAAAAAGCGGAAGTAGGCCGTCAGGAGTCCTCGACCGGCATCTCTTCCCCGACCGGCGCCGCCGCCGGCTTCCCCGCGAACAGCCGCTTCAGCGACAGCCGCACGTTGTCCAGCTCCGCGAACATCCAGAGCTTGATCCCCTTGGCGGCCATGCGGAACGGGGCGATCTTGAGGTCGAAGAGCGCCTTGACCCGCCGGCCGTCGTTGCGGCGCCCGGCCTCCCCGGCGGCGCGGCGCGCCAGGGCGATCGCCTTGAAGCGCCGGTTGTAGATCCGCATCATGTGGTAGCTGATGAAGGCCGGCTTCGGCCCCAGCACGGGCATCCAGTGGAACTTCCCGAACAGGCGGTAGGCGGGGATCACCACGAAGATGTAGTACTGCGCCGTGTCCATGAGGAACGACGCGGAGAGCAGGTCGTGCTCCCCCATGTAGAAGTACTTGTCCTGGTAGATCGCCTTGAAGAAGCGGTGGTACGAGCGGTCGAACGTCGCGTTGTGCTCGGCGATCCGGGCGGTGACGTCCTCCCCCGCCGTCTGCGCCTTGACCATCTCGACCGTGGCCTCGACGGAGAACGAGGCATGGTCCAGCCCCGGCGAGTAATAGGGGTCGAGGAAGGCCGCCGCGTCCCCCATCAGCGCCCAGCCGTTGCCCATGTACTGGCGGGTGTAGTAGGCGAGGTTCGAGTAGGTCTTCAGGTCGTCGGCCTTCAGGCTCGCCCCCTCGAGCAGCTCCGCCGCGGCCGGGATCGCCCGCAGGAACGCCTGGTAGTCGCTCGCCATGTTGCTGCCGCGGTCGAGGCTCACCAGGCGGGTGTCGAAGACGACGCCGATGCTGGTCTCGCCGTTGCCCAGGGGGATGAACCAGACCCAGTAGCCGAACCCCATGTAGTGGTTGGTGGCAAGGCGGCGGGAGGCGACGTTGCCGCGCGCGAGCTTGAGCGGCCCGCGGGCGGCGAAGTCGTCGATGTGGCGGACCCCCTCCCAGCGCCCCCAGACCGCGGCGGTGGGGTGCTCGCGGTTGCGCTCGATCAGCCCCAGCTTCTTGCCGAGGAAGTTGGCCCTGCCGGTGGCGTCGAGCACCCAGCGGCAGCCGACCGTCTCGGTCTCCCCCTCGTGCTCGAGGGTGACGCGGTGGTCGAAGTCGCCGACCTCGACGTCGCGCACCCGGGCCGGGCGGACGAGCTCCGCCCCCTCGGCCACGGCGGTCGCCAGCAGGTGCTCGTCGAGGGTGTCGCGCCGGAGCTGGAACGAGGGGACCGTGCTGCGCTGGAAGGCGCCGGACTCGCTGGCGTCGGCGTGGCCGCGCACCTTCTCGTTCTGGAACCAGTAGCGCAGCCCCTCCTTCGGCAGGTGCTCGTTCTCCAGGTGCTGCCACATCGCCAGCCGCCGGGTGAGGAACATCCCGGACATCTCCGTGGTCGCCTCCCCCACCTTGGCGTCGAACGCCTCCTGGCGCTCGATCACCAGCACCGACAGATCCGGCCGGTCCCGCCGGAGCAGGATCGCCGCCGCGGCGCCGCTGAAGGCGCCCCCCAGAATGACCACGTCGTAGTTCTTCAAGCCTCTCCTTCCCCTGCTGCCAGGCATGCTGTCCGGGCAAGTTTAGCAGCCATGGAGGGGCCGGGGTTGCGGCTTTCTGCGATGTGGGTCAGAATATGCTCCCGCGAAAGATGCCGCCCCGCCTTCTACACCCCCGTCCTTTTCTCATGATCTAGCCAAAACGGAGACATCTTGACTCGTAGAATGCTGATCAACGCGCAGCGTCCGGAAGAGCTGCGCGTCGCCATCGTCCAGGGGAATGTCCTTGAAAACTACAAGGTGGACGTCGCCGAAGCGGGCCTGACCCGCGGCAACATCTACCGCGGAGTCATCGCCAGCATCCAGCCCAGCCTGAACGCCGCCTTCATCGATTACGGCGCCGAGCGGCACGGGTTCCTGGCGATCCAGGACGTGGTCCCCGACGCCTACTACCGGCGCCCCTCCAGCGGCCACCCTCGCATCGACGAGGTGCTGGAGAAGAACAAGCCCATCGTCGTCCAGGTCGAGAAGGATCCGATCGGAACGAAGGGCGCGGCGCTCACCACCAGCCTCTCCCTCGCCGGCCGCTATCTCGTGCTGACCCCCTTCGAGGACACGCGCGGCGTCTCGCGCAAAGTCGAGGACGAGGACACGCGCAAGAAGCTCAAGGGGCTGGCCAACGGTCTCGATCTGCCCGACGGGTGCGGCGTCATCCTGCGCACCAACGCCCTGGGCCAGACCAAAATCACGCTCAACCGCGACCTCTCGGCCCTGCTGCGCCTGTGGAAACGGGTGCAGACGGCGGCGATGCAGGGCAAGGGGACCCGCCTCCTCTACACCGACCAGGACCTGATCCTCCAGGCGCTCCGGGACTACCTGGACACCAGTATCGAGGAGGTCCTGGTCGACGACGACGAGGCGTTCCACAAGGCGAAGGCCTACATCGAGGCCTTCATGCCGCGCTCGAAGACGCGCCTGATCCGCTATGCCGAGCGCATCCCCCTGTTCAGCCGCTACGACCTCGAGTCGCAGATCGACCGCATCTACGAACGCCGGGTGGAGCTGCCGAGCGGCGGCTCGATCGTCATCGACCCCACCGAGGCGCTGACCGCGATCGACGTCAACTCCGGCCGCTCGACCCGCGCCGCCACCCAGGAGGAGACGGCCCTCAACACCAACGTCGAGGCGGCCGCCGAGGTGGCCCGCCAGCTCCGGCTGCGCGACATCGGCGGCATCGTGGTCGTCGACTTCATCGACATGCGCTCCTCGAAGGGTCAGCGCAAGGTCGAGAAGGTCCTCAAGGACGCCATGAAGGTGGACAAGGCGCGCTCGACGATCGGCCGCGTCTCGCCCAACGGCCTGCTCGAGATCAACCGCCAGCGCATCCAGCAGGCGCTGCAGCTCCGCACGCACCGCCCCTGCCCGACCTGCAACGGCGTCGGGCGTCTGGCGAGCGAGGAGATGGTCTGCCTGTCGCTGCTGCGCCGGGTCGAGGCCCGCGCCGCCACCGGCTCGATCCAGGGCGCCCGCATCGGTCTCCACCCGGAGCTCGCCGACGCGCTCCAGAACAACTACCGGCGCGAGCTCGCCGACCTCGAGACCGAGTTCGACATCGAGATCGAGGTCATCGCGACCGCCGGTCTCCACCGGCCGGACGAGAAGATCGATTGGCGGAAGCGGGAGAAGCCCGTGCCGCCGCCGAAGCCCAAGCAGGCCGCGATCACCTTCCAGCCCTGGGATCTCGCCTCGCTCGAAGACGAGGACGACGACGAGGACGAGGACTTCGCCGCGGAGGGCGAGGACCACGGCGAGGAGAACGGCCAGGCCGCGAGCGGGGAGAGCGCCGAGAGCGATGCCGCCGCCAGGAAACGCCGCCGGCGCCGTGGCGGGCGCAAGCGGAAGAAGAAGGGGGCCCCCGGCGAGAATGGCAACGGCGGCGTCCACGGTACTGGCGCCAGCGACCAGGCCGCCCTGGAAGCCGCGGGAGAAGGCGCGCCGGCCGACACCTACCTCGCGCCCGTCGTGGAGGGTCCCGCGTTCATCGACGAGCCCGCGGATCTCTTCGATGAGGACGATGACGAGGAGGACGAGGACGACGATCTCGAAGAGGGGCAGGAGGCCGTCAACGCCGACGGCACGGTGGCTGCCCCTGGAGCGCCCGGAACGAAGAAGCGCCGGCGGCGTCGGCGGCGGCGGAAGTAGAGCAAGGACGGGGTTAGGTACCGCTCGTCTCATGCGATCATGAATAGAGCGGGACCACCCCCGCCACTTCATCTCGGGAGGCGCGCCAGTATGTTCGACCGGATCTCCTTCGACCCCAGGATCATGGGTGGCAGGGCTTGCATCCGTGGGATGCGATTGACGGTGAGCCTCCTCGTCAACCTCGTCGCGAACGGCATGACGACCGCGGAGATCCTGAGCGAGTATCCCGATCTCGAAGCGGAGGATATCCGGCAGGCGTTGCAGTACGCGTCCGCCCTCGCCAATGAAGAGGTCCATCCCCTGCCGATCGCGAGTTGATGCGGTTCCTGGCCGACATGGGCGTATCCCGCGCCTCGGCTGCGGAGCTACGCCACCGCGAGCACGACGTGCTTCACCTCAGCGAGGAGGGGCTTCACCGTCTGCCGGACGATGAAATCCTGAGACTCGCGCAGAGTGAACGCCGGGTCATCCTGACCTTCGATCTGGACTTTGGAGATCTCCTCGCCGCCGGCGCCTTTTCTCTCCCCAGCGTCGTCATTTTCCGGCTCCTGGACCAGACCCCCGCCTCGGTAACCCCGAAATTGCTCCACCTGCTCTCCGAGAGGGCGCAGGAGATCGAAGAGGGCGCGATCGTCATCGTCGAGGATCGACGCTACCGATTGCGGCGTCTGCCGATTCAGAAGCCCGAAATAGGCGGCCCGTTCAGGGCCGCCTCTCTACCGGTAAAAGATCGGGAACGACTTCGGGTCGGCCTCGTGCATCAGCTCGTAGACCGTCTCGAAGATCGACTCCCGGTTGGGCTTCGAGTAGTAGTCGCCGTCCGAGCCGTAGGAGGGGCGGTGCTCCTTGGCGGCGAGGGTGCGCGGCTCGGAGTCGAGCCAGTTGTACCCCCCCTGCTCCTCGAGCACCTTCTGCATCATGTAGGCGGTGCCGCCGCCGGGCACGTCCTCGTCCAGGAAGAGGACGCGGCTGGTCTTCCTGAGCGACTCGACGATCCGGCCGTGGAGATCGAACGGCAGCAGGGTCTGGACGTCGATCACCTCCGCCTCGATCCCCACCTCGGCGAGCTTCTCGGCCGCCTCGAGCGCGATCCGGCAGCAGGCGCCGTAGGTGACGACCGTCACGTCGCTCCCCTCCCGCAGCACCTCCGGCACGCCCGAGCGGCACCCGGAGCTCGCCGATGTTGGCGGGCAGCTTCTCCTTCAGGCGATAGCCGTTGAGCACCTCGACGACCAGCGCCGGATCGTCGCTCGCGAGCAGCGTGTTGTAGAACCCCGCCGCCTGGGTCATGTTGCGCGGCACGCAGAGCCAGATGCCGCGGATCAGGTTCAGCAGCCCCCCCATCGGCGACCCCGAGTGCCAGATCCCCTCCAGCCGGTGGCCGCGCGTGCGCACGATCACCGGCGCCTTCTGCCGCCCCTTGGTGCGCCAGCGCAGGGTGGCGAGATCGTCCGACAGGATCTGCAGACCGTAGAGGACGTAGTCGAGATACTGGATCTCCGCGATCGGCCGCAGGCCCCGCAGCGCCATGCCCGATCGCCTGCCCCATGATCGTGGCCTCGCGGATGCCGGTGTCCGCGACCCGCAGCGGCCCGTACTTGGCCTGCAGGCCGGCGAACCCCTGGTTGACGTCGCCGATCTGGCCGACGTCCTCGCCGAAGGCGATCAGGTTCGGCATCCGGGAGAGCGCCGCGTCGAAAGCGGCGTTGAGCACCTCGAAGCCGTTGAGCACCGGCGCGTCCGGCGCGTAGACCGCCGGCACGGGCGCGATCTTCAAGGCGGAAAGCTCCGTCGCGCTGTAGAGGTCCGAGCTGTAGCGGTCCTCGTTGGCGCGGTCCTGCTCCCGCTTCCAGGCCACGATCCGGCGCGCCGCGGGCGGCTCCTCCCCCGCCGTGGCGATCAGGGCGGAATGGAGGGCGGCCATGATGTCGCGGCGCGGGGTCATCGGCTGCCTCTCGAGCTCCTGCCGGAGCTTCCGGATCGCCGCGGGGTTCGCGGCCTGGCTCGCGATCTCGTCGAGCATCTCCAGGGCGGTCCGCTTCTCCGCGTCGATCGGGGCGCGGAACTCCTCCCAGGCCCGGCGCTGCGCCTCGCGGACGGTCCGGAGATCCTCCGCCTCGGCCGCCTCGAGCTCCTGGACGGTGGCGATCCCCTGCTCGATCATCCACTGGCGCATCTTGTGGATGGGATCGAACTCGATCTCCCAGGCCAGCCGGTCCTTCGACTTGTAGCGCTCGTGGCTGCCGGAGGTGGAGTGCCCCTGCGGCTGGGTCATCTCGGCGACGTGGACGAGGGCCGGCACGTGCTCGGCGCGGACGATCTGCACGGCGGAGAGGTAGGTCTCGCAGAGGCCGGGGTAGTCCCACCCCTTGACGGTGTAGAGGTCGTACCCCTGGCGGCTCCCCGGCGCGCGGCGGAAGCCGGAGAGGACGGCCGAGAGGTCGTCCTTGGTGATCTGGTGCTCGTTGGCGACGGAGATGCCGTAGCCGTCGTCCCAGATCGAGATCATCGCCGGGCACCCGAGGACGCCGATGGCGTTGACCGCCTCCCAGAACAGACCCTCGGCGCAGCTCGCGTTGCCGATGGTGCCGAAGGCGACCTCGTCGCCGTGGTTCGAGAACGGCGCCCCGAGCTCCCGCAGCTCGGGCAGCTCGCGGTAGAGGCGCGAGGCGTAGGCGAGCCCGACCAGGCGCGGCATCTGCGACCCGGTGGGCGAGACGTCCGAGGAGGAGTTCAGCAGGTCCACCAGGTTGCGGAAGCCGCCGTCCGCCTCCAGCATGCAGGTCGAGAAGTGGGCGGTCATCGAGCGGCCCGCCGAGCAGGGCTCGCGCTCGATGTCGGGATCGGCGTAGAGCTGGGCGAAGAACTGCTCGAGGGTGAGCAGCCCGAGGGCCATCATCAGCGTCTGGTCGCGGTAATAGCCGGAGCGGAAGTCGCCCGGACGGAAGGCGCGCGCGAGGGCGACCTGGGCCACCTCCTTGCCGTCGCCGAAGATGCCGAACTTGGCCTTGCCGGTGAACACCTCCCTGCGGCCGATCAGGCTCGCCTGCCGGCTCTGGAAGGCGATCCGGTAGTCGCGAAGGATGCTCTCCCTCGTGAACTGCGAGCCCCCGGCTCCAGGCAGGGACGAGGTGTCCCGATCCGTAATGGGAAGTGACATGCTGAAGTCTCCAATCAAGGGTAGGACGGGCCGGTCTCCCGGCCGGACTCGGTCCAGAGGAGAAATGCTAGCACGTGCTACGATCCCGCCTCGAACTCAAACCCTTTGAGGGAGGCTATGACCGAAACGCTCCGACGCACCGCTTTCGGCGCCCTCGCGCTCCTCCTCGGCTTCATTCCTCTCGCCTGCGCCAGCAGCTCCGCCGTCTCTCCCCAGACCGCCGCTCCCGAAGCGGCGAGGTCCGAGGAGATGAAAAAGGGGGAGAAGCCGTCGCATGCTCCCGCCACCGGGCCGGCGAGCGGAGTCGAATCGAGGCGAGCCGGCGAGTCCGCCTACACCTCCATCTACCAGCCCCTCCCCTCGCAGCCGGTCCTGATCACCAACGCCACCGTGCTGACCGCCGCCGGCGAGCGCATCGAGCGCGGCTCGGTGCTGATGCAGCGACGGCAAGATCGCCGCCGTCGGCCCGACCGTCGCGGCTCCGGCCGGCGCCGCGGTCGTCGACGGCTCCGGCAAGTGGGTCACGCCGGGGATCATCGACGCCCATTCCCATCTCGGCGTCTACGCCGCCCCCGGCGTCGAGGCCAACTCCGACGGCAACGAGGCGACCGCTCCCAACACCGCCGAGGTCTGGGCCGAGCACTCCGTCTGGCCGCAGGACCCGCAGTTCCCGCTGGCCCTCGCCACCGGCGGCGTGACCACGATGCAGATCCTCCCCGGCTCGGCCAACCTGTTCGGCGGCCGCAGCGTGACGGTGAAGAACCTCCCCGCCCGCGGCGTCTACGGGATGAAGTTCCCCGGCGCCCCCTACGGGCTCAAGATGGCCTGCGGCGAGAATCCCAAGCGGGTCTATGGCGGCAAGGGGCGCGCCCCCTCCACCCGCATGGGCAACGTCGCCGGCTACCGCGAGGCCTGGATCAAGGCCGCCAAGTACCGCGCCGACTGGGCCGAGTACGAGCGCAAGCGCCAAGCCGGCGAGGACGCCGACGAACAGCCCGACCGCGACCTGCAGCTCGAGACCCTGGCCGGCGTGCTCAGCGGCGACATCCTGGTCCAGAACCACTGCTACAGGGCCGACGAGATGCTCACCATGATCGACATCGCCAAGGAGTTCGGCTACAAGGTCACCGCCTTCCACCACGCCGTCGAGGCCTACAAGATCGCCGACGTGCTGGCGGCCAACGGCATCTGCGCCGACATCTGGGCCGACTGGTGGGGGTTCAAGATGGAGGCCTTCGACGGCATCCGCGAGAACGCCGCCCTGCTCCAGAAGGCCGGCGCCTGCGTCGTCATCCACTCCGATTCGTCGGAGGGGATCCAGCGGCTCAACCAGGAGGCCGCCAAGTCGATGGCGGCGGGCAACCGCATGGGGATGAACCTCCGCGAGGAGGACGCCATCCGCTGGCTGACGATCAATCCGGCGAAGTCGATCGGGGTCGACCGGCAGACCGGCTCGCTCGAGCCGGGCAAGATGGCCGACGTGGTGCTCTGGAGCGGCAACCCGTTCAGCGTCTACAGCCGCCCCGACAAGGTCTACATCGACGGCGCCCTGGCCTTCGACCGCAACGATCCGTCCCGGCAACTGAAGACCGACTTCGAGCTCGGCATCCGGGACAGCCGGGAAGAGGTGCAGCCATGAGATCGCGGACGGCTTTGACCCTTCATGGCCGGCCTCGCGCTGGCCGGCGCCACGGCCGCCAGGGCCGAGACCGTGGCGATCACCGGCGCCACCCTCCATACGATGGGACCGCAGGGGACGATCCAGAACGGCACCGTGGTGATCGAGAACGGCAAGATCCGGGCGGTCGGGGCCTCCGTGCCCCTGCCGGCCTCGGTCCGGCGGATCGACGCCCATGGCCAGGTGGTGACGCCGGGCCTGTTCGACTCGTACTCCCAGATCGGCCTCGTCGAGGTGAACGCCGTCGAGGACACCGAGGACGCGCACAGCCAGGACGACCGCATCACCGCCGCCTTCGACGTCGCCGACGCGATCAACCCGCGCTCGACGCTGATCCCGGTCAACCGCGTCGAGGGTCTGACCCGCGTCGTCGCGGCGCCCAACCCTGGCAAGAGCCTGATCGCCGGCCAGGGCGCCATCATCGATCTCGGAGGTCCTGGGAGATCATCCCGGGGAGTATCTGGTGCGCTCTCCGGCCGCCATGTTCGCGGTGCTCGGCGAGGCGGGAGCCGGCCTCTCGGGAGGGGCGCGGGAGAACTCGATCCTCCGCCTGCGCGAAGCCTTCCAGGACACCCTCGACTACATCGCCAACCGAAGGGCCTTCGAGCAGGGGGACCGGCGCCCCTACACCCTGTCGCGGCTCGACCTCGAGGCCCTGATCCCGGTGGTCAAGGGTGAGCTCCCGCTGGTGGTGGGGGTCAACCGGGCGAGCGACATCGAGTCCACGCTGCGGCTGGCGAAGGAGTTCCACCTCAAGCTGATCCTCGCCGGCGCCGCCGAGGGGTGGGTGGTCGCCCGCCAGATCGCCGAGGCCAAGGTGCCGGTGCTCCTCAACCCGCTGAACAATCTGCCGGGGAGCTTCGAGAGCCTCGGCGCCACGCTGGAGAACCCGGCGCGGCTCTACAAGGCCGGGGTGACCATCGCCTTCATGTCCGGCGACGCCCACAACAGCCGCAACATCAGGCAGGAAGCCGGCAACGCCGTCGCCTACGGCCTCCCCTGGGACGCCGCCCTCGCCGCCATGACCGCCGTTCCCGCCCGCATCTGGGGGATCGCGAGCCCGCTACGGCACCCTCGAGCCGGGCAAGGACGCGGACGTGGTGATCTGGGACGGCGATCCGCTGGAGGTAACCAGCTTCCCCACCGCCGTCTTCATCCGCGGCAAGGCGGTCCCGATGACCAGCCGCCAGCTCGAGCTGCGCGACCGCTACAAGGACGTCAAGGGCCCGCTGCCGCCGGTCTATAGAAAGCCGTAAATTCTCGGGGCCCCGGAGACGGGGCCCCGACCTGCTCTGATCCCGACCTGGCCTGATCTAAGCGTCCACGCAGGCCGCGGCCACCTTCGCGGTGTCCGCGTACTGCTCGAAGCGGACGACCCGGCCGTCGCACAGCCAGTAGACGTGGGCGAACGCCGCGGTCATCGACTTCCCGGTGGCCCTGTGGGTTCCCTCGTAGGCGCCGAGCGCGACGATCGATTCTCCCGCGACCAGCCAGCTGCCGACGACGGCCTTCCAGGATTCCCATTCCGCTGCCAGCCCGCCGAACGCCTGGTCCAGGACCTCCTCCGCCCCGACGTATCGGCCGCCGCCCGGAAAACCTTCATTCTGGATCCATTCGATGTCCGGATCGAGAATGACCAGGATCTCGTCCCGATCCTGGGTTGCGAAAGCTTCATAAAGATCCTGAACGATGGCCAGGTTGCTCGCCGCGAGCATCAGTCCGCAGCCCGGACATTCGACGGCGCCCGCGGGCAATCGCGAGTGACAGGACGGGCAGATGCCCGGCGCGGAGGATCTCCACCAGATCGTCCCCCTCCTCGCCGAGCCTCTGGCGCAGGAGCTCGCCGTCCAGCTCGAAAGCGCGGAGCCGCATTCTTCCTTCGCCACCAGGATCTTGTATTTCTGCTGATTGTATCTCTGCGGCCGACCGGAAGATGCGACCGGATGGATCCAGCAGGAGATGCCGTGCCGCTCGAAAAGCGCCCGCAGGCTCCTCGATCCATTCGAGGTCTTCGGTGCGAATGTGAACCGCTCTTATCGTCCTTGCCGGGACGGTCGCCGCGGGCTCGTTGGATTCCTGCGCCCGGGCGGCCCCGGGTGATACGGTCGCGGCGCCGCAGTCGATGCAGACTTTGATATGCGGCTGGAACTCGGAGCCGCACTCGGGGCAGACCACGAAATCGGGATCACTCGCCGTCGGAACCGGGCCATATTTATCGAGGTCCAAGCCGCCTCCTCTCGAAGTCACAGGGGTCTATGCCAAGTATCGCATCGATCTGGAGCCGGAGCCCCGCGATCGGCGATATACTTCGCGCCTTTCCGAAAAGGAGAGGGTGCGATGGCCGACCTGACGATTTCAAACCCGCAGCCGTTCGTGGTGACCGTGGCGCTCGACCGCGGGGACGGCCTGGAGACCCGGAATCTCGCCTACAACGCGGTGTGGACCGTGCCGGCAGCCGCGGACCGCCAGATCTGGATCGCCTTCTTCCTCCTGGAGAGCGGCGAGCTCCTCGCCGAGGCCGAGCTGCCGGCCGGCACCGCCAGCGCCCAGCTCCTCCTCGAGCAGCCCTACGACATCCTGCTCCGCGCGGACGTCAACGCGCCGCTCACCATCGCCAACGAGCTCGACATCCCGATCCGCGTCGACGTCCTGCCGGTCGGCCAGGCGGAGGTTCAGAGCCGCGATCTGGCCGCCGCCGGCGACGTGGGCTCGACCTGGGCCATGCCGGCCTTCGAGCACGGCCAGTGGATCGGCTTCTACTCCGAGGACGACGAGTACATCGGCGCCAGCCTCGACGGCAGCACCGAGATCGAGACGATCACCCTGAAGCACCCGGGCGCCGCCTACGTGATCGGCGATCCGTACCCGACCGGAACGCCGATCGTGACCCGCAGCTTCGTCCGCGAGCCTCAAAAGTAGGAATTTCTCAACGCGCCGGCTGGGGCTTGGACTCCGCCTCGCCCCAGATCGCCGTGCCGTCCACCGCGTCGCGGACCGAGAAGACCAGCCGCTGGCGAACGTCGTCGCGCACGCGGATCGTGGTCTGGAAGCGGGCATAGGTTCTGGCGGGCGGCGACGTCTTGAGGCTCACCTTCAAGGGTGATTCCGGCAGGCCCATCGCCACGCTCGTCCGCCGGAAGACAGCGACGCAGCTACCCCTGGAGAACGAATCTGGATCGTCAAAATCCCCACCCCCCGCCGGATTCAGGTAGACACTGAAATCCCCCTTCACGTCGAGGCCGATCGAGATGTTGCCGTTGGTGACCGTCTGAGCATCGAACGGCGCCGAACGGAAGGTGAGCCGGGCGGTCGCCTCCCCGATGGGGCCGTCGTTGAAAAGGGCGTCCCGGACCCCCTCCAGGTGAAGGAAGTAGCCCAGGTCCTGCAACTGGCCCTGCTCGTCCAGATAGAAGCGGCCGGTGACGTACCAGGCGACGCGGCCGGGGGTGATCGGCATGGGGGGACCTCCCTTGAGAAATGGGCCGGAATTCTAACGCCTCCAGCATTGCAATGCCGGAGAGCGATGCGACATCATCTCTCGCGGAGGATCCCCAATGATGAAAGATGCCCGTGTCCGGCTCTTTTCCCTGCCCGCCCTGGTGATCGCGCTGGCGCTCGCTTCCGGACCGGCCCGCGCGGATTCGCAGCCCGCCGACGTCAAGGATGGGGACAAGGCCGTAGCGACCGCACGCCAGGCCCTCGCCGTCGCGGCGACCCCCGAGGAGCGGACCCAGGCCACCACCACCCTGGGGAGCGCCCTGCTCGAGCAGCCCGACGAGAAGTCCTGGACCGAGGCCGCCAACCTGTTCAAGGAACAGGTGGCAAGCTCGAATGGGGCCCACGGCGTCGATTCGCTGCTCTCCGCGCTGCTCGCCCTCCACCGCGACCCGGAGGTGGCGGAGCTTCTGCAGTCCCAGCGGAAGCAAGGCCAGAGCACGGACAATATCCAGCAGATCCTCTGCAATGTGAACATCGGCAGCCGGTCGAAGGACGCGCGGCGGATCGACGACCGCAACGCCCGCGTGCGGAAGCTCGATCCGGATGCGCCGATGCAGGTCGGCGGCAAAGTCGGCCGGCCGGAGATCCTCCATCAGACCAAGCCCGTGATGCCCGCCGAGGCGATCAAGCATCCTGCGAGGCTCAGAACGGTGATCGTCCAAACCGTTATCGATGCGCAGGGGCAGGTCCGGAACCTCAAGGTGCTCAAGGAGCAGCCCTACGGGCTCACCGAAAGCGCCGTGAACGCCGTAAAGGCCTGGACCTTCAAACCGTCGACCCTCGACGGCGAGCCGGTTCCGGCCTGCTACGTGCTGCAGGTCAGTTACGGATCAGATAGAGGCGGCCGCCGGGCCGGCCGATCGTTCCACCCCGTGCTAGCATCCGCCCGGTGAGCGCTCGGAGGACCCCATGAAGGTCGCGATCCTCGGCGGCGGGCCGGCGGGGCTCTATTTCTCCCTGCTGATGAAGCAGGCCGACCCGGCGCACGAGGTCGTCCTCCTCGAGCGCAACGCCCCGGACGCCACGTTCGGGTGGGGCGTCGTCTTCTCGGACCAGACGCTCGGCAACTTCAAGGCCGCCGATCCGGAGTCCTTCCAGGAGATCTCGGACAACTTCGCCCGCTGGGACGACATCGACATCCACTACAAGGGGCGGACGATCACCTCCGGCGGCCATGGCTTCGCCGGCATCGCCCGCATGAAGCTGCTGGAGATCCTCCAGAACCGCGCCGCCGAGCTCGGCGCCGACCTCCGCTTCGGGTGCGAGGTGCGCGACGACTCCGATCTCCCCGCTCTCGGGCTCGGCGACGCCGACCTCGTGATCGCGGCCGACGGCGTCAACAGCGCCGTGCGGCGGGCGCACGCCGAGGAGTTCCGGCCGGATCTCGTTTCGGGACAGGCCAAGTTCGTCTGGCTCGGCACGACGCGGCGGTTCGACGCCTTCACCTTCGCCTTCGTCGAGAACGCGCACGGCATCTTCCAGGCCCACGCCTACCGGTTCAGCGAGACGCACTCGGCCTTCATCGTCGAGTGCGACGAGGCGTCCTGGCGCAACGCCGGCTTCGACCGCCTGGACATCGACGCCACGATCGCCGCCTGCGAGGAGATGTTCGCGCCCTGGCTCGACGGCCACCGGCTGCTCGCCAACATCCCGCCCCACCAGCGCGCGGCCCCCTGGCTCAACTTCACCCGCGTCCACTGCGAGCGCTGGTGGCAGGGGAACCTCGTGCTGATCGGCGACGCCGCCCACACCGCCCACTTCTCCATCGGCTCGGGCACCAAGCTCGCCATGGAGGACGCGATCGCGCTCTCCCGCATCCTCAACGGCCCTGACGCCGCGGATCTCCCGCGCGCCCTCCAGTCCTACGAGGACGAGCGGCGCACCGAGGCGCTGCGCCTCCAGAACGCGGCCCGCAACTCCATGGAGTGGTTCGAGAACGTGCGGCGCTACGCCCGGCTCGATCCCGAGCAGTTCGCCTACAGCCTGCTCACCCGCAGCCAGCGCGTCAGCCACGAGAACCTCCGGCTGCGCGACAGCAAGTATCTCGAAGGGGTGGAGCGCTGGTTCGCCAGCCGGGCCGAGCCGGAAAGAGCTGCCCAAGGCCCCTGCCGCCGATGTTCACGCCGTTCACGCTGCGCGGGATGACGCTCGAGAACCGCGTCGTGGTCTCCCCCATGGACATGTACAGCGCCGAGGACGGCACGCCGGACGATTTCCATCTCGTCCACCTGGGCGCGCGCGCGCTGGGCGGGGCGGGGCTGATCGTCACCGAGATGACCTGCGTCTCCCCCGAGGCGCGCATCACCCTCGGCTGCACCGGCATGTACCGGCAAGAGCACATGGAGGCGTGGCGGCGGGTGACCCGGTTCGTCCACCAGCGGAGCCGCGCGAAGATCTGCCTGCAGCTCGGCCACTCGGGCGGCAAGGGGTCCACCCGGCTGATGTGGGAGGGGGAGGACGAGCCGCTCGACGCGGACGGCTGGCCGATCGTGGCCGCCTCGCCCCTCCCCTTCAAGCCCGGCATGCGGATGCCCCGCGAGATGACGCGCGCCGACATGGACCAGGTGCGCGACGATTTCGTCCGCGCCGCGCGGATGGCGATCGAGGCGGAGTTCGACATGATCGAGCTCCACTGCGCGCACGGCTATCTCCTCTCGGGGTTCATCACGCCGGTCTCGAACCGGCGGACGGACGAGTACGGCGGCAGCCTCGCCAACCGTCTCCGCTTCCCCCTGGAGGTCTTCCGGGCGATGCGCGAGGTCTGGCCCCAGGACCGGCCGATGTCGGTGCGCATCTCGGCCACCGACTGGGTCGAGGGGGGGATCGAGGGGAGCCACGCCGTGGAGGTCGCGCAGGCGTTCCACCAGGCCGGAGCGGACATCATCCACGTCTCGGCCGGCCAGACGGCGGCGGACGCCCGGCCGGTCTACGGCCGCATGTTCCAGACGCCGTTCTCGGACCGCATCCGCAACGAGACCGGCATCCCCACGATCGCCGTCGGCAACATCACCGAGCCGGACCAGGTCAACTCGATCATCGCCGCCGGCCGCGCCGACCTCTGCGCCCTGGCCCGCCCCCACCTCGCCGATCCCAACTGGACCCTCCGCGCCGCCGCGCAGCTCGGCTACACCGCGCAGCCCTGGCCGGTGCAGTACCTCTCCGGCAAGCAGCAGCTCGAACGGAATCTGAGCGCAGCGGCAGGCGGAGCTGTTGGACGAGCACGATTGATGCACCGCGCGCCACGGGCGGGACGACTGCCGTTGGGGAACGAGGCCCGATCCCTCAGGAGAAGGCCGTTGAGCTACAACCGCGATCCCAGACCTCCGCATCCGTCCATCCAGCCCCAACACTTCGGCTGGAGCGTCGACGGCCGGGTCGCCACGGTGACGCTCAACCGGCCGGAGCGGAAGAATCCGCTCACGTTCGAGTCGTACCGGGAGCTGGCCGACACCTTTCGCGATCTTCAGCACGTCGAGGAGATCAAGGCGGTGGTGCTCACCGGCGCCGGCGAGAACTTCTGCTCGGGCGGGGACGTCCACGAGATCATCGGCCCCCTGGTCGAGATGCGCGAGTCGGGGCGGATGGACCGCCTGCTGGAGTTCACCCGCCTCACCGGCGAGCTGGTGCTCAACATGCGCCGCTGCCCGCAGCCGATCGTCGCCGCGGTCGACGGCATCTGCGCCGGCGCGGGGGCGATCCTCGCCATGGCCTCGGACCTGCGCCTCGGCACGCCGCGCAGCCGGGTGGCCTTCCTGTTCACGCGCGTCGGCCTCTCGGGGGCGGACATGGGCGCGTGCGCGATCCTGCCGCGGATCATCGGCCAGGGGCGCGCCTCCGAGCTGCTCTACACCGGCCGCTTCATGGAAGCCGAGGAGGCCGAGCGCTGGGGGTTCTACAACCGCCTGATCCAGCCCGAGGCGCTGCACGAGGAGGCAGCCGCCCTCGCGCGGGCGATCGCCCACGGCCCCACCTTCGCGCACGCGATGACCAAGCGCCAGCTCCATCACGAGTGGGGCCTGGGAGTCGACGCGGCGATCGAGGCCGAGGCGCAGGCGCAGGCGATCTGCATGCAGACGGAGGACTTCGCCCGCGCCTACCGCGCCTTCGCCGCCAAGGAAAAGCCCTCTTTTGAAGGGAATTGAAGGCAACTGATGCCGGATACCTCCTTTCTCACCTGGCCCTTCTTCGAGGACTCTCATCGGGAGATCGCCCGCGATCTCGACGCCTGGTGCGAACGCGAGATCGCTCCCCTGGAAGGCCAGGAGGATCAGGATCTCGACGGCACCTGCCGCGAGATCGTCCGCCGGCTCGGCGCGGGGGGTTGGCTGCGGCACGCCGTCTCCGGCGACGGCGGGCGGCTGGACGTGCGCTCGCTCTGCCTGATCCGCGAGACCCTGGGCCGCCATTCGGGGATCGCCGATTTCGCTTTTGCCTTGCAAGGTCTGGGGAGCGGTCCGCTCTCGCTCTTCGGCTCGGAAGCACAGCGCCGGGCGTGGCTGCCGCGGGTAGCCGCCGGAGAGGCGATCCCCGCCTTCGCGCTCTCCGAAGCCGACGCCGGCTCGGACGTCGCCGCCATGTCCACCACGGCGCGGCGGGACGGAGATGCCTGGGTGATCGACGGCGAGAAGACCTGGATCTCCAACGCCGGCCTGGCCGATTTCTACGTCGTCTTCTGCCGGTTGCCGGAAGCCGGGGAAAAAGGTTTCGGAGCCTTCCTGGTCGAGGCGGACAACCCCGGGCTCCGGGTCTCCGCCCGCATCGACGTCCTCGCTCCGCATCCGCTGGGAACGATCACGTTTCAGGATTGCCGCGTGCCGGCGGACGCCCTGATCGGCGCGCCGGGCAAGGGGCTCAAGGTGGCGCTGGCGACGCTCGACGTCTTCCGCTCCACCGTCGGCGCCGCCGCCCTCGGGTTCGCCCGCCGCGCGCTGGACGAGGCCCTGGCCTGGAGCGTCCAGCGCCGCGCCTTCGGAAAAAACCTTTCGGAGTTCCAGTTGACGCAAGGCCGGCTGGCCGACATGGCGCTCGACGTCGACGCCTCCGCCCTGCTCGTCTACCGCGCCGCCTGGACGCGGGACGCCGGGGCCGAGCGGGTCACCCGCGAGGCCGCCATGGCCAAGCTCTTCTCCACCGAGGCGGCGCAGCGGGTGATCGATCAGGCCGTGCAGCTCCTCGGCGGCCGCGGCGTGGTGGCCGGCGCGCCGGTCGAGCGGCTCTACCGCGAGGTGCGGGCGCTGCGCATCTACGAGGGGACCAGCGAAATTCAGCGGCTCGTCATCGCCGGCCAGCTCCTCGCCGGCGCGGCGAGCCAGGAGGGGTGATCCTTGGAAGAACGTCCAACACGTCCAGCGCCCACGTGGACACCTTCTGCCGCGAGTCCCTGCCGCCGCCGGAGCTGATGCCGGACCTGCGCTATGACGCGCTGCCGGAGCTCGCCTATCCGGACCGGCTGAACTGCGCCGCCGAGCTGCTCGACCGGCGGATCGCGGAAGGCGACGGCGACCGCGTCGGTCTTCCACTCCGCCGGCGGCCACTGGACCTACCGCCAGCTCCTGGAGACCGCCAACCGCATCGCTCACGTTCTGGTGGAGGACCTCGGGATCGTGCCCGGCAACCGCGTGCTGCTGCGCGGGCCGAACAACCCGATGATGGCGGCCTGCTGGTTCGCCGTGCTCAAGGCCGGCGGCGTGGTGGTCTGCACCATGCCGCTGCTGCGCGTGCGCGAGCTGACCTACATCGCCGACAAGGCGAAGATCCGCCTCGCGCTGACCGACGCGCGGATCGCCGCCGATTGCGAGCAGGCCGCCACCTCGCGCGGAACGTGATCCATTTCAACAGCGCCGAGCCCGGCTCGCTCGAATCCCTGATGGCAGGGCAAACCCGCGACGTTCGACAACTGCGACACCGCCGCGGACGACACCGCCCTGATCGCCTTCACCTCCGGCACCACCGGGCAGGCGAAGGGGACGATGCACTTCCACCGCGACGTGATCGCCTGCTGCGACTGCTTCCCGCCCTACGTCCTGAAGGCGGAGCGGGACGACATCTTCTGCGGCTCCCCGCCGCTCGCCTTCACCTTCGGGCTCGGCGGCCTGCTCCTCTTCCCGCTGCGCATCGGCGCCTCGGCGCTGCTCCTGGAGCAGGCCTCGCCGCCGAACCTTTTGCAAGGGATTCAGGATCACCGCGCGACCATCGTCTTCACCGCTCCGACCGCCTACCGCGCCATGGCCGATCTGGTGCAGGGGTTCGACATCTCGAGCCTCAGGAAGTGCGTCTCGGCCGGCGAGACCCTGCCGAAGCCGACCTTCGAAAAGTGGAAGGAGGCGACCGGCCTCGAGATCATCGACGGCATCGGCTCGACCGAGATGCTCCACATCTTCATCAGCTCCTCCGGCGACGAGATCCGCCCCGGCTCCACCGGCCGGGTCGTCCCCGGCTACGAGGCGCGGGTGGTGGACGAGGACGGCAACGAGGTGCCGCCCGGCACCATCGGACACCTCGCGGTGCGCGGGCCGACCGGCTGCCGCTACCTGGACAACCTGGAGCGGCAGCGGGTCTACGTCCGAACGGCTGGAACCTCCCGGGCGACTCCTACGTCCAGGACGCGGACGGCTACTTCTGGTACCAGGCGCGCACCGACGACATGATCGTCTCGGCGGGGCACAACATCTCCGGCCCCGAGGTCGAGAGCGTGCTGCTCGATCATCCGGCGGTCGCGGAGTGCGGCGTGGTGGCGGCGCCGGACGAGGGTCGCGGCCAGATCGTCAAGGCCTACGTCGTGACTGCGCCCGGGCTTCGACACCCGGCCAGGAGCTGATCAAGGAGCTGCAGGACTTCGTCAAGGCGGAGATCGCGCCGTACAAATATCCGCGGGCGATCGAGTTCGTCGACAGCCTGCCGCGCACCGAGACCGGCAAGCTCCAGCGCTTCCGCCTGCGGGAGCGCGCAGGTTGAGCGACATCCTCCTGCCGGAAGGGTGGGCCAAGCCCATCGGCTACGCCAACGGCATCGCCGCCCGCGGCCGGCTGGTCTTCGTCGCCGGCCAGATCGGCTGGAACCCGGCGACCTGCCGAGTTCGAGACCGACGACTTCGCGGCGCAGACCGAGCAGACCCTGCGCAACGTCGCCGCCGTGCTGCGCGAGGCGGGAGCCGGCCCCGAGCACATCGCGCGGATGACCTGGTACATCACCGACAAGCCCGCCTACCTCGCCGCCCGGCGCGACATCGGCCGCGCCTGGCGCGAGATCCTCGGCCGGGTTTATCCGGCGATGGCGGTGGTGGTGGTGAGCGCCCTGATCGAGGACCGCGCCAAGGTGGAGATCGAGGCGACGGCGGTGGTGCCCGAGTAGCGACGACACCGCCCCGGTAGCTCCTATTTTTGACAGATGATATGCATCGCCGACGGTGCGGCGATGTACTCGTCCCAGAAGCCCTCGCCACGCTCGTGTTCCGATTCCGCGGGGATCAGGAAAGGCTCGATCTTGCAGGAGTGGAATCCCACGGTTCGGCATGCCTCCTCGTAGACCTCCCAGGGCCACCAGTAGAAGTCGAACTCCACCGTGTTCGCACCGAGGTACAGTGTGCCGCGGAGCCTCGCCCCCTCGTGAAGGGTCTCGTCCAGAAGCCGGTAGCCGAACCCGTATTTTCGCTGATCGACTACGGGCCGCGGCGGCTGGAGCGGATTGGCGATACTCGCAACGAACGGCTGGCCCGGCTCGAGGTTGTCGTAGACCGTCCGCATCATCTGGAGCAGTTGCTCCCGGCTCTCGGCATAGTGCAGGAGGTACGCGGCGGAGACACGGTCGAACGAGCCGATTTTCCCCAGCGTCGCGGCGTCCGCGACACGGTACTCGATCTCCATGGGCTCCGCGTCTTCGCGCTGCTGGGCCAACGCGATCATCTGCGCCGAGATGTCGACGCCCACCACGCGCGCGGCCCCCCACCGCTTGAGCAGGCGGGTGCCCATCCCGTCGCCGCAGGCCAGGTCGAGGACGGAGAGACCCGCCAGGTCGCCAAGCCGCTGGTGGAGCGAGTACCACTCGGCGTCGCGGAGCGGCACGGCGGCGGAGATCCTCTGATAGTCGAGGGCAATCGAGTCGTACTGTGTCACGTGTCTTCCTTCCGTGGAGTGGGTCTGCCGCCGAGCCGCGTCCTCCGGCGCCTTGGACTCACAGCCTTCACGCGTAGTGCGCTCATGGCGGCATTCTGGATTGCGAAAGGCGTGCCGGAAAAAAGCCGCGGCTGCTCTACCATCTCCGCTACGAATCGCTTGGAACCTCGCCCCTTTGGGCCAAGGTCGAGATCGAGGCCACGGCGGTTGTGCCCGAGTAAGGGCGGATCATTCTCCAAGATTGGCGGAGAGCCACGATTGACAGCCCAATGTCTCGGGGAGCAAAATTGCCCGCGCGCTTTTGCGCTACCTCTCACTAACCGGAGGGCTTATGAAGAAAACGTTCAAGAAGCTCAACCTCGCCAAGGAGACGATCTGCGAGCTCGACACCCTGGGAAGCGTCGTCGGGGGAGCCACCACCACCTGCAATTCTACCTTCTGCACCAGGACCTGCACGACCAGCTACAACACCTGCACGACCTACCTCTGCTGATGGATCTCGACCGGCTGAATTGAGCGACGTCGGGGACCCGGTCGCCACAGCCGGCACGCCGTCGACGACCGGAGCGAGAAGGTCGTCGCCACTCTGCTCCCCGAAGTGCGGCCTTTTTGCACGGGCCCTGGTGCAAAAGGCCGCGCTTGGGTGAGCCCCTGGCGCTTGGCGGGCTCATTAACGCTCGGCCGCCGTCACGCTCCGATACACCGATTGGGGCACGTTTCCGGCCCACTAAAACCGTGGGTGGTCGCTCGTGGTGAAGCGCGTATCCTGGTTCTCGTGGTGCCCGGAGTCGAGGTCTGTTGCGAAGCCCCAGCGGGGCGGCAGCGGGCGAAGATCCGCCCGTCGGCAGCCGCCGAAACGGCTGCCACCTCGCTGGGGCACCTCGTTGGTTGACGAAGGGCGCTAGCCGTTGGACCGGTCGTCGCGCGGCTGGGTAGGATCCTCCGTGAGGGTCCCAGGGATGGTCAGGTGGCTGCTTTTCAGGAGGGACAAGAAGAGGAATAGGATTCGCATCCCCCGATTTTCCCCCAAGTGGCCGGCGTTTGTATAGACGGGCGAGCAGTCGGCCTCATCGGACCCGCTACGAAGCGCCTGGCACCTCGCCCCCTGCGAGACGAAAGCGGTAGAAAAAAGACGGGGCCCTGTGTCCAGACGCAGGAGCCCCGTCAACCCGCACGGGTTTCCTTCGATTCAGTTGTCAAAGAGCGTTTTGCTCGCCAAAAGTGCTCCGCGAGCCTCATTCCCCGCGCCTCGAGAGGCGTTCCCCGCCTCTCGAGGCCAATCCGCTCCCTCTCGCGCCCCATTCCCTACCGCCGCAACCCGTTCCCTCCAGGGAATCAGGGATGAAGTCCAAACTTTGCCCCATTCCCCACCCTTCACGCTCCATGGGGACTCCGGAACGCGGCATTCCCCGTGGGGAACGCCGCCCGGGATCCAGGGAACGGGCCGCCAGACGTCTTCATATCATGCAAGCTCAAGTCAACGTCTCATTCCCTCTGGGGAATGCCCCGCCAGCAGCGGGGAACGCCTCATTCCCCCTTCGCCGCAACTCATTCCCCCGAGGGAGCATCAATCACTCTATAGGGAATCCACCGCAAAGCGAGCCTCTGAAGCGCTGAACGCTCCCGAGTCTCCGCCGCAGGGTCTTGACGACATCCTTAACGCGGTGAATACTATTCATATAGCGCTTGTCTGTCCAGGGGCTTCGAGAAGAGGCACTCAGCAGCCCGGCGAAGGGCCTGGGGCGGCCCTGCGGATCGCCGGGCTCCGCCGTCGAGCCCGCGCTCCGTCGCCGTCCCCGAGGAACGGCCCGAGCTCTTTGACAATCGATGGACCTGCCAGGGGAACGGTAGCGGGGCCGTTCCCCTTGGCTCCTACCTTTCCGCGAATGACTCGCGCCACCCTGCCCGAACCGCGTTCACCCACCGGCGAAGGCGGTAGAGATGGGATGAGAAGGCCAACCTCCTGAGACGCAGTGCCATACTTTGGCCTGCAAACAGGAGAAAAAGCGCTGGTAGGCGCGAAAGGAGGTTGGCCGTGGTTCACTCTAGCAGAGTCGAGGTGCAGGAGGTGGTGGGGTTGGATGTCGGGGATCGTTCGAGCCAGATCTGTCGGTTGGATCGTCAGACCGGGACCGTCCTTGAGGAGAGGCGGTTGTCGACGACGACGGCGAGCGTCCAGTGTTATTTCGGAGCTCTGGCGCCTCAGTTGATCGCGCTGGAGAGCGGGACCCACAGCCTGTGGCTGACGCGGTTGCTGAAATCTTTGGGTCACGAGGTGATTGTGGCCAATCCGAGCAAGGTCCGGGCGATCTCGTCGAGCCTGCAGAAGACCGACGAGCGCGACGCACGGTGCCTGGCGCAATTGGTCCGGGTGGACCCGCAGTTGCTGTCGCCGGTGCATCCGCGCAGCGAGGAATCTCAGCAAGCGATCGCGGTCGTACGGGCTCGGGAGGGCCTGGTCAAGGCACGGACGATGTTGATCAATCAGATCCGCGGGATGGTGAAGTCGTTCGGCTTCCGTCTGCCGGCGGTCTCCTCGGCGGGGTTTGCCCGCAAAATTCAGAAAGAAGAGACCCTGCCCTGCTCGCTGAAGACGACGCTGGAGCCGTTACTGCGGGTGATCGCCGAAGTGAGTCAGGAGATCGCCCGCTTCGACAAAGAGGTCGAGGCCTTGGCCCGACGCTGGCCGGTGACCCAGCGGCTGCGCCAGATCAAGGGGGTGGGAGCGCTGACAGCTCTGGTGTTCGTGCTGACGTTGGGGGATCCCTACCGCTTCGCCTGCTCACGGGCCGTGGGAGCGTATCTGGGCTTGGTCCCGGGCAATCGCAGCTCGGGCCAGTCGACTCCGCAAATGCCGATTACCCGACAAGGGGACCGCATGTTAAGACGGCTGCTGGTGCAAGCCTCTCACTACGTCTTGGGACCGTTTGGGCAAGACAGCGACCTGCGACGATTTGGGCTACGACTGGCTGAGCGCGGGGGCAAGAGCGGTAAGAAACGAGCCGTGGTGGCCGTGGCTCGCAAGCTGGCGGTGGTGCTGCACTGTCTCTGGGTCAGCGAAACGGACTACCTGCCTCTGCGCGCAACGGCAGCCTAGAAGAACCAGGCAGGGACGAAAGACAACGAGCAGGTAGGAGAAACGTCCGAAGAATCGGAGTTGGAGTCTCAACCCCCGTTGTCGGCGACTGCGTTGTGACGTCTTGGCCTTCGAGGCCGACGTAGAGAGTGCAGCGCCGCGGCGGTGGAACCCCATAATGCACCGAGCCCAATGGCGGCTCCTTGAGAGTGCGGATGGAAGACTCGGGGACTGATCCAACTCTGGTCTATAAGGAAGGCCGCCATGGCGGCCTTGCAATTTGGGGCCTTCTCATGGAAGACGTCCCAGACGATGTGCGCTGATCTTTCAAGGCCAACGCCGGCGGGTCGTCTCCGCGGCGGCGATGCCGGCCTGATCCTCACCGACCCTGGACGTCGCGAATTCCGACGAGGCCCCCCCTCCCCTACGCAGCGGCAGGCACGCCGTGAAGTAAGATCCAGACGATGACCGGCACGGAATCACTGTGGGGACTGATTCTCCTCATCTGCCATGCCGCCGGCTTCCTCTGCGCCGTCCACGCCCTGATGTCGGTGCGGACCCCCCAGGGCACCATGGCCTGGGGGGTCGCCCTGCTCGCGTTCCCCTACTTCGCGGTGCCCGCCTACTTCGTGCTCGGACGGTCGAAGTTCCACGGCTACAAGGTCGCCCGGCAGGTTCTGGAGGCGAGCTCGGAGGAGAGAGCCGCCAGGGCCGTGCGGCCGTTCGTCGTTCAGCCGGAGGATCACGGCCCCCTGCTCGCCGCCGTCGCGCTGGCCACGATCCCCTTTCTGAAAGGCAACGAGGTCGAGCTGCTGGTGGACGGCCGGGCCACCTTCGACGACATTTTCGCCGGCATCGAAGAGGCTCAGGGCTATGTGCTCGTGCAGTTCTTCATCGTGCATGACGACGAGCTCGGGCGGGAGCTGAAATCGCTCCTGCTCCGCAAGGCCGCCGCCGGAGTCAGGGTCTACTTCCTGTTCGACGAGTTCGGCAGCCACGCCCTGCCGCGGGCCTATCTGCGCGAGCTTCGCGACGGCGGGGTCGCGGCCCGTCCGTTCCACACCACCCGCGGCCCCGGCAACCGGTTCCAGCTCAACTTCCGCAACCATCGCAAGGTGGTCGTCGTCGACGGCCGCACCGGCTGGATCGGCGGGCACAACGTGGGGAACGAGTACCTGGGCCTGAGCCCGCGCCTCGGCCCCTGGCGGGACACGCACGTCCGCGTCACCGGCCCCGCGGTGCTCGGCATGCAGAAGTCCTTCTATGACGACTGGCGCTGGGCGACGGGTGAAAAGCTGCAGCTCGACTGGCTCGCCCAGCCTTCCGCCCGGGGGGACGTGCCGGCGCTGATCCTGGCCTCGGGGCCGGCCGACCCGCTCGAGACCGCGAGCCTGATGTT
This sequence comes from uncultured Acidobacteriota bacterium, assembly GCA_963761645.1. Classification (GTDB taxonomy): domain Bacteria; phylum Acidobacteriota; class Thermoanaerobaculia; order Multivoradales; family UBA5704; genus DATARR01. Next base: position 115,194 of record CAVXIG010000010.1, read on the forward strand.
CCAGGACGTGATCCACTCGGCGCGCCGGAGGCTCTGGATCACCAGCCCCTACTTCGTCCCCGACCCGGCCGTGGTCGGCGCGCTCCACCTGGCGGCGCTGCGCGGGGTCGAGGTGCGTATCCTGATTCCCAACGATCCCGACCACCTGCTGGTCTATCTGTCGGCGTTCGCCTTCGTCGGCGAGATGATCGACGCCGGCATCGAGATCTACCGCTACCAGGCGGGCTTTCTGCACCAGAAAGTCTTTCTGATCGACGACGCGGTGGCCGGCGTCGGCACCGCGAACCTCGACAACCGCTCCTTCCGGCTCAATTTCGAGATCACCGCGATCTTCGCCGACCGCGACGTCGCCGCGCGGGTGGAGCGCATGCTCGCGGCGGACTTCGCCCGGGCGCGCCGGATGACCCGCGAGGAGCTGCGGAAGAAGCCGTTCTGGTTCAAGGCGGCCGCCCGCGCCGCCACTCTCGCCGCGCCGATCCAGTAAACGAAGCGACTGGACGGAGCCGGTGGGCAGCCGCCGCCCAGTGCGGGGGGAGGAGCCTTGCCGTGATGGGCAGCCGTCGCCCAGTGCGGGGGAAGGATCGTGCCGTGGTGGGCAGCCGTCGCCCAGCGGGGGGAAAGGGTCGGGCCGTGGTGGGCGGCGGCTGCCCAGCTGGGGGAGAAGGTTTCCCCCTGGTGGGCGGCGGCTGCCCACCGGGGCAAGGGACGTCCCCCGCGTTGGGCGGCGATCGCCCACCGGCGCGAGGGCCTTGCCGGGACCGGGGGGCTCGGCCCCCTCTACTCCGCCGGTCTCCTCTTCAGGGGGCGGGGCACGCCCCGGCGGGGCTTGAGGCCGAACTCGGTCAGCTTCTCGCCGGAGTCTCCGTAACGGCTCCGGATTCCGATCCGCACCAGGACGGCGATCTCGCGCCCTCTCTCCTTGGCGGTATCCAGGTCCCGGGTCACCTGCTGCTTTCTGGCGTTGAGGGCATCCTGCTCGCCGCCGAGCGCCTTGATCCTGTCGACGAGCTCCTGGAGCTCCACCCGGTCCTCCTCGAGATGGCTGAGATCCCCCGGGTTGGCCTCCCACGCGGCGAGGAGCTGCTCCCACCGGGCCAGGGTCATGGCGACGGATTCCTTGGACATGAAGACCTCCGGAAAGTTGCCCGAATCATGGCCGCGCGCCCCGGAGGCTGTCAACGGGAGGACGATCCGCCGCCTTGCTCTACTGGGTCAAATTGCCTTGGCTGAGGCGCTGAGCCCTCATCACCCCGGCCCTCTTCTCCCGTCCCCTCCCCCCTCCCTCCCCGGGAGAAGAGGGAGAAAGCAAACCCGTCTCCTGAAGCCCCCTCTCTCCCGGCGGTTGGGGGGGAGGCTGGGAGAGAGGGGTTGGGGAGTGAGGGATAGCCCCGAAGGGCGATACTCTCCGAGCCGGTGCTGTAGGCTGGTGGCATGAGCCCCGAAGCCCTGGGAGTCGATCCGCCGGGCGAGAGCCGCCCCTGGTCGACGATCCTCGCCTTGCGCCGGGATCCGCTGCGCTACCTGGAGCGGATCGCCGCCCGCTACGGCGACATCGCGCATCTGCGGGTCGGCCCCTACCGGCTGGTCTACGTCAATCACCCCGACCTCGTCCACGAGGTGCTGGTCGCCAAGGACGCGAGCTTCATCAAGGGGCGGGCGCTCGACCAGGCGAAGGAAGTCTTCGGCAAGGGGCTGCTGACCAGCGAGGGGGAGCTCCACAAGCGGCAGCGGCGGCTGATCCAGCCGGCGTTCCACCGGCGGCGGGTGGAGGCCTACGCCGAGGCCATGGCCGCCGATGCCGCTGCGGCGGCGGCGCGGTGGCGGGACGGCGAAACCCTGGACATCGCGCGGGAGATGATGAGCCTGACGCTGCGGATCGTGGCGCGATCCCTGTTCAGCGTCGACGTCGAGGAGGAGTCGGCGCGCGAGGTGGGGCGCGCGCTCGACGGGCTGATCGCCGCCTTCAGCCTGGTGGCCATTCCCTTCGGTGGACTCCTGCGGAAGATCCCGACCCCCTCGGAGCGGCGGGCCCGACAGGGGCGCGCGACTCTCGACGCCTTGATCTACGGCCTGATCGACGAGCGGCGGCAGGCCGGCGCGGAGAACGCCGGCGAGGATCTCCTCTCCCTGCTCCTCGCCGCCCGGGACGAGGACGGGGGCCTGATGGACGCCGCCCAGGTGCGCGACGAGGCCCTGACCCTCTTCCTCGCCGGCCACGAGACCACGGCGAACGCCCTGGCCTGGACGTGGTATCTCCTTGCCCTTCATCCCGAGGCCGAGGCGCGCTTCCACGCCGAGCTCGATACCGTCCTTGGGGACCGCCTCCCCGGCGCCCAGGACCTGCCGGACCTCCCGTATACACGCCAGATCTTCGCCGAATCGATGCGCCTCTATCCGCCGGCCTGGGCGGTCTCCCGGCGGTCGATCGAGCCGGTCACGATCGGTGGCTATCCGGTCTCCGCCGGCACCGGGGTCCTCGCCTCCCAGTGGGTCGCCCACCGCGATCCGCGCTTTTTTCCGGATCCTCTCGCCTTCCGCCCGGAGCGCTGGACGGAGGAGCTCGAGGCCGGGCTGCCGAAGCTCGCCTATTTCCCGTTCGGCGGCGGCCCCAGGCTCTGCATCGGCATGGGCTTCGCGAAGATGGAGGGGGTGCTGCTGCTGGCCACGATCGGCCGCCGGTGGCGGATGCGGCTCGTCCCCGGCCAACGGATCGAGCCCCACCCCCGCATCACCCTGCGGCCGAAGAATGGCGTGCGGGTGACGCTGAGCCACCGGAACCCGTAGGGGCCTACGACCGCGGAAGATCCATCGGCGAGTACCGGATCACCGACCTCGCCGTCGGCCGCAAGAGCATCGTCTCCACGTCCGTGGCCGGGAGCGCGGCATTCAGGGCGGCATGGTGCTCGCGATCGCGATAGGCCGAGAAGACCACGAGGAGGTCGGCCTCCTGATAGACCGGCAGCCTCGGATAGTCGTTGGGCGCCAGCTCCGCGACAAAGTGGCCGAGGACCTGGGCCCCCTGCTCGACGAGCGCCGGCCGCAGGCGCCGCTCGAAGTCTCGACCCGACGATCCAGTCCGCCCGGCCGGCTCCGGTGGAAATCGACGGCGACGAGCCCGGTGTGCGGCGGCAGGGCACCGGCCGGTTCCGCCGCCCGATCCTCCAGCGAGAGGCCGCCGGTCAGGTCCGCGATGGGCGCGAGGGGCCGGAGCAGGTGCACGTTGTGGAATTCGAGCATCATGCCATTGGCCGTGGGACCGTGGGCTTTCCAGGCCGGCCCGCCGTAGAAGCCGCCGAGCCCGCGCCGGCGGGTCTCCATGCTCTCGAAGGCGCGGATCCAGACGAAGCGGTCCGGCTCCCCCACCACCGCGAACTGCCCGAGAACGGACATCCCTTCTTCCCTTTGCGAGAAGAGGAAGTTTTCCTCGAAGAACCGGATGAAGTCGCCGGTGGCCCCTTCCTCGAGAAGATAGTTCCGCAGCTCGATGATTCGCATCGCCAGGAGTCTGGCCCCGGGCGGGGGGGCCCGCAATGACCAGTCAAGCCGATTCCGGTATGACCACTCCGCGGGAAGGCGGCGGCTCGGGCCGCGTATACACGCAGGCCCAGGCGATAAGGACCGCCTGCAGGGGGAGCCGGGCCCACAACGCCGCGGCGGGGATCTCCGGGTAGAGCTCCGGATGGACCGCCATGTGGAGGTTGGCGGGAAACACCGCGACCAGCAGCGCGATCAATCCCCACGCCGCCCACCGCGTGCAGAGCGGCACCAACAGCAGCAGCCCCAGCGCGATCTCGCAGACGCCGCTCACTTCAACCAGGAAGAGGTGCCATGGGAGATACGGCGGCATGATCTTCGAGATACGGTGCCGGGTTCAGAAAGTGATTCACGCCGGCCAGCACGTAGAACGCCGCCATCAGGTATTTCAACCCTCGCCTGAGCCTTCGCATCAGCTCCCCGGCAGCACGCATCTCACCTCCGCGCAGGGATCACCCAGAACCGGGCATGAAGTTTTCTAAACCTCTGAATGGTCTCCATAGCCCCCCTTGCAAACTCAAGCCGTTCTAGGGCGAAGAAGTTTCGGGACCGATTTTACGTCTTATCCAGGTAGGAATCGAAGACTCCGGAGGAGCTCGAGGAGATCGTCGGAGAAAAACGTATTGTCGACGTATATACGCCATGGTAGACTCTCAGCCGGTGATGTCGTCCATGAACGGAACGGCATCCGCTTCACCTGGGACCGGGAAAAGGGGGAGTCCAATCTCCGGAAGCATGGGGTCTCGATCGAGACGGCCTGCGAGGTCTTCTCGGACCCGCTCATCCGCCTGCACCGCTCCGAGATGCTGGGCGGCGAGGAGCGCGAGACGGCGATGGGACTGACGGAGGGCTGGCGCCTGCTGGTGGTCGTCTACACCTTCCGGAAGGAAGCGATCCGGATCATTTCGGCCCGCCCGGCCACCTGGGGAGAAAGGAACGCCTATGAAGGCTCAGCAACTCCGTGAGCGGCTCCAGAAGGACCGCCCCATGTCGACGATCAGCATCCGGATGCCCGAGGATGTGGTGGAGGATCTCAAGCGCGTCGCCCCCGTCCTGGGCTTCATGGGATATCAGCCTCTCATCCGCGCCTACATCGGGCAGGGATTGCGGCAGGATCTCGAGCGGCTGGACCGGAATCCCGGGCTGGAACGGCTGGTCGAGAGCCTGCGGCGCCAAGGGGTCGACGAGGAGGTCATCAGCTCGGCGATGGCGGAGATGAAGTCCACCTGAAGCCCACCTGAAGAGAGAGTCAGCCCACTTTCACCGCCGACTGCTGGCCATTCCCCGGGGCGGTCATGAACTTGATCGGCTTCCGCGGCTTGAGGCCGGCTTCGCGCTGCCAGCCGGCCATCTCCTCGAAGGACCAGGTGCCGGCCTCGCTGGTGAGGGCGAAGTAGAGGTCGAGGAGGGCGCCGATCTGGCCGGCTTCGTGGGGTGAGCTCGCGCGGTAGAGCTCCTGGATGACGAAGACCCCGCCGGGGCGCAGGGCTCTCGCGATCCGCTTCGCCAGGGCGCGGTTGGTGGCGTCGTCGAAGTGGTGGACGAGGTTGGCGACCAGGATCACGTCCCAGGCTTCGGTGCCGAGATCCGTCGGTGAGGGCGTCGCCGGCGCGGTAGGTGATCCGGTCCCCCATCCCCTCGCTGGCGAGGAGAGGAGCGGCGTGCTCCACCGCCGCGGGCAGGTCGAGGATCACCGAGCGCAGGCCGGGGTGCCGGCGGCAGAGGGCCACCGACAGGAGGCCGTGCGAGCCGCCGATGTCCAGCATGTCCTTCGCCCGCTTCGGCACCGGGGTCCGCCGCGCCAGCTCCGGCACCCAGGTCACGGCCGTGGCGCGCATCCCCCGCTGGTAGATCCCCCACTCTTCCGGGGTGAGCGTGCCGTGGAGATCCAGGGGCTTGCCGGTGCGCACGAAGTCCCCGATGTGCTCGAGGAAGTTCCACTCGAGGAACTGCAGGAGCATCTTGTCGCCGAGCGGCTGCGCGGCGTCCCCGAGCATCCACTTGCGGGCCACCGGCGCCAGGGAGTAGCGGCCCGCGTCGTAGCGCAGGTACTCGCAGCCGGCCAGCGCGCCGAGGAGCTTGCCCATGGACCGCGGCTGGCCGCCGCAGCGCGCCGCGACCTCCGCGGCGGTGAGGGGCCCGTCCTTCAAGGTCTCGAAGACGCCGAGGCGCGCCCCTTCCATCACCGTCCGCGCCAGCAGCATGGCGATGTGCGTGTCGAGCAGCGGCTGCGGCAGCAGGCCGAGCAGGCCTGCGATGTGCTCGATGGGGTTCTGCCCGATCCCTCCCAGCTTCATAGGAATCCCTCCCGGCGAGGAGGGATCGTATCAGCCGCGGATCAGCCGGGACATCCCAAGTCCGGCGTTTCTGCTACGCTCCCGCGGCCATGAAAATCCTGGTCACCGGACACACTGGATACATCGGCAGCGTCATGGTGCCGCTGCTGCAGGCGGCGGGGCATGAGGTGGTGGGGCTCGACAGCGACTGGTTCGAGCCCTGCCTGCTGGAAGGGCGGCCCGTGGACCGGGCGGTCCCCTCGCTGCGGAAGGACCTGCGCGACGTCGAGCGCGAGGACCTCGAAGGGTTCGCGGCGGTGATCCATCTCGCCGGGCTCTCCAACGATCCGCTGGGGAACGTCGACTCCTCGCTGACCTACGAGATCAACGACGCCGCCTCGATCCGCTTCGCCCGGCTCGCCAAGGAGGCCGGGGTCGAGCGCTTCCTCTTCTCCTCCTCGTGCAGCACCTATGGCGCCGCCGGCGACGACTTCCTGGACGAGAACGCCGCGTTCAATCCCGTCACCCCGTACGGCGTCTCCAAGGTGCGGCTCGAGCAGCAGCTCAGCGGACTGGCGGACGACCGCTTCACCCCCACCTATCTGAGAAACGCCACCGCCTACGGCGTCTCCCCCCGCCTGCGGGTGGACCTGGTGCTCAACAACCTGGTGGGCTACGCGGTGACGACCGGGCGCATCCACCTGATGAGCGACGGCACCCCCTGGCGGCCGATCGTCCATATCGAGGACATCAGCCGCGCCTTCCTCGCCGTGCTGGACGCCCCCCGCGAGCTGGTGCACGACCAGGCGTTCAACGTCGGCCGCACGGCGGAGAACTACCGCATCCGCGAGCTGGCGGAGATCGTGGCCGAGACGGTGCCCGGCTGCGCGATCACCTACGCCGACGACGCCGGCCCGGACAAGCGCTGCTACCGCGTGGACTGCGAGAAGATCCAGCGCGTCCTCCCCGCCTTCCAGCCCCGCTGGGACGCCCGCCTGGGAGCTCGCGAGCTCTATGACGCCTACCGCGAGGCGGGCCTCACCGCCGGGGAGTTCCTCGGCTCCCGCTTCATCCGCCTGAAGCGGATCCAGGAGCTCCAGAGCGAGGGGCGGCTGGACGAGGCGCTGCGGTGGCGGGCGCCGGTCACTGTTTAGACCGCAGGCTCCAGCACCCGCACCACCCAGGTCCCCTTGCGGTTGGTGATCGCGGTCTCCTCCAGGAGCCGGCAGGTCTCCAGCAGGCGCCGGACGATGACGTCCGCCCGGCGCGAGCGGAAGGTCGAGACGATGAAGACGCCCCCGGCTTCCAGGAACCGCTCGTAGCGGCGGACCGTCCCCACGGGATCGTTGAAGTAGTAGACGCACTCGTTGAAGACGATGGCGTCCCAGCGCCCTGGCGGGGTGTAGGACTCGGCGTCGGCGGCGGCGAAGGCGGTCTTCGCGTCCGCCCGGCCGGCGGCCTGGCGGATGGCGGCCTCGGAGAGGTCGACGCCGAGGTAGCGGGAGCAGCCGAGGGGGCGGAGATGGTCGGCGAGCAGTCCCTCGCCGCTCCCCACGTCGAGCACGGAGCCGCCGGCCCTGAGGTGGTGGAGATAGCCGGCGATCACGCTGTAGCGGGCGAGCTCGTCGAGCCCCCGCATGAACTCCCACCCCCCCTCGCGGTACTGCTCCTCCCAGACCGCCTTGGACGCCGGCGCGTCCCCCCGGCCGGTGGCCGCCTCGAAGGCATGGACCCGCGCCGCGAGCCGCTCCGCGAACGGGAACCGGCGCCCGAAAAGGAACTTGTAATAAACAATGTAGACCGGCTTGAAGGCCCGGCGGCCGAAACGTCCCATCATCGGGCGCCATCCTAACGCGAGACCGGGATCTCCATGGCTCTGGCATGTTTTACAGAGAAAGTTGCACATTCCATGTTGCAATCCCAGCTTGATGCTCGTAGCATCGATCCGTTCAAGGGAAGTCCTGGTTCAACAGAATTTGCGTAGAAGGTCGTAGAAGGAGGCCCGCCGCATGAAGAAGTCGCTCGCCTGTGCCCTCGCTCTCTCCGCGCTGGGGCTCGCCGCCCCGATGAGAGCCGACACCGTGTTCATCCCCGTCATCGAGCCCGTGAACGCCGCCGGAGCCCCGCTCGCCACCCAGCTCTGGATCTCCAACTTCGACGGTGTGGAGCGCCCCTACGCCACCGCCTTCCTCCAGGCGGACCGCGCGGGGGCCGCGTCCAAGGCGGCCAGCTCGACCGTACCGGCCGAACGCGCGGTCTATCTGGAGAAGGTCGCCGCGGCGGGAGAGACCGGCCTGCTGGCGGTCGACGCTTCACCGGAGCTGGCGATCAGCGCCTGGATCAAGAGCACCCATGGCAAGCGCGTCTTCTATGCCGGCGTGCCGGTGATCACCGCGGAGAACCAGATCGCGGCGGGGACCGCCACCTACCTCAACGGCGTCGGGCGTGACGGCAGCCGCGACGTCACCCAGCTCGCCCTGGTCAACCTCGGCGAGACCGCCGCGCAGTGCCAGGTGGACGTCGTGGCCCTCGACGGCTCCCTGGTCCGCAACGCCGGATCGGTGGAGGTTCCGGCGGGGTCGATGAGCCGGTTCGAGGACGCCCTCGGGCTGCGCGGCGAGGCCGCGGCGACCGCCAGGGTCGCGTGCGACCAGCCGTTCTACGCGCTGGCCGCGATGGTCGACAGCAAGACCTCCGAGGTCTCCTTCGTCAACCCGGCGGATACGATCGAGAAGGTCAAGGCGCGAAGGGCGGCGGCGGCCGCCGCACGGTGATCACCTTCACCCAGAGCGGCAGCTTCCATCTCGCCACCAAGGTGACCCCCAAGAAGATCCTCCGCGTCCCGGTGCCGAAGCAGTTGAACGCGTCGCGCGTCAGCGCCGAGTTCGACGTCGTGGCCGGCCCCTGGAACCCGCGGCTGAAGAAGGGCGCGCACAACCTGATCTTCTTCCACCGCGGCCGGTTCCGCAGCAACACCCTGGCCAACGTCAACGCCTTCGGGCCGAACAACAACAACTTCAAGTCCGCCCAGAACCTCGATCTGCCGGCAAAGTACAGCACCAGCGCCAAGGTCGGGTTCGCGTTCCAGCAGGGGCAGACCTATCACGTCAGCCTCCTCTACAGCGCGCTGGACAACAAGGTCACCTACGGCATCTACCAGGGCGGCAAGCTGGTGAAGGGCGGGCAGTATGACGGCAGCGCCCGCAACCATATGATCATGGTGCCGGGGACCGGCCTGGTGGCCGAGTTCGGGAACTACAACAATCAGGAGCTCCCCGAGGTGTCGAGCCTGGGCTGGAGGTTCGCCAACTTCCACGTCGAGATCACGCCGGCGATCTGACCGGTCTCTTTCCGGCCGGTATCTATTTCCGGCCGGTTATTTCCGGTCATATCCGAGCCCGCCTCTCGTGCGCGAAACGCGCGCGGTGGCGGGCTCGCTGCTTTTGGGGTTGCGTTCCGTCCCTTGCGGCGATACCATACGGATGTTTCAATATATTGCAGTACGCCGCCTGAAGGAGGATGGATCCGATGAGGAAGCCGCTCGCCGCTCGTCTCGGCGCTGCTCGTGCCGCCGTTTCGGTCGGAATCTTGCTGCTGGGAACGGCCGGAGCCGCTTTCGCCGGCGCGGTCTATGTTCCGGTCCCCGATCCGATCAGCTCGACCGGGAGCACGCACGCGATTCAGATCTGGATCACCAACGGCGGCTCCGACCAGCGCCCGTATACGACGGCGTTCCTGAACGCCGAGAGCGACGGCACGCAGCGCCCCTCGACTCCGCCGGCGCAGACTCCCCTCGCCGCGGGACGCACCTCGGTCCTCGGCGGCGTCAGCAGCCCCGGCAAATCCGGCCTCCTGGAGATCAACGCCAGCGCCGCGATGTCGGTCGACGCCCGCCTGTTCAACACCTCGGCCGACGCGCTGAGCTCTTCGGTGAGCCCGGTCCCGCTGATCTCCTCGGACAATATGTTCGACGCCGGCAAGACGGCGGTGGTCCTGGGGCTGCGCCGCGACCCTGCCCGCGGCGACATCACCAGCCTGGGGGTGGTCAACCTCGGCAAGCAGGCGGCGCAATGCGTCATCAAGTTCGTCCGCGCCGACGGCTCGCCGATCGGCGGCCCGGCGACGTTGACGTTCAAGGCGCTCTCGCTGCGCTCTTTCAACGACGCCTTCAGCCTGCTCGGCGAGCAGCAGGCGGCCGACGCGCGCGCGGAGGTGAGCTGCAACCAGCCGTTCTACACCTACGCGACGCTGTTCAGCCAGGCCAACTCGCAGATCCTCTTCATCACCCCCTCCGCCTCGGGCGCCTCGACGCTGAGCGGACCGGGCGGCACCAATGAGCCGCCGCCGTCCACCACCGGCTCGGTCGTCTACTCCGTTTCCGGCCTGTTCCACACCGTCACGACCGGCAATGAGAAGAAGACGTACAAGATCGAGCTCGCGAAGGCGATGCCGGCCCGGCGCATGGTCCTCGACATGGACTTCGTCCCCGGCCCCTGGAACCGGTCGAAGAGCCCGGGCAACCACGCGATCGTCTGGCTCTATCGCGCCAAGTTCCGCAGCAACACGTTCGCCAACGTGAACGCCTTCAGCCCGCCCAAGATGTCGCTCAAGGCGGCGCAGAACGTCGACCTGCCGCCGGCCAACACCACCCAGGACGATCAGGGGGTCGCCTGGGTGCAGGGGCAGCGCTACCACCTGAAGTACACCTACGACGCCGAGCACGGGTCGGTCACGGCGGTGCTCTCCTCCAACGGAGCGACGGTCAAGACGCTGCAGTTCCCCAGCACGGCCCCGAACGGGGTGCTCGACATCCCGACGACGGGCATGACGGTGGAGTTCGGCCACTATCCCGGCCAGGAAGGCCCCGAGGTGCCGAGCTACGGCTGGCAGTACTCGAACCTGCGGATCGAGTTCGTGCCCTACTGATTCGCCGCGTCGTCCGGGTCGCCGTCGGCGGGAGCCGGCGGCGGCACCCGGACGCCCTTGAGGATGTAGGGGGAATCCGCCCGCACCCAGAAGCCCGACACCTTCCGGTAGCCATAGCTCGGCAGGACGTCCGCCACCCTCCCCATGCCGCGGCGGATCCCCCAGATCTGAAAGAAGGCGTCGGGCCGCTGCTCGTTGAGCAGCCGCAGCTCGTTCCATTTCGTGTGGCCGGGCCGGAAGGTGTCGAAATGGTCCTCGTCGAGCGGCACGATCGGCCGCATGTGCGCGATGGTGCGGTCGTTGTAGCCGAGGATGTCGATCATCTTGTAATCGGAAAAATAGGCGGGAATGCCGGCCCACGCGGTGGCCACCACGGCGCCGGGCTGAACGAGCCGCCGGAAGCCCAGGATCCCGGCGACCACCCCCTGGTGCCGGCTGGTCACCGGCGGGCGGTCGGTCAGAGTCAGCAGGCGCCAGAAATCGTCCGTCCGCGGAGAGAGCCAGAGCCCGTCGACGAGCAGCAGGGCGGCGGCGGTCGCGGCGGCGAGGACGAAGCGCCCGGCCGGATCGTCCTCGACCGCTCCCCTCCGGCTCCGCCAGGCCGCGAGCGCCTCGTTGAGCGTGGCGTTGAACAGCACGAAGAGGAGCGGCACGACGAAGGCGATGAAGCGGTTGGCGCGGATCGGCAGGTCGCCATCCCAGGCATCTCCCCCGACATAGACGCTGTAGGCGCAGTAAAGAACGAAGATCACGGCCGGCAGGATCAGCCGGCGGTTCCGCCGCAGGAAGACGCCGAGCCCGATCCCCGCGACCAGCAGGACGGCCAGGTGGTCGCGTACGAACTGCGTCAGAACCGTCATCCCGCGCAGCAGGCGCACCGCGAGCGGCACGCCGGTGAGCTTGAGGTAGTACGTGTTCGGCAGCAGATCGTGGAAATAGACCCAGCGGAAGACTGCCGTACGCGAGGGTCATGGCGCAGAAGATCCCGAAGCCGGCGAGCCAGCTCCGCTTTCTCACCTGCCAGAACCCTCCCTGCAGAAGCACGTAGAGCTGGACCGCGGCGACCAGCAGCAGCATGTCCATCCGCAGCAGGAAGGACGCCGCGCAGACGATCCACAGGGCGAGGTTGTGGTCGCGTCCGGAGTGAGCCGTCGACAGGGCGAGCTGGACGGCGAGCACCGTGAGCAGCGCCTGCAGGCCGGTTTCCATCCCCATCAGCGCCCAGTAGGCGAGCGGATAGTAGAAGGCCGTGAGCACGGCGGCGGGCATCCAGTGGCGCGCTCCCGGGGGAGAAAAGTGATCGATCATCAGGCGGCGGGCGGCGATCACGGTGCCGGCGAGGGTCAGCAGCGAGAGGAGCTGGATCGGCAGACTGCGCTCGCGCAGCGGGATCGGCAGCGCGTTGACCGGAACCATCAGGAAGGTCCAGAGCGGATGGGTGAACCCCTCGACCGGCTCTCCCCACCGCGCCCATTCGAGCCCGTGCCCCTCGACCAGGTTGCGGGCGTAGGTCATCGAGATCATCGCGTCGTCGAACAGGGAGTAATAGCGCTGCCCCTCGACCTCGAACGAGGAGCGATGGATGAACCATCCCGCCCAGAGCCCGAAGACGAGCAGCAGGACGGCCAGACCGAAAGAGAATTTCCGGGAAGACGGTTGATCCATTCTCTATCCTTGCGAAGGAGCCTGCGTGAAGAAGGTCCGGAACGGCCGCCAGTACCGCGCCGCGAGCCCGCCGGCGGCGAGGGCGGCGGCGATCAGGGAGACGAGGAACCGCTCCCAGCTCCCCGGCGCGAAGAGCCAGGCGGCGAGTGCGAAAAATGGCAACGGAATGAGATACAGCAGGGCGAGGTCGCCCAGGAGCGTGCGGAAGCGCGGGCCGAACACGCGGGCGACCTCCCAGGCCATCACGAGATTCCCGATCAGCAGATAGTTCGCCGCCCCCATCCCCGCGGCGCCCCAGAGCTGGGTGAACCAGATCCCGAAACCCAACAGGGAGACCAGGTTGAGCAGCTCGATCCCGAACCAGGAGCGGTCCCGGTGTTGTGCCTTGAGCATCTCGCCGCCGAGAATGGTGAACTGATCGAAGAATGGAATGAACGCGATCACCCGCAGGATCGGCACCGCGGCCAGCCAGTTCTCCCCCATCAGGATCAGGATCACCTTCTCCGCGTTGAAGAACAGAAAATAGCTCGCCACGACCTGGCAGCCCAGGAGCTGGATCGTGCTCAGCCGGAAGAACTCCAGGAACCGGGGGCGGTCCTCGAGATACTCGACCAGCGTCGGAAAGAGCGCGCGGGGATAGACGATCGTCGCCACCAGGAAGGCGTAACCGTAGACGCGGGCGTAGAGCCCGACCGTGGCGGTGTCCTGGAACCAGCCGATGATGTAGATGTCGATGTAGTTGACGAGCTGCAGGGTGAGCCAGATGAGGAAGAGGAACCGGCTGCGGCGGACGAGATCGGAGATCAGGTCCGGCTCGAATCGCAAGGGAATCCTGCCCCAGGCCTTCGCCCAGGAGTAGCCGGCGAGCAGCGCGGCGCCCAGGAGGTCGGCGATCACCAGGCTCCAGACTCCCCACCCCCGCCAGGCGAGCCCCACCGCGACGGCGGCGATCACGATGCCGCGCCAGATCTCCGGAGCGATCAGGTTGCCGATCTTCAGCTCCCGTTCGAAGAAGGCGCGAGGCACCACCGCGAGACCGTCCAGCAGGACCCAGACGGCGAAGACCCGCAGCACCAGCGGCAGCTCGGGGTTGAAGCGGCCGGCGGCCGGCGCCACCGCGATCAGCAGGAGAGTGATCACGACGCCGAGCGTCGCGGTGACGGCGAGGACCGTGCCGTAGGGGCGGCGCTTGTCGCGCACCAGGTGGTACGGCAGGCCGAGGTCGCGGACGGCGGAGGCGACGGTCACGATCCGCAGGGCGAGCTCGTAAAGGCCATGCCCTTCGGGGAGGATCAGCCGCGCGAGGGCGATCTTCGCCCCGAAGTTGATCCCCAGGCGGGCGAGCTGGATGGCGTAGGAGGCGAACGTCGAGCGCAGGATGCGCTGCTCGGTGGTGCCGCCGAGGCTCTCCCGCCCGGCACGTCTAGAGGAGGTTCGCCCAGCGCGCCCATTTTTCGGTGAGATCCATGCCGGTCTCGAAATCGAAGGCCGGCCGGTAGCCCAGGAGCCGCTTCGCCTTGTCGATGCGGACGTGGGTCCGGGGGCGGAAGAAGCCGATCATCTCGGGACTCAGCGGGTGGATCGGCAGCTCGGCGGCGGCGCGGGACGGCCGGCCGCCGCTCCCCAGGCCGGCCTTGATCCGCTGCTGCACGCTCTCCGGCAGCACCGTGCTCGCCATCTCGCGCAGCCAGACCCCTTCGCGGGTGCGCTCGATCCGCTCGCGGATCGGCTGCTCCGACTTGAGGATGCGGAGCGCCTCCCCCACCGCGTGCGGCTGCGCCCGCTTCCACTGGCGCCAGAAGGCGAGCGCCTCGGCCTCGGTCATGTCCACCGTCCGCCGCTCCATCCCGAGCATCCGCTCGAAACGGCCGTAGAGCTCCCGCCAGGTCACCGGCTCCTCGCCGGAGATCAGGAACGCCTCCCCCACCGCCGCGTCCTCGACCGCCGCGAGGAGCATGGCGCTCACCAGGTCGTCCACATAGACGGCGTTGCCCAGGCCGTCGCCGCCGTTGATCAGGATCTGCCGGCCGGCCTTGAGCGCCCGGATCACCGACTCGGTCCAGACCCCGCCGTAGGGTCCGTAGACCGCCGTCGGCTGCAGCACGGCGACCGGCAGCCCCGAGGTGAGGGCGATCTGCTCGGCCTCCAGCTTGCTGTCCGAGTAGGCGTTGCCGAAGCGGCGCCGGGGAGCGGTCTCGTCGAGGTCGCCGTCGGTGGTCTGGCCGTAGACCATCAGCGTGCTCAGGTAGACGATGCGTCCGACGTTGGCGGCCCGGGACGCCTCCAGCACCCGCCGCGTCCCCTCGCGGTTGATGTAGGCGCGGTGCTTCTGGCTGCCGGAGGTGCCGTAGGCGCAGTGGAAGACGATGTCGCACCCCTGGATGGCCACCGCGAGATCGGGGGAGCTGGTGATGTCGCCGCGCAGCACGGTCACCGGGAAGCGGGCGAGACGGGCCGCCGCCGCCAGGTTGCGCACCAGGACGCGCACCTCGGCGCCATGCTCGACGATCAGGCGCTCGACCAGCCGGCCGCCGATGAAGCCGGTGGCGCCGGTGACCAGCACCCGGCGGCCGGCAGGCGCCCGCAGAGGCTCACGAGACCCGCTCCCGAGCGGGGAGGACCGACCAGGGGAGCTCCAGGAGCTGGCGCTGCGCGTAGCAGGCCTCGATCAGCGCCAGCGACCGGCGCCCCTCGGCTCCCGGGATGAACGGCTCGCGCCGCAGGCGGATCGCGCGCGCGAAGTCGTCGATCTGCCGCACGAAGACGTCGGTGAAGTTGAGCGCCGAGCCGCGGTCTCCACGAGCGTGGCCGGCCAGCGAGACCTCGCTGCCGGCGATCGACAGGCGGATCTCGGGATCGGGATCCCAGACGCCGACCTCGAGCCTGGCCCGCTCCCCTTCGAAGACGCAGGTGTTGCGGAGGGTGCGCGTGCGGCTGACCTCGACCTCCCCCTGGATGCCGGCGGCGGTGGCGAGGGTCATCTCGCAGTCCGACTCGACGCCGCCCATGGCGTCGTCCCGGTACCCGGTCACCGTCAGGTCCCCCAGCCACCAGAGCAGCAGGTCGAGCACGTGGACGCCGAAGTCGGCCAGCACGCCGCCGCCCGCCATCTCCTTCTTGAGCAGGAAGTCGGTGGCGAACGGCCAGCGGGGGATCACCCCCTGGCGCAGGTCGAAGCCGCGGATCTCGCCGATCAGGCCGTCGCGCAGCAGGTTGCGGACGAACAGCGAGGCGTCGAAGAAGCGGAAATCGAGCCCCACGGCCAGCACGGCGCGGCCGGTGCGGGCGGCGTCGATCATCTCGTCGCACTCGCGCACGTTCATCGCCATCGGCTTCTCGACCAGCACGTGGACGCCCCGCCGCAGCAGGTCGATCGAGACCGGCGCGTGCAGGCTGTTCGGCAGGGCGACGACGGCGGCCTCGACCTTCCCCGGCAGACCCTTGAAATCGGTCGCCACCTCGGGCACGCCGAAACGCTCGGCGAGGGCGCGGGCGCGCTTCTCGTCCGCGTCCACGAGCACGGCGGCCTCGACCCGGTCGGAAGCCGCGATGGCGGGCAGATGGTGGATCTGCGCCACGGCGCCGCAGCCGACGACGGCGAGGCGGACCTTGGATGTGTTCGGTTTCGTCATGGGGAGAGGCTCGGAACGCCGGAGCGGCGGCGTATCTTACCTCAGGCGAGATCAAGGATCGTGGGGAGCCGCGCGTGCTCGCGGATGGCCGCCGCCAGCTCCTCGGGAGTCCCGACGTCGCGGTACCGCCCCGCCGGGAACTCGACCCCCTCGACGTGGAGCCCGGCCTCGACGGCGGACCGCACCACGGCGCCGATCTGGAATTCCCCTCTCTCCGACGGGTGCGTTCCTCACGGCCTCATGGAGGAATCGGGTGAAGACCGGGCTCCAGACCGCGATCAGCCAGTTGTAGCGCAGCTCCGTGCTCTCCGGCCGCACCTCGACGCGGACCACCCGGCCGTCGTCTCCAAGCTCGACCATGTCGGTGGAGCGGAACCGCTCGGTCGGGAAGAGCCCGAGGACGAGGTCGGCCCCCGTCGCCGCCTGCCGCGCGATCAGGGGAGCGTAGGCGTCGGCCGGCTCGAAGATCACGTCCGGAAAGCCAAGGGCCACGATCGACTCCTCGACGAACGGAAACGCCCGGTCGAGCGTCTCCGGCACGCTCCGCGATCCCGGGATGGAGAGATAGGCGAGCGCCACGTCCGCGATCTCCCCCGTCCCGAAATAGCGGGGAACGTCCTGCTTGGATTCATGGAGCACCATGAAGACCCGCCGCACCCCGGCCGTCCGGAACCGCTCCAGCAGATAATGCCCTGCCACCTTGGGAGCCGGCCCGCGAGGAGTCTCCCGGAAGCCGATCGGCAGCAGCTCCTTGCTGCACGGCAGCGGCCCCAGCCGCTCGGCCCGGCCGGCGGCGGGGATGAGGCCGACGAGGGGGAGAAGTTCCACAGCCCGGAGACGCGGCGGAAATGGTCGAGATTGCGCTAGAGTCCGTGGACAAGCAGTGCCGCTATCAGAATGTCGATCGCCGTTCGCACCCTGCTTTTTGAGAAGCCATAGATCTCGGCGGCTTCGTCGATCATCTCCCGGATGTCTGGGGCATTCCTCTCGAACGCGAGGCGCCAAAGGCATCTTTCGCCTTAGCCGGAGGATTCGTAGCGATAATGCTGGAATTGCCTGTCAGCCGGTCTGCGCACCTTTGCACGTTGAAATCACGTTTTAAATCTCCGAGAGGATGTCGATATCGAAGATAGCCATCATCCGGCGTTTGCGGGAGAATCGGCTTCGTCCATGGGATCGTCTCCACCTCGGCGATCTCAATCGGCCCTAGACTTCATCCAAGCGGCGAGCTCGGCTCAGCGTCTCTGCCGCCGAGCTCCTGCCTGAACGGAAAACTGATGTCGGACAAGAGGTCTTGTAGCGGTTCGAGGACACCGTCCTCGAGCAGCTCAAATACGCAAGTACCGTTCGGTTCATTCTTGACCTTGGCCTTCTCATATCCCCTCAAAGCTAGCACCCGGAGTAAGATCCCGCCCCATGGCCGAGCCCGCCGCCTACGAGTACCTCACCCGCAAGGAGGCCGACATGGCCTTCAAGCGGCGGGCGTGGACGATCTTCGAGTGGCTGGGACCGACGGACGGCCAGACGATCCTCGACTGCGGGTGCGGCCGCGGGTTCTACCTCAAGATGCTGCGCCACCTGGGGTCCGCCCGGCTCTTCGGGGTCGACCTGGAGCTCCCCTATCTCCGCAAGGCGCGCCGCAACACGGCCCACCTGCCTGCGATCCTGGTGGGCAACGCCTCGATCTACGATCTCCCCTTCCCGGACGAGACCTTCGACGCCGTCATCCTCTCCGAGATCCTGGAGCACGTCGACCGCGACGTGGACGCCCTCCGCGAGATCCGCCGCGTGCTCAAGCCGGGCGGGCTGGCCCTCCTCACCGTGCCCCACGCGAACTACCCCTTCTGGTGGGACCCGATCAACAAGACCCTGGAGACGCTCTTCCATACCCACATCGGCCGGGGACCGCTCGCCGGCATCTGGGCCTTCCACGTCCGCCTCTACACGCCGGAGAAGTTGCGGCAGGCGGCGCTCGCGGCGGGCTTCGAGGTCGAGGAGGAGCGCTCCTTCACCCATCACGCCTTCCCGTTCGTCCACAACCTGCTCTACGGGCTGGGCAAACCGCTCCTCGAATCCGGGCATCTTCGGCCGGGGCCTCGCCGACGTGGCGGACCGCGGCAGCTTCGATCAGGATGGCGGCAGCCCGCTCCACCCCGTCAACCTGGGGCTCAAGCTGCTGAACCGGATCGACCGCGGGAACCGGATGAACGAGCCGCCGGGGCGATCGACGGTGAATCTGTGTTTGAAGGCGCGGAAGCCCGCTATAAGATAGAGATCGCCATGGCATCTACCGCACTTAATCTACCGCCCCATCTCAAGGACGAAGCCGAGGAATGGGCGAACCGGCAGGGTATCTCTCTGGACCAGTTCATCGTCTGGGCCGTCGCCGAAAAGGTAGGAGGGCTGAAGCAGGCGATCGACGATCCGCGATTCCCTCGTGTCACCTACCGGCGGGGGGCCGCGGGTTGGCCTGAACCCCTCCTCCGCGGCACCGGGATTCGAGTCCAGACGATCGTCGTGGCTCACCAGCTCTGGAAAATGTCCCCCTCGGAGATCGCGGCCGACTATGACCTGACAACAGAACAGGTTACGGACGCCCTCGCTTTCTATGAGGCCCATCGAGGCGAGATCGAGGCCTCGCTCGCCGACGAGCAACAGAGCGAACCCGCGAATGCCTGAGGTTCGGCTCCACCTCGACGCCGACACGTCGAGGAAGGCTCTTCATCAGGCACTGATCGATCGAGGACACGACGTCACACGGACGTCCTCAGACTGGGTCCAGAAGGACGCCAGTGACGAGATTCAGCTACTTTCCGCCACAGCGCAAGGACGCTGCATCTTCACCTTCAACATCCGGGACTTCACGGTTCTGTCGAGATCGCATCCACAGCACCGGGGGATCGTGCTGGCGGCGCAAAAGAGCTGGACGCTCTCTGGATTGATTGCCGCCTTAGACCGATTTCTCTCGGAAAGCGATACCCGAGACGTGGAAGGCCGCCTGCTCTGGCTGAACTCCTGGCGCTGACTCCCCAACTTCCGACTACTCCACCAGAGCTAATGGAGTCGCGGCCCTCTCCTCCGCCGGCACCGCATACATCCGGAACAGCTCCTCGTACCGGCCAATCGTCACCTCGGCCGAAAAGTGCCGCTCGATCTCCTCGACCGGCCGGACGAACCGGACGCGGTCGCTCAGGACCTCGACGATCCCCTCGCCCAGGGCCCGCCAGTCGTCGCGCGGCACGATCTTTCCCATGCCGGTGAGTTGCACGGGGACCCGGCCGCCCGGGAGTGTCGGTCATCACGACCGGGGTGCCGCAGAGCATGGCCTCGACCTGCACGAGGGCGAAGCACTCGGTGTCGCTCGGCAGGGCGAGGACGTCGCAGGCGGCATAGAAGTTCGCCATCTCCTGGGTCGAGGGAACAATTCCTAAGGAAGACGAGCTGATCCCGGAAGCGGTCCACCAGCGGCTGGTGGCGCGGCCAGTAGGACTCATAGGGGATCTCGTGCTGGCCGGCGAAGACGATCCGCGCGCCGGGGAAGGTGCGGTTGACCACCTCCAGCGAGCGGATCAGCAGGTCCGGCCGCTTCTCCTCGACGAAACGGCCGGCGAAACGATGATCGGGCCGCCGCCGGGGGCCCAGGCCTGGCGAAGCTCGCGCACTTTCTCGCATCCGGCACCGGCACGTCCACGAACGGCGGGATGACCACCACCTTCTCCAGGTAGGGGCTCAGGTACTCCGAATGCCGGGCGTAGTCCAGCGTGTGGCAGACGAGCGCCGGAGCCACGTTCGCCAGGGTGCGGTAGAAGGCGAACATCACCGTCGTGATGATCCGGTTGAGCGCCCCCGCGGGCAGCACCAGGTCGCCGTGATGGGTGACGACGACCCGCTTGCCCGCCGCCCGGGCGGCGAGACCGATCAGGGCCGTCTCCAGCATCGGCGTGTGGACGCTCACCACGTCGTGCTCCCGGATCAGCCGGGCGAGCGCCCTGGGATACCCGGGCAGGATCATGCCGCGGCTGATGCCGAAGGGGAGCGGCCAGAGGCGGATCACCCGGACGCCGTTCTCGATCGACTCGCCGAGCGGCGTGTCCGCGGAGTGGCGGGCGCAGAGGACAGTGACCCGGTGGCCGCGCGCCGCCAGCCCCTCGGCAAGCTGCCGCACGTAGAGCGTCAGGCCCGTCCGGTGCGGCACGTAATAGAGCAGGCAGATCAGGATGCTCGGGCTGACGTCTCGATCGTGCTGGGCATGATAAAAGTTATTGCAAGAAACCCGAGGAGCCCGCGGAGGGGGGGGAGCGCTTGAAGAGGAACGCGGCATGCTACCATCCGCCGCGAATTCCGGGCAATCGCCGCCAACCGCACCCCTACCCGACACCCATGGTCCACCCCGACTCCCAAGCCGAGCCGAAGCGCTGGATCGGGATCGCCCTCCTCGGGCTGCTCCTCGTCAGCTTCGCCCTGCGGACCTGGGACGCCAGCCAGGGGCTCAACGCCAGCCGGTACTATGACGAGCGCTTCCCGCTGAAGAACGTCTCCGGGCTGCTCCTGCACGGCGAGCTCCGCCCCCGGCACGCCTTTTATCTGAGCCTCTCCTACCTGCCCCAGACGGCCGTGCTGGCCGCCAGCCAGTGGCTCTTCGAAGTCACCCGCTACGAGCCGTTCTCGATCTACAGCGCGACGAGCGACGGCTACTCCCCCACCGCCTACTGGCTCTGCCGGATGATCAACGTGATCTACGGGACGCTGAGCCTCTGGCTCCTCTTCCTGATCGGCAGGCGCATCTACTCATCCGGAGTGGGGCTGCTCGCGGCGGCCATCCTGGCGGCGTTCGGCCGCCACGTGCTGAGCTCGTCGGAGTTCAAGCCGGACATCCTCGTCATCTTCCTGGTGACGCTGACCTTCCTCTGGACCCTCGGCGCCGCCTTCCGCCCCTCGCTCCGCCGCTTCCTGCTGGTGGGCGTCGGGGTCGGGCTCGGCGTCTCGGCCAAGTACACGGGGATCGCGGGGGCGATCCCGATCACCGCCGCGGTCCTCGCGGAAGGGCGCCGCGACCGCCGGCAGTGGCTCTGGCTGCTGCTCGCGGGCGTCGCCTCGGTGGTCACCTTCGTGGCGCTCAACCCGTTCCTCGACGTGGTGTTCGAGTTCATCCCCAAGCTGGTCAACGGCTACGCGGCCAAGGGGGTCGAGGAGCGGAGCAATCACTGGGTGGTGTTCGAGCGGCAGGTGCGGTTCCTGATCGAGCAACACGGCCCGATCGTCACCGCGTTCGTGGCCCTCGGCGTTATCTGGCTCGCCGGCGGGCTCCTGTGGAGGATCTTCCGTCCAGCTCTCCGGGGTTTCTCATGAAGACGGCCGGGAGCGGCGCCTCGGCTCGATCCTCGTCCTCAGCCTGCTCCTCGGCTACTCCGCCCTGCACGCGCTGGGGATGACGCTGTTCCGCGGCCAGAACTACCTGCCGGTCGTCCCCTTCTCCTCGCTGGTGGCCGCCTGGGCGATGGTGGAGCTCTGGCGAGTCCTGGCGGCCCGCCTCCCCTGGCTGGCGTGGCGGCCGGTCGCGGCGCTGGCCGGGCTGGCGGTGGGCGCCGCCCTCCTCGCGCAGCAGGGGACGATCGTCTACACCCGCGTGGTGCCCACCACGTTCGAGCGGACGAACGACGCGCTGCTCGCCGAGCTCGATCCGGTCGGCCTGCGCCACGTGGTCTACGAGCGGGGGATGGGCGCCTTCGACGCCGGCGGCAAGCCCCGCCGGCCGCTGCTGACCCCGGTGCCCCGGCTCACCGCTCTCGCGCCGGACTTCCTCGACCGGGCGGACATCGAGATCTTCCCGCAGCGGCGGCTCCAGGGACCGGACGCCGATTTCTACCGCGCCCGCGTCGCCCGCCTGCGCAAGAAACAGGTCGAGATCGTCGGCGACCTCTGGTTCCGCAGGCGCGGCGAGCCGCTGGTGATCCTCCGCCACCCCTGGACGCTCGCCCGGGACCCCGTCGATCTCCTGGTCAGGCGTCCGGAGGGGGACCCGCCTTATCTGGTGGGCCGCCTGCCCGCCGGGATCGCCCGGCCGGGAGAGGCCGTCTCGCTGCTGCTCTGGATCCCCCGCGACTCGGGGGACCGCGAAGCGTACGAGCTGCGGCTCGATCCGGGCGGCCAGCCGGTGGCGGTGTTCGACACCGGCCGCCGCCTCAACCGCCTGTTCCGGACCAGCCCGCGCTTCGCGCTGACCGGGACCGAGCTGCGGGTGCGGGTCCCCTCGACCCCGGTCGACCGCCCGCGGGGCTTCGGCCTGGAGATCTACCCGTGGCGGCCGGGGCCGGCTCCGGCACGGCCTTGAAGGCGTCGAAGCCGCGCCGGCTCTCCGCCGCCGGCCTGCTCGGGGGGAGCGCCCTCCTCCTCGTCACGCTCAATCTGGCGAGCGCCCTCCACTTCGCCTTCCATGTCGCCATGGCGCGCCTCCTCGGCCCCGCCGGCTATGGGGCGATCGCGGCGCTGCTCGCCATTCTCTACGTGCTGAACGTCTTCGCCGAGTCGGTGGCTACCGTGCTCGCCCGCTACACCGCGCACGAGCCCGATCCGGGACGGCTGCACGACCTCCTCCGCCGGGGGCTGCGCAAGGGGGGCCGGGCGACGCTGGCGCTGGCCGCGCTCTACCTGACGGCGGCGGTGCCGCTCGGGCGCTGGCTGCGCATCCCCTATCCGCTGATGGCCCTGTTCGGCCTGTCGCTGGCCGGCGTCGGGCTGCTGCCGGTGCACCGCGGGGCGCTCCAGGGGTGGAAGCGCTTCGGCGGTCTCGGGCTCAACATGATCTGGGAGGTGCTGGCCAAGCTCGCGATCGGCATCGGGCTGGTCTGGATCGGTTTCGGAGAGTACGGCGCGGTGGCCGGAATCGCCCTCAGCCTCTGCTTCGCCTTCGCCGTCTCCTATCTCCCGTTGCGCGACGTCTACCGCACTCCCGCGACGCCGGCCGAGGCGCCGGACATCTACCGCTACAGCCTGCCGGTGTTCGCGGTGACGGCCACGGTGATGGGCTTCTACAGCCTCGACGTCCTGCTCGCGCGGGCGTTCTTCCCCGATGCGGTGGCGGGTGGGTACGCGGTGGCCTCGTTCCTCGGCAAGTCGATCCTGCTCGGCACGGCGGCGGTCACCAAGGCGGCGTTCCCGCACTCGGCGGCAGCGGCGCGGAGCGGCCGGTCGCGGCACGTCCTCGCCGGCACCCTGGGGCTGCTCGCCCTCTGCGTGACGCCGGTGATCGCCGTTTTCGGACTCTTTCCGGAGCCGCTGATGCGGGCGGTGGGCGGCCGGGGCTACCAGGGGGCGGCGGAGCTCGTGCTGCCGCTGGGGATCGCGATGGCGCTGATGTCGTTCAGCAACGCCTTCCTGCTCTACCGGCTCTCCACCGGCCGGCTGCGCTTCTGGGGGGTGCTTTCCTTGCTGATTCCCATCGAGGCGGCGGCTTTGACGCTGTTTCGTGGCTCGACGGTGGAATTCGCCTGGACGGTGGCGGCGATGAACGGGGTGTTCCTGCTGGTCGCTGCGGGGGTCGCCGTCCTCAGTTCCCCCCCGCCACATACCCCAGCGCCTTCAGATCTTCCTCTTCCTTCGGCGTGAGCTTGGGCTGGTGGCCCGTGGAACGGCCCGGCGGCACCTCGGAGCCGTTGGCGGCCAGCCAGGCGTTCTTGAGCCGCCGGGCCATGCGGTTGACCTCGCGCGGATCGTTCACCGGCTGGACGCTCCCTCCACTCCAGCGCACCAGGGTGAGCCGCGGCGGATCGCCGCGCCGGCCGGAGAGCGGCAGAACGCTCCCGAACGCCTTCTCCAGCCGGCCGAAGATCGCCTGCACCGGCTCGGCCAGCGGCGGCTCGGGGGTGCCGCCGATCCCCGCGTAGCGCGCCCGGTAGTAGTCCGGCTCGGGAGGCGCGAAACGGCTCTCCCAGAGGAGCTGGAGGTCGCCGTCGACCAGCGAGAAGCGGTTGACGCCGTCGCCCAGGTAGAGCTCGGAGAGCGCTCCCTTGTCGAACGGCTGGAAGAGGCTGGGCGCCACGCCGGGCTCCGGCTTGCCGCCGGCGGCCTCGATCAGCGTCGGCGCCACCCGCACGTTGGCGACGTGGCTGGCCGGCATCGCGAGCTTGCGCTGGAAGCCCGCCGGCAGCTTGACCACCAGCGGCACCTCGACCAGCACGTGCCCGAGATTGCCGCCGTGGGCGATCTGGCCGTTCTCGCCGAACTCCTCGCCATGGTCGGAGGTGACGACGAGGAGGGTCTTGTCCCACTGGCCGCTCTTTTTCAGCGCGGCCAGCAGCCGGGAGAGCACCTGGTCGGCGTAGGCGGCGTTGAGCCGGTACATGGCCCGGAAGACCCGCTCCTGATCGGCCGGCAGCTTCACCGCCGGGTCGTAGTAGGGCTCGAGGTCGAGCGGGCGCACCTGCTTCGGGAGATCGGGCGGGATCTCGTCGAGCCGGTCGAGGAGAAAGTCGCGGCGGACGTACGGCGCGTGCGGCGCCAGGATGTGGATCCAGACGAAGTCCCGCCCCCCTTTGAGCTCCTCCAGGTAGCGCTCGGCCCGCTTCCCTTCTTTCAGATAGCGGAAGTCGTCGAACCCCTGGGAGTAGCCGAACTGCGACTCCAGCCAGTGGTTGGAGCGGAAGGCGGCGGTGCGGTACCCCGCGTGCTTCAGCGCCTCCGGGAGGGTGACGAAGCGGTCGTCGAGCACCGAGCGGTCGCTCGCCCAGCTCCGCGACCGCCAGGGCTGGAAGCCGGTGAAGATCGAGGCCATCGACGGCACCGTCCAGCTCGACGGCGAGATCGCCCGGCCGGCCCAGGTCGCCTCCCGGGCGAAACCGGAGAGCGCTGGCATCACTTTGGCAGGTCCGCCGAGGGCGCCGACGGTGTCCGCCCGCAGGGCGTCGATGGTGATCAGCACGATCGGGCCGCGATGGACCGGCACCTCGGGAGCCCGGGAGCAGCCGAGAGCCAGGGCGCAGAGCGCGATCGTAGAGAGTAGGCGGTAGCAGTTTCTTGAGGACAAGACGAAATTTCTCCACTCCGGCGAGGGTTCCGGAACTGCGGTAGGATACCTTACGTGCGTACACCACCCGTCCGCTTGTTCAGGGGGATCTTCACCGGCTTCCTCCTTTGCTCCGCCGTCGCCGCCTTCGGCCAGGACGAGCCTGTCCAGGCGTTTCGTACCCTCAGCGGTCGATGAGGCCCTGACGCTGCTCGCCGCGGCGGGCGGCGCCCGGATCGAGCTGCCGGGAGGGCGCGCGGTGCAGGTGGCCCTGCCGGAGCGCGCCGAGCTCACCGCCCTGGCGGCGATCGACGGCGGCTGGGTGGCCGCCGGAACCGTGCGGGACGCGAGCGGCCGCCAGCGTCTGTTCCTGCTGCGCGGCAACGACCGCGCCTCCCGGCCGCTGGCCGAGCCCCCCGGGCAGGAGGGGCGGCAGCGGCGCGGACGCGGTGTTCCTGGTGGACGGCGGCCGGCTCGCCGGCCTCGCCTGGCTCGAAGGGGAGGACGACCGCTCCCTCTCCGTGCGCTCCGCCCTCTGGAATGGCCAGCGCTGGCAGGCCCCCGAGCGCGTCTCCTTCCCGGGTCCGGGGAGCCAGGTCGCGCTCGCCGGCGCCGTGCTGACCGACGGCTCCTGGCTGCTCGCCTGGAGCGCCTTCGACGGCGAGGACGACGAGATCGTCTGGGCCCGCCGCGCGGGCAACGCCTGGCAGCCGGTGAAGCGCCTCTCGCCCGGCAACTCCGTGCCCGACATCACCCCCGCTCTCACCGCCACCGCGGACGGCGGCGCCCTGATCGCCTGGAACCACTTCGACGGCAAGAGCTACGAGCTGCGGATGGCCCGCTTCAAGGGCGAAGGCTGGCGCGACGAGCGCGCGGCCGCTCCCGCCGGCTCGCTCTTCCCGAAGTTCCTCGGCGGCTCGCGCCTGCTCTACGTCAACGCCGTGCCCCACGGCTGGACGGTGCTCGACCTCGACGCCGCGGGGCGCGTGAAGGCGCGGGCGACGGTCGCCTCCCCGCTGGACCGCCCCGTGGTCAGCTTCGAGGGGAGCACGGTCCGGATGCGCTGGCCCGCCGAGAAGCGGCAGGCTTCGGCTTCCCTGGAAAGAATGCCGTGAGATTGCACCGCCTCGCGTCCGCCGCCGCCGTCCTCCTGGGCTCCGTGGTGGGGTTGCCCCTCGCCGCGCAGACGACCGGGAAGACCTATATCGCCTTCGGCGACAGCATCACCGCCGGGATCGGGGACGATACGACGCGGACCGAAACCGGCTATCCGCCGCGCCTGCAGGTCGCTCCTCCAGGCGGCCGGCGTGAACGCCACGGTCAAGAACTTCGGAGTCCCCGGCGAGAAGACCCCGATGGGGATCGCCCGCATCGACTGCGGTCCTCGCCACGGGCAAGCTCGGCGACGTGCTGATCCTGATGGAGGGGACGAACAACATCAACCGGGACATCTCCCTCGAGACCACCATCGGCGATCTCGATACGATGGCCGGCAAAGCCGAAGCGCTCGGCATGGGCGTGATCCACGCCACGGTCATCCCCCGCCCGCCCGATGCCAAGGTCGACGGCGACAACCTGCTGACCGAGCAGCTCAACGGGCGCATCCGCAACCTCGCGGGCTTCCGCGGACGGCGCGAGGCCGACCCCAACGAGGTCTTCCGCAACCTGCCGAACCTCTTCGGCAGCTTCTACAGCAAGGACCCGGACGACCACGTGGGCCACCCCAACGCCGCGGGGTACGACATCCTCGCGCGGCTCTTCTTCAACGTCATCCAGGGGATCGACACCGTCTCCCCCGTCCCCGGCACCCTCAGCCCGGTGAACGGCGCCACCAAGGTCAAGCCCGACGAGACGATCCTGGTGAACGTCTGGGACTTCGGCCTCGGCATCGACCTCGCGAACACCTTCCTGCTGGTCAACGGCCAGCAGGTCGCGGCCGTTCCGCAGGGGACGGCGATGCATGCCACGCTCACCTATCAGTCCCCGGCTCCCCTCAGCGGCACCGTGAACGTATCGCTCCGGTCGCGCGACCTCGCCACGCCGCCCAACACGATCGATCGCGTGATCTCCCGCTTCACGATCCAGGGGGCGGCCAACGCTCTCCAGGGGGACATCAATCAGGATGGCCGGGTGGACGGCGCCGACCTCATCACCTTCGGCCTCCACTTCGGCTCCCTGCGCGGCGACACCCACTACAACGCCACGGCCGATTTCAACGACGACGGCCGGATCGACGGCCTCGACCTCGCGATCCTGTCGGCGAACTTCGGGCAGTCGAAGCCGGCGGGGACGTAATCCTGCCCGCCCCTAGTTCACGTACCCGAGCGCCTTCAGAGCGCGCTCCGTCTCCCCGTTCACCTCTTCCTCCTCGCCGCTGGCGCGGGCCTTCCGCATCCATTCGACCAGGACGCGCTTCAGCCGGCGCACCTCGTCGGTATGGGTGGCGGCGAGGTTGTTCGTCTCCAGGGGGTCCGCCTTCAGATCGTAGAGCTCGAAGCCGCCGGTGGGCGAGTCGGCGGCGCGGGAGTGCTTGCCGCCCGAGTTGAAGACCAGCTTCCAGGTGCCCTCCTGGACGCTGTGGTAGAGGTTCGGATGGTGCCCGGCCTCCGAGAACGCCTGGCGGAAGGGATCGGCCCCCGTCGCCGGGTCCGATCCCTCGTCCCTGATCAGCGGCCAGAGGCTGTGCCCCTCGATGCCGGGGATCTGGCGGTCCGGCGCGATGGCGTCCCGCAGGGTCGGATAGAGGTCGACCAGCTCCACCGGCCGGTCGATCCGTTTCCGCCGGCCGTCACAGGCCGTTCATCACGAAGAACAGCGGCACGTGGGCCGTGGTGTTGTACGGCAGCGGCCCGTGCTCGAACCAGGAGTTGTGCTCCCCCAGCTCCTCGCCATGGTCGGCGGCGAAGACGATCAGGCTGTCCTCGAGCAGCCCGAGCGAGCGCATCTCGTCGAGCAGCTTCTGGATGTGCTGATCGGCCACCAGGACGTTGGCGTCGTACTGGGCCACGTAGTACTTGAGATCGGTGTGCCCCTCGAGGGTGTACCCCTTGGCGACGATCCGCGCCGGGATCGGACGGTCGCCGGGGCCCTGGAAGACGGCGTCGCCCAGGAACGGGTTCTTCTCCCCCTCCGGCAGGATGTAGGGCGCGTGCGGGTCCGAGTAGTGGATCCAGGCGAAGAGGCGGTCCGCCTTGGCGTACTTGCGGAGCAGCGGCAGGGCGAGCTCGTTCACCTTGGGAGCGCTCGCCAGCGGCCGGAACCGCTTGGGCTCGTCCGGAAACTCGCCGCCCCCCCAGGTCTCCTGGAACTCGTCGAAGCCGGTGTTCCAGCCGAGATTGGCCCCGAGCACGGCGTTCGAGACCACGCCGAAGGTCTGGTAGCCCTGCTCCTTGAAGAGCTCCGGCAGCGTCAGGTACGGGTCCGGGATGCGCAGGGCCGCCCGGTGGGTGAGGCCGGTGGTGTGCGGATAGAGCCCGGTGAACATCGCCGCGAACGAGCTCCCCGTCTTCGGCCACTGGGTGATCGCGTGATCGAAGGTCACCCCGGTCGCCGCCAGCTTCTGGAGATTCGGCGTGGTGGCGCGCGGATACCCGTACAGGCTCATGTGATCGGCCCGCAGGGTATCCACCGTGATGAAGAACACCCGCCGGGGCGCGTGAAAGCCGGCGGCCGGCGCGGCGGCGGCGCTCTCCGCCCCCTCCTTGCCACGGCAGCCGGCGAGCGCGAAAGAAGGACGAGGAGAATCCAGAGAGTTTTCGTGGACTTGAAGGGCAAGGTCATCTCCAGCGGACGGGAGATGCTACTACAGGGCCGAGCCGTCCGCCTCAACGTGCCACAATGTCCCGCTCGCCATGCCCCCCCTCCGCCTCCACCCCACCGATCCCCGCTACTTCGCGGACGCCGAAGGCCGCCGCGTCGTCCTCGCCGGCTCCCATCACTGGGACAGCCTGATCGACAACGCCGAGCGCCCCGGCGGCTTCGACTTCGAGCGCTACCTGGACCGTCTCGCCGGCTGGGGGCACAACTTCATCCGCCTCTGGACCCACGAGGCCTGGACGCATGACCTCCACCCCCGCGTCTACGAACGGACCGGCCCCGGCCGCGCCCTCGACGGCCGCCCGCGCTTCGACCTCACCCGCTTCGATCCCGAGTACTTCGACCGCCTCCGCGGCCGGGTGGTCCGCGCCGGCGAACGGGGCTTCCATGTCTCGGTGATGCTCTTCAACGGCTGGTCGATCCACAACAAGGGCGAAGGCAACCCCTGGGACCGCCACCCCTTCAACCGCGAGAACAACATCCACCGCATCGACGGCGATCCCGACGCCCGCGGCGAGGGCTCGGACGTCCACACCCTGCGAGTCCCGGAGATCACCCGCCTCCAGGAGGCTTACGTCGAAAAGGTTGTGGAGACCGTGGGAGACCTCGATCACGTTCTCTGGGAGATCTCGAACGAGAGCCCGAGGGAGTCGGTCCCCTGGCAATATCATCTGATCGATTCTCTGAAAGTGATCGATTCCAACCGTCACCCCATCGGCATGACGGCCACCTTCCCCGGCAACCGCAACGAAGACCTCTTCAAGAGCCCCGCCGACTGGATCTCCCCCGGCAACAAGGGGGGCTGGCGCCGCAATCCTCCCCCGGCGGATGGGAGGAAAGTGGTGATCGTGGATACCGATCACCTCTGGGGGATCGGAGGGGACGCGGACTGGGTGCGGCGGATGTTCCGGCTCGGGTATCAGGTGCTTTACATGGACCCGCTGGATGAGGATCCGGTGCGGGAGGGGGCGCGGCGGGCCATGGGAGAGGCCTTGCGAAGCCTAAGCGCGGTTTGACCTTTCCATCGCGGCCCGGATCGCCCGTCCGAGACGCCGGATGCCCTCTTCGATCCGCTCCGGGGGGAGACTCGTGAAGTTCAGGCGCATCGAGCGGTCGCCGCCCGGGTCTCCGGCGCAGAAGACCACGCCCGGGCTGAAGGCGACGCTCTCCGTCTCCACGGCGGCGCGCAGCAGCTCGGCCGCGTCGAGGCCGGGCGGCAGCTCGGCCCAGACGAACATGCCGCTCGTGGGGTGGTTCCACAGAACCTCGGCCGGGAAGTGCTCCCGCAGGGCCGCGAGCATCGCGTCCCGGCGGCGCCGGTACTCCTCGCGCAGCATCGCCAGATGGGCGGGGAGGAGCCCCGACTCCAGATAGGCCGAAATCACGCGGTGGCCGAGGGAGGGCGTATCGAGGTCGACGCCGTGCTTCAACGGCGAGAGGCGGGCCGCGAGCTCGCGGGGGCACGACCACCCAGCCCGCCCGCAGCGCGGGCGCGAGGATCTTCGAGAACGACCCGAGGTAGAAGACCCACTCCTCCTCCAGGGCGCGGATCGGCGGCGCCGGCTCCTCGCCGTAATAGAGAAAGCCGTAGGCGTCGTCCTCCAGGATGGGCATCCGGTACCGGCGCGCCAGCCCGGCGAGGCGGTGCCGCTTCTCGACGCTCAGGCTGACGCCCAGCGGGTTGTGGCCGTCGGTGATCGCGTAGAGGAACGCCGGGCGCGCGCCGCCGGCGAGCAGGGCCTCGACCCCGTCCACGTCCATGCCGGCGTCGAGATCGGCGGCGACGGTCAGGATCTCGGGCCGCTGCCCCTGGGTCGCCAGCCGGATACCGTCGTAGATGGCCCGCTCGAACAGGACCTGCCCGCCCGCGGGGAGGAGCAGGCGGCTCAGGAGATCCATCCCCTGCTGGGCGCCGGAGGTGAGGAAGATCTGCTCCTCCGTACAGCGGACGCCCCGCAGGGACATCAACTCGACGATCTGCGTCTTGAGCGGCTGGTACGGGAGCCCGTACTGGAGGGACGAGGCGTCCGTCCGCAGCACGCGGGCCGCCTGTTCGGCGAGCGCCTCGCGGGGGAACAGCTCGGACGCCGGCAGGCCGATCGCGAACGAGAGGATACCGGGCCGCGACGCCAGCGCCATGATTTCGCGCAGGGTCATCGACCCCATACTACGCTATCGGATTTTCTACGATTTTCGCAAAATCTACTCGTACCTCAGGGCGATCAAGGGATCGACGCGCGTCGCCCGCCGGGCCGGGATGTAACAGGCGATCAATGACACGGCCGTGAGCAGCAACACGATGGCCGTGAACGTCGCCGGGTCCGTGGAGCCGACGCCGAACAGCAAACCCGACATCAGGCGCGTCAGGGCCAGCGCGCGACCAGGCCGATGCTGATGCCGATCGAGGGTGAGGAGCAGCCCCTGCTTCAGGATCAGCATCAGAACCTGTTTCCGCGGCCCGCCGAGCGCCATCCTGAGCCCGATCTCGCGGGTGCGCAGGGTCACCGAATAGTTCATCACGCCGAAGATGCCGGCCGTCGCCAGCAGCGTCGCCAGCGCCGCGAAAAGCCCGAGCAGGACCGTGTTGAAGCGGGCGCGGCCCACCGTCTCGACCATCACCTGATCCATCGTCCGCACGTCCGAGATGGGCTGGTTCGGATCGATCGCGTGGAACACGCGCCGCACCGCGGGGGCCATTTCCGCGGGATCGCCGTCGGTGCGGACACCAGGGTCATGAAGTCATAGACGAGATCCGGATGCGGGAAATAGACCATCGCCGGCGCCTCGTCCACCAGGCTGTCATACCGGACGTCGCCGACGATGCCGACGATCTCTGTCGGCACCGGTTTTTCGAACATCGCGACGCTGACGCGCTTCCCGATCGGGTTTTCTCCGGGGAAATCCCGCCGGGCCATCGACTCGCTGATGAGGACGACGTGCCTCGCTTCCCTGGCTTCGACGGCGGTGAAATTGCGGCCGCGCAGCAGGGGGATGCCCATCGCGCTGAAATAGCCGGGGTCGGCCACCCGCACGTTGACGGAGGGTTCCTCGCCGGGCGGCGGTGTGGGCCGGCCCTCGACGGTGAAGCCGGTCGTGGTGCCGAGCCCGCCGTACAGCGGCAGATAGTTCACCACTCCGGCGGCACGGACGCCGGGAAGAGCCCGGACGCGCTCCGTCGCTTCCCGGAAAAAGTCGACCACCTGTTGGTCGGTCTTGTACTTCTTGCCGGACAGGCGCGCCACCATCGTCAGCACGTTCTCCGTCTTGAACCCGGTGTCGATCGTGCGCAGGCGGACGAAGCTCTTCACCAGCAGCCCCGCGCCGACCAGCAGCACGAGCGCCAGCGCGACCTCCGCGACCACCAGGGCGCCGCGCATCCGGCGGCTGCGGACACCCTGCCCTCCGCCGCCGCCTTCCTTGAGCGCGTCGTTGAGGTTCAGACGCGTCGCCTCCAGGGCTGGAGCCAGGCCGAAGAGGATGCCCGTCGCCAGCGAAATGGCCAGCGTCAACAGGAACAGCGGG
Source organism: uncultured Acidobacteriota bacterium (assembly GCA_963761645.1). Lineage (GTDB taxonomy): Bacteria > Acidobacteriota > Thermoanaerobaculia > Multivoradales > UBA5704 > DATARR01. The sequence goes on from CAVXIG010000010.1 coordinate 147,566, forward strand.
AGATTGAGGTGAACGCCCTGCAGATCGACCAGGTCGCGCGGGCTGAACGCCACCAGCGCCCGGATGCCCCACCACGCGAACGCCAGGCCGAGCAGGCTGCCCAGCAGGGCGAGCAGCAGGCTTTCGGTGAGCAGTTGGCGGACGACGCGCAGGCGGCGCGCGCCGATCGCCGACCGCAGCGCGATCTCCTTCTCCCGGGCCGCGGCGCGGGAGAGCAGGAGGTTGGCGACGTTGGCGCACGCGATCAGCAGCACGAAGGCGACGGCGCCGAGCAGGACCAGGAGCGCGGGCCGGACGTTGCCGACCAGTTGTTCGCGCAACGGGATGATCTCCGTTCCATACCCCTTGCTGAACTCCGGCTCCGCCTGTGCGATCCGGGCCTCGATGGTCTTCATCTCCGCCTCGGCCGCCTCGCGGGAGACGCCGCGCTTCAGGCGCGCCACCACCGAGATGAACCGGCCGTGCAGGCCGGCCCCCTCCTTGGGCATCGGGAGCACCGTCCAGAGCTCGGCGGGCTTGCCCGTGCCCGACTTGCTCCCCAGATGCCACTGGAAACCCGCGGGGAGGACGCCGACCACGGTAAAGGGCGAGCCGTTGAGCGTGATGGGCTTGCCGACCACCCCGGGTCCGCTCCGAACCGCCGCTGCCACAAGCCATGGCTCAGAACGGCGACGTGGGGTGCGTCGGGCCGGCCGTCCTCCGGCACCATGCCCCGGCCGAGGATCGTTTGACGCCGAGGATCCGGAACAGTTCCGGGCTGGCGATCTGGATCGCCAGCTCCTCCGGTTCGCCGCTGCCGGTGAGGCTGGCCCGCTGATCCGAGAACGCCGCCATGCCCTCGAACGTCGTGCTCTGCTCGCGCCAGGTCCGGAAATTGGCGCGCGAGGTCGAGTTCTGGTGATCGCCCTTCGGGGTGACCTCCCACACCATGACGAGCCGCTCCGCGTCGGCGTAGGGGAGAGGGCGCAGGAGCAGCTCGTCGACTACCGAGAAGATGGCCGTGTTGGCGCCGATCCCCAGGCCGAGGGTGAGCACCGCGATCACCGTGAAAGCCAGGTTCCTGGCGAGAACCCGCGCGCCGTACCGGATGTCCTGCAAGAGAGTCTCTGCCATGCCGCCTCCGCGGACCGCATAGGCCCGCTCCCTGATGCTGTCCAGATTGCCGAAGCTCCGGAGCGCCGCCCGCCGCGCTTCCGCCGGCGGCATCCCCCTCTCGACGTTGGCCTCCGTCGCCATCTCGAGATGGAGGCGCATCTCCTCCGCCATGTCCTGAATCACCGCCTCGCGCCGGAGCAGGCCGTGCAGGCGTGCCGAGAAAACCTTGAGCAGACTCATGACCGCAACGCTCCTCAGGTGGCCTGCCGCATCGTGGCGATGGCGAGCACCAGGCGGTCCCAACTCGCCTCCTCCGCCTCGAGATGGCTCCGGCCGGCCTCGCTGAGCGTGTAGAACTTGGCGCGGCGCCCCGTCTCGTTGACGTCCCATTGCGAGGAGACCCACCCCCGCTGCTCGATCCGGTAGAGCGCCGGATAGAGCGAGCCCTGCTCCACCTGCAGCATCTCGCCGGACATCTGGTGGATGCGCTGGATGATCCCGTAGCCGTGCAGAGGGCCGAGCGAGACGGCCTTCAGGATGAGCATGTCGAGCGTGCCCTGCAGCAGGTCCGCTTTCTTCTCTGGCACTCGTTCACCTCCCGGTATAAGCCATACCTAGAATGCCCAGGCATGGTAAGCAAGGATGCCTAGAGTGTCAAGGCTTGCTGAGTCTGGGTATTGGCCCCCGGTGCCTGCGACGCCCGGGCCTGAAGACCCGGGCTACGAATCAAACGAAAAGCCGGGTGAACCCGGCTCCAAGAGGACTCCGCTTCTGGAGCCGGCTTCAGCCGGCTTTGTGGTTGGAGCGTAGCCCGGGTCTTCAGGCCCGGGCGTCGGAGGCCGGGAGCCAGAAGAGATAGGATGCGGGTTCACGGTTCTTCCCGTGCCCCCGGAGGATTACGAATGCGCCGATTCGCCCTTGCCGTCCTGCTGTCGTCGACCGCGCTGGCCCCCCTGGCCGCCCAGACCCGCGTTCCCGCCGAGCTCAAGCCCAAGCTCGATCAGCCCATCGACGCCGACGCCACGGCGAAGATCCGCAAGTACACGACGGCGCCGGAGTTCAACTCGCCGCTCACCGACTACCTGCCGGCGTCCGCGACCGTGCCGAGCCCGAGCGCGGTGCTCGGCGACGTCGCCGGGGCGCCGGGGATCCTGCCCTACGCGGCGGACGTGCACCGCTACTTCCGGATGCTGGCGGCGGCGAGCCCGCGGGTGCGGGTGATCTCGATCGGGATGAGCGAGGAGGGGCGCGAGCGGATCGCGGTGGCGGTCAGCTCGGAGAAGAACCTCGAGGGGCAGAAGGAGAACGACGCGCGGCTGGCGCAACTGGCCGACCCGCGGCTCCTGAAGATGGACGATACCTCGACGATACCCGCGCCGAGGGCCTGATCACTTCGAGCGTTCCGGTCTACTACATCACGGGCACCATCCACTCCCCCGAGACCGGCGCGCCCACCGCGCTGATGGAGCTCGCCTACCGGCTGGCGGTCGACGAGAGCCCGTACATCCAGGCCATCCGCGATAACGTGATCACCCTGATCACGCCGGTCGTCGAGGTCGACGGCCGCGACCGCATGGTGGACGTCTACCGCTGGCACCTCGCGCACCCCAAGGCCACCACGCCCCGCCTGATGTACTGGGGGCACTATGTGGCGCACGACAACAACCGCGACGCCATGGGGCTGACGCTCTCCCTCTCCCGGCAGGTGCTCGACACCTATCTCGGCTGGCACGCCCAGGTGCTGCACGACCTGCACGAGTCGGTGCCGTTCCTCTACGACAACACCGTGGGCGACGGCCCCTACAACGCCTGGGTCGATCCCCTCCTCACCAACGAATGGCAACTGTTCGGGTGGATGAACGTGGCCCAGATGACCAAGTTCGGGATGCCGGGCGTCTACACCCACGGCAATTTCGACACCTGGAGCCCGGGCTATCTGATGTTCATGGCGGCGATGCACAACGGCGTCTCGCGGCTCTACGAGACCTTCGGCAACGGCGGCGCCGACACCGAGACCCGCGAGCTCGATGCGGACGAGACGTCCCGCACCTGGTACCGCCAGGACCCGCCCTACCGGACCGTCTCCTGGTCGCAGCGCAACAACAACAATTACGAGCAGACCGGTCTCCTGGTCTCGCTGGCCTTCACGGCGGAGAACCGCGAGCTGCTGCTGCGGAACTTCTGGGAGAAGAGCAAGCGTTCGATCAACAAGCCCGAGAAGGAAGGACCGGCGGCGTACGTCCTCCCCGCCGACGACCGGCGGCCGGGAGCCCAGGCCGAGCTGCTGCGGGTGCTGCGACTGCAGCACGTCGAGATCTCGCGCGCCGACAAGGCGTTCACCGTGGCCGTGGAGAGCCAGGCCAAGCCGGCCGACAAGGAAAAGAGCGACGCGAAACCGGCGGACAAAGCCCCGGCGACGCGGAAGTTCCCCGCCGGCAGCTACGTCGTGCGCATGGACCAGCCCTACAGCCGCATCGCCGACGCCCTGCTCGACCGCCAGTACTGGAGCCCCGACGATCCGCAGAAGCACCCCTACGACGACACCGGCTGGAGCTTCCCCGCCCTGTTCGACACCGAGGCCGTCCGCGTCACCGACCGGCAGGTGCTGGCCGCGTCGATGAGCCGCGCCGAGATCCCCGCCCGGCCGCGAGGCGGCGTCACCGGCGGAGGCCCCGTCTTCGTCGTCGCGCAGCACGGCGACGACGCGATGTTCAGCCTCCGCTACGCGCTCGGGGACGCCAAGGTCGAAGCCGCCTCCGAGCCCTTCAAGGCCGGCGGGCACGACTACCCGCGCGGCACCTGGCTGGTGCGAGGGATCGCCAAGGACGCATTCGACCGCGCCGCCACCGATGCCGGCGTCACGGTAGAGACGATCGCCGCCGCGCCCAAGATCGCGACGCGGCCCGTCGGAAAGCCGCGCATCGCGCTGCTGCACACCTGGCTCAACACCCAGACCGAGGGCTGGTGGCGCCAGCGCCTCGATCTGCTGAAGATCCCCTACACCTACATCAGCACCCAGGACGTCGCCGCCGACGCGAACCTCGGCGAGCTACGACGTCATCCTCTTCCCGCCCGTCGGAGTCGGGGATCCGCTGCGCATCGTCAACGGCCTGCCGATGTGGGGCGAGCCGATGCCCTGGAAGACGACGCCGGAGACGCCGAACCTCGGCAAGATCGACGCCACCGACGACATGCGCCCCGGCCTGGGCTTCGCCGGACTCGATCACCTCCGCCAGTTCGTGCAGCAGGGGGGCCTGCTGGTCGGAGTCGAGGACACCGCGCAATTGATGATCGCCACCGGCCTGGCCCCCGGCGTGCGAGTCGCAAACCCCAAGAACCTCAAGGTGGTCGGCAGCGTCCTCGACGCCCGTTTCCCCGACCCCACCTCCCCCCTCGTCGCCGGCCTGGGAGATCGCCTCTCCGTCTACAGCGCCGAAGGCATGAGCTTCGAGCTGAGCAACTCCGCCACCGGAGGCTGGGCCCAAGAGGAAACCGACCGCCCCACCGGCCGCGGCGGCCCCAAGGACACCGACACCCCCCAGGGGCGCCCCGCCCAGCCCACGCGCCCCACCCCCACAAAAGTCGAGCGCTGGGAAGCCCGCCCGCTAGAGATCGAAGAGCTGCGCAACAACCCCTCCGTGATCCCCGAGGCCCTCCGCCCAAAGACCGTGGTGCGCTTCGGCGACGCCGACGATCTGCTGGTCTCCGGCCTGCTCGAAGGGGGGGCGAGTTGGCGCGGCGGGCGGCGGTGGTCGAGGTGCCGGTCGGTAAGGGGAAGCGTGCTGCTCTTCGCCATCAACCCGGTCTGGCGGGGGTCGACGGTTGGGAGTCATCCGTTGGTTTGGAATGCGATTCTGCAGCACGGGTCTTTTGAGACGGCGAAGTGAGGCTTTGCTTGCCGACCCTGCTCGTGGACACTAAAATAGAAGCCTGCCGAGAGTCGAAATGGACGCAGTCAAGCTGAGGCAGATTTTTGAAAGGCTCGATCAAACTCTTGAGCATCCGACGGAGTTGCTCATTCGGGGAGGGGCTGCCGTGCTCGCTCATGGACTGGAACAGCGAGTGACCCTCGATATCGACGTGCTGCCGGCCTCCCGCTTTATTGAGGCGGATCTGCGCCGGGCCTGTGCCGCGGTGGACCTTGGCTTCAACCCGTCAGACAAGGATTTTGTGGAACGAGACTATCTCGAGGTCGCGCCTGAGGAAACGTTGATCCTCCCGCGTCCGGACCCGGAACGGAGCTATAACACGATCTTTCGCGGCCTGCGCCTCACTGTCAGGACGCCTCCTGCCGCCGACCTCGTCATCGGCAAGCTGAAGCGGCTCGATCCCGAGGATCTCGCGGATGTCACGTTCCTCATCAAAAATTTCCGGTTGACCGAAGCCGATCTCAGAGAGTCCTTCGATCGGTTGTCGGCGCGCTTCAAGGCCGATCCCGTGATGCAGGACAACCTCTGCTTCGTGCTGGAGGATCTTCTATGAACGAACGGTCAGCTCGGCAAGCGCACTGGCAGGCTGTGCTCCAGCAGATGTTCGAGGAGCTGCGGTCCGGGTCGCCCCGGGCGGAGGTGTATTGGGCACAACAGCTTGCGTTCAGCCCTGTATTTTTTTATGCCGTCGTTCTCGCGGTCCGCGAAGACGCCATCTCACCCAATGATCGGGATCACCTCCGGCGGATTGTTCCTCTGGCGCTCTCGCTACTCGGCGCTCTGCCCGATGGAAACGGCGGGGACCCGACCACCCTGCTCTTGCTCGCACGCCGGCAGGCCTCTGCGTTGGCTGTAGGCCGCCGCCAACAACTCGCCAAGCTCGCCGCACGTCTCGGTTTGGAGATCTCCAGCTTGCCCTACGAACCCGTCCCAGGACGGTTGCAACGGCCTTACGAGTTGATCGGATGGCGTCCTCTGCGATGACACGGAACTTTACAAACCGACCCCGGTGGCCTAGGGAAGCGCACCCGGCAGGTGGTCTCGGCGCAGGAACTCAGGTCGCGACCGACACAGACACGACTCCTGACGCATGCCCCTCGGCCTTCGGCCGGATGATGATCTCGACATCGCGGTCGAGGAGAGTAACGAAGCGCAGCAGCCGTTCTGAGGAGAATCGGTTCAGCTTGTAGTTCTTCAGCTCCGAGACATGGGGCTGCGGAATGCCGAACAACTGTGCCGCGCGCGCTTGGGTCAAGCGGCGGGCCGCGACCAACTCGTTGAGCCGCATCGCGAGCTGCACGCGCATCTTCCGTTCGTCGGCGTCCGAGAAACCAAGATCCACCAGCACGTCCCCACTTCCCGCGTCGACAGTCTCCGTCTCAGTCTTCTTTTTTCGCATAACGTACCTCGTAGTCGCTTTGTGCCGTTCTCAGGCGCTCATGGATCAGGACGATGTCCTGTTTGGCCGTGCGCACGCCCGAGGGCGACTTCTTCTGAAAACAGTGCAGGACATAGACCGCCTGCTCAAAGCGCACCGTGTAGACGGCCCTGAACGCATCGCCACGATGCTCTTCGACCAGCTCGAAAACTCCCGGTCCTTCACCCTTCCACGCCTTGGCCGCCGGTGGCATACCGCCATGCTGGACGACGCTCAAGGCATACCCGAGGTCGTCCACCACATCGCTGGGAAAGGCCAGCAAGTCCTTCTTCGACGAACCAACCCAATGAAGGGGCCTTTCCGTGGTTGTCGGGGATCGAGCCATGCTCCATTATACCTCTTTCGGTATATCTCGGTATTTCATCACGCGCGCCTGCCTGAAAATCGACTGGCACCTCGCGCCACCTGGAGCGCGCCCACTTGCACGCGTTGTCGAGCAGATTCCCCAGCGTCTCGTCGAGGTCTTCCCTGCGACCCCGGATCTCGTGCGTCGGCGAAACATCGGCGTCGATCCTCAGCTCGCGTTCCGCGTGCCGCCTGCGAGTTGGGTGGCACCTCGCGAGGGTGAGCTTGCTTCCCGCTGGGGGCGAAGCAAGAGGCCACAAGCGCGTTATCTAACTCCAGAAGGCACCCGTAGTCGTAGAGAGCGCGTACGTACCCTCGACTTCACCTTTGACGCGGTGAGCAATGCCTCACCGGTCTCCCTCGTCACGCGCAGGCTCCCGATATCGATATCGCTGCGCATCGTTCTGTGGCAGTCGTACGGTGGAATGCGGGGACTTGGTAAAGCCCTATCCTCTCCCCGGGTTGAGCTGGGCGATACGACGAGCGCGCTTACAAAGCCGCCTGCGGCGGGTACCTGTGATGATATAATGAAATTTAGTCAGAACGCATCAGCGGGAGGAAAGCTTGCAGCGACAAACATTGGGGCTTAGAAGACTTAGAAGTCTGACCGCGCGCTGGGAGGTGAGGCTCATCCTGCTCGTCGGGATCGTCGTCGGCCTGTCGTATGGGATTTGGGGTCACGAGTTGAAGGGACTGCCTTCGGTCGCTCAGCTCCTCGAGGCGGCCTCCGTCGCGGGGTATCTACTTCTCATCGCGGCTGGCGCTGGGGTCGCGGCCATGGCGACCGTTCAGGTCTGGAAGGCTTTGTTCCTCCCCCGAGCCGCCTTTCACGCCGGCGAGTTGGAACTGCTTTTCGGCGAGACCCTGTCCCAGGTGTTTGGATTGGCCACACCGACACCGGACGACACCAAGTACAAGCCTGAATCGGGCCAATCTCGCAAGCCCAAGTCCTTGGAGCACTTGCTCGACAACCCAACGGAAATTGTCATGGGGCAGATCCGCTCTGCCGCTGACTACATCATGCTCCGTCCGAAGGGATTCGAAGAAGCGCTCCGCCGCCTTGCTGGTGACGCCGGAGAAGTTGCGGTTGAGGCCTACCTGAGCCCGTCCAAGAGAGAGCAACAGAATGTTCCCCTCGACAGCACCGTCCGCTCGAACGATTCCCTCACGGAGGTGCGGTTCTTCGTGGAGCAGCATCTCAACCTGATTCACGTCCAGCTGAGGGAACGCTGGCGGCGGCGGATCCGAGCCGTCGCGGTGGCTGTTGCAGGCTCGACGGGTCTCCTGACGGTGACTCTCGCGCGGCTCGGTCCCATGGCAACGGTTAGCGCGATTTTCGCTGCTGCGATCTGGGGTGGCTTCTTTTCCTAGTTTGCGCGAGATCTGGTGGCTTTCGTCGAACGCCGCAGATCGTAGAATGTATAAGCTCACCTGTCGCGCTCGGGAGGCGGGTCGCGGTCTCGGTCCGGTCATCACGGCTAGAGGCTCTCTAGATCCAGCCAGGGCAGGGCTGGATCGGTGGGTTTTGTTCGTCCATGGCTTCAACAACAGCTGGAAGTCCGCCGAGGTCGTATGGGGTGGCACGCTGGAGCAACTCTGGCGCCGTCCGGCAGATCCGAAGTCGGTGGTGCTCTTCTATTGGCCAGGAGACTACTCACGATGGCAGGTGCTTTCGGCTATGAACTACCCGCAGACCGTTCCAATCGCGGAGGTGACCGCACAGTTGTTGGCGGAGTATCTGCACCGCACGACCAAAGATCGCAAAATCCCTCTTCACCTATCTTTTGTCGCCCACTCGCTGGGATCGCTCGTCGTCCTCGAAACTCTCAAACTCCTCCGAAGCTATGGTTCTAACGTCACGGTCGGTGACGTTCTCCTCATGGCGGCGGCGGTGCCGGAGGGTTTCTGTGAAAGAGGTCAGGATTATGGGGAACCCTTCAGCAACTCGACGAGGGAGGAGGTACTCTATTCGGGAGACGACACCATTCTGAAATACTTCTTCCAGGTAGGCCAATTGATTGCGGACCGCTTTCCTGAAGAACAGAGGCGAGCCGTGGGACGTTATGGCGGTCCGAGCGCCGGCGAGGAAGGACGCTGGAAGGCCAATTCGCATAACGATGGCTATGGCCATGGCGACTACTGGAAGAAGCCAGGGTCTATTGCGAAGATAGCTCGCATTGTGGCTCGCAAAGCAGCCCTTCGGTTCAGGGACCGGATGGCCAGCAGCAGGATCCTCGAAGCCCGCTCCGCAAGGATTCCCTGCCGGTCGACGATTCTCTCGAACGGAATCGCCACAATCCGCCGGAAGCCACCATCGGTCTGTTCACCCGCCCGTGATTTCGCTAAAGGATGGTGGATAGACTCTCCCCTCCCTCGGTTTGGGTGCCGGCTTCCGCTTCGATGTCCGCCACCAGCGCCGCCGCGCGACTTTGTCGCTGCTCCTGGGTCAGATCCTTCCAGCAAGGGAGGGGATCGAGGGTCAGGATCTCCCGGGTGGCGTACTGGAGAAGGCTGAAGTCCTCCCCGCGGCGGCGGGCGGCGTACTCCTGGGTGCGGTCGAACCAGGGCCTTCCAGGATCTTACCCTCGGCAAGGCCGGACGCCGTGGACCCCAGGCCAATCCCGGAGGTCCCTCGACAAGATCCTCTTTACAGCCATGTGCGAGACCGTACCGCAGCCTCTCGACCTGGGCCCCTTCCTCGTAGCTGACCACGATCGCCTGGTAACGCCGGCCGAGGATCTTCTGCTTCCAGCCGGTGAGCCGACTCACCTCTCGCGCCAGCTTCGAATTGAAGTACCCCACGAAGCGAGCGAGCTGTTTGGCGTCGTCGACCCCAGCAGCAGATGGTAGTGTTATGGGGAGCGACCAGTTATGCGGAGTTGGTGACCTTGGCGCAATAGGTTTGCAGGCAAGGACGGCGGCTGCTGCGCATAACGTTGGGGCCGACCGAGGGCTTCGAGCCAGGTAAGAAGATCTCCTTGAGGGAACTCGCCCTGGTTCAATTCCGGCACTACGGCTGCTGCGGCCACCGCCTTCTGCTTCATTCGCAAGTTGACCTCGACATAGCCGTGGGTGGTGGAGAGTTGGGCATGGCCTAGCCATGCGGCGATGGTGGTGATGTCGACCCCAGCTTCGAGAAGGTGCATGGCTGTTGTATGCCGGATAACGTGAGGCGAGACGCGCGCCGTGTGCCGTGGAGAGAGCCCGGCGCTGGCTGCGAGCTTGCGCAGGATGTAGGCGATACCGGAACGGCTGAGGCGTCGGCCCTGGGTGTTCAGGAAGAGCGGCCCGTCGGTAACACCGCGTTCAGCGAGCCAGGCCTTGAGAGCGTCGACGGTTCTCGCCCACAAAGGGCAAGTGCGCTGCTTGCGCCCTTTGCCTTGGAGCATGACCACGGGAACCGGGTCGAGGCGGAGATCGCAGACATCAAGGCCAACGATCTCTTGGGCGCGGGCGCCAGAGTTGTAAAGGAGCAGCAAGAGCGCGAGATTTCGGCGTCCCTCAGCGGGGGCGGTTGCTCTCATGAGCGCCAAGACTTCATCGTCCTCGAGGTATTTGACTTCTGGGTGTTCGAAACGGGCAGGGGGCAAGTCGCGTATCCTGCGACACCGTTCCAAGTGCTCGGGAGCGACAGAGGCTACATAGCGCGCGAATGCCTTGATTGTGGCAAGCCGATGGTTGCGGGTACGGGCTCCACACTGGCGCTGCTTTTCCAGCCAAACGAGGAAAGAACAAACGACCTCGACGTCGAGGACTGCGTGGTCAAGCCGGTCGGCGGAGCACCCGGCCCTCTGCGCAGCGTAGCGAAGGAATAGTTTGAGGCTGTCTCGATAGGCGACGACTGTGTGGTGGCTGGCGTGGCGTTCGATGGTCAGGTGCTTCTCAAAGAAGTTTTGGACAAGCGCCTGAAGAGAGGCGGATGGGGTCGTCGAGGGTTTCATGACCGCACCTCGTCGAGCGCGCTGGTGCTGTCCGCAAAACGTGCCGCAGCTTGTTCCAGCAGCGCACCGTTGGCGGTCAGGTACAAGCGAGTGTTTTCAATGGAGAGATGCCCCAGGTACGTGCTCAACGCGGGAAGCAGAGCATCGATGTCCCGTCCTTGCGCGTACCACGCCTCGACGCGCCCCACAGCGAACGTGTGCCGAAAGTCGTGCGGTCGTGGCAAGGGCTTGGAGATTCCAGCTGCAAGGCACGCCTTGTGGATGGCGAGGCTCCCAGCAGGGTAGGACAAACGTCGGCGCAGGCGGGAAACAAAGAGGGGATCAGACGAATTCGTGCCCACCGGACGCGCAGGATGGTGCACGTAGCGAACCAGCGCTTCGACGGTCGACTCCCGCAAAGGCAGGATCCGGCTTTTACCGAATTTACCCTTCCTGACGGTCAAAATCCGGTCGCCACAATCCAAGTCGCCGATATCGAGTGCGAGGGCTTCACCGATCCGCATACCGGTGGTGTAGAGCACGCCCAGCAGCATCGCTGTCGTTGCCGGGCGCAGGCTGCCCACCGGAGGCAACCGGCGCGCAGCGGCCAGGACTCTTCTGGCTTCAGCGAGGGAGAGGATCCGCGGCTGCCGCCGGCGCCAGTATTCCGCCGGCTTGGGTGGACGTGCGGGCAACGTTTCGACGCAGGCACCATGGCGCAGGGCGTAAGCCACGGCAGGCCACACGACGGCGACGACATTGTCCAATCCCCGGGGCGACAGGCGGTCGAGCGACGCCAAGTATTGAATCAGGGCTTCTCGGAGCAAAGGCGGCTCCGGGATTTGTCCGTCCACATACCGATCGAAGGCGAGCAGCAAGTTTCCCTGGGAGACGTAGCCCGCTCCGCTCGCGCGCCTGAGTGCGACAAAGCTCTCGAAATAGGGTGCGAGCCAACTGGTAAACGCGCGCGGCCGGGTCATGACGCCACCTCCGGCCAATCGACTGCGCTCTCGAGCAGGCGATCGTAGTCCACCTTTGCGTAGACGGCGACGGCATCGAGGGACCGATGGCCGAGCAGGTCCGCGATCGACTTGATGGTTTGGCCAGCCCGAAGCAGTCGAGTGGCGAACGCGTGTCGGAGTGCGTGGGGGCCTCGTGGAGGCAACCCGCAACGCACCATTCGTGCTCTCACCAGGGAAGAAATCGCCAACGGACCGAGCTGCACATGCGGGGGCTTCTGGCGCAGGAAGACATGGGCGCAGTCGCTGGCCGGCCGCTCGTGACGCAGGTAGAGGGCCAGGGCTTGCGCCACAGCTTGAGTCAGGGCGTGGCGGACCGCTTTACCGCCCTTGTGCGCCTTGAAGTCGATCGTCCTCTCGCGCCAATCAATGTCCGTCAGCTGTAAGTCGGACACCTGGGCGCGCCGCACACCATAGGCTGCCAGCAGATATACAACGGCACGGTCCCGACAGAGGCATCTGCCCTCCGCCCCCAACGAACCGAGCAGGGTCGCCAACTGCTCCTCGCTCAGGCCACGCGGCAGGCCGCTGAGACGATGGCCCAGAAGGCTCGGCACCGCCTCGGCCAACTCCCGGCCGACCCAGCCTCGCTCAGCGGCGAAACTCAAGAACAACCGCATCGCCGCGCGCATGCTGCGTCGCGAGGCCATACCGTGGCACTTGCCATACTGAACGAAGAAGTCTTCGATGCCCTCAGCCGTCAGCAACTGGAACGCACGAGCACAGGTCTCTCCCGCGCGAGCCGTCACTGCGTCGACGAAGGAGCATGCGGATCCGATCCGAACGCGCCGGACCAGGTGCCACCCTACTAGACATAGAAGAGCCTCGATAAACCGTCGTTATCCGCCTTCTCCCACCTGACGCTCACCTCCTGGGTTCTTTTCGAGCCTTCTCCGCGCAATCTGGCTGCGGGCTCGGACCATGATTGACGACTCAACTTCCTGAATCCTCTCCAGGAAAGCCCAACCCGACACACCTCCACCAACCACTCGCGTCCGAGCACCAAAATTATGGCCAGTCGGCAGGTCAGGAACACCGCGACGGCTACCCACCCATAAAGGGCAGCGCTGGCGGGAAGCTCCCGGCTGGGAAGTGCGCGTCGCGGTTCCCGGCCCGGAGTTTCTCAGCGGCTTCGCGGTAGGCAGCGACAAACAGAGCGTAGAGGTCCCGGAGCTCACGGCGCACGGCTTGGCTGGCGGCGTGGAAGGCGGGGGCTGGAGATCTCTTGGACCGCTCGGGCTTGCGGTGGGGATCCTGGGTCAGGATGGCGGCCGGTCCCGGAGGCTTGACGCCCGTCTTCTTCCGGCGAGCGGCGGCTTCCGCTTCGATGGTCGTCACCAGGGCCGCGGCACGTCTCCTCCGCTCCTCTTCGGTCAGATCCTTCCAGCATGGCAGCGGGTCGAGGATGAGGATCTCCGCGGTGGCGTACTGGAGGCGGCTGAAGTCTTCCCCACGACGGCGGGCGGCGTACTCCTGGGTCCGGTCGAACCACAGGCCTTCCAGGATCTTGCCTTCGGTCAAGGCCTGGACGCAGTGAACCCCGGGCCATTCCCGGGGACGGTCGACAAGGTCCTCCTTACAACCGTGCCCGAGAACATACTTCAGTCTCTCGGTCTGGGCTCCCTCCTCGGAGCTGACCACGATCGCCTGATAGCGACGCTCAAAGATCTTCTGCCTCCAGCCGGTCAATCGCCCGACCTCCCGCGCCAGCTTGGAGTTGAAGTGCCCCATGAAGCAGGCGAGCTGCCGCGCGTCGTCGACCTCCAGCAAGAGGTGGAAATGGTTCGACAGAAAGGAGAACCCACAGATCCGGACTGGATAGAGGCCCTTCGCCCGGGCAAGGGCCCCGAGGATAACCTCGTTCAGCGTCCGGCTGGGTCGAAACAGGAGACGGCTGTGGAGCGCCCGGCAGGTCACCTCGACCAGTGCGCCCTCTTCTGGGATGAAGCGGAGTCGTCGGCTCATACCCCAGATAAGACGTAAAAAATGGCCTCCTCTGACAAACCATTACAGCTCAGCAGCTTAGGAGGGTGATTTTGGTACCCCGAGAAAATTTGTCGAAGTGCCGCCTGCGAGTTGGGTGGCACCTCGAGAGGGCGGCACGCCTCTCCAACTCGACGCCGTGCGCGGCCCTCTACTCGCGATGCTGGACCTCCTGCTGCTGATGGAGCGCCACCTGCTGCTCGTGATGCGCGATCCTCGCCTCCAGTCTGGCCAGAATCTCCGCCACGGAAAACGACACGCTCATCCTTCGTCTCCTTGTTGGAGCACAGCGGTCGAGGCTCTCCCGCCACGCCCGCAAGGTCGCGGCATGTCGCGCCAACACGGACCCAGATTGCGCTATCCCGGAGCTACCGCGGAAGAATACCGCGAACGGAGACGCAACAGCCCGCTAAAAAGGTGCAATGTGGGTCATTCATGCGGCCATCATCTCGTGCCACATCATTCCGGGAGTCAGAAGTGATGCAAGCCGCCTCCCCAGAGCCCTTTCGTCCAGATCTCCAGCATCAAGATGGGCCTACAACGACGCAACGGAAAACCCTCCCTGCGCGATACGGCGCAATCTCAAACCAAGATTCCGAGAATCTGGCTTATTGTCGGAACATCTCGCATCTCATGAGGAATTAAATGCAGCAAGATCGCCCCGTCTTGCGCTTAGTTGGTTCAATTTCGGAACAAACTAGCGCTGCGTCACGACGATGTCGCGCGCTCTTGAACCAAGATGCGGCGCAACTACCGCATGGTTGCGCGATGTCGCGGTGATTGAGGCCGCGGACGGAACATCGTGGCGGGAAGGGGCTACGCCCTAAGGGTACATTGCGTCACCGTCCGTGTACGATGCGGCTCCGTACGCGGACGATGCGGCTATGTCTGGAAACATTGGCCGGTCGTGAGCTTATGGCGCAACGCCTGGGCTGCGCTTGCGCCTCCTCGAGCCCGGATCGCGGCGTTTCTGATCGCGGCGTTTCTGCCGGCCGACGAAGTGCCACCCAAACCGCAAGCGGTACGATAAGAGCTCCATGACCGACATCCGCCTCGCAACCCCCGCAGACCTCGAAGCCGTGCTGGCCCTCCACCGGGATTTCTTCGCGGAGGACGGCTATGCCTTTCACGAGGAGGAGTCGCGGGCCAATCTGGCCCGTCTCCTGGCGGAGCCCGGGCTGGGCCGGGTCTTCGTGATGGACGAGGACGGCGGAGTGATCGGCTACCTCGTCCTCACCTTCGGCTTCAGCCTGGAGTTCGGCGGGCGGGACGGCCTCGTCGACGAGCTCTACGTCTCCCCCGGGCATCGGGGGCGCGGCCTGGGGACCCGAGCCCTCGATGCCGCCGAGGCGGCGTGCCGCGAGCAGGGGATCCGCGCCCTCCATCTCGTCGTCGAGCGCTACAAGGACGGCGCCCAGGCGCTCTATCGCCGGGCGGGATTCGTGGCCCACCAGCGCGACGTGATGACGAAGCGGATCACGTGATGCTCCGGCGCCAGCCCGGCCGGGTTGAGAGAGAGATACGATGCGCGTCTACGGTCGTCTCTCTGCCCGGAGGATTACGGATGCGTCGATTTGCCTTTGCCGTTCTTCTGTCGGCGACCGGCCTGGTGGCTCCCCTCGCCGCCCAGACCCGCGTTCCCGCGGAGCTCAAACCCAATCGCGAGCAACCCATCGATGCCGACGCCACGGCAAAGATCCGCAAGTACACGACGGCTCCGGAGTTCAACTCGCCGCTGACGGACTACCTGCCGGCCTCCTCGGCCGTGCCGAGCCCGAGCGCGGTCCTCGGCGACGTCGCCGGGGCGCCGGGGATTTTGCCGTACGCGGCGGACGTGCACCGCTACTTCCGGATGCTCGCGGCGGCGACCCCCGGGTGCGGGTGATCTCGATCGGGATGAGCGAGGAGGGGCGCGAGCGGATCGCGGTGGCGGTCAGCTCGGAGGCGAACCTCGAGCGCCAGAAGGAGAACGACACGCGGCTCGCGCAACTGGCGGACCCGCGGCTCCTGAAGCTCGACGATGCGCGGGCGGAAAGCCTGATCACCGCCAGCGTGCCCGTCTACTACATCACGGGCACCATCCACTCCCCCGAGACCGGCTCCCCCACCGCGCTGATGGAGCTCGCCTACCGGCTGGCGGTCGATGAGAGCCCGTACATCCGCGCGATCCGCGACAACGTGATCACCCTGATCACGCCGGTCGTCGAGGTCGACGGCCGCGACCGCATGGTGGACGTCTACCGCTGGCACCTCGCGCACCCCAAGGCCACCCCGCCCCGCCTGTCGTACTGGGGGCACTACGTCGCGCACGACAACAACCGCGACGCCATGGGGCTGACGCTCTCCCTCTCCCGGCAGGTGCTCGACACCTATCTCGGCTGGCACGCCCAGGTGCTGCACGACCTGCACGAGTCGGTGCCGTTCCTCTACGACAATACCGTGGGCGACGGCCCCTACAACGCCTGGGTCGATCCCCTCCTCACCAACGAATGGCAACTGTTCGGGTGGATGAACGTGGCCCAGATGACCAAATTCGGGATGCCGGGCGTCTACACCCACGGCGATTTCGACACCTGGAGCCCCGGCTATCTGATGTTCATGGCGGCGATGCACAACGGCGTCTCGCGGCTCTACGAGACTTTCGGCAACGGCGGCGCCGATACCGAGACCCGCGAGCTCGATCCCAGCGAAACGTCCCGCACCTGGTACCGCCAGGACCCGCCCTACCGGACCGTCTCCTGGTCGCAGCGCAACAACAACAATTACCAGCAGACCGGTCTCCTGGTCTCGCTGGCGTTCATGGCGGAGAACCGCGAGCTGCTGCTGCGGAACTTCTGGGAGAAGAGCAAGCGTTCGATCACCAAGCCCGAGCGGGAAGGACCGGCGGCGTACGTCCTCCCCGCCGACGACCGGCGGCCGGGAGCCCAGGCCGAGCTGCTGCGGGTCCTGCGACTGCAGCACGTCGAGATCTCGCGCGCCGACAAGGCGTTCACCGTCGCCGTGGAGAGCCCGAGCAAACCGGCCGACAAGGAAAAGAGCGCCGCGAAACCAGCGGACAAAGCTCCGGCGACGCGGAAGTTCCCGGCCGGCAGCTACGTCGTGCGCATGGACCAGCCCTTCAGCCGCATCGCCGACGCTCTGCTCGACCGCCAGTACTGGAGCCCCGACGATCCGCAGAAGCACCCCTACGACGACACCGGCTGGAGCTTCCCCGCGCTGTTCGACACCGAGGCCGTCCGCGTCACCGACCGCCAGGTGCTGGCCGCGTCGATGAGCCACGTCGAGATCCCCGCCCGGCCCCGCGGCGGCGTGATGGGTGAAAAAACGGGCGGCGGCCCCGTCTTCATCGTCGCGCAGCACGGGGACGACGCGATGTTCAGCCTCCGCTACGCGCTCGGGGACGCCAAGGTCGAAGCCGCATCCGAACCCTTCAAGGCCGGCGGGCACGACTATTCGCGTGGCACCTGGCTGGTGCGAGGGATTACCAAGGACGCATTCGATCGCGCCGCCACAGACACCGGCGTCAGAGTAGAAACAATTGCCGCCGCGCCGAAGGTCGCGACGCGACCTATCGGAAAGCCGCGTATCGCACTGCTTCACACCTGGCTCAGCACCCAGACCGAGGGCTGGTGGCGCCAGCGCCTCGATCTGCTGAAGATCCCGTACTCCTACATCAGCACCCAGGACGTCGCCGCCGACGCGAACCTGGGGACCAGCTACGACGTCATCCTCTTCCCGCCCGTGGGAATCGGGGATCCGCTGCGCATCGTCAACGGCCTGCCGATGTGGGGCGAGCCGATGCCCTGGAAGACGACGCCGGAGACCCCGAACCTCGGGAAGATCGACGCCACCGACGATCAGCGCCCCGGCCTGGGCTTCGCCGGGCTCGATCACCTCAGCCAGTTCGTGCGGCAAGGGGGCCTGCTGGTCGGCGTCGAGGATACGGCGCAACTGCTGATCGCCACCGGCCTGGCCCCCGGAGTCCGCGTCTCAAACCCCAAGAACCTCAAGGTCGTCGGCAGCGTCCTGGACGCCCGTTTCCCGATCCCACCTCCCCCATCGTCGCCGGCCTGGGAGATCGCCTCTCGGTCTATAGCGCCGAAGGCATGAGCTTCGAGCTGAGCAACTCCGCCGCCGGAGGCTGGGTCCAAGAGGAAACCGACCGCCCCACCGGCCGCGGCGGCCCCAAGGACACGGACACCCCCCAGGGGCGCCCCGCCCAGCCCACGCGCCCCACCCCCACAAAAATCGAGCGCTGGGAAGCCCGCCCGCTAGAGATCGAAGAGCTGCGCAACAACCCCGCCGTGATCCCCGAGGCCCTCCGCCCGCGGACTCTGGTGCGCTTCGGCGACGCCGACGATCTACTGGTCTCCGGCCTGCTCGAAGGGGGCGCCGAGCTGGCCCGCCGCGCCGCCGTGGTGGAAGTTCCCGTCGGCAAGGGGCGCGTGTTGCTCTTCGCCATCAACCCGGTCTGGCGGGGCTCGACGGTTGGGAGTCATCCTTTGGTGTGGAACGCGATTTTGCAGTACGGGTCGTCCGGGCCGGCGGCATCTGAGACCCCGGCCGGCAGCGCCCCTTGATCGCAGTGATTGCCAGAGTCCCCCTCCGCCGGGGCATCAATGCCCGGGCTACCTGAAAGGGGTAGTTGGCATGGTGAAGAGCGTCTCTATCCGCAGGGACAAACCGGCAGAGGGCCGTAGCAGACCTTGCAGGGGCAGACCACACCGCAAAGCCCGCACTGCCAGCGGCAGTCGTTGGTGGTCGCCTCGGCCTTCGGCTGGGTGAGAGTGGCGGTCAGAGCGACAAGAAGAGTCAGCGTCACGTAAAGGATCTTCCGCACGGCTTCACCTCCAGTCGCGGTGCCGGCCGTCATTGGCGGAACCGCGGGAGAGGTGACGATAGCAGGGTCCGACCAGACCAGAAAAGGTGCCGGCGAATCGGGTGGCACTTCGTTCTGAGCGCACACCCCGAAGAAACTCCCTCGACTCCGAAACCGGCCGTCCGGGATGAGCCCGGACGGCCGAGGGTATCTACTCCTGATGGAGGGGGAAGTCGAGCGTCGAGGTCGTCAAGACCTCTCCGGTTTCAAGATCGGCAACGTCGTAGACCATCACGGCCCAGCCGTTCTGAGCGCGGATGCTCTCCGGAATCTTCACGGTAAGGGTTCCGGGGTTGCCTTCAGAGGAGGCCGGTAGCACGGATTCGGTGAGTTGCACGGCTTGCCACTGCAGATTCTGGAGGGCGCATGGGCCCAGATCGTTGATCGCGACGAGGTCGGGCGCGACCGCGATCCGCACGTTCTGGATTCTGAGGGCCTGTCCTACGGCTTTGGCGCTGGCACTGGGGCTGGCGTTGATGATCTCTACCTGCCCCAGTCCCACGTTTCCCGTGGAGTGGCTGCTCAGCCCGCTGCAGGGAACCTCTCCATTCGGGCCAAAGTAAACGCAGGGAGGCCCGAGGTTGCTCCAGGTGCTCGTATTTGGGTTCAGTAAGTTGACGATCGGGTCGTCGGTGTAGAAGCCGAAATGCAGCCCCTTGAAGACGCCGCATTCCTTGAAGATGGCGTCGTTCCTGGAGAAGCAGGGGCCGGACACCGGATCTCCGAAAGTCACCGTCCAGGAGCCGGGGCTCGTACCTGGCGCGATTACCGGCGCTCCCCAGGGATTGCGCCCACCCGTATAGAAATTCACGGGCTGGGAGCCGTAGACAGTGATCCTCACGCCGCAGATCGGATCGACGTCCGGAGGGAAGTGACCGTCCGTGTTGATACCCGTGCGGGGACGAGCGGCGACAGGTGCGGGGGTACCGGGATCCAGTGAGGACTCCGCGCCGCCGCCCGTGGCCAGGGCCGGAGCGGCCGCGGCCAGAAGCAGCAGCGCGGACAGGAGCACGCCAGCTTTCGTCTTGCCATGCATAGAAACAGACCTCCTAGGCTCCGCCGTTGATCGTCGGAGCAAGTTTGATGGTTGAGAGACTGGGCGCGACCGGTCATCGCTTACAATTCACCAAGTGCTCTAATTCGACAAAGCGAGACAAACTCCTGGAGCCGACCCACGGTGATCCCATGGTCTGACCGGTGCGGGAGGGTCACGGCTTCGGATAACGTAGAGAGGGGCGCGCCTCACGCGCGCCGCTTAAAGGAGCAACTCGATGTGTTCCCGAAGCTTGAGAATCCTCGCCATGGCAGGGCTCGCCGCCCTGGCGCCGGTCCTGGTCCTGGCGGCGAAAGAGCCGCAGACCTACGGTGTCCCCAACGCCACCTTCCCGCTGCCCGGAGTCATGGCGGCCGGCCAGCCCACGGGCGAGCAGATCCAGTTGCTCGCCGAGGAGGGGTATCGCACGGTAATCGACCTGCGCCCCCCCGGCGAGCCGCGCGGCTTCGACGAGCCCGACGCGGCAAAGCAGAGCGGGCTCGCCTACGTCAACATCCCGGTCACTCCGGCGACGCTCGATCAGGCGACGATCGACCGGTTTTTCGACGCCCTCCGCAAGGCCGAGACGCCGGTGCTCCTCCATTGCAGCAACTCGAACCGTGTGGGCGGCCTGCTCTATGCGTGGCTGGTGCTGAAGCGCAAGGAATCGCCCGCGAAGGCCCTGGGCAAGGCCAAAGCCGCGGGTCTGAGCCATCCGGAGATGATCGAGAAGGTACAGAAGCTGGTGGCCGAGCGCCAGGCGCCATCCGCGAGGCCATGATCGGCTACCTCGTCCTCACCTTCGGCTTCAGCCTGGATTTCGGCGGGCGCGGCGGCTCTAGGAGCCGGCGCGCTGAGCGTCCGGCACTACGCGCTCGGCGGCCTGGATCAGGAAGGCCGCCAGATCGGGGTTGCGGCTAGGGTCCCAATCCGCGGCGAGGTCGGACAGATGGGCCCGGCGCGCCGCCACGAGCCGATCGAGCACGTCGCAGCCGGCCGGCGTCAGCGTGAACGCCGGTCGAGCCGGGCCGCCGCCGTTGCGAGCTTCGATCAAATCTCGCTGGCGCAGCTCTTCCAGCGCGAGGCCCACACGGTCGGCGGTGATGCCCCGCTCGCTGCCGACCGCGAGGGGGTCGCGCCCCGGATCCCGCTCGAGCCGGGTGAGGAGCCAGGCCGCGAGCGGGGTCAGCGTCTCGCCGGCGCGGGCCACGATCTGCTCGATGTGCCGGCGCTGCACCGCGCGGTCGGAGAGCGACGCCAGCGCGCCGTAGAGCTGCGCCTCGGCGCTCTCCTCATCGGCAGGGCGCCCGAACGCCTCCCCCGCCTCGTTGCCCGTCTCGCCGGCCGTCACGGCGACGGTGGCCCGCAGCGGACGCTCCGGCAGCAGCCAGGTGAAGGCGAAACCGATCGCGCACACGACGGCCGCGACGAGAAAAACGGTGTTGAGGGAGGCCGTGAAGGCCGCTCATCCGAGGTCATTGAAAGGACTGAGAATGCTCAAGCGCCCTCACTGGCATCTCCTTCGGCAGGGTGCCGCCGCTCTCCTCTTTGCGCTCCTGGCTGGCGGCAACTCCGTAGCCTCCGCGGATGATTTGCGGACCTGGGAGGTGCAGCGGCCCGCCGGTGTGCCGCGGTCCTCACTCGCATTCCGGCCCGTGCTCGACCAGCCTGGGCCTGGCACCCTGAAGCAGCAAGGACCCGACGGGACCTCCATGATTCTTTCGTCAGAGGCCGTGGTGACCCAGGACGACATCACAAAAGCCGAGGTGCTCGAGATCCCCCAGTGGCGAGCGGACGAGCCCACCCAATACGTGATCTATCTCTACTTCAAGCCCGACGCCGCGCACCGCCTCGGTCAATTCACTCGGGCCAATCTGGGGCGTAGCCTGGCTATCGTCGTCGACGGCCGCGTCGTCATGGCCGCGATTATCACGAGCGCCATTGAGTCTCCCGCCATGATCGAGGGCAGGTACTACACTCACGCGGGCGCCACTCGGATCGCGGAACAACTGGCGCCCTGATGCCGCGGAACGTGGCGTTGCTCGGCATGGCCGGGAAACGCCACCACGACCCGGATCGCAGCAGGCGTCCAGGGCTTCCAGCAGGCGCTGCGATCCTTCGGCGCCTTCAAGTCCATCGTTCGGGCGAGACCCACAATGTCCTGTGCGCTAAATGAGATATTGATCCCTTGCACTCTACCGATTTTGATCGGTTGCACTGTACCGATATCCAACCCAATGTATTGGATTTTCATTTCTTTCTAATGTAAATTGAAAGATAACCCCCCGGATCATCCGGTCGGTTGTTACAAGGCCCCGTTGACCGGCATCAGCGCCCTTCTACCCGGCTTTGGGAGGTTTGCCATGAACGGCATACGGCGTATGGTCGAACGGTGTGGAGTGAGGGTTTCGGTTCCCATCTCGTCCCGGCTCGCGATCGGTCTGTTCCTGGTTCTCTTGTCAGCCCTGGCCCTGGGCGCGGTCCCGGCCGCCGGGGCTCCGCCCCGAAGCACGTCGCCACCCGCGGGGGTGCAGCCGCAGACACCTCCGTACATCACGGGAGGGGGCAAAGCGCTCGGGCTCCTGAAGGCGGCTTCGGGGGTCATCCGGGTCTATCAGGATTCTCTCCCCTGGTTCGGCGAGAACCGGGAGCGGGCGAGCCTCCTCGCCCTTGGGAAGATCCCCGGGGTCGACTACTTCATCCACCCGTTGACCGACTTGGCGGCGGGGATCCCGGCGAATACGGCGGTGGTGCTGATCACCTCCAACGGCTTCGGCGTGCCGGGCGCCGCGGTCCATGAGAACGACCCCGCGGCGCTCGCCAACCTGGAGAGCTTCGTGCGGCACGGCGGCATCCTGGTGGTGGACATGGGCGACAACCTGAGCCCGGGCGGTTTCAGGGCTCCGGGAGCCGTGGGCACGCCCGATCTGATCTTCCCCTCCCCTCCGGACGACGCCACTCTGACCGCGGCCGCGGCCGGACCCGACAACACCCTGGGAACGGCCGACGATCACCGGATCGTCCGCGGTCCCGACGGCATCACGGGGACGGCCGACGACCTCAGCAACAGCAATGTGGATCTGTGCTGCTACGTGGCGCACGGCGATCTCGCGGACGGCATCACGCTGCCGCCGAACGCGACGGCGCTGATGACCGCCCGCTTCGGCGGCGGGCTGGCCAAGCCCATCGTCGCCGAGTACTGCCTCGGGGGAGGACGGGTGATCCTCGACACGAACACCAAGGAATTCTTCTCGCAGCAGCCGGCCGGCAGCGGGCCGCCGTATTTCCTGACCAGCCTTCTCGCCTACGCGCTGAGCCGGGACGCCCGCTGCGTGGTGCCGGTGGCGGTAGACATCAAGCCCGGCTCCTGCCCCAACCCCATGAACACGACGAGCCGGGGCGTCCTGCCGATTGCGATCCTCGGTTCCGCGGGCGTCGACGTCCGGAATATCGACCCGGCCTCCGTGCGGCTCGAAGGAGTCGCGCCGCTGCGGTGGTCCCTGGAGGACGTGGCGGCCCCCACCTTCCCGTTCCAGGGCAGGACCAGTTGCGACCGGGACTGCACCTCGGCCGGCGCCGACGGCGTTCTGGACCTCACCCTCAAGTTCGAGACCCAGGACGTCGTCGCGGCCCTGGGCGCGGTCAGCGACGGGACCTGCCGGGTCTTCCAACTCACCGGCAGGCTCCTCGACGGCACGCCCATCGCGGGGGAGGACGTGGTAAGGATCATCAAGAAGAAATGAGAGAGGCGCGGGCGGGGAACGGATCGGAACAAGATAGAATCCCGCCCATGACGCCAGATTCACCTTCCTACGATGCCGTCATCATCGGCGGCGGCCCGGCCGGGTCGACCGCCGCTCTGGTCATGGCCCGCGCCGGGCTGCGCGTGCGGGTCCTCGAGCGGACCCAATTCCCCCGCTTCCACATCGGCGAATCGCTGCTGCCGCGCAACTTTCAACTGTTCAAGGAGCTCGATCTCCTCGAGGGTCTCGAGGGGATTCCCAGGGTGGAGAAGAAGGGGGCGGAGTTCATCGTGGGGAACGGTGGGGAGCCCTCGCTCTTCCCCTTCACCATGAGCCTGGGGGGCGAGACGGAGTCGTTCAACCTCGAACGCGCGCCCTTCGACGCCCGGCTGATGGAGATCGCCCGCCAGGCCGGCGCGGAGATCAGCGAGGGGACCGCGGTGCGCAAGATCCTGCGCCTGGAGGATGGGGACGTCGAGATCGCCACGGACGAGGGGGACCTCTCGGCCCGCTTCCTGATCGACGCCAGCGGCCAGTCCACCCTGCTCGGCAAGCACCTGGGGACCCGCCGCGTCCTCCCCCACCTGAAGAAGATCGCCTACTTCGGGCACTTCGAGAACGTCTGGCGCCGGCCCGGGGACGAAGGGGGGTACATCGTGATCGTGGTCTGCGAGGAGGGGTGGTTCTGGATCATCCCCCTCGACGAGACCCGCACCAGCATCGGCATGGTCATGCACGACCACGAGGCGCGCAAGGTGGGCTTGCCCCCCGACCAGATGCTCGCCTGGGGGATCTCCCGCTGCCCGGTGCTGCGCGAGCGCACCGCCGGCGCGACCTTCCCCACGGAGACCCACGTGCTGGCCGATTTCAGCTACCGCTGCGCCCCGTACGCCGGCCCCGGCTACTTCCTGGCGGGGGACGCCGCGACCTTCATCGATCCGATCTTCTCCACCGGCGTCTGCATGGGGATGATGAGCGGCGCGGAAGCGGGGCGGGCGATCATCGCCGCCGTCAAGGAGGGGGCGGAGCCGGCGCGGCTGCGGCGGGGGTACATCCGCTTCATCAAGGAGAGCTCGTCGATGTTCTTCCGCCTGGTCGACCTCTACTACGACCACTCGTTCCGCGAGCTCTTCCTGAACGGCCAGGGGCCGCTCAAGGTGCACCGCGCCGCGATGTCGATCCTCTCCGGCTACGTCTTCCCGCGCCCCGCCTTCGCGCTGCGCTGGCGGTTCGCGCTGCTGGGCGTCTTCACCTGGATCAACCGCTTCATCCCGCTGGTCCCCCGGCGCGAGCGCTTCTCCCTGTTCGCGGAGCCGGAGAAAAACGTCCCTTGAGCTACTGCTCGTAGCTCTCGACGGTCTTCTCGTCCCGGACCTTCGCCTGGTCGGGGTCCTGGTCGAACTCGCG
Organism: uncultured Acidobacteriota bacterium; assembly: GCA_963761645.1. Classification (GTDB taxonomy): domain Bacteria; phylum Acidobacteriota; class Thermoanaerobaculia; order Multivoradales; family UBA5704; genus DATARR01. Next base: position 172,357 of record CAVXIG010000010.1, read on the forward strand.
CCGGGCGCGCCGCTGGCGCAGGAGGTCCCAGCACTGGTCGAGCTCGACCTGGAGGGCGCGATAGCGCTCGTGGTCTCCGGGCGAGCGGTCGGTATGCTGGTCCAGCTGGTGCTCCTCGTCGACGAGGTGTTGGATGCGCTGAAGCAGGGTCTGGTCGTCCATGAGAGGTCTCCGATTCGTTAGCGTTCGAGTCTATCAAGTCCCTGGAGCCGGTCGGCCACCTGGCGCGCGGTCAAGGCGTAGCCGGCGGGCGTGAGGTGCTGATCGAGCGCGTAGTAGATTTTTCCGCCTTGGGCGATTTCGCGGGCGAAGGGCGCCGTCAGATCGAGGACGGGGATGCCATGGCGGGCGAAGATCCCCTGGAAGATCTGGTTCGGGCGGGTGTGGTCGTAGCGGGAGGGATCGAGCCCGAACCTTCGCAGATTGGCCTGCCAGCGGTGGGGATCGACCTGGATCAGCGACGGGATGATGACGGCGAGGACGCGCGTCTTCCCGGCGCTGGCGGTCAGTTGGGCAACGGCCTGCTCCGTCGCCGCCGCACCCTGCTGGACGGTCTCGGAAGGAACATCCTGGGCGTAGAGCTCGAATTCTTCCCGCTGCTGCCGGGTTTCCAGCGGCTCCGGGCGGCCGAGCAGCCGGCGAAGCGAGCCGCCCAGAGATGAATTTTTGAGCAGCACGAAGAGATGGGAGTGGTAGTAGAACCAGCGGGAGAGGCTCCCCGAGGACTCCCCCGGCATGACCAGGGCGCCGTCCACCGCCGCCGGCTTGGGACCGGGGGCGGCGTCCTGGAGGTCGTTGCCGACGAAGACCGCGACCAGGATCACGTCCGGATCGAGTGGCCGCCCCCAGCGCTCGAACCAGGCGGCCTCATCGGGGACGCCGTAGCCCGGAGCCCCGGCGTTGAGCACCTCGGCGCGTACGCCCCGCGAGCGCAGGATCTCCTGGAGCCGCGCCGGGAAGGTATCTCTCTCCCGGGCACCGACGCCGAACGTGAAGGAGTCGCCGAGCGCCAGGACGCGGAGCGTGCCCGGCGCCTTGGGGCCGATCTCCGCCCCCCGGAGCCCCTGTTGATTGATGGAGACGCGGGTGTCGAACTCGACCCGGTTGCTGACCCTGCCCCGGAACCCCGGCTGAAGGCGATAGCGGCGCGGCGGGTCCGGCTCATAGAGGCCGCGTGAGACGGTCATCACCGGCTGCGGACGGACCCACCGGACGGCGGCTTCGGCGATCAGAAGACTGGCGAGGGCGCTGACTCCGAGCAGGAAGAGGCGGGCGGCGGCTCGGCGGAGGGGCATGGCGGAGCGGGATGGTATCAGGCCCTTGATAAGATCTCCCGCGATGCCCACCCCCCTCCCCCGCGTCGCCGCCGTCGTCGTCAACTACAACGGCAAGGAGATCACCCTGCAGGCCGTCGAGAGCCTGCGGCGGATGACCTATCCCGATTTCGATCTCGTGGTGCTCGACAACGCCTCGACCGACGGCTCTCCCGAGGCGATCGCCGCCGCCTACCCCGATCTCCGGCAGGTGCGGGTGGAGGTCAACCGCGGCAGCTCTTCCGGCTACGCCCACGGCTTCCGCTGGGCGTTCGAGAACGGCTACGACTACGTGCTGCTGCTCAACAACGACATCGAGGTCGAGCCGGACCTGCTGACGGAGCTGGTGAAGGTGGCCGAGTCGGCCCCGGACGTCGGCTGCGTGGGCCCGAAGTGCTACTTCCACGGCGACCGGCAGCGGCTCTGGTCGGCGGGGGGCATCCTCCGCTTCCGCGAGTCGATCACCCGCGAGCGTGGCTATGGGGAGATCGACCGCGGCCAGTACGACCGCGACGCCGAGGTGGACTACGTCAACGGCTGCGCCATCCTGATCCGCCGCGCCGCCGCCGAGGCCGCCGGGATGTGGGACGACGTCTTCTACATCTGCGTGGACGACGCCGACTTCTGCACCCGCGTGAAGCGCCACGGCTTCCGCTGCCTCTACGCGCACCGCGCCGTGCTCTACCACATGGTGGCCTACACGACCGGCGGCTACAGCCCGGGGCGGAACTTCCAGTTCGGCAGGAGCGGCGCGATCTACGCCCGGCGCTACGCGAAACCCTGGCAGTGGCTCAGCTACCTCGCTTTCAACGCCGCCGCCCTGGCGGTGGCCTGGCTCCGCGAGTTGCGCAAGGGGAATCAGGCGGCGGTGGCGGCCAAGCTGAAGGGGATCCGCGAGGGGCTGAAGGCGGAGATCCCGCCGCCTCCACCTCTCACTCCACCTGCTTCAGCCAATCCAGCCGCGACCGGTGGTACCAGTGCCACCGTACCGGACGCCCCAGCTTCAGCAGCTCGGGGACGGTGACGAAGCGGTAGCGGTCTCCGAGATCCTGGAGGAGCCGCTCGACGGTGGCGAGCATGGGTCCGCGGTCGCGGTAGCGCTCGTCGATGGTCGAGTAGAGCGTGTCGTGGAAGAGCACGATGCTCCCCCGCCGGAGACGCTGGTAGATCCGCGCCAGCATCACCTCGGGCGAGTCGTCCCGCCAGTCCTCGGCGATCACGTCCCAGCAGACGACCCGGAGCCCGAGGCGGAAGGCGTCCATCCGCGAGCCGGGAGTCTGCTCGCCATAGGGGGGACGGAACAGCCCCGAGGCGTGGGGGCCGAGAGCCTCCTGCGTCCAGGCGAGCTGCCGGCGGCGGTAGCGCCCCTTCAGTGAAGGAAGGGAGAGGTGATCCCAGGTGTGATTGCCGAGCGCGTGGCCGGCGCGGGCGATCCGCTCGATCAGCTCCGGATGGCGGCGGGCGCTCTTCCCCACCACGAAGAAGGTCGCCTTGGCGCCATGGCGGTCCAGGAGGTCGAGCAGCGGCGGCGTGTCCTCGCGGGTGGGGGCCGTCGTCGAAGGTGAGGGCGATCGCCGGCTCGGCGGTCGAGACGCGGATGGTGGTGCCGAGGAGGAAGGCGCTCGCGGAAAGGGCGCGCTTGACCAGCTCCTTGACGGCCGGGACGGCGCCCCGTGGCGGGGCGCCCATCACCAGAGCGTCGCGATCGTGCCGGCTCAACCGCTAGGTCTACATCCCCGCGGCGGGGACGACGTCCGCCGGGGGCTTGAAGACGAGCCCGTCGCGATCCTCGGGCGGGTTGGGATCGTAGAGGCGGATGACGTCCTCGGGCACCGGCGAGAGGTCCGAGGCGCGCCGCAGCTCGAAGAGAGTGGTGCCGGTGCAGTGGCGGTCGATGCTCGGCGCGCCGCCCAGCGACCTCAGCTCGTCGAGGTGGGCGGTGCGGAAGTCGATGCTGAAGCGGGAGCGCCCCGAGCTGTTGGGCACGCTCGAGTGCAGGTGGGCGCCGGAGAAGAGGATCAGGCCGCCCGGCGGGCAGACGACGCGGAATTCCGGCTCCAGCTCCAGCGGCTCCGTCGGCTTCGGCTGCTTGCGGGTGTCCGCCTTGACCTCCTTCGAGGCGTTGGCGCGGCCGACCTTGTTCCACTCGTAGTGGTTGTACTCGTCCGAGGAGTTGGCGACCGGCGTGTCCCAGTACTTCGGGTGGAACGCGAAGGAGCTCTCCGACTCGAACGGGAAGACCGGCAGCCACCAGTTGAGCTGGCTGGGGGGCGAGGAGTACCAGATGTCCCGGTGCGGATGGAGCACGTAGGCGACGCCGGCCGTGAGATAGCCGCCGCTGGTGGCGACCCGCATGCGGGGGACGTCGAAGTAGGTCTTGTCCATGTCGCACCCGAGGTCGCGGAGCAGCTCGACCAGCAGCTCCTTGGTCCGCGGGTGGTGGATGAACCGGGGCTTGAGGGGGCCGACGATCTCGACGAACTTCTCGACCGGCAGGCTGTCCTGGGCATGCTGCGGGTCGAGAGGGGCGAACGCCGCCTCGATCAGCTCGCGGGCCAGCTCGGTGAGCGCCCGGGTGCTCGGGCGCGGCGAATAGACGAACACGTCCCCGGAGTAGAGGCGGCGGCGCCGCTCCTCATCGCCCAGGTGCGTATCGAAGTAGATGGTGCTCATGGAATTACCCTCGCGGGATGTGGATCTCGGAAACGGGAAGATCTTCGGCCCCGCCAGTATATGGAGGGCGCGGGAGGGGGGTCAATCGAGCCTCCGGGATAACTCTGCGGCGAAGGCGGTAGAGACGTTCCCAGGTCCTGAACGACACCCTTCCGGAGGCCACGGGGACCGCGGGACGTCTCCGCCGGAGGGCAGACCGTCGCCGAATGCACTGCCGGACCGGGGCAGGCTGAAGCCAAAAACTTGCTGAAGGGATCCCCGCCTCACGCGCCGCCGCTGGTTGCCTTCTCGCGGGGAGTGGCAGATGGAGCTTCGAACCCTTCGAGAGACGTCCCGCGGTCCCCGTGGCCCTCCCAAGGGTGTCGTTAAGGACCTGGGACGTCTCTACCGCCTCCGATCAACGGCGTTTCTAACGCACAGGCTCCTAGCCCAAACCTATGCTTCGATCGAAGAAGAAGACTCCACAAACTCACGCTTCTCGACCCAAGCCGCGAAACGACGCTGGATCTCCTTCTCGCTCGCCTGCGGGATACCGGCGGCGAAGATTCTGCCGCATGATGTCCTCCGTCGCTCTGGCAGAGATCGAAGGCAGCGGCGAGCTCGGGCGAGGATCTTGGGATCGCGAATAGGCTCCATACTCCTCATTCTACATTCCTTTCCCGGACCTGCGCTAGACTGCCCCGCCGTGAGCCGCACTTTCAATCCGGCCAATCTGGCCCTCGCGGCGGTCACGGCGTTCTTCCTGCTGTTTCCGCTGACGCTCGGCAAGCCCGGTCTGCCGACCCATCTGAAGGCGGACGAGGGGGCCTATTACCTCGCCGCGCAGAGCCTCGCCTTCGACCGCGACCTGAGGGTCGAGCCCAAGGACGTCGACCGCGCCTTCCAGGAGTTCCCGTACGGGCCGGTCAACAACATGATCGTGATGACCGACGACGGCTGGCACACGGTCTACTTCGCCAAGCCCTACATCTACTCGCTGCTCGGCGCTCCGTTCGCCCGGCTCTTCGGCGCCAACGGCATGCTGTTCTTCAACATGCTGATGACCATGGCGATGGTCTGGATGGGCTACCTCTACCTGCGAAGATACAACCCGCCCGGCCTCGCGGCCCTCTTCTCGGCCTCGTTCTTCCTGCTCAGCGTCGGCTTCTCCTACGTCTTCTGGATCCAGCCCGAGGTCCTCAACATGTTCTCGGTGGCGGCCTGCCTCTTCTTCGGCCTGCCGCGCGCCGACGAGACCGGCCTGCCGGACCGCCGCCGCGAGCTGCTCCTGGCCTTCCTCTCGGGCGCCGTGCTCGCCCTCGCCGTCTACAACAAGCCGATGTTCGCCGCCGTGGGGCTCGCGCCGCTCTATGCCCACCTGCGGGACCGCCGCTGGAAGACGCTCGGCGTCTGGATGCTGGGCGCGATCCTGAGCATGGGAGCCATCGCCGGAATCGCCGTCAAGCTGACCGGTCACCCCTCAGCCTACCTCGGCGTCCAACGGCAGGGGGTGACGCTCTGTGAGCCGGGCAAGGTGCCGATCAGCCCCGAGATCGTCAAGGCCCGGACAGGAGGAGGCGGCGGCGGAGACGAGGACGGAGCCAAGCCGTCCTCGGTGCCCAACTCCACCACCGGCAACACCTGGACGTGGCTCTTGCGGTCTGTGGACGTGACCCCCTATGAGGAGGCTGAGAACATCGGCTACTTCCTGGTCGGGCGGCACACCGGGATGCTCGTCTATACGCCGTTCGCCGCGCTCGCCCTGATCTTCTTCTTTCTCCACGGGCGGCGGCGCGCCGGGGAGCTCTGGGTGCTCCTGGCGTCGGTCACCTTGGTGGGGCTCTACTTCCTGACCTTCATCGCCTGGAACTGGCAGGGGGGCGGCGGCTTCGTCGGCAACCGCTACTTCATCACCGCGATCCCGGCGTTCCTCTTCCTGGTGAAGGAGATCCGCCCGCCGCGGCTCCTCCTCGCGGGGCACGTCGTCGCCGGGCTCTTCCTGGCCCCCCTGCTCTTCACGCCGTTCGGGGCGCCCGTCCCCGAGCCGACCCTGCAGGCGCACGTGCGGGGCATTCCGTTCCGCTTCCTGCCGCTGGAGCTCTCGCTGCGCAACGTGCCGGGCTACGAGCGGGTGTCGATCGACGGCCTGCGGATCGTGGGGAGGAAGGACGTCTTCGCGCCGCAGGGGGCGCAGATGTGGGTGGGCGGCGGAACCCAGGTGGAGCTCTACTTCATCGGCGAGCATCCGATCCCGCGGGCGGTCTTCCAGGTGACCAACTTCGCGCCCGGGAACCACGTCGAGATCCGGATGGGCAAGGCCCGCGAGGTCCTCGACTTCGGCGGTGAGGAGACGCGCCGCGTCCGGCTCGATCCCGGCGAGCCGTTCCGGGTCCGCCGGCAGAAATGGGCGACGTTCTACGTCTACAAGATGGTGGTGACCTCGCGCACCGGCAGCGTCAAGCACTGGGTGCGGCAGTATCCGCCCAACAACTGCCCCACCTTCGTCCAGGACGACCGGACGAACGAGAACTTCTTCACCGGCGTCGGCCTCGCCTATCTGGGCGCGGGCGCGCAGCTCGACGCCGACCTCTACGAGGTCCAGTGGGGGAACACGGTGGCGCCGCCCCAGGTCCGGGCGGGCGAGGCGTTCGCCGTCACCACCCGCCTGTTCAACCAGAGCCGCTTCCCCTGGACGGCGGACGGCGCCGCCCGCGTGAACCTCGCCTATCACTGGCTCGACGCGGCGGGAAAGCAGATCGTCGAGGACGGCCTGCGCACGCCCATGCCCTGGCCGGTGCCGCCGGGCGGGCGGGTCAGCGTGCAGCAGAAGGTGCTCGCGCCGCCGGCGCCGGGGAGCTACATCCTGGAGCTCGACCCGGTGTTCGAGACCGTCTCCTGGTTCTCGCAGAAGAACGGCGGCAAGACGCTGCGGATCCCGATCGAAGTTCTGCCAGGGGGCCCTGATGCTCGATAACCTCCGCGAGGACACGCGCCGGCTGCGCGAGATCAAGACCAAGGGCGCCCCCTGGTACGTGATCGAGTCGTTGCTGTTCGAGACCGGCTACCAGGCGGTGGTGCTCTACCGGATCGCCCGCTGGTTCAAGAGCCGCGGGGTGCCGGTCCTCGGCCCGCTCTTCGCCCGCTTCAACCAGTTCCTGACCGGGGTGGACATCGCCCCCGGCGCGGCGATCGGCCCGGGGTTGCGGATCAGCCACGGCACGGGGCTGGTGATCGGCGGCTATGCCCGCATCGGCCGCGGCGCTCTCCTCCTCCACGGCGTCACCATCGGCTCCCCGCACCCCGGGCGGGTCGAGAAGATGCCGGTGATCGGAGACAACGTCTTCATCGGCGCGGGGGCGAAGGTGATCGGCGACATCACGGTGGGGGATGACGTCTTCATCGGGGTCAACGCCATCGTGGCCCGGGACATCCCCAGCGGCAGCCGGGTGCTCTGCACGTCGGAGATCGAGATTTCCCCGCAGCGCGATGTCGAGAATCCATCTTCGGCTCCGACATACCCCTGAACGCACCGATCACGGGGCGCTCACGATGAAAGGGAGCCGAGCCATGAAATACATCCTGATGATGAACACCCCGGGCAAGGGGCCGTACCAGGTCGCCAACTGGCCGAAGCAGGACCTCCAGGCGCACATCGCGTTCATGATGAGCCTCAACAAGAAGCTCGGCGAGTCGGGCGAGCTGGTGGGGGCCGAAGGGCTGGCCGGGCCCGACCAGGCCAAGCTCGTGCGCGCCGGCAAGGACGGCAAGCCGGTCACCGACGGCGTGTTCCCGGAGGCCAAGGAGTTCCTCGCCGGGTACTGGATCGTCGACGTCGAGAGCCCCGAGCGCGCCTACGAGATCGCCGCGGAGGCGTCCGCCGCGCCCGGACCCGGCGGCGAGCCGCTCAACATGGCGATCGAGGTGCGGCAGGTGATGAGCGGGCCGCCCAAAGACCTGCTGTGACCTCGCCGTCCCTGGACGTCCACACCGAGCACCTGCTGCGCGACCTCGCGCCGCAGGTGCTCGGCGCGCTCCTCCGGCGGTTCCGCGACTTCGGCGCCTCGGAGGACGCGGTGCAGGAGGCGCTGATCGCGGCGGCCACGCAATGGCCGCGCGAGGGCGTGCCCGACAATCCGCGCGGCTGGCTGATCCAGGTCGCTTCGCGGCGCATCGCCGATCACGTCCGCAGCGAGGCGGCCCGCCGCCGCCGCGAGGAGATCGTGGTCAGCCTCGTGCCGCCGGAGCAGCAGATCGCCATGGCCGCCGACGGCGACGGCGCGGCGGAGAAGGACGACACGCTCGTCCTGCTCTTCATGTGCTGCCACCCCGCGCTCTCGACGCCCTCCGCGATCGCGCTGACGCTGCGCGCCGTCGGCGGCCTGACGACGTCCGAGATCGCCGCGGCGTTCCTGGTCCCCGAGGCCACGATGGCGCAGCGGATCAGCCGGGCCAAGCAGAGCATCAAGGCCTCCGGCGTGCCGTTCCAGATGCCCACGCCGGAAGAGCGCGCGCAGCGGCTCGGCGCCGTGCTGCACGTGCTCTATCTGATCTTCAACGAGGGGTATACGGCGAGCTCCGGCCCCGAGCTGCACCGCAACGACCTGTCGAGCGAAGCGATCCGCCTGACGCGCGCGGTCCACAGAATTCTCCCGGACGACGGCGAGGTCGCGGGGCTGCTGGCGCTGATGCTGCTGACCGACGCGCGGCGCGCGGCGCGGACCGGGCCGGCGGGCGAGCTGATCCCGCTCGACGAGCAGGATCGCAGCCTGTGGGACCGGCGCGCGATCGCCGAGGGCGTCGCGCTCGTCACCGCGACGCTGTCGCAGAGGCTCGATCGGCGAGTACCAGTTGCAGGCCGCGATCGCGGCCGTGCACGACGAGGCGGCGCGCGTCGAGGAGACGGACTGGCCGCAGATCCTGGCGCTGTACGGCGTGCTGATGCGGATGTCCGGCAATCCGATGGTGGCGCTCAACCACGCCATCGCGACGGCCATGGTGGACGGCCCGGCGGCGGGGCTCGAGCTGCTGAAGGCGCTCGACGCCGACGAGCGGCTGGCGGGGCACCATCGCCTCGACGCCGTCCGCGCGCACCTGCTGGAACGGGCCGGCGATCGGGAGGCCGCGATCGCGCACTTCCGAAAAGCGGCCGGCCGCACGACGAGCCTGCCGGAGCGGAACTACCTGCTGATGCAGGCGGCGCGGTTGAGTGCCATTCCGAAGCTAGCCCATCACGCCGCGGGCTTCTCCAGCAGGCCCCGCATCCCCTTCAGAATGAAGATCGCCTGCTCGCGGGCGCCGGGCTCGACCGGCTCGCCGGAGTAGGCGGCCTGCACGTAGAGCTCGGTCAGGCTGCGCGCCGGATCGGCGAGAGACCGGAAATCGAAGGGCAGGGCGTTGAGCACCTCGTAGGGGGTGGACTTCACCGGCCGCGGATAGCCGCGGCTCTCGAGCAGGTCCAGGAAGCGGTGATAGGCCGCGAGAACTGCGTCGCGGGACGGCAGGCCGGCGAGGACCTCCAGGTTGGCGAGCGGATCGACGGCCCGGCTGGCCGGGCGCGCGGACCGGCGAAGGCGGCCCAGGAGGGCGGCCAAGCCGGTTCAGGAGGCCCTCGCCAGCGCTCCGCCATCCTCCCCCGCCAGCCGGCGAGGTTCGGCCAGAGCCGGGAGAGGGCCCAGAGAGCGGCGAAGGCGAGAACCAGGACGAGCGGGATGATCAGCCATTTTCCGGCGGCGGTCAGCAGCCGGATCAGGCTGGCGGCCGGTCCCGGGATCGCCGCCTGAAGGCTCTGGGCGTTGGAGTCCCCCTGGAGATCTCCCTGACGGGACTCCGGTCCCCGCGGGGCCTGCTCGTCGGGAGGACGCTGCCGCGAGATCTTGCCCGCCTGATCCGCCTGCTGGTAGCCGCGGTCCGCCTCCGCGCCCTCGCCACGGGCCATCGGCGGCCGGAGCCGGCCGGAGCCCTGGAACTGGAGGCCGGGCACGGCCAGGGCGGCGGCCAGCACCACGACCAGGAGCGCTCCGGCGATCGCCACGCGGCCCGGGACCAGCCCCGGCGAGACCAGGCCTCCCGCCCACTCGGCGCGGCGGAGGGCATCCAGACCCGAGCCGGCGGCGAGCACGACGCCGGTGGCGAAAAGGAAGACGACCACCGCCGCCAGCGCCCGGATGCCCGTCTGCGGCGTGGCCCCCAGCAGGACCGGCTCGCCGACGGCGAAGATGAGGAGGGCGAAAGCGGCCAGGCGCGCCACCGACATCGCCGGATTGGCCGGGATGGCCGGCGCCTTCTTCTTCTCCGGCGGCGGAGCGCCCGTCTGCTCCTCTTTCTTGCGCTGCCAGGCCTCGGCGCGGAGGCGGTCCAGGCCAAAGAGGCGCAACGTCTGCACGGCAGGCCGCCCCTCCTCGGGGCTCAGCCCCCGGGTCACCCCTCTGGCCAGATGCCAGACGGCGGCGATGATCAGCAGGTTGGCGGCCTTCTCGCCGAGCCCGACAGGCCGGGTCTCCCAGGGCTCGAGCATCATCACGAGGATCGTGGCCACGCTCAGCGCGATCGTGTAGCACCCCTGGAGCTCGCGATCCCCCTGCGTATGGGCGTAGCGCTCGATCAGCACGGTCGCGGCGGCGAAGCAGAAGCCGATCCACTTGAGCTGCGGCCCGCCGCCCAGGAAGGCCGAGCGGACGTCCACCAGATAGGAGAGCAGCGAGGCGACCATGGCGATGACCGCCGCCGGCACCACCACGTGATGCAGGAGGAAGGTGAACAGGTCGTCGTCGAGCGGCTCGCCGGAGGAGGTCACAGGCTCTGCGCCCCCATCCGTTCGAGGTCCGCTTCCTCCCGCACCGGGTAGACCGGCACCCCTTCGAGCAGGCTGGTGGCGACCGTCCCGGGGCCGCCGGTCTGGATCCAGACCACGCCGACGTCGAACCCCGAGCGCTTGAGCCCGGCGAGGGCGCCGCCGAGGGCGGGTCCGAGATCGGGCGTGATCACCATCACCACCATCGAGCGCGGCAGGCGGGGCCCTTCGGAGACGAGCAGCTCGGGCAGGGTGAGGCCGGGAGCCAGGGTCAGCCGCGCCAGGGCGGCGCGGAGGCGGTCGCGCTGCCAGTCGCCGCGGCCGGGCTCCACCTCCAGCGGCCGGTAGGCGGGGATCAGGCGGCGGGCGCCGGCATCCTCCAGGGCGTCCTCGTAGCGCCGGAAGCTGCCGCCGGTCCAGTCGGTTGGAAAGCGCTCGGCCGCGTCGCCGCCGTTCGAGATCATCCCCACGGATTGGCCGCCGGCGAGGACGAGCTCGGCGATCGAGGCCGCGGCGGTCACGGCGAGCTCGACGCCGGGATCGGTCCCCGTCTCCGCCGAGGCGCGGGGGTAGGCGGACCGTCCCATCTCCACGGCGAGGAGCACCCCTTCGAGCACCGTCGGCTCGAAGAGCTTCACCTGCAGGATCCCCGTGCGGGCGGTGGCGCGCCAGTGGATCCGCCGCAGGGCGTCCCCCGGGCGGTAGTCGCGCACGCCGAGGAAGCGCGCGGGGTCCTCCAGCGCGCTGCGGCGGCGGGGCACCTCGTGGACCGGCCGGTGGCCGAGCGGCCACCCCTGGCCGAGGGGGACGGTGCGCGGCATCACGGTGACGAAGCGCACCTCCGGGTCCACCTTGAACCGCTTCACCAGCCCGAACGGGTCGCTCGCCTCGATCACCGCCGGTCCCACCCGGAACAATCCCCGGCGGGTGCTGTGGAGGGTGCAGGCCACGTGCATCGTCTGCTCGCTCGCCAGCGTCCGGAAACCGCAGCTCACCCCCTCGACGTCGAGGCCGGGATCGACCGCCTCCCGCCAGAACAGCCAGGGGGCCGGCAGGCTCTTGCGGTTGTGGAGCACCAGCCGCGATTCGACCGTTCCCCCGAGCTCGATCTCGGTCGCCGCGAGGCTCCGCCGCACCTCGAGCCCCATCAGGCTCGCGGCGGGCAGCAGCGCGGCGAGGCCGAGCACGGCGGCGGTCACCACGGCGGCATAGAGGAAGAAGCCGGCGGAGAACAGGGAGACCAGCACGGCGAGCAGGCCCACCCCCAAGATCCAGAAGAGAGCCTGGCGGCGGCGAAGATCCCGGACCTCGCGGCCGGCGCCGGCGGGGATCATCCGGCCACGGGGCGGCCGGTGGCGGCGGGGCCGGCATCGACGAGGGGGGCCGGCACCAGACCGACCGCCTGGTCCACCACCTGCTGCGCGCTGCGCTTGGAGAGCCGCCCCTCGGTGCCGAGGATCACCCGGTGATAGAGCATCGCCGGGTAGAGGCGCTTGACGTCGTCCGGCAGCACGAAGCTCCGGCCGGCGAGGGCGGCCTTCGCTTGGCAGGCCCGGTAGAGCCCCTGGGTGGCGCGGGGACCGGCGCCCAGCACCAGCTCGCGGGCGTTGCGGGTGGCCGAGATCACCGACACGATGTAGCGCCGCACCTCGGGGTGGACGTGCACCTCGCGGACCTGGTCCTGGAGCTTCGCCAGCGCCTCCAGATTCATCACCGGCGCCACCCCCTCGAGCGGATCGCTCCGCTCGTTGCGCACCAGCATCTGCTCCTCGGCCTGCAGGCTGGGATAGCCGATCGACAGGCGCATCAGGAAGCGGTCGAGCTGCGCCTCGGGCAGCGGGAAGGTCCCCTCGTGCTCGATCGGATTCTGGGTGGCGATGACGAAGAACGGCCGCTTCAGCGGGTAGGTCCGGTTGTCGACGCTCACCTGCCGCTCGGCCATGCATTCGAGCAGCGAGGCCTGGGCGCGCGGGGTGGCGCGGTTGATCTCGTCGGCCAGCAGGATCTGGGTGAAGACCGGGCCGGGGTGGAACTCGAAGTCGCCGGTCTTCTGATTGAAGACGCTCGATCCGGTGACGTCCCCCGGCAGCAGGTCGGGCGTGCACTGGAGGCGCCGGAAGCCGCCGCCGAGCGTGCGGGCGAGGGTCTTGGCGAGCAGCGTCTTGGCGGTGCCGGGGACGTCCTCCAGCAGGAGGTGCCCCTCCGCGAGCAGGCAGGTGAGGACCAGCTCGAGGACCGGCCGCTTGCCGTAGATGACAGTTTCCAACTGCTGGAGGACCGCCTCGGCGGCCTGTTGAACCTGTTTCATGTCGATGGGACCCCGCTTGATCGTCCCATAGTACGTGCGAGAGGAAGAATTTGTTTGTCTGGAGCCTATCGCGCCCCCTGCATCGGCCGGATGTGCAGGTCGGTGACCTCGGCCGTACGCGGCAGGGCGAGGGCGTTGAGCGTGGCGGCGGCGACGTCGCGGGGCTGGAGGAAGCGCCCGGGATCGTAGTCCCGGCCCTCGTAGCGGTGCACCTCCTCCTGCATCGGAGTGGCGGTGCGGCCGGGGAAGACGGTGATCACCCGGACTCCGTGCTTGTTGACCTCGTCGCGCAGGCCGTCGGCCACGGCGCGGAGGGCGTGCTTGGAGGCCGAGTAGGCGACCCAGCCGGCGCGGGCGGGGTGGAACCCCGAGCTGGAGTTTATAAAGGCGACCTGCCCCTGGCGCGCGACGAGCGACGGCAGCAACGCCTGGGTCAGGAGGTACGGAGCGTGGACGTTGATCCGGTACTGGCGGTCGAGGTCCTCCACCGGCGAGGTCGCGAACGGGCCGCCGAGGAAGAGGCCGATGCTGTGGATCAGCAGGTCCACCCCGCCGTAGGCCTTGACGGTGCGGTCCGCCAGGGCGCGCACCTGCGTCGTCCTCGGCCAGATCGGCGGCGAAGACTTCGACGCCCGGCGTCAGATCCCGCGCCCGCTCCGCCACCAGGTCGAGCTTCTCGGCCGTCCGCCCGGAGAGCATCAGCCGCGCCCCGGAGCGGGCCAGTTGGATCGCGATCGCCTCGCCGATCCCGCCGCTCGCTCCCGTGATCAACGCCACCTTGCCCCGGAACTCGATCATGCGTCCTCCTCGCGTAGCAGTCCCACTTCCAGCAGCGCGTCCGCCGCCGTCCCGGATCGCCGCGAAACTCATGCCGGACCGCTCCGCGATGTCGAGCAGATCGTTCTCCCCGTCGGAGAGGTTCAGAACCCAGAGCAGGGCCAGCTCGCGGGAGCGGCCGGACTCGTCGCCGCCGATCGTCCGGTAGAGCCCCCGGCGGCCGAGCTGGGGCTCGCACTTGGGGTTGAGGTTCAGGTAGCGCCGGTTCCCTTCGAGCACGTCGATCACCGCGAGGTAGGTGCGGAGCGACCCCTCCAGCGCCTCGGGCTGCACGAAATCCAGGTTGTCCGCCGAGGTGTGGTACTCGGGATATCGGCCGTACGGCGTCCGGGTCAGCGAGCCCACGGCCAGGTTGAAGCCCGGCGAGCAGTACTGCCGCTCGTCGTAGCCGAAGGGGACGAACTCCTCGACGCCGAAGGGCTCGCCGGAATCCTTGAGCACCGCGAGCACGGCGCGGTCGATCTCGGCATTTCCCCTGCGGCTCTTCTTGTAGTGGAAGTCCCCAGGATCGCCGAGGTTCGCCGCCACCAGGCCGTGATCCGACCTTCACGTCGTTGAGGGCCAGCCAGGTGATCGAGCCGATCGTCCCCGGAATGAAGAGGAATCGGTACGAGTAGCGCCGCCGCGGGCGGGCCTGGAGCTCGCGGGCGAGCCCGGTCATCACCGCGATCCCCGACAGGTTGTCGTTGCACAGCGACGGATGGCAGACGTGGGTCGAGAGCAGCACCTCCCGCTCGGAATCCCCCGGCAGGAGGCATTCGCCGTAGGTGAGCGCGCCGTCCGCCAGGGTCGAATCGACGAAGACCTCGTACTCCCCCTCCGGCAGCTCCTCCAGGGTGCGGTGCGCGCAGGCAGAACCCCCAGGTCTCCTTGTAGTAGGAGGTGCGGTAGGGGATCAGGTCCGGCTTGTCCGGCAGGGTGAACAGGTGCTTTTTCAGCTCCGCCAGCGGCAGCTTTTCGTGCACGGGCACGCTGTAGTTGAGGACGTGGAGGTTGCACTCCTGGAAATCGACCACCTTGCGGCCGGAGGGGTCCTTGATCCAGGCGTCGCGGATGTTCCACTCCCGCGGCACCGTCCAGTCGAACACCGGCGTGCCGGTGGGGACCTCGCGGATCTCCAGGGGGATGCGCTCCTGGATCATCGCCAGCGTGCGGCGGACGCCGTCGCCGGTGATGCTGCGGCAGATCGGGTAGGCGTCCCGGATAAGGTCGATCATCCCATCCCCTCGAACAGCGGCAGCGCTCGATCCTTCTCCGACATCACCGTCACCGGCTCGGGCCAGGGGATCGCGAAGGCGGGATCGTCCCAGCGGTAGCCGCGGGCGGAGTCGGGGGCGTAGAGCTCGGAGATCTGGTAGAAGACCTCCGTCCCGTCCTCCAGCGTCTGGAACCCGTGCGCCATCCCCTTGGGGATGTACAGCTCGTGCCGGTTCTCCGCCGAGAGGGTGATCCCGAAGTGCCGCTTGAAGGTGGGGGACTCCGGCCGCAGGTCGACGATCACGTCCCAGACCGCGCCGCGGGTGACGCGCACCAGCTTGACCTCCTCGTGGGGGGCGATCTGGAGATGGAGGCCGCGCAGGGTCCCCCGGCGGTGGTTCCAGGAGACGCTGCACTGGGCGATCCCGGGATCGAGCCCCCGCGCCTCGAAGTCGCGGCGGCACCAGGTGCGCGCGAAGAAGCCCCGCTCGTCCTCGAAACGTTCCGGCTCCAGGACCCAGGCGCCGGCGAGCGGGGTCTCGCGGAAGATCATTCGAGGACCCTGACCTCCGGGATCGCCACCACGAAGCGGCCGCCCCAGGAGCGGACGTCCGCCATCTGCTCGACGATCTCCTCCTCGAGGTTCCAGGGGAGGATCAGCACGTAGTCCGGCCGCGTCTCGCGCAGGCGGTCCGGCCCGTGGATGGGGATGCGCGTGCCGGGCAGGAAGCGCCCCTGCTTGTGCGGGCTGCGGTCGACCGTGTAGTCGAGGAAGTCGGTGCGGACGCCGCAGTAGTTGAGCAGCGTGTTCCCCTTGGCCGGAGCGCCGTAGCCGGCGATCGACTTCCCCTCTTCCTTGGCAGAGATCAGGAAGCGCAGCAGCCCCCACTTCACCCGGCGGACCCGTTCGCCGAAGGAGCGGTAGGTCTCCAGCCGCCCGAGGCCGGCGGCCTCCTCGCGGGCCAGGAGATCCGCCACCCGCTCCCCCACCGGCTTCGAGGCGTCCTCGTCGTGCGGCGCCGGCAGTAGATGCGCAGCGAGCCGCCATGCGTGGGCAGCTCCTCGACGTCGAACAGGGTGAGCCCGTGCGCGGCGAAAACCTTGCGCACCGTGGCGAAGGAGAAGTAGGAGTAGTGCTCGTGGTAGATGGTGTCGAACTGGTCCTCCGCCATCAGCCGCAGGAGGTGGGGAAACTCCATCGTGAGCACCCCGGCGGGGGCGAGGAGGATCTCGAGGCCGGCCACGAAGTCGTTCAGGTCCGGCACATGGGCGAGCACGTTGTTGCCGACCAGGAGGTCGGCCCGCTTCCCCTCGGCGACCAGCTCGCGGGCGGTCGCCGCGCCGAAGAACTTCACCACCGTGGGGATGCCGGCCGCCACCGCCGCCTGGGCGACGTTGCCGGCCGGCTCGACGCCGAGCACCGGCACCCCCCGCTCCTTGAACCAGCGCAGCAGGTAGCCGTCGTTGCTGGCGATCTCGATCACCTGATGGCCGGCGCCGAAGCCGAAGCGCTCGACCATCGCCACGGCATAGGCCTCGGCGTGGCGCAGCCAGCTATCGGAAAAGGAGGAGAAGTAGGCGTAGTCGGAGAAGATCGCCTCCGGCCGCTCCGCCTCGGGGAGCTGCACCAGCAGGCACTCGCCGCAGGTGTAGACGGCGAGCGGATAGAACGCCTCCGCGCGGCCGAGGTCCTCCGGCTCCAGGTAGGAGTTGGCGAGCGGCGAGGCCCCGAGGTCCACGAAGATCTCCGAGAGCGGCGCGCCGCAGAAGCGGCAGCGAGACGGCTCACCAGATCTTCCACGGCGTCTCCCCGCGCTTCCACAGATCGTTCAGGTGGAGGTAGTCGCGGTAGGTGTCCATGGGGTGCCAGAACCCCTCGTGGAGATAGACGGAGAGCTGGCCGTCGCGGGCGAGGCGCTGCAGCGGCTTCTGCTCCAGGAAGAGGTTGGGATCCTCGTCCAGGTAGTCGAAGACCTCGCGCTGGAAGACGAAGAAGCCGCCGCTCACCACCCCCTCGGCCAGGGTGGGCTTCTCGTCGAACTCCAGCACCTTGGGGCCGTCGGCCCGCATCTCGCCATAGCGCGAGGTCGGGTGGACGCCGGTGACGGTGGCGAGCCGCCCCTGGTCCCAGTGGAACTGGAGGAGCTTGTCGATGTCCACGTTGCCGACCGCGTCGCCGTAGGTCAGGCAGAAGGTGGGCGCGTCGTCGACGTAACGCTTCACCCGCCGGAGCCGGGCGCCGGTGGCGGTGTCGGCGCCGGTCTCGGCGCAGGTGACCCGCCAGCTCTCGTAGCCGTCCTGGTTGTGGATCTCGGGCGCCCGGCTGCCGTCCATCGCCAGCGTGAAGTCGCAGTGCATCTCCTTGTAGCGGAGGAAGTACTGCTTGATCTCCCACCCCTTGTAGCCGAGGCAGAGGACGAACCGGTCCAGCCCGTGGGTGCCGTAGATCTTCATGATGTGCCAGAGGATCGGCTGCGGGCCGATCTCGACCATCGGCTTCGGCCGGTACTCGGTCTCCTCGCGCAGACGCGTCCCCTGCCCTCCGCAGAGGATCACCACCGGCACTTCGCTCTTCGCAGGCCTGCTCAACTCTTGTCTCCTTCGCGGGTCCGGATCCTAAAGATAACCGAGAGCCCGCAGCTTATCGATCTCTTCCTGATTCATCGCGCCGTCGCGCTTCGCTCCCGGCAGCCCGGCGGGAAGGCCGAGGTCCGTGTAGGTCGGCACCGTCCGCACGGGATGCAGGCGGACGAAGCCGGGGTCCAGCGCGTCGACCCTCACCTTGCCGGCGGCATCCTGGGGCACCGGCAGGCCCAGGAGATAGAGGACGGTGGGATAGATGTCGAAGACGCTGGCGCCCTGGAGCGCCAGGCCGCGCTTCACCGGGCCGCCCCGCATCAGCAGGATGCCCGGGGGGCCGTGCCGGTGCTGGGTATAGAGGTCGTGGACGATCGTCGGGCTGTGGCCATGGTCGGAGGCGACGATCACGACGGTGTCCGGCCCGGCCGCGGCGAGGAGGCGGGCGAGGAAGCCGTCGAAATCGCGGTAGACCCCGGGGATGATGCCCCCCCTCTTCCGCAGGTCCTTCGCCTTGACGTTGAAGAAGCGGTCCGGCTCGTACCACTTCCAGAACCAGTGCTGGTCGCTGTCCGGCTGGTGGGTGTAGAAGTTGACCAGCCGCGGGTGCGGGCGCTCGGCCAGCAGCTTCAGGAGGGCCGCCGACTGCCATTTGAAGTCGCCGCCGGCGAGCAGCGGCCGGTACTCCCGGAAGAGCGACACCGGCTGCATGAACAGCGCGACCTGCGGCGAGGGGCGCGCCGCCATCTCGTCGAGGCCGTAGGAGAGGAACCAGCTCTCCGGCTGCGAAGGGCGCAGCGCCGGGAAGGAGTAGAAGTAGCCGTCCACGACGCCGGTCGAGAGCCCCGCCCGATCGGCGATCTCCCAGTAGGGCGGGGCCGCCAGCGAGAAGCGGTCGACCGCGATCAGGCTGGTCAGCCCGAGCGGCGCCGCGAGATCGGCCAGCTCCTTGAAGTAGGTGCGGTGGACCGGGAAGAGCCCCTGCGACGCCATGCCGGGCAGCGCGATCCGGTAGAAATCGAGGACGCCGTGCCGCTCAGGGAGCATCCCGGTGTAGATCGAGGCCCAGATGACGGCCGAGTTGGAGTCGTGGATCGACTCCAGCGGGCCGGTCGCCCCGTCGCGGACAATCGCCGAGAAGGTGGGGAGCTGCCCCTTGTCCATCATCGGCCGCGCCACCCGCCAGTCCGCGCCGTCGAAGCCGACGACGATCACCTTGAGGCCCGTGTCTTCGACAGCGATCCGCGGCGGCGGCTCCTTCGCCGGTTTCGCGGCCGGCTCCCGTCCCGCGTAGAGCGGCGCCGCGGCGTGGACCGCGAAGCCGATCGCGAAGAGGCCCGCGGCCGCCCAGCCCAGGGCGCCGCCGCGCCGGAGCGCCGCGAAGAGCCGGAACAGCGCCCAGGAGCCGAGCGCCACGCCGAGGGCGATGGGGATCGCGAGGAGCGCGAGCACTCCCGCCATGCCCCACTTGCCGGTGGGATGCAGGGGCGCCTGGTCGTAGGTCAGCCCATAGAGGAAGAAGACCTCCCAGAAGAACAGGTTGAAGGCGAACAGGCCCAGCAGGAGCCCGCGCCGCCCTTGGGACTCGGGCCGCGAGAAGGGAATGACCGCCAGGCTCGCCAGCGCGAAGAACGCCGCGCTCCAGAGGCCGTAGAGCAGGAGGCAGCCGGCGTAGGCGATCAGCGCGTCGCGCGCCGAGCCGAGGTGGTTGTGGACGACGTGGACGAGGGAGAGGACGGCGCCATAGAGCAGGGCTCCATAGAGGAAGCCGCCAAGGCAGGCGTCTCGCAGGGCTCGCAGTCTCATGCCGGCGGTCTTGTACGGAAGCGGAGCGGGAAAGGTCCAGGGAACGGGGTACGCTGGGGCACGCGAGACGGTAACAGATCGCCGCCTCAGCCCATCAACAGGATGGTACTCGCGCGCCGTCTCCTCCGTGGGGGCCTGACCCAGATCTTCCAGGAGGACCCGGCAGAGGTGGTCGTACTGCCGCCGCACGAGGTCGCGCCTCCCCTGCCCGGCGTAGAGGCGCATGACCTCGACGTGGATGCGCTCCTGGAACGGGTCCTCCACCAGGTAGGAGCGGTAGGCGTCCATCGCCTCCTCGTTGCGCCCCAGGCGCACGTAGAGATTGCCCAGATCGCGCAGCAGCTCGAGGTAGCGGGGCTGGTAGACGTCCCGGCGGGCGGTGACCCAGCTCTCGTAATACCCCTGAAGGAAAGGGCCGCGGTAGAGCTTCCAGGCCCGCTGCCAGGCGACGGTGGCGGCCTCGGGATCGCCGCGGCCGGCCAGCTCCTTCCCCTCGTCCGCCAGGCGGATGAACTCGAGGGCGTCGATCTCCCAGCCGACCTCCGGGTTCAGCCGGTAGACGCCGTTGCGGAACAGGAGGGGGGCCGGCCGCTCCTTCCCCCGGTTCCCCCCCTCCAGGGCCCGGCGGAGATGGCTGAGCGTGGGGTGGAAGTTGCGCTCGATCGTGCGCTCCCCTTCCGTCGGCCAGACGGCCTCGATCACCTCCTCGCGGCCCGCCTGGAGCCCGGGGGAGGAGGCGAGGAAGGCGAGCACCTGGAAGGAGCGCCGGAGCCGCCAGTCGAGATCGCGCTCCCCCTCCTCGTCCCGCTGCCGGGCGATCGGACTGCCCAGAAGACCCAGGACATAGACCAGCGGCGGCGCCTCGGAGCCCCTCCCCTCCACCGGCGGCGGCGAGGGGACGACCGGGCGCGGCGGCGGACGGCGGCGGCGGCGCTCGCGGTCGAGCGCGGCGGCGAGCAGCCGCGGCAGGCAATCCCGCTCCGGCCCTTCGATCCACAAGCCGCGATCGTCGAGAAGCCGCCAGGCGTCCTCCCCGGAGCCGCCCAGGGCGGGCCGGGCGTCCGGAGCGTCGAGGACGAGCTCGCGCTCCTCCGCCGGGAAGGCGTCGAGCACCTCGTGGCGCAGGAAGAGACGCACGGACGGGATCTCCAGGATCTCCTCGGCGCCGCCGTCGAGGCCCGTGCCGCCGGTGGCCTCGATCGCCAGCCGCAGCGGCCGGTACCAGCCGTCGGTCGCCGCCAGGAGAGAGCGGACCGCCTGCGGCGAGGGGTCGTCGCCGGTCAGCAGGTTCCAGAGCGCCGCGATCTCGCGTTCGTCCAGCAGCAGCTCCTGAGGCGGCACGATGCCGCGGAGGAGGGCGCCCGGACCGTGGCGCTGCTGGGTCGCGAAGACCAGCTTCTGCCCCGGGCGCAGCCAGCGCTCGGCCTCGGAGATCCGCTCGGCGGCCGGCCCGCCGCCGGCCACCAGCCAGGGAACGCCGACCTCGTGCGCCGCCTCGAGCGCCGCCGCCAGGCTCTCCTCGCTCGCCACCGCCGCCAGCGGCAGGGCCACGGCGCGCTGGCCATACTTCGCGAGCAACGCCTCCAGCACGGCCGTCCGGCCGCTCCCCGGCCAGCCCCAGAGCTGGACGAGCGGGGTGTCCAGCGATTCGATCCTGGAGATCAGACGGTCGGTCTGTGGAAAATGGATGAGATCAGACATGTTGACCGAGACTCATTACAGCACCCGGGAATCACGGCACCCGAAGCCATCCGGCGCGGGCGGGCTCCAGCAGCCTACCGATCAGCGGGAGCCGCCACGGGACGCGGAGAGCTCGTCCGTCAGCCCGGAGGCCAGCATCTCGCGCGACAGGGCGGCGAGGCACCGCGTGGTGATCTTGCCGATGCTCGACTCCCGGTAACCGAGCAGCCGCGCCACCTCGGGAGGCTCGTAGCCCAGCCGGAACCGCAGCCGGAGCACCGAACGGCACCGGGTGGGGAGGCGCTGGATCAGGCTCTCCAGATCGCAGAGGAGATCCGTCCGCTCCTGCGAGGGGGCGATCGGCTCCGACAGCCACTCCAGGATCGTCGAGTCGACGGCGGAGTAGATCCGCCGCCGGTGCGTGCGCCAGTACATCAGGCAGTGCCGCCGCACCGTGCCGAACAGCCAGCTCTCGGGGTCGCGCACCCGCTCCCACTGATAGAGCAGGGCGAGCAGGGCCTGCTGGAGCACGTCCTCGGCGTCGTCGCCCGGGATGCGGTAGACCGCCAGAAGGCGCTTGAGCCTCGGCTCGACCGCCTTCAGGAAGTCCTCGAAAGAGGCGGCGTTCTCGGTGGGTTCCGGAGTAAGCATCCAGGCCAGAAGGGGTCGCGAAATGGATCGATGACCAACGAAAATTAACACTCTTTCTCAAGAGCTGTCTAGCTTATAGCTAGTCCTGGAATCAAAGACTTCCGGAAACACTGCCACGTAGAAAATCGCGCACTTGCTGCATGTCTTCCCAGGTGGGGCGCTTCAGGGCCGGGTTGCGCAGCAGAGCCGCGGGATGGTAGGTGACCATGGTCGGAATCCCCTGTACCTGGAACCACTGGCCGCGCATGCGGCCGATCGGCGCGTCGTTGCCGACGTCGTTGCCGAGCAGGGTCAGCGCCGCGACCCGCCCGAGGGCGACGAGGATCCTCGGGCGGACGAGGGCGATCTGCTTGTCGAGATAGCCCCGGCAGGCGGCGATCTCGTCCGGCTGGGGGTCGCGGTTGCCCGGAGGGCGGCATTTCACGACGTTGGCGATGTAGACCTCCTCGCGCGTCCTCTCGATCGCCTGGATGATCTTGGTCAGGAGCTCGCCGGCCGCGCCCACGAAGGGGAGCCCCTGGCGGTCCTCGTCGGCCCCCGGCCCCTCGCCGACGAACATCAGCTCGGCGTCGGGATTGCCCGAGCCGAACACGACCTTGGTCCTCCCCTCGGCGAGACGGCAGCGGGTGCACCCCGCCGCCACCGCGGCGAGAGCGGCCAGCTCGGCGACCCGCGGCGAGGCTCGCCTCGTCGACGGCAATCGGCGCCACGGAGACTGGCGCCACCGGCGCCGCGGACGACTGGAATGGAACGGGCGCGGACCGCGCCGCTCCGCGGGAGGGGGGATTCAGGTAGAGATCGCCGTACCCCATCTCGCCCAGATAGGCGAGGAGGTCAGAGAGGGCTGGCCGCGGATAAGGTGCTCACTGCTGGAAAGTGTAGCCGCGAACAGGTCGAAGAGCGAGGCCGCGAGCTCACTCTTCGGCCGCCGCGCGAGGAAGACCGGCTCCCCCTCCCGGCGGTAGACGGTCACCTCGTTGTCGCCGCTGCCGAAGGCGATGTCCGAGCGGGAGACGTCGTTGGCGACCAGGAAATCCGCCCCCTTGCGCTCCAGCTTGGCGCGGGCGTTGCGCTCGAGGTCGTGGGTCTCGGCCGCGAAGCCGACCAGGACGGCGCCGGGCGCCACGGCCCGCAGCCCGGCGAGGATGTCCGGGTTCTCCTCCAGCTCGATCGCCGGCAAACCCTGCTCCTTCTTGATCTTGCGGTCCGCCGGCCGGCTCGGCCGGAAGTCGGCCACCGCCGCCGCCATCACGATCAGGCCGGCCGACGGCGCGTGCTCGCGGACGGCCTCCTGCATCTCCCGCGCGGTGACGACGTCGACGCGGGTGACGCCCGGCGGAGTCGGCAGCGCGACCGGTCCCGCCACCAGGATCGTCCGCGCGCCCCGCCGCGCCGCCTCGGCGGCGAGCGCGAAGCCCATCTTGCCGCTCGAGCGGTTGCCCAGGAAGCGGACGGGATCGACCGGCTCGTGGGTGGGGCCGGCGGTGACCAGCACCGTCCTCCCGGCGAGCGGCCCGGCTCCGGCGGCGGCCTCGACCGCCCGCGCGATCTCCTCCGGCTCGGCCATCCGCCCCATGCCCACCTCCCCCGAGGCGAGCGCCCCTTCGACCGGTCCGGCGAACCAGACGCCGCGCCGCTTCAGCGTCTCGACGTGCTGGCGGGTCGGCTCGGCCTCCCACATCACGGAATGCATGGCGGGCGCGACCACCACCGGGCCGGCGAAGGCGAGCGCGGTCGTGGTCAGGAAGTCGTCGCCCGAGCCCGAGGGCCAGCCGGGCGAGGATGTGGGTGGTCGCCGGGGCCACGCACAGCACCTCGGCCCAGGCCGCGGCCGTGATGTGCGCCTCCTCGCCCGAGCCGGTGGCGGCGAGGTACTCCTCCTGGTAGACGCGATGGCCGGAGAGCACCTCGAGCGTCAGCGGCGTCACGAACGAGACCGCGCTCCGGGTGAGAGCGCAGCGCACCTCGTGGCCGCGCGAGCGCAGCCGGCGCACCAGCTCCGCCGACTTGTAGGCCGCGATGCCACCGCTGACGCCGAGCAGGACTCGCAGGGAGCGGCTCATGTCCGGTTGAGAAGCTAGTGCACCTCGGCGGGCTGCGGCTGCTCCTCGGCGGCCGGGGCCTCGGCCTCCTCGGCGGGCTGCGGCGCCGGGCCGTAGCCCCACTCGATCAACTGGTGGTCGACCTCTTCCAGCGCCACCCGGGTGGGCTTGCGCTTCCCCGCCTCGACCTTGGGGCGGGCGCCCCGCATGAGCTGCTCGGCGCGGCCGGCGGACACGAGAACACGACGGAACTTGCTGTCCATCGTCGGGCCTTTTTCATCCATGGAAACGTTCTCCTTGGCGGCGTTCCGGATCGCCGCCGGTTCAGTCGATCTTATTCGATCGGAGGGGAATGCTCCGGTCCTGGAAGTCGTGAAGGATCTCCTGGACTCTGGTCTTCATGCGCTCCCGCCGGTGGCGCTTCTCCAGGATGATGGCCGCGAGCACCTCGCTGGCCCGGCGGGCATCATCATTGATGATAACATATTGATACTGATCGTAACGTTTGATTTCCGTCAAGGAGACGGCGAGGCGCTTGGCGATCGTCTGGTCGTCGTCGAGGCCCCGGCTGCGGAGCCGCCGCTCCAGGTCCTGGTAGCTCGGCGGCAGGACGAAGATGCCGTGCGCCTCCGGGCAGCGCGCCATCACCTGCTCGGCCCCCTGGACGTCGATGTCGAGCAGGACGTCGATCCCCCGCTCCAGGCGCGGGAACACCTCCTCGCGGGAGGTGCCGTAGTAGTTGTCGTGCACCTTCGCCCATTCCAGGAAGGCGTCGGCCTGGACCATGGCCTCGAACGCGGCACGATCGACGAAGTGGTAGTCCCGGCCGTCGATCTCCCCCTGGCGCGGCTTGCGGGTGGAGTGGCTCACCGAGAAGGCCAGCCCGCCGAGGTCGGCGAAGCCCCCCGCCACCAGACTCTGGATGAGGGTCGTCTTGCCCGCTCCCGAGGGTGCGGAAAGGATAAACAGCTCGCCAAGTGGCATAGATTCGCTCAAAAAGTGCAGAAGGAGGGTACGACGGGCGGTATCGTACCACTTACTCCACGTTCTGCACCTGCTCGCGGATCTGCTCGCAGAGAACTTTGGCGTCGAGCACGGCGCGGGTCATCTCGGCGTTGCGGCACTTGGCGCCGAGCGTGTTGAGCTCGCGAAAAACCTCCTGGGTGAGGAAGTCGAGGCGCTTGCCGCCGGCGGTCTTCTCGCGCATCACGGCGCGGAAATGCTCGACGTGCGAGCGCAGGCGGTCGATCTCCTCGCTGACGTCGCAGCGGTCGACGAGCAGGGCCACCTCCTGGGCGACCCGCCCCTCGTCGAGGGGCTGGCTGCCGAGCAGCTCGGCGAGGCGGCGCTTGAGGGTCGCCGCCATCTCCTCGCGCACCGGGCCGCGCAGGGCGTCGAGCCGCTGGACGGCCTCCTCCACCCCGCGGAGCTTCTCCTCCATGGCGGCGACGAGGCTCCCCCCTTCCTTCTCGCGGCTGGCGACGAGCTGGGCCACGGCCCCGCGGGCCACCCCGAGCAGCAGCTCCTCGTCCTCCGGCGTCCACTCCTCGTTCCCGAGCTCCACCCGGAACGCCTCGGGGAGCCGCATCAGGTCCCCGGCGGAGAGGCCGCGGTCGATGAGCCCGGCGTCCACGAGCTGGTGGACCGCCACGTGCGCCTCCCGGATCACCCCCATGTTGACCTGCACGGTCGCCCGCCGCTCCGCCACCGACCGCACCTCCACCCGCGCCTCGACCCGCCCGCGCGAGATCTCCCGTCCGATCGTGTCGCGCAGCGCCGCCTCGCTCCCCCGCAGCTCCTCGCCGATCCGGAGCTGAAGGTCCAGAAAGCGGTGGTTGACCGCCCGCAGGCTCACCGTGATCCCATGCCGGGGGTTCTCCCCCGACGCCTCGCCGTAGCCGGTCATGCTTCGCATTAATGGGTCCTCGAGAGTTCGCTCATTGCTGGCGCGCCATCCTAGCATCCGCACCAGTCTTCGCCAGCGCCTCCGCCGTCGCCTCCACCCCCTCCAGCCGCCGCTTGAGCTCGGCCGCTGCCGCCTCCAGATCCCCCCGGCGCTCGACGACGAGGGGCTCGCCGTAGACGATGTGGACGGTCGAGAACGGCAGCGGGATCATGAAGCGGTCCCAGGAGCGGAGCAGCCTGGCGCGGGAGGCGGCGATCGCCACCGGCAGGATCGGCAGGCCGGTCGAGGCGGCGGCCAGGATCACTCCGGGCTGGACCTCGCGCAGGGGGCCCCGGGGGCCGTCGGGCGTGAAGGCGATGTCCCACCCCTCGGCCGCCTTGCGGAGCAGCGATCGCATTCCCGCGATGCCCCCTCGGCTGCTGGAGCCTCGGCTGGAGTCGATCCCAAGACGGGCGACGGTGCGCGCGATCAGCTCGCCGTCCTTGCTCTGGCTGACCAGCACCGAGATCCGCTGGCCGCGATAGGCATAGGGCATCAGCAGCAGGTGCCGGTGCCAGAAGGCGAGGATGAAGTGGTCGCCCCGCCGCTCCCACTCCCGGACCCGCTCGTCCCCGTGGTGCCGGAGGCGCACGGTCGCCCGCAGGCCACGGATGAAGTTGGCCGCAAGAAACGGATCGACCGCCAATCCTCTCCCCCTCTCCCGGTGAGGGAGGGTGGGAGGGGACGGGAGAGGGGGCCGGGGGGTGAGGGCTCACACCCGGAACTGGATGTCGAACAGCCGCTTGTAGGAGCCGCCGAGGGCCAGCAGCTCGCCGTGCGAGCCCTCCTCGACGATCTTGCCGGCTTCCATGACCACGATGCGGTCCGCCCGGGTCACGGTCGAGAGGCGGTGGGCGATGACCAGCGTCGTCCTCCCCTGGATCAGGTTGTAGAGCGCCTTCTGGACCAGCGCCTCGGACTCGCTGTCGAGGTGGGACGTCGCCTCGTCGAGGATCAGGATGGGCGCGTTCTTCAGCAGCGCGCGCGCGATCGCCAGCCGCTGCCGCTGCCCGCCCGAGAGGCGGACGCCCGACTCCCCGATCACCGTGTCGTACCCGTTCGGGAGCTGCATGATGAACTCGTCGGCGTAGGCCGCGGCCGCCGCCTCGCGCACCCGCTCGAGCGGCAGGTCGAAGCGGCCATAGGCGATGTTGTTGCGGATCGTGTCGTTGAACAGCACCGTGTCCTGGGTGACGATGCCGATCAGCGACCGCAGCCCCTGGATCTTGAGGTCGCGGGTATCCACGCCGTCGATCGCCAGCCGTCCGGAGGTCGGATCGAAGAAGCGCGGCAGGAGATTGACCATCGTCGTCTTGCCGGCCCCCGAGGGGCCGACCAGGGCCACGATCTCCCCCGCCTTGATCGCCAGCGAGACGTCGCGCAGCACCGGCCGGTCGTCGTAGGAGAAGGAGACCCGCTCGTAGGAGATCCCCTGGCGGACGGTGTCGACGTCGCGCGCCCCCGGCCGCTCGGCGATGTCGTTGGGGACCGCGATCAGCCGCGACACCCGCTGGCTGGCGGCCGTCGCCTCCTGCAGGATCAGGTTGACCTTGTTGAGCTTGCGGATCGGGTCGTAGAGCATGAGCAGCGTGGTCAGGAACTGCACCAGCTCGGGGGTCGAGAACTGGTGCGCCCGGATCGCCTTGCCGGCGTACATCAGCAGCGCCGCGGCGCCGATGACGGCGAGCGACTCGACCACCGGCCCCGCCGAGTTGGCGAGCATCTGCGCCCACAGGTTCACCCGCAGGTGGCGCCGGGTCGCCTCGCGGAAGCGGTTGAGCTCGAACTCCTCCATGCCGAACGCCTTGACCACCCGGTGGCCGCGCACCCCTTCGGTCATCAGGCTGGCGAGGTCGGCCATCCGCTCCTGGCTGCGGTGGCTGGTGCGCCGCATCCCCTTGCCGAAGCGGACGATGGGATAGATCAGCAGCGGGGCGGCGATCAGCGAGATCAGCGCCAGCCGGAAGTGGGTCGAGAGCAGCAGGGCGAGCAGCGCGACCAGCGTGAAGGACTGCTGGAAGAGGTCGAGCAGCCGGTTGGAGACGGCGTTCTGCATCATCGACACGTCGTTGATGACGCGCGCCACCAGCTCCCCCGAGGGGTGCTCGGCGTGGAAGCGGCTCGACTGCTCCAGGATGCTGCGGTAGAGATCGTTGCGGATGTCGGTCGTCACCCCCAGGCCGATGTGCTGGAAGGCGTAGCCGGAGACGAAGTCGGCGAGGCAGCGCAGCAGGAAGACGACGACGAAGAGGGCGGGCAGGAAGTAGATCACGTTGTCGCGATTCACCCCCAGCCGGCGCTTCACCGACCTGTAGGTGTCGTCGATCTGGTCGGCGACGTTGAGCCGCTTCTTCAGATCGGCGACCACCCCGGGTTGCGGCTTCCCGCCGGGTTTCACGGAGCTGGAGCCGGTAAGGCCGCCGAGCGGGTTCATGTCGTCCCCCGCGAGCAGCACCTCGCCGAAGATCGGCTTGATCAGCGCGGCGGTCCCGGCGGTGGCCGCCGCGTAGACGAGGATGCCGGCCGCGGCCAGCATCGCCCACCCCGCGTAGCCGCGCAGATAGTGCCAGAGGAAGGTGGTGGTCTTGGACTTCAACTCCGGGCAACCTCCGCCGTCATCTCCGCCATCGTGCCAGCCGTCATCATCGCCGCCACCTCCGCCGCCGCCCGCCGGCTCGCTCCGCCCTCCCCCAGCCGGCCGCGCACCTCGGCGAGCGCCTCGCGCATGCGGCCGCGCTCGCCGGCGCCGGTCAGCAGCCGCGCCGCCTCGGCCGCGATCCGCCGCGGGTTGGCGTCCCCCTGGATCAGCTCGGGGACCACCCTTCTTCCTAATACGAGATTGACCAGGCTGACGTTGGGAAGATGGACCAGCAGCTTCGCCAGGACGTAGGTCCAGCTCGCCAGGCGGTAGACCATGATCATCGGCGTCCCCAGCAGGCCGACCTCCAGGGTCGCCGTGCCCGAGGCGCAGAGCGCCAGGTGGGAGTCGGCGATGGCGGCGAAGCGGTCCTCGCCGACGATCTCGACCGGCAGCCCGGCGAGCTCGACGGCCTCGTCCACCAGCTCCGGCGGGATCGTCGGCGCCCGGATGATCCGCACCTCGACGGGGAGCTCGCCGGCGAGCCGCCGCGCCGCTTCCAGCAGGGTGGGGAGCAGGGATTCGACCTCGCTCTTCCGCGAGCCGGGCAGCAGGGCAATCCGGAACGGGCCGCCGAAAGACGCCCCGTCGCGGTCCCAGGCTTGCGGCAGCACCGGCACCTCGTCCACCAGCGGATGGCCGACGTGGACGACGTCGACGTCGTGCTCGCGGTAGAAATCGACCTCGAAGGGGAAGAGCACCAGCATGCGGTCCACCAGCCGGGCGATCGTCTTCACCCGCCCGCGGCGCCAGGCCCAGACCTGCGGGCTGATGTAGTAGAGCACCTCCAGGCCACGGGCCTTGAGCTCCTTGGCCAGGCGGAGGTTGAAATCGGGGAAGTCGACGAGCACGGCGAGGGCCGGGCGCCGGCGGTCCACCTCGCGCAGCAGGTCGGCGAAGACCTCGCGGGCGCGCGGCAGGATCTTGAGCACCTCCGTGATGCCGACGACCGAGATCTCGGAGCTGTGGGCGACCGCCTCCAGGCCGGCCGCCCGCATCTCGTCGCCGCCGAGCCCGAACGGGGCCAGGTCCGGCACATGGCGGCGCAGCTCGGTGATCAGCCGCGCGCCGTGGAGATCGCCCGAGGCCTCCCCGGCGACGACCAGCAGCTCCGTCATGGAATCGGCGCCGGCGGTCCCGAGGGGAAGGGGTACATCAGCCAGGCCACCAGCAGGCCGCCCCCCACCATGCCGAGGAAGATCTGGAGGAAGAGCCGGATCTGCTCCTTGCGCTCGCGGCGCCAGAGGAGGGTGAAGAACAGGCTCACGATCAGGGCGTAGAGCACCATCAGCAGAAAATGGCTCAGCACGGGCTCACTCCTTCTTGCCGCGGACGATGTCCCAGACGTCGAGCACCAGCAGCAGGTTCATCAGCCCCGCCGTGAGCAGGAAGGCGGTGCCGTACTCGTAGCCCGCCCCCATGATGTTCCCCTGGTAGTGGAGAGCGTAGCGGAGGAGAAAATAGAGGAAGCCCATGCCCATCGAGGCGAACGTCGCCAGGATGGTGAGCGGCTGCCCGCCGACGACCTGGTAGAGGTTCCCCTCCAGATGCAGCCGATGAGGGCCGAGGCGACGACCAGCGCGAAGAAGGCGAGGCCGCGCAGGGGCCTCTTGAGATAGAAGTGGCCCAGTCCCGGAACCAACCAGGCCGAGAGCACCGCCACCACCGCGTTCCCCCGTCTTTCGGGGACCGCCGGCGGCTGCGGCATGGGAGGGCTGCCGGATTCGGCCAATCAATTCTCCTCTCGGGCGAAGAGCGCCCGCAGGCGCTCCCGCGACTGGCGCAGGTCTTCCGGGATCAGCCGGACCTCCGCCAGGACGGTCATGAAGTTCGTGTCCCCCGTCCACCGTGGGACGAGGTGGAAGTGGAAGTGCCCGGGCACGCCGGCACCGGCCGCCGCGCCGACGTTCAACCCCAGGTTGAAGCCGTGGGGATTGTACGCCTCGGCGAGGATCTTCTGGACCTTGAGCACCAGCGGCCAGAACTCGGCCCGCGCTTCCGGCCCGCTCTCCTGCGGCGTGGCCTGGTGCTCGAGGGGGGCCACCATGAGGTGGCCGTTCGAGTAGGGGTGGAGGTTGAGCATCACCAGATGATGCCGGCCGGCATGGACCACCAGGCCGTCCGGATCGTCCGGGTTGCGCGCCGCGGCACAGAAGAAGCACCCGGAGTCCGTCTCCGAACCCGCGGTGATGTACGCGTGCCTCCAGGGGGTGAAGAGCTGTTGCATCCAGGTCGCTTAAGGGAGAGAGCCGCGAGGGCGCCCGGCGGGCGGCGCCCCCGGGGCCTTCAGCACTCGTCGTTGAGCAGTTCCCTCAGCTCCTTGCCCGGCTTGAAGTAGGGGATCCGCTTGGGCGGGACCTTCACCTTGTCACCGGTCTTGGGATTGCGCCCGGTGCGAGCTCCGCGATGGCGGATCCGGAAGCTGCCGAAGCCGCGCAGCTCGATCTTCTCCCCATCCTTGAGCGAGTCGACGATGCTGTCGAACACCGTGTTGACGATGATCTCAGCGTGCTTCTTGGTGAGTTGAGTCGTGCGGGCGACCTCTTCGACCAGCTCCGCCTTGGTCATCCCGTCCTTCAAGGGCTCCGTCATCTCCCACCCCTTTTGTCGACATGGCGACGGCGGGCGCTCTCGCTTTGAGTCCGCCCGCCGTTTCCGGGTCCCGTGACCTACTCCACGTCTCCCTCTTCCTCCACCGCCTCGGCCTCGGACTCGGACTCCGCGTCGGACTCCTTGGAGGCATCGCGCTTCTTGCCGCGGACCTCCGCCTCCTCGCCACCCCGGCGTTCCTTGTCCTGGGCCTGGAGCTCGGCGATCTCCTCCTCGGTGGGCTGCTCCACTCCGCGCATCGAGAGGCCGACCTTCTTCTCTTCCTCCTCGACCCGCAGGATGCGCGTGCGCACCCAGTCGCCGACCTTGTAGTAGTCCTCCAGCTTGGCGCCGGCGGGAACCTCGATCTCGCTGACGTGGGCGAGCCCCTCGAGACCGTTGTAGATGTCGATGAACAGCCCGAAGTCGGTGACGTTCACGACCTTGCCCTCGAGCGTGTCGCCGGGATTGTGCTTGTCGGCGAACTCCTCCCACTCGTTGGGCATGAACTCCTTGATCGACAGCGAGACGCGCTGGTTCTCGACGTCGATGTTGGTGATCCGCGCCTTGACCGTGTCGCCCTTCTTGAGCACCTCGCTGGGGTGCTTGACCCGCTTGGTCCAGCTCATGTCGGAGACGTGGATCAGGCCGTCGATGCCGTCGGTGATCTCGACGAAGGCGCCGAACTCCGTGAGGTTGCGGACCTTCCCCTCGATGACGCTCCCCTCGGGGTGGGTGTCCTCCAGCTCCTCCCACGGATTGCGCTCGGTCTGCCGCAGCGACAGGCTGATGCGCCGCTGGTCCATGTCGAGCTCGGAGACGATCGCCGCCACCTCGTCGCCCACCTCGAGGATCTTGGCGGGGTTGACGACCTTCTTGGTCCACGACATCTCGCTGACGTGGATCAGGCCCTCGACCCCCTCCTCGATCTCGACGAAGGCGCCGTAGTCGACGATCGACACCACCCGGCCCTGGACCCGCGAGCCGATCGGGTACTTCTTGTCGACCAGCGTCCAGGGATCGTCGCTGCGCTGCTTGTAGCCGAGCGAGACGCGCTCGGTGTCGGGGTCGAACTTGAGCACGACCACCTCGACCTCGTCGCCCACCGTGAAGTGCTCGGAGGGGTGGTTGACCCGGCCCCACGAGATGTCGGTGATGTGCAGCAGGCCGTCGATGCCGCCGAGGTCGATGAACACGCCGTAGTCGGTGATGTTCTTGACCGTGCCGCGCAGGCGCGCGCCCTCTTCGAGCCGCTTGAGGGTCTCGGCCTTCTTCTTCACCAGCTCGGTCTCGAGCACCGCCTTGCGCGACAGGACGATGTTGTTGCGCCGGCGGTCGAGGCTGATGACCTTGAACTCCAGCTCCTGGCCGCGCAGCGACTCCAGATTCTTGACCGGCTTGATGTCCACCAGCGAACCCGGCAGGAACGCGCGCAGGCCGACGTCCACCGTCAGGCCGCCCTTGATGCGATCGGTGATCCGGCCCTTGATGATCCGGCCATCCTTGTAGGCCCGCTCCACCTCGGTCCAGCGCCGCATCCGCAGCGCCTTCGAGTAGGACAGGAGCACATGCCCCTCGAGGTCTTCGGTCTTTTCGAGCAGGACGTCAATGTCCTCGCCGACCTTGACGGACAGCTCGCCGCCACGGTCGGTGAACTCCTCGATGGGGATCAGGCCTTCCGACTTGTACCCCACGTCGACGATCACCGCGTTGGACGTGACGCCGATAATGCGCCCCGTCACGATCTCACCCTCGGTGAGATTGCGCATGCTCTCGTCGTACAGTTCCAGGAGCTTGCGGTACTCGTCCGCGTCCCGCTCCTCCTCGGACTCAAGCAGTGCCTGGTCCTCGAGTTTTTCGCTAGCCGGCATAGAAAAACGTACCTCCTTGGGCTTGGATTCAGGCTCTCAAAGCCTGTGCTCCCCACGGTCGTGGGGATGCGAGTTCTTCTCAACTCATTGAGAACTCGGGCCTTCGAGTATAGGGCTCGGGGGGTGGGGTGTCAATCCGGGGCTAAAGCAGCCCGGATGCGGGCTCCAGGGCCGCCCGGATCTCCGTCCGCACGGCCTCGTCCGCTTCGGCGGCGAGCGCCGCTTCCAGGGCGGCGCGGGCCTCCTCCCCCCCGATCCGTCCCAGCGCCCAGGCCGCGTGGCCGCGCGCCAGGGACTCCCCATCTCTCAGGGCTTCCGTGAGGGGTTGAACATAACGGGACTCCCGGCGATTCCCCATCGCGACGGCGGCGTTGCGCTGCAGTCCCTCCAGCTTGGCCCGCTTCATCGGGCTCCCCCGGAAGCGCTCGACGTACTCCTCCCGCGGCAGCCGCAGCAGCCGCGCCAGGGTCAGCTCCCCGCGCTCGGGCGGCAGCTCCATCTCCGGATGGACGGCGCCGGCCGCCCCGGCGTTCCAGGGGCAGACCTCCTGGCAGACGTCGCAGCCGAAGACCCACCCCCCCACCATCCGCCGCGCCTCGGGGGGCAGCGGCCCGCGGTGCTCGATCGTCCAGTAGGAGATGCAGCGGTTGCTGTCCAGCCGGTAGGGCTCGGCGAGCGCGCCGGTCGGGCAGGCGTCGAGGCAGCGGGTGCAGCTCCCGCAGAGATCCGCGAGCGGCTGATCGGGAGCGAGGTCGAGGCCGAGGAACAGCTCGCCGAGGAGGAACCAGGAGCCCCCCTCCGGATGGAGCAGCATCGTGTTCTTCCCCACCGCCCCGATCCCGGCCCGGGCCGCCAGCTCCCGCTCGAGGACCGGCCCGGTGTCCACGTAGCGCCGCGTCTCGCAACCGGGGAACGCCGCGCGGATCGCGGTCCTCCAGCGCCCGGAGCCGCTCCCCCATGACGTCGTGGTAGTCCTTCCCCCGGGCATACCGGGCCACCCGGCGCCAGAGATCCCCCGAGGGCTCCGGCTGCCGCTCCCCTTCCTCTATATAGAGGGGGTGATACTGGAGGGCCACGCAGAGCGCGCTCCGGGCGCCGGGGAAGACCTGGGACGGATCGAGCCGCGTCTCCAGCCGCCGCCCGAGGTACCCCATCCCCGCCTGATCCCCGCGGTCGAGCCACCGCACCAGGGCCTCCCCGTGCTCCACGGCGTCGAGCGCGGCCACCCCGGCGCGGTCGAACCCGGCCTCCAGGGCCCAGGATTTGAGGAGGTCGGCGGTGGCGCGGGGGTCCATGGAGGGTAGGATAGTCTTTGCTTGGCGGAACGCCCCAACGCTCCCCCGGTCCTGCCCACTGATCGCGGGATAGCGCCCTCGCTTGGGCCGGACCTTCCCTCTCTTCCCCCCACTGCGCCCACTGTTCACGGGGCTGCGCCCCAGCGAGGGAAGGCATCGCCCAATGAAGCTACGCCATCGCCCTCTGGAGGGACCGGCACGCCCACTCTTCCCCCAGCCGCGCCTTCTCTTCCGCCGGCAGCGCCCTTTCGAGGGACGGCTCAGCCCAAGCGAGGTCGGACAGCGGGGAACAGAGGGCGCACACCGCCATCCCTTGAGATCGAACGGAGTCAGAGAGGGCGCGATCGTGGATGCGGAGCGAAACGGCGCGGATCCGGTGGGCGCACCCGTGGATGCGAAACGAAATGGTGGCGATCCGGTGGGCGCACTCGTGGATGCGGAGCGAAATGGCGGCGATCCGGTGGGCGCACCCGCGCGGCCCAAGGGCGCACCCGGAGCCTCGGAGGGCCCGGCGGGAGATCCAAGGGGCTGAGACCGCGATCCAGTGGGCAGGGAGAGCACTTGCCAGGACGGCCGGGCGCCCCGACAATGAGCGGGCCATGGCCGACCTGGAATCCACCGCCCTCGACGAGAAAGAGATCGAAGCCCGCCTGGGAGAGGTCGAGCCGGCGATCGCCCGCGAGGTGATCCTCGACCTGCTGGCGGACGACATCTCCCCCGTCATCGCGCTCTCCCGGCTCCTCCTGGCGCTCGGGGGCACGGAGGAGACCGAAGAGCTCCTCGCCTCCGTATCCCGCCGCTGGGGGCGGCCGCTCGACCCCCGTCTGCGCGAGATGGCCGTCCTCTTCCACGATCACCGGGAGGGGTGCGAGCGGGTGGCGGACATGCTGCGCGAGCACCCCGACCCGGCGAAGATGTCCGGCCCCCCGGAGGAGGTGGTCGCCACCTTCCGGCGCTTCTTCGACCGCTCGGTCACCCGCAACGAGGAGGCGAGCGTCGCCGCCTACTCGCTGGGGGACTCCGGGATCCTCTCGCGGGCGGCGGAGGAGGTCGTCGAGCGCTTCCAGGAGTGGGGGCTGCTCGGGCCCGAGCGGACTACGCTGGAGATCGGCTGCGGCATCGGCCGCATGCAGGCCGCCCTCTCCCCCCATGTGGCCGAGGCGCACGGGATCGACATCTCGCCGAAGATGATCGACGCCGCCCGCAGGCGTTGCGCCGGGCTCCCGAACGTCTTCTTCACCGTCACCTCCGGCCGCGACCTGGGGGATTTCCCGGAGGAGCGCTTCGACCTCGTCTACGCGGTCGACTCCTTCCCCTATGTCCACCAGGCCGGCCCGGCGATCGTCGAGACCCACTTCCACGAGGCGGCGCGGGTGCTGCGCCCCGGAGGGGAGCTCGTCATCCTCCACTTCTCCTACCGGGACAGCACCGAGGCCGACCGCGCCGAGGTCCGCAAGCTCTGCCGGGCGGCCGGCTTCACCGTGGTGATGAACGGCGCGCAGCCCTTCAAGCTGTGGGACGGGGTGGCGTTCCGGATGCGGAAAGGGTAGCCTATTCTCGCAAGTAGTATCCGGGAAGGGCTACCATGAACATCAAAAAGGTCGGTATCCAGGATCCCCAGAAGCATCTCAGCTCCCATATCAACGAGCTCAAAAAGGGCGATACGCTCGTCATTACGAAGCGAGGAAAGCCCGTAGCGCGAGTTGTTCCTGTTGAGCTGCCAGAGGTCCCTGTTGACGAAAAGATCCTTCTTCTCATTGCGGCGGGGATCGTTTCCTGGAACGGCCGTCGGCCTCCTTCCGATGGTCCCAGGGCCTCTGTCCGTGGTCCAAAGACCGTCGCGGAGTTGCTGCTCGAAGACCGGGACTGATAGGCACAAAACCGGCCCTGAAAAGGTGTTTGGAAAGTCAGCCCCGCAGGGGCGTAGGCGTAAAGCCTGGGGTTTCAACCCCAGGTAAGGCGCCTACCCTCTCTCCAGAAGCCCCAAAGGGGCGAAGGCAGCCAACTCTGACCGGTCCTCGATGCCCGCGCCCCTTCGGGGCTAGATGGGTTTGGGGTGACTCGCTTCCTGGGGTTGAAACCCCAGGCTTTATGCCTACGCCCCTATGGGGCTGACTTGGAAAACATCCTCTGAGGTAGACTCCCCCCGCGCCGCGTTCCCCCGCGCCGCGCTTTTTTATTCGAGAGAAGCACTTCCAGAGGAGAATCCGGAATGTCCAACTGGGTCGAAGAGGGCGAGACCGCCCCTGATTTCACCCTGCCCGCCGACGACGGGCGGCAGGTCAAGCTGTCCGATCTCCGCGGCAAGCCCGTGGTGCTCTATTTCTATCCGAAAGACGACACGCCCGGCTGCACCAAGGAGGCGTGCGCCTTCCGCGACCGCACCCAGGAGCTCGCGGCCAAGGGGGCCGTGGTGCTCGGGGTCTCCCCCGACGACGTCGCCAGCCACGGCGCAGTTCCGCGACAAGTACAGCCTCAACTTCCCCCTCCTCGCCGACGACGGCCACCAGGTGGCCGAGCGCTACGGCGCCTGGCGGGAGAAGAACATGTACGGCAAGATCTCGATGGGCATCCAGCGCTCCACCTTCCTGATCGGCGCCGACGGCAAGGTCCGCAAGGTCTGGAAGAAGGTCAACGTCGACGGCCACGACGAGGCCGTGCTCGACGCGCTCGGAATGCTGTAGCGTGCCGGCCCCAAGGCGGGGCGGCCGCGTCCTTCCCCGCCCTTCTCCCCACCCCCGCCATCGAGTAAACTACGCGCGTTTTCCCGAGGTCCTCCCGGGGACCGCGTGATACCTCTCAAAGTTTTTCCCCGACAGAAAGGGATGGGTTGTGATGGATTTCTTCCAGCAGATGGTGGAGATGGGTCACGAGCGGGTGCTCTTCTGCTCCAATCCGGACGTCGGCCTCGAGGCCATCATCGCCGTCCATTCGACGGTGCTCGGCCCGGGGCTCGGCGGCTGCCGGATGTGGCCTTACGCCAGCACCGAGGAGGCGCTGACCGATGTTCTCCGCCTCTCCCGCGGCATGACCTACAAGGCCGCGGCGGCCGGCCTCAACCTCGGCGGCGGCAAGGCGGTGATCATCGGCGACGCCAAGAAGGACAAGTCCGAGGAGCTGTTCCGCGCCTTCGGCCGCTACGTCGAGTCGCTCGGCGGCTTCTACATCACCGCCGAGGACGTCGGCACCAATACGGACGACATGGAGGTCGTCCAGCACGAGACCCGCTGGGTCACCGGCCTGCCGCCCGAAATGGGAGGCGGCGGCGATCCGTCGCCGGTGACGGCGTTCGGCACCCTGCAGGGGATCAAGGCCGCCGTCGAGCATCTCCATGACGACTCGCTCAAGGGGCGCTCGGTCGCCGTCCAGGGGCTCGGCAGCGTCGGCTACCACCTCGCGAAGTTCCTGCGCGACGAGGGGGCCAAGGTCTTCGGCGCCGACATCGACGCCGAGGCGATCGAAAAGGCGCGCGAGATCGGCGTCGAGATCGTCCCCACCGCCGAGATCCTGGAGGTCGAGTGCGACGTCGTCGCCCCCTGCGCCCTCGGGGCGGTGATCAACGACGACTCGATCCCCAAGCTGCGCTGCCGCATCGTGGCCGGGGCCGCCAACAACCAGCTCAAGGAGGACCGGCACGGCCAGGAGCTGCACGACCTGGGGATCCTCTACGCTCCGGACTACGTGATCAACGCCGGCGGCCTGATCAACGTCTACAACGAGCTGGTCGGCTACAACCGCGAGGTCGCCATGCGGATGGCCCGCGGCATCTTCGCCAATATGGCGCGCCTGTTCGAGATCTCCCGCACGCAGTCGATCCCCACCTATATGGCGGCCGACCGCCTGGCCGAGCAGCGCATCGCCCGGATGAAGGGGCTCGGCGGGCAGCACTGGGTGCGGACGATCAAGCGCCACGCGGCGGAGCCATAGCGCCTTCCCGACCAACGCGAGGAGGACCCGATGAAAGCTTCCAGCGTCTCTTGCGCGGCGGCCGTCCTGGCGCTCTCCCTGGGAGCTTTACCGGCGGCGGCCGCGCCGCCGATCTGCGACAGCTCGACCGACCTGACGCTGATCGGCATGGACACCGCGTCCGGCCGCACGCTCTTCTCCATCGCCGCCCCAGGGACGGCCAGCCGGGGTGGCTCGTGGAGCTGGACGGCGACGGCCGGGAGGCCCGCGTCTGGCCCGACGATCCCAAGGGGCGCTACGGCGGCTCCGTCGGGCCGGGCCCGGTGCTGGCCGCCGTCCCTTGCGGCCCCTCCTGCCTGCAGCCCGTGCGCTGGAACGCGGGGACCTGGGAGCCCGTGGGGGAGCCCCTCGCCGCGCCGACCGCCTCGACGGCGAGCTCCACCTACGACCAGACCGGCGCGCCCTGGTTCCTCCTGCACGGCGCCACCTCCAAGGCGGGGCAGAAGCAGGCCTGGGCCTTCCGGCTGGAGGGGCGGCAGTGGATCGACCGCGGCTCGATCCCGGTCGCCGCCGTGGGCCAGCCGCCGGCCCTCCCGGCCCCGCAGCGCAAGGACGGCGTCCTCAGCGGCACCGGCCTCTTCTCCGCTTCCGGCCCGCCGCAGACCTGGGTCTCCGGCCTGCCCGGGGTCACCGCGGAACGGCGGGGGCAGCTCATCGCGCTCACCGGCACCTCGGCCGCCTACGTCTCCGGGGACGGGGTGGCCTACATCTCGGGCGACTCCGGGAAGGGCTGGCGGCGCTCGACCTGGACCCCCTGGGGCGCCAAGGACATGGTCGGCATCTGGCGGCAGGGCAAGGATTATTGGGTGGACTTTCCCTCCGGCGACCACCGGGGCGCGCTCCGCCTCGTCTGGTTCGACCACCGGGTCGCCGCGGAGGAGAAGGTCGTCCTCACCCGCCTGACCCAGGGCGGCGACTGGGTCCGGCTGATCGAGGTCAACGGCGAGGTGAAGACCAAGAGCGGCGAGCGCCTCCCGATCACGCAGATCCTCGTCCCCAAGGGGGACGACTGGATCCTCCTCACCGGCTGCGCGGCGACGGCGGAAGGCTCGGGGCTGGTGCTGCGGGTGTTCGACGGCAAGAACGTGTCGGACGCGCGGTTCGTGGCGATCAAGACCGCCGCGAAGTGAGAAAGGGCGCCCACACAGGGGCGCCCCGACAAAGAATCCCCTATCGCGGGAAAATCAGGCCTGGGCCGTGGCCATCGCCGGGATGCGGAGCTTCTGCCCGGGATAGATATCGTCCGCGTTCTTGAGCATCGGGCGGTTGGCCTCGAAGATCGCGTTGTACTTGTTGGCGTCGCCGTAGAACTGCTTGGAGATCTTGGACAGGTTGTCGCCCGACTTGACGTCGTAGTACTGGGCCTCGGCCTGGGGGTTGGAGACCTGGAGCTGGTCGTCCACGGAGCCGATCCCCTCGCTGTTGCCGAGCAGCAGGACGATCTTCTCCCGCTCCTCCTGGGTGTTGACCTTCCCCTTCACGGTGACCTTCGCGCCCTCGACGTCGATCATCAGATCCTGCACGTTGAACCCCATCTTGTTGACGAGATTGGCCAGCGCGGTCTCGGTCTGCTTCTCATGAAGCTTCGCGACGTCCTGCGCGGAAGGCCCCTGGGGGGCGGCCTGGGGGCTGCGCCTGGCCTGCGCCGGGGCGTTCTGGTGGGTGTGGTCGAGCTTGTGGCCGACGTTCTTGATGAAATCGATCAGACCCATAATGTTCTCCTCGGTAGGTTATAGGTTTGGGACGTAGGATGGCCGAGCAGCAGAGCGCCTGGCAATCGCTCCGTGGGTCTGAGGTATTGCAAGAAGGCTGCCGGACTGTGGAAGGCCTGAGAGACGACTGAGGATCGAGCCTGGGATACACTTCCAACCGTATCGGGCTGAAACCTCATGATTCGCGTCAGCTACAACGTCAACGGCTTCCGCTGCTTCCGGGAGATCCGCGTCGAACCGATGACGCGCGCGTGAACCTCTTCGTGGGCCAGAACAACGCTGGAAAGACTTCGCTTCTGGAAGCCGCCGAGTTGGTGATGACCGGCGGGGTCGAAGGGCTCGTCAGAAGTGCCGTGCGACGCGACGAGAAGATACTGACCCCATCCGGGACCGAAGAAGAATTCAAAGGTCACATTGTCGGACCCCTCCCATCTCTTCTTCGGCCACGGTCTCCGGCATGGGAGACCAGCTTCAAGATCAGTGGGCCATGGAGAGACAGATCGGGTCAAGTGCACGGTTGATCCAGCGTCTGATTGGGAGACCTTGATCAAGACGCTCTACTTGCAGGGTCATTCCAGAGTGGTGTCACGTCGAGACTAGCACAGGAGTGAAAGCCTCATGGTCTCTCCCTTGGGCGGGGTGCTCTCTCCCCCTCAGGCGCAGACCCGAGTTCGAACCCTCCGGGTGAACTTCCTTGCGGCGGAGTCAATTCACGAAGACCGCCTGGGTCAACTATGGGACGCTCTGGTCCTTACCCCCGAAGAGGAAGAGATCATCGAGTCGTTGAGGATTGTTGAGCCTCAAGTCGAGAGATTGGCCTTCCTCGCAGAGGGCCGGGGAACCTCCGCCAATATCCTCTTGAAGCTGAAAGGGCTCAAACAGCGAGTCCCCCTCGGGAGTCTTGGCGGTGGCATGCGACACCTTCTTGCGCTCGTCCTGAACCTCCTTTCCGCGCGAGGAGGCGTCCTGCTGGTCGACGAGATCGATACGGGCCTCCACTATTCCGTGATGGTGGACATGTGGAGACTGATCGTCGAGACCGCAAGAAGGCTCGATGTTCAGGTCCTGGCGACGACCCACAGCCTGGATTGTGTCCGCGCGCTGGCCCGGCTCCGCAAGAAGTACCCGGAACTGGCGGCCGAGGTCACGGTCCATCGAGTTGAGAAGGACGCCTCCAAGACGGTGGTTTATGACGCGGATGAGATCGTCATCGCCGCCGAAAGCCAGTTGGAGGTCCGGTAGTGCCGCCTCTGCAGGAGAGCCCTTACCGGCTGCTCGTCGAGGGGCCCGACGACCAGCACTCGGTGATTCATCTGATGGCAAGGCACGGATTCGACTGGGACGATGAGAGCACGCCTCGTCCCTTTATCTCCCCTGAGGGCGGTGTCGAGAAGCTTCTGAGGTCGGCCGCCGTCGCCCTCAAAGGGACCTACGAACGGATCGGGATCATCCTCGACGCGAACTCGAGCCTTGCCGATCGATGGGCTCAGATACGAGATCGCGCGAGCCGGATCGGTCTGGTCTCTTCCCGAATCGCCGGCCCCAGAGGGGACCGTCGTCGAGGGCCGCCAACCAGGGTCTCGCGTCGGAGTCTGGTTGATGCCGGACAACTCGTCTTCAGGGACTCTGGAAAGCTTCCTGAGCACTCTGGTACCGGCAGAACACCCCCTCTGGATCTTTGCCGACCAGGTCACCCGTGAAGCGCGGCAACACGGCGCTCGGTGTCCGGAGAAGGACCACCTAAAGAGCGTCCTTCATACCTGGCTCGCTTGGCAGGAGGAGCCCGGCCTGCCTTTCGGGACCGCGCTCAAGGCGGGAAGCTTCGAGACGGACCGGGAAGGCGCTCTCCGGTTCGTCGCCTGGTTCCGCAATCTCTTCGTCGAAGCTTAGTCCTACCGCGCGCCGTCGATCTGCCGCGCCATCGCCTCCACCACGTCGTCGATCGAGAGGTCCGAGGAGTCGATGAAGATGTAGGAGCCGTCGCGGGTCAGGGGGGAGTCGGTGCGGGTGCTGTCGCGCAGGTCGCGGCGGCTGATCTCGGCGACGACCTGGTCGAAGGTGACCGGCGTGCCGGCGGCGGTCAGCTCGTCGAAGCGGCGCTTGAAGCGCACGTCGGGGCGGGAATCGAGGAAGAACTTGTGGGGGGTGTCCGGGAAGACCCGGGTGCCGATGTCGCGCCCCTCGAGGACGGCGCCGAAGTGCTCCGCGGCCTCGCGCTGCAGGCCGGCCATGCGCAGGCGCACCTCGGGGTAGGCGGCGATCGCGGAGGCCGCCTCCCCCACCTCCGGCGTCCGGATGCGCGACTCGACGGGCTCGCCGTCGAGGAGGACCTCGAAGCTGCCGTCCTCCCGCCGCCCCAGCCGCACGTCGGCCTCCCCGGAGATCGCGATGACGTCCTCCCGGTCGAGCGGATCGACGCCGCTCTCCAGCACCTTGAGGCCGATCGCCCGGTACATGGCGCCGGTGTCGAGGAAGGGGACGCCCAGACGCCCGGCGAGCCGCCGCGCCGCGGTGCTCTTGCCCACGCCGGACGGGCCGTCGATGGCGACGATCAGGGGGTGGAAGTCCGTCATCGGCGCCCCTTGCCGGCGGCCGGCTTGCGGAGGGACGGCCGCCGCGCGGGGCGGGTTTCTTCGGCGGGGGCCTTCTTCGCGGGAGCTTTCCTGCGGCGGCCCGCTTCGTGGAGGTCGCCGCGGGAGCCTGGCCGCGGCGGCCCGCTTCGCCGCGGCGGGCTTGGGCTTCCTCGCCCCGGCTCGCACCGGCGTGACCGCCGGGCGCGCGGGCCGCTTCGGCCTCTCCTTCACCGCCTCCGCATCGGCGGACCCCGTGGCCGTTGCCGCCTTCTTGCGGGCGGGCCTTCTCTCCTCCGGC
This sequence comes from uncultured Acidobacteriota bacterium, assembly GCA_963761645.1. GTDB lineage: Bacteria > Acidobacteriota > Thermoanaerobaculia > Multivoradales > UBA5704 > DATARR01. The sequence continues at coordinate 215,097 of CAVXIG010000010.1, forward strand.
GCGCGGGCGGACTTCATCAGCTTGCGCACCTCGTCGTCGCTCAGCTCCCGCAGGGCGCCGACCGGCAGGCCGGGATCGCGCAGCGAGCCGATCGCCACGCGGCGGAGCTTGCCGACCGGGTGGCCGATCTGGAAGAACATCTCGCGGATCTGGCGCGTGCGCCCCTCGGCGATCTCGACCACCCACCAGGAGTTGTCGCTCGCGGGCTCCCCCGGCCGGCGGGGCGCCTTCTTGAAGTTGCGGGACGTGATCTTCGCCGGCGCGGTGCGCTTGCCCTCGATCACGACGCCGTTGCGCAGGCGGTCGAGCTGCTCCTCGGTGGGCGTCCCCTTGACCTTGACCTCGTAGGTCTTGGTGCTGCCGTAGCGGGGGTGGGCGATGCGCTGCGCGAACTCGCCGTCGTCGGTGAGCAGCAGGAGCCCCTCGGTGTTGAAGTCGAGGCGGCCCACGGGCACCAGCGCCTTGCGCATCGCCGGCGGCACGAAGTCGATGACGGTCTTCCGCCCCTCGGGATCGGAGAGGGTGGACATCACCCCCTTGGGCTTGTTGAGCAGGAGGTAGCGGTGCTCGCTGAGACGGGGGCTGCACCCGCCGGCCGTCCACCTTGATGGAGTCCCGTCTCCGGGTCCGCCTTGTCGCCCAGCCCGGCCACCTGGCCGTTGATGGTGACCTGTCCCGCCTCGATCATCTCCTCGGCCTTGCGGCGGGAGGCGATGCCGGCGCGCGCCAGGATCTTCTGCAGTCGCTCCTCACTCATCGGTCTCGCCCTCTTCGTTCCTGCCGCTCTTCCAAGTCGGCGATCTCCCGCAGGATCTGTTCCTCGCGGTCCTCTCCCCGGGGCTCGACCTCGTCGAGCCGCGGCGGCAGCCCGGCCATCTCGACGAGGCCGGCCACGGCGCTGGCGTCGCCGGAGCCGAAGGTCTCCTCGAACTCCTCGAGCGGCGGCAGGTCCTTGAGGCTGTTGAGCCCGAAGTGGACGAGGAACTCCCGCGTCGTGCCGTAGAGGAAGGGCTTGCCGACCACCTCCTTGCGGCCGACGATGCGCACCAGCCGCCGCTCGAGCAGGGTCTTGAGCACCCCCGCCGCGCTGACGCCGCGCAGCTCCTGGATCTCCGGGCCGGTCATCGGCTGCCGGTAGGCGATGATCGCCAGCGTCTCCAGCGCCGCCATCGAGAGCTTGTTCCCGCTCGCGACGTCGAAGAAGCGGCGCAGCCACCCCACCACCTCCGGCCGGGTCGCCAGGCGCACGCCCCCCGCCACGTCCTCCACCAGGATGCCGCGCCCCTCCTCGCCGTCGTAGCGGGCGAGCACCGCTCCCAGCGCCCGGGCGGCCTCCTCGCGCTCCTCCCCCTCCTCGAACATCTCCATCAGCTTCGCGCGCGGCACCGGCTCGGAGGAGACGAAGAGGATCGCCTCCAGGGCCGCCTCCATTTCACTCCGGTCGATCATGAGCCGATCGCCTCCCGGTCGAGATCCCCCAGCTCGCGCGTGGTGCGGTAGAGCAGGACGTCGCCGCTCTCGGTCTGGTGGACGCGGATCAGGTTGAGCCGCGCCAGCTCGAGCACCGCGAGGAAGGTGGCGATCGCCTCCGCCCGGCAGGAGAGCGCCCGCAGGTCGGCGATCAGGTCATAGGGGTGGCCGGCGTCGAGCAGGCGCATCAGGCGATCGAACATGCCGCGCACCGAGTAGGTCTCCAGCGAGAGCTGGAGCGGCGGCGGGTGCTCGCGGTCGTAGCGCACGAGGGCGGTCTTGAGGGCGCCGAGGAGATCGAACAGCGAGACCTCGCCGAGATCGATCGTCGCGTCCTCCTCCTCGGGCAGCGTGGGGAGCGGCTGCGGGCGGCGCGTCCAGATCCCCATCCGCGTCCGGTCGACCTCGGCGAAGGACTGGGCGATCTCCTTGAGGCGCCGGTACTCGAGCAGGCGGTCGACCAGCTCCTGCCGCGGATCCTCCTCGGGCTCCCCCTCGGCCCGCGGCGACCGCGGGAGGAGCATCTTGGACTTGATGTGGATCAGCACCGCCGCCTCGTAGATGTACTCGCCGGCGACGTCGAGGTTCAGCTCCTCCATGAGCTGCATGTAGGCGTGGAACTGATCGCAGATCGTCGCCACCGGGATGTCGGTGATCTCCACCCGGTTGAGCTTGATCAGGTGCAGCAGCAGGTCGAGCGGGCCGTCGAAGATCGGCAGGTGGACGTGCCAGGCCTCGGGCAGCAGGCTCGCCTCTTCCGCATCGTTGTCCGATGGCGCCGCGTCTTCCGCGGCGGCGGCTCCCTTGCGGCCGGCGGCGCGCGGACGGAGCTTCTCGGAGGCTGCCAGCTCCGGCGCTTCCGGAGACTCGGCCAGCTCGGGCGGCTCGGGCGTCTCGTTCTCGTCGCTCATCCGGCCACCGTCTCCATCTTCTCCAGGACCTTGCGGTAGTCGAGCCCCATGGCCGAGCGTACCGCGTCCATGGTCTCGGCGGTGCGCTCGCGGGCCTTGCGCGACCCCTCGACGAGGATGTCGTAGACCGTGCCGCGGTCGCGCAGCAGCTCCTCGCGGCGGCGGCGGATCGGCTCCAGGAAGTCGGAGAGGATCTGCGCCAGCAGCTTCTTGTCGTCGACGCAGCCGATCTCGGCCGCCCGGCACTGGTGGCGCCACGCGCTCCTGGATCTCCGGCGGCGAGACCAGCTTGTGGAAGTCGTAGAGGTTGCAGACCTCGGGGCGTCCGGGATCGCTGCGCTTCAGCCGCTGCGGATCGGTGAACATCTGCTTGCACTTCTGCAGGATGACCTCGGGCGAATCCGAGAGGTTGATGGCGTTGCCGTAGGACTTCGACATCTTCCGGCCGTCGATCCCCGGCACCTTGGGGGTCGGGGTGAACAGGGCCTGCGGCTCGGGGAAGACCTCGGTTTTGTACAGGTAGTTGAAGCGGCGCACGATCTCGCGGCTGATCTCGAGGTGGCTCGCCTGGTCCTCCCCCACCGGCACGAAGTGGGCGCGGTAGATGGCGATGTCCACCGTCTGCAGCACCGGATAGCCGAGAAAGCCGTAGGTCGCCAGATCCTTGTTCTCGATCTGCTGGATCTGCTCCTTGTAGGTCGGCACCCGCTCCAGCCAGCCGAGCGGCGTGATCATCGACATCAGGAGCTGGAGCTCGGCGTGGTCCGGCACCATCGACTGGACGAAGATCGTCGAGCGCTCCGGATCGAGACCGGCGGCGATCCAGTCGATCACCATCTCGATCGTGTTCTGCGCGATCTGCGAGGGGTCGGCGTAATCGCTGGTCAGGGCGTGCCAGTCCGCCGCGAAGTAGTAGCAGCGGTAGCGGTCCTGCAGGTCGACCCAGTTCTTCAGGGCGCCGAAGTAGTTTCCCAGGTGGATCTTGCCCGTCGAGCGCATCCCTGAGAGCACGATTTTCTGTTCAGTCACTCATCCTCCTCGGAGCTCGGATCATAAAGCCGGGACAGGCGTGGACGCCGCCACCAGACCCTGGTCGACATTTCCCATCAGGCGCTCGTTGGCGGCGAGGGTGCGCCACTCGATCCACAGGGCGAGCCCCTGGACGGCGATGGCGACCCACGCCAGGAGATGATGCACCCAGGGGGTCGCGCCCTTGCCGGCCACGGCGCCGCCGACGAGGAAGGCGGCCATGACCAGCGCCGCCGCGGCGAGCGAGGCAGGCGTAGCAGACGCGGCGCAGACGCCGGGACTCCGCCAGCAGCGCCGCGTCGAGCCCCCCTTCGCGCACGGCGTCCCGGATCATCCTGCCGGTGCCGAGCAGGTAGAGCAGGATCCACGAGTGCGCGAACATCACCAGCAGGATCGCCACCAGCGCCGCGACGATGTGGGTCGGCATGCCGGCATCCGCCGGCGAGCTGAGGCCGTAGCCGAGCCCGCCCGCGACGGCGACGGCGATCGTTCCCAGGGCTCCGACGATCAGCAGTGAGCGTCCCATCATGCGATCTATCCTCCAAGCCTTCCTTGTACCGCCGCGCGCCAGCTCGCCGCCGCCACGGCCGGACGATAACGCTCCTCGATCCGCCGGCGCCCCGCCTCCCCCCGCCGCCGCGCTTCCGGAGGGTCCGTGAGGACCTCCTCCAGCGCGCCCGCCAGGGCTTCGGGGTCTTCCGGCGGCACCAGCCAGCCGGTCTCGCCGTCCACCACCACCTCCGGGATGCCGCTCACCGCGCTGGCGACGACCGGCACTCCCCGCTCCATGGCCTCGAGCACCACCAGCGGCATCCCTTCATAGATCGAGGGGACCACCAGGGCCGCCGCCCCCGCCAGCAGCGCCCGGACCCGCGAGCCGTCGCGGGTGCCGAGGAAGGTGACGGCCAGCCCCAGCCCGGCGGCCTTGCGCTCCAGGGCGGCCCGGTGCTCGCCGTCGCCGGCGATCTTCAGGACCGCCCCGGGGACTCTGCCGCGCAGCTCGCGCAGGGCCTCCAGCAGGACCTCCACCCCCTTGCGGATGCGCAGGCGCCCGACGAACAGGAGATAGCCCGGCGGGCCTTCCATCTCTCCGGCGGGCGCGATCTCCAGCCCGCCCGTGACGTTGGGGATCACCCCGACATCCTCAACGCGATAATCGCGGCGGATCTCGGCCGCGGTGGCCGCGCTGGGCGCCAGCACGAGATCGGCGGCGCGCGCGGTGATCAGCCCGAGCAGGATCTGGAACGGCGCCTTGAGCCAGCGGAAGCGGATCTCGACGCTGCCCGGCGTCCCGAGTATTTTTCCGTCCAAGCGCTTGCCGCCGGCCACCAGCGGCCGCACCGCCTTCAGCTCCTCGACGTAGCTCACCTGGAGCAGGGCGGCGAGCAGAGGCCGCGGCTCGATCGAGCCGCGCACGGCCCGCACCAGCAGCGCCGCCAGAGCGCCGTCCGACTCGTGCACCTGCACCACATGGGGACGGAAGCGGCGGAGCGCCCGCCAGGCTGCCGGAACGATCGTGAGCGGAAAGAGCACCTTCGGACCCCGCGGACCGCGGCCCAGCACCTCCACCTCGTCTCCGAGCTCCCGCAGGCCGGCCGCCAACTGTAGCACCTGTTCACCGACGCCGGAAACGTCCCGCGGCGGCAGGGTGTTGGCGATCAGGAGGACGCGCACGCCGCCACCTTTTCCTCCAGGGCTCTTCAGGGCCGGGCCCTCGCAGACGGCCCAGCAGCTCGCGGGCGTCGTCGCGCGCCCGCACCAGCCAGTCCCAGTCCTCGGGCAGGCGGGCCACCGCGAGCGACGGCAGCCCGGCCTGGCGGGTGCCCAGGAGGTCGCCCGGCCCTCTCAGCGGCGAGATCCCGCTCGGCGATCTCGAAGCCGTCCGGTGGTGGCGGCGAAGATCTCCAGCCGCTGCCGGGCCGCCTCGGAGAGCCGGCCGTGCAGGGCCACGCAGGTCGCCTGCCCGGAGCCGCGCCCGACCCGCCCCCGGAGCTGGTGGAGCTGGGCGAGGCCGAAGCGCTCGGCGCTCTCGATCACCATCCAGGTGGCCGCGGGCACGTCGAGCCCGACCTCGATCACCGTCGTCGCCACCAGCGCCCGGACCTCGCCGGCCGCGAAGGCGCGCAGCGCCCGCTCGCGCTCGGCGGCGGGCATGCGGCCGTGCACGGTGGCGACCGGGAACCCGGCCAGCGTCTCGCGCACCCTGGCCTCCACTTCGGAGAGCGAGACCGCGTCGAGCAGGCTCTCCTCGATGAACGGCGCCACCACGTAGGCCCGCTCCCCCGCTTCAATCGGCTTTGCGCAGCCGGCGGTAGACCTCGCGGCTCTGCCGGGCCGGCGCCAGCTCGGTGCGCACCGGCGAGCGGCCGGGGGGGAGCTCGTCCAGGGTCGAGACGGCGAGGTCGCCGTAGGCGGTGAGGGCGAGCGAGCGGGGGATCGGCGTCGCCGTCATCACCAGAAGATCCGGACGGTCCCCCTTGCGGCGCAGCAGATCGCGCTGCGCCACCCCGAAGCGGTGCTGCTCGTCGATGACGGCCAGCCCCAGCTCCTGGAACTCGACCGACTCCTGGAAGAGCGCGTGCGTGCCCACGGCGAGCCGCGCCTCGCCCGAGGCGAGCCGGCGCCGCGGCTCGCCGGCTGCACCGCTGCGAGCCGGTCACGCAGGACGATCTCGTAGCGGTCCCCCAGCAGCCGCGACAGGCTCGCGTGGTGCTGCTCGGCCAGCAGCTCGGTGGGCGCCATGAACGCCCCCTGATAGCCGCTCTCCAGCGCCGGCCGCCAGCGCCAGGGCGGCGACGATCGTCTTGCCGCTCCCGACGTCCCCCTGGAGCAGGCGGAGCATGGGGTGCGGGCCGCCGAGATCGGCCAGGATCTCCCCCATCGCCCGCTCCTGGGCGCCGGTCAGGGGAAACGGCGGGATCGCCGCCAGGGTCCGGCGCAGGCGGGCACCCATCGGGTAGCGCCGCGCTCGCGGCACCGCCTCCTCCCGCCGGCGCACCAGCGCCAGCGCCACCTGCAGCTCCAGCAACTCGCCGTAGATCAGCCGCAGGTGGGCCGGGCTCCGCCGCCGGTTCAGGGCCTCGACGTCCGCGTCCGCCCCTGGATGATGGAGGTCCTGGAGAGCCTCTCCCAGCGGCGGGAGGCCGTAGCGCTGGAGCAGCTCCTCCGGCACCGTCTCCGGCACCTGGGCCGGGAGATCGATCTCCCGCAGCACCCCCTCCAGCATCCGCCGCAGGGCCGCCGGGCCCACCTTGCCCGCCGCCGGGTAGACGGGGGCGATCCGGTCGCCATGAACGGCCTGCGCGGCCGGCTCGCAGGAAGGGTTCACCAGCTCCAGGCCGTCCGCCGCCGCTTTCACCGGACCGTGGAGGAGGTACTCCCCCTCGTCCGCCTGGATTGGCAAGATAAGGACGGTTGAACCAGACCACCGGCAGCCGCCCCGAGCCGTCCTCGACGAAACCGCGAACCAGCGAGAAGCCCCGCCGGCGCGTGCGGATGCGCCGCAGCCCCACGAGCCGCCCGCGGAAGGTCTGGGAGCTGCCGGCGGCCGCCTCGGCGACCGGCCGCGTGCCGCGCCGGTCCTCGTAGCGAAAGGGGAGATGGAGGATCAGGTCGCGGACCGTCCGCAGGCCCGCCCCGGCGAGGGCCTCAGCGCGCGCGGGGCCCACGCCGCGGACCGTCCGGAGAGGAGCGTCGAGATCCAGACGCGCTTTCCAGGAGTCAGGCGCCCTCGAAACGGAGGACGACCACGCCGCAGCGCAGCTCGTCGCCCGGCTTGATCTCGCCGGGGATGCCGGTGTCCATCCGCCGGCCGTTGAGGAAGGTGCTGTTCATCGTGCCGATCTCCTCGCCGAAGAAGTACTTGCTGCCGCGGCGGTAGACCTTGGCGTGGCGGCGGCTGACCGAGCGCTGGTTGTCCACCGGCGTGAGGTCGATGTCCGGATAGATGCCGGTCACCGGGTCCTTGCGGCCGATCGTGGTCTCCGAGCCGTTCGAGAGGTGGAACTCCATGCCGGAGGGGACGTGCAGCAGCCGCTCCGCGCCTTCCGTCGGCGCCTGGACGTTCGGCCGGGGCATCTCGCGCGAGGTGATCTTGGTGCCGCCGAACTGCGACCTGAGCAGCTCGTCGGTCTCGCGCAGGCGCCGCGAGAGCTTGCGCATCATGCGGACGGCGATCTCGGGGTTGCCCTGGAGGAGATGGTCGAAGGTCGAGCCGTTGATCTGCAGCAGGCGGAGGTCGGTCAGGGCGCGCGCCGAGGCGGCGCGGGGGAGATCCTCCAGCACCGACATCTCGCCGAAGAAATCCCCCTTCTCCAGCACGGCGAGGATCTGCTCCTCGTCGCCGACCTGGTTGAGGATCTCCACCTTCCCCTCATTGATGATGTACATCTCCGTCCCGAGGTCCCCCTCGCGGAAGACGTACTCGCCGGTCTTGACCTCGACCGCGTAGCCCTTCTTGCCCCCGCCGGAGGCAGGCTGGCCGGAGGGTATGGGGTTCGGGCCGGTGGGGCCGGTGGTCTTGAACACTGGGTTGGCCATAGACCCTTATCCTTCGCTATCCATCACCAAGCAGGAGCCGGCCGCCTTCCAGCCGGGCCGGCAGGCCCACCGGCAGCGTCCGGTTGGGAGCGACGTGCCCGCTTTCGAGCCCCCAGGCCAACGGCCAGGAGAAGCCCGCGAGAGCGTCCGCGATGGTCATTGCCCCATCGACCGGCTCGTCCATCCGGACCCTGGCTCTCCCCGAGACTGCCGACAATCATACCCGCGATATTCGCGAGATTACCCGAGAGCCCCAGGTGGGTCAACATGCGATCGATGCGGTACGGCGGCTCGCCGACGTCCTCCCAGAAGACGATCCCCGCTTCGAGATCGGGGGCGAAGGGCGTGCCGAGAGTCGCCACCAGCAGGCTGAGGCACCCGCCCAGCAGCGTGCCGCGGACCTCTCCGCCCGTGGGCTCCCGCAGCCAGCCCGCGAACGGCTGCTCGGCCGGATAGCGGCCGGCGAGCGCGCCGAGCAGCGACTCCTCCTCGTCCGGAGTCGAGCCCGCGGGCCAGATCGGCGGCGACCATCGGGCCGTGGAAGGCGACCAGGCCCGACCGGCGCGCGACCTCCAGGAGAAAGGGGGTGAGATCCGAGTAGCCCACATAGGCCCGGGGGTGGCGCCGCAGGAGATCCCAGTCGATCCCCGGCAGCACGCGCATCACGCCATAGCCGCCGCGGGCGAAGAAGATGGCGCGGAGATCGGGGTCGGCGGCGAGGCGATGGAAGGCGTCGAGACGCTCGGCGTCCTCGCCGGCGAACAGCCCGTGGCGGGAGCGCAGATTATTGCGGAGATTGTCGGCGAGCACCGGCTCGAAGCCGAGCCGCCGGAGGGCCTCGACGCCGCGGTCGAGCCGTTCCGGATCGACGGGGCCCGAGAGGGCCGCGACCCCCACCCGGTCGCCGGGACCGGCGGGAGGAGGGAGCTTGGCGGGGGGGATCAAAGTGCCGGAGATCTCCGTAAGCCGAGTTCTGTATCCCGGCGCGAACGCCGGTGAGCTGTCATTCCTCTGGGACCGGCGTTGCCGCCGGCCTCGAGCAACCTACCCGGAAGCGGCCTCGCGCCCGGCGAACCGGACGAGAGGGCGGGACGGGCGGCCCGCGTACCGCTCCCCTATTTGGTCTTGCTCCGCATGGGGTTTGCCGTGCCTCCGCCGTCGCCGGCGGAGCGGTGCGCTCTTACCGCACCGTTTCACCCTTACCGGACCCCCGAAGGTGCCCGGCGGTTTATTCTCTGTTGCACTTTCCGTCGCGTCGCCACGCCTCGTCGTTAGCGAGCATGCTGCCCGTAGGAGTTCGGACTTTCCTCTCCGCTCGGACCCGAAGGCCCTCGCGAAGCGACCGCCTGGAGATCTCCGGCTCGGGGATTGTATCGTGAAAGGGCCTGCAGCGTGGAAGGGCCTACCGCCGCCCGCCGATCTCTTCTTCCGGATCGAGCACCTCGACGTCGGGGGCGTCCAGGGTGCTGGAGCGGGCCGCGCGCGAGGTCGTGCCGGTGGTCGGATCGGTGGCGCGCCACTCGCCGGCCGCGAGCCGCTGCTGCACGTCGCGGAGGGCGGCCGCCAGGTCGGGGTCTTTCGAGCCCAGGGCCATCGCCTGCTGCAGGCTCTCCGCCGCCACCCGCAGCCAGCGGGGGTTCTTCGCCTGCAGCTTGCCGAGCAGGGCGTAGAGCTCGGGCTGCGGCGAGATGCGCACCGCCTCCCGCAGCAGCTCGATCGCGGGATAGAAGTCGTCGTTCGAGATCAGCTCCATGGCGCGCTTGTAGTAGCGCTCGGCGATCTCGCGGACCTCCCCCCGGCGCTGGTCCGGCGCGGGAGCCGCCGACCAGGCCTGGGACGAGAGCCCGCGGTCATAGGCCTTGCGGCGCTCCGGATGCGAGAGGTTGAGATAGGCCTGGGTGAGGCGCTCGAAGAGCATCTCGAGCACCCCCTCGCGGCCGGTCGAGCCCCAGCCGCCCGGCGTTCGCGGGATGGACCAGCCGCGCGACCTGATCGTACGCCTCGTGGATCTCCTGGGCCGCGGCGGTCGGCGGCAGGTCGAGGAGCTGATAAAAGCTCGCCTCGCCCACCTGCCGCATCAGGCCGGCCACGCGCTCCCGATGGAAGTCGGGCGGGAGATCCAGCGGGCGGTCCGCAAGCCGGCGGCCGATCTTCTCCGAGAAGACCCGCAGCTCGTCTTCGGTGGGCCGATAAACTTCGTTTTCCATGATTTCGATTTCCAAGGACGGCGGAGCCATTTTAACCCGAGCGGGCGAAACCTGCGGCCTTTTCGTATCATGGAGACGTGCTGATGAAAGCCCGGATGTCCCTGCTGTCAGGGCTGGCGGTCCTGATGGTCGCCACCGCCCTGCGCCTGCCCACCCTCACCGCGGGGTTCCCCTACCTGAACTACGTCGACGAGGGGCACGTCCTCCATCACGTCAGCTACCTCCTCCAGCATCACACCTGGGAGCCGGATACCTACAGCTATCCCACGTTCCCCTTCTATCTCATCGCCGGGGCGGCCCTGGCCTGGTCGCCGGTCTACGCCCTGATCCACGGCCACTCCCTCCTCGACGACCTCTCCCCGTCCCCTCCGGAGTACTACGACATCGTCGAGCCGCCGGCGCTGATCGTCATCGGCCGCCTCGTCACGCTGGCCTTCTCGCTCGGCCTCGTCGCGCTCACCGGCCTGCTCGTCCGCCGTCTCGCCGGCCCCGCGGCGGGGCTCTTCGCGGCCTGGATGGCGGCGGTGATTCCGGCCCTGGTGATGCGCAGCTCGATCGTCAACATCAATCCGCTCGTGGCCTTCTTCGTCGTCGCCGCGCTCTTCTTCGCCGAGGGGGTGCGCACGGGGGAGCATCCGCGGCGCGACGCGCTGCTGGCGGGAGCGATGGCCGGCTTCGCGGGGGCGACCAAGTACCCGGCGGCCCTGATCTGCCTCGCCGTCGCGCTGGCGGTCCTGCTCGCGCGGTCGAGCTGGCCGGAGAAGCTGCGCCGGCTCGTCCTGGCCGGCGCCGCCGCCGTCGCGGTGCTGCTCCTCGCCATGCCGGCGCTCTGGCTGCGCACGGCGGCCGTGCTCTCCGGGCTGCGGGAGATGAACACCATCTACGGCTTTCAGGAGATCGGCTCCTACTGGGATCAGGCGGTCGAACCGGGCGGAGTGGGATCTGCCGGTGCTGCACCCCGAGGTGGGGATCGTCTTCCTGCTCCTCCTGGTGGCGGGGCTCGCCGTGGGTCTGCGGGACCGCCGCTGGTCGGGAGCGGTCGCCGGGTGGCTCCTCTTCGGGATCGCCACCGCGCTGCTGGTGGCCCCCTACAAATTCCGGGCGTTCCGCAACCTGCTCTCGCTCGTCCCCCTGGCCTGTGCCCTCGTCGCCCTGCTCTACGCCTGGGCCCGCGAGAGATTCCCCCGCCGCGCCTGGCTGCGCCCTTCGCTGAATATCGCCGCCGTCCTCCTCCCGGTGGTCCTCTTCACCCCGACGCTCTACGAGTACGAGGGCTTTCAGCTCGCCCTCGACGACTCCCGGGAGCAGGCGGTCCGCTGGCTCGCCCGCAAGGTGAAGCCGAACGAGCGGGTGCTCTTCCTGAAGGAGATGGCCTTTCTGCCGCACCGGATCGAGACCGTCCCCGGCAAGGTCCAGGTCCGGACCTGGGAGAAGTCGCGGAACCGGGTGATCGAGCGGCGGGACCACTATCTGGTGCTGGGAGAGCTGATCCGCGCCGACGGAAGGCCGAGAATCCCCGGTGTCCTCCGCAACTGGATCTTCGCCAACTACAAGATCGAGACGCAGTTCGGAGGCATTCCGACCTACCCCGGAGCGGGCATCTTCCACGGCAACCAGCAGACGGTCTACATCCTGAAGCGGGGGCCGCGGCCGGCGGCGGTGGAGGCGAAGAAAGAGGATGCGAAGGAGGAAGCCCTTAGCCCGCGCTCCGCGCTTCCACCGCCGCCCCCTCCTCCGCGTGCAACTGCTCGAAGATCCGCCGCCCGGTGAGCGCGCCGAGGGCGTTCTGCAGATCCTCCAGGCTCGCCTCGCGCACCCCCTGCACGCTGCCGAAGGTCTGGATCAGCAGCTTGCGGCGGCGGGGGCCGATGCCGGCCAGCTCGTCGAGGCGGCTGTGGAGGGTGCGGGCGGAGCGGCGGCGGCGGTGGCGGGAGACGGCGAAGCGGTGGGCCTCGTCGCGGATCTCCTGGAGCAGGCGCAGGCCGGCGTCGTCCCGCCTCAGGCGGAGCGGCTCCGGCACGCCGGGAACGTAGATCTCCTCCTCGCGCTTGGCCAGCGAGACGATCGACGTCTCCTCCACCCCCAGCTCCGCCAGCGCCCCGAGGGCGGCGTTGAGCTGCCCGATGCCGCCGTCGATCAGGATCAGGTCGGGCATCGCGCCGACCTCCTCCAGCACCCGCCGGTAGCGGCGCTCGACCGCCTGCCGCATCGACGCGAAGTCGTCCGGCTGGGTGAGGTCGCGGACGTTGAAGGAGCGGTACTCGCTCTTGCGCATCTTCCCCTCCTCCCAGACGACCATCGACGCCACCGTCTCGCCGCCCTGGAAGTGGGAGATGTCGAACCCCTCGATCCGCCGCGGCGGCTCGGAGAGATCGAGATGGCGCTCCAGCGAGGTGGCGCCGGGCGACTCGACGCCCCCGGCCCGGAAACGGCGCTTGTGGGCGAGCTCGGCGTTGTGCATCGCAAGCTGCACCCGCTCGGCCTTCGGCCCCCGCGAGGGCATCCGGACATAGACCCGCTCGTCCTTCTTCTCCGACAGCCAGTCGACCAGCGCCTCCTCCCCCTCGATCGGCACCGGCAGGTGGATCTCCTTGGGGATGAAGGTCGTGCGGTCGTAGATCTGCGGCACCACCTCGGAGAGCAGGAGCTCGGGGGAGATGTGACCCACCCCTTCCCAGAACAGCTCCCGCCGGTCGAGCACCTGCCCCTCGCGCATGATCAGCGAGACCACGGCGGCGTTCCCCCCGGAGATGTGGACGCCGTAGACGTCGAGGTCCTCCTCGTCCACCGACGACAGCTTGCGCCGCTGGCTCACCGCCTCGACCTCGGCCAGGGTGTCGCGGAGCTGGGCCGCGCGCTCGTAGTCCATGGCCTCGGCGGCCTCCCACATCTCCCGCTTGACGCGCTTGAGCAGCGGCTCGGTCCGCCCGGCGAGAAACAGCCGCGCCTGCTCGACCGCCTCGTCGTAGGCCGTCTTGGTGGTGAGCTTCGCCACGCAGGGGCCGAGGCAGCGGTGCATGTCGTAGTAGAGGCAGGGGCGGGCCCAGGAGCCGTCGACGTCGATCCGGCAGACGCGGACCCGGAACAGCTTCTGGACCAGCTTGATCGCCTTGCGCGCCAGCCCCCCGGGGAGGAAGGGGCCGAAGTACTCGGCGCCGTCGTTCGAGATCCGGCGGGTGAAGGCGATGCGGGGGAACTCGTCCCGCATGGTCAGCTTCAGATAGGGGTAGGTCTTGTCGTCCCGCAGCAGGACGTTGTACCGCGGGCGCTTGGCCTTGATCCAGTTGTTCTCGAGCAGGAGCGCTTCCGACTCGGAGTCGGTGACCACATACTCGAGATCCACCGCCTCCGAGACCATGGCGGCCAGCCGCGGCTCATGGTCGCGCGCCAGATAGGACGAGGCCCGCTTGCGCAGCGACTTCGCCTTGCCGATGTACAGCACCTTCCCCTCGGCATCCTTGAAGATGTAGATGCCGGGGCGGTCGGGCAGGGCCCGGATGCGTTCGACGAGTTGCGTGTGGTCGGACATGGCGCTCCTCTGAGGAGAACAGGATAGCCCGGCGGGGAATGCCCGGGCGACCGCTCCCAGCCGCCGCGTTGTGGTCTATGATCCCCCGCAAGTTTTTGATCGGAAATCATCAACAGGGGATGAAGGCCATGACGACCGAGATCGCTTCGAGCCCGCGCAAGCCCTGGTACCGCCTGTCGCTGACCGCCTGGATCATGATCGGCCTGGTGGTCGGCGGGTTCATCGGCTGGATCCGGCCCGACTGGGGGAACAAGGTCTACTTCCTCCGCGACATCTTCCTGAATCTCATCAAGTCGATCATCGCCCCCCTGGTCTTCTCCACCCTGGTGGTCGGCATCGCCGGCGGCGGCGACCTCAAGAAGGTCGGGCGGATGGGCGCCAAGGCGCTGCTCTACTTCGAGATCGTGACCACGATCGCCCTGTTCATCGGCCTGCTCGTCGTCAACCTGATCAAGCCGGGCGTCGGCGTCGCGCTGGCGGCGCCGGTCACCGAGACCGTGCAGAAGGTGGCCGAGAACCACCCGAAGACGCTGATCGAGACGATCGTGCACATCTTCCCGGCGAGCATCGTCGACGCCATGGTGCGCGGCGACGTGCTGCAGATCGTCGCCTTCGCGGTGCTCTTCGCCATGGCCGTCTCGGCCATCGGCGAGAAGGGCAAGCCGATCCTGCGGGCGATGGAGAGCCTGTCGCAGATCATGTTCCGGTTCACCAGCTACGTGATGATGTTCGCCCCCATCGGCGTCGGCGCGGCCATGGCCCACACCATCGGCACGCACGGCCTGGGGGTGCTGGTCAACCTCGGCAAGCTGATCGGCTCGCTCTACCTGGCCCTGATCCTCTTCGTGGTCCTCGTGCTGGGGGCGGTGGCGGTCCTCTTCCGCATCCCCATCCTGAAGTTCCTGCGGGCGGTGCGCGAGCCGGCGACGATCGCCTTCGCGACGACCAGCAGCGAGTCGGCCCTGCCGAAGGCGATGGAGGTGATGGAGCGCTTCGGCGTGCCGCCGCGGATCGTCGGCTTCGTGATGCCGACCGGCTACAGCTTCAACCTCGACGGCACCACGCTCTACCTGGCGATGGCCTCGGTCTTCGTCGCCCAGGCGGCCGAGGCGACCACCGGGTTCCACATGAGCTTCGGCCAGCAGATCGTCATGATGCTGACGCTGATGGTCACCTCGAAGGGGGTCGCCGCCGTGCCGCGCGCCTCGCTGGTGATCCTGCTGGCGACGCTCGACACCTTCCTGCCGGCGAACCTCGGTCCCATCGGCGTCGCCGTGATCTTCGGCGTCGACGAGCTGATGGACATGGGGCGCACCTGCGTCAACGTCATCGGCAACTGCCTGGCCACCTGCGTCGTGGCCCGCTGGGAAGGCGAGTTCGACGATCAACGGGCACGGGCCTTCGGCACCCCGGAGGAAGCCCGCCTCGACCTCGCCGCCGGCGAGCCCGCCTTCGTGGAGTCGGTGCGGATGGGGGACTGAAGAAAGATACGGTCGGTTAGGCAACCATGAACAAGTCAACGCTCATGGGAGAGGAATGAGACACCTCTTCGGTACTTGGCTTGAGGCGGAGGATCTTGATGTGTCCTCGCGCGCCCTCTTCAATGAGGCGCTACTTTGCTACTCAGCGGGAGCCTACCGGGCGGCGGTCGTCTTCTCGTATCTAGGTCTGCTTCGACTCGTCGCACATCGGCTCATGGCGTCCTCGCCGCCGGTCGGCTTTCCCGAGGCATTGTGGCAGCAGGTCCAGAGAGATCTCCGAGAAGACCAGAAGTGGGAGACGACTGCCTACGACAATTTGATTCGCTCCAAACCGGCATCGCTTTTTCTCATCGGCGACGAGCTTCGTGCTGAAGTGTCCTACTGGCGGGCACGCCGCAACGACGCCGCACACGCGCGGACGAACGAGATCGCGGCGCCGCATGTCGAGTCGCTGTGGCTATTCGTTAGGTCAAACGCTCGTAAGCTGGTAGTAGCCGGCGGTCGGGAGGGTTTGCTGGAGAGATTCAAGCGCCATCTGGACCCCAGTTATTCCCCGCGGGGAGCCGACATGTTCCCCCTCGTGGCAGAGATTCCTCAGGCAGTTCGAAGCCAGGAGTTTCTCGACTTTCTTCGTGACGTCCTGATGGTCACCGGCGACATTGATTCGCCAGAGAGCCCGCCGTAGATGTTCCCGAGCTTACGGAGGCAGGAGACCTCCTCTTTCAGCACATCCTGCGCCTAAACGACGAGCACCTGATCCAGGCCGCCGTCGATCAACTCCGTTCGGATAGAAGGCTACTCTTGGCAGCGTTGCTGGGTACGCCAAGCCTGACAGCACTTTTTGCGCGGGATCACCACTTCGTCCGTAAGCTATGGCACGATCTCCTTCCATTTAGGCCCGGACAGTCTTGGTTTCAGCCAATTAGTCGTTCCCTTGGCGTCGTCGTGTTCATGCTCCGCAATGCCCTCATCCCGGAAGCGCAGCGGGATGAGGGCATCGAGCATGTGGTCGGCAGGATAGACGATAGCTACCCCCACCAGGAATACGACGACGAGGTACTCGACGCGCTTGCTCCATTCGGATTCTGGGATGCCGTTCACCGGAAGGCCTGCGACTACGATCCGAAGGCACGCTGGCTCGCGAACAATCTCTGGTTGTGTGTTGACTACCTCACGCGATTTCCGCTCGATGCGGATCTCGTCCGGAAGTTCGCTGCCCTTGTGCCCGAGGGAACAGAAATCAACGATGACTATCTTAAAGGCTCCAACTTCGAGGAACCGGAGGACGCGTTCAGCCTTGCACACTACTTTGCACAACATCTTGAGACTCAACGAGCTCGTCCGAGTTGCCAAGGAGAACGAAATAGACGTCTCACGGTTCGTCGCGGTTATCCGCTGGGACCAGAACCCAGATGAGACACAGTGATCACGCTTGGTCGCCCATCGTTTCAGCGAACGTCAGGGCTGTCCTTCGGCTATCTCTGCCGCCACTGAACTCTAGCTCCATTATCCGCTGAAAGGATTGAAACAGTCCACGCCGGTTCGTTCCACATCCTTGAGATTGCGAGTGACGAGGGTCAGGCCGTTGACGCTCGCCGTGGCTGCAAGGAGACTGTCGATCACCGGCAGAGAAGCCGGAACATTGAAGCGGCCCCACTGCTCGGCGATGGCCTGATCGAGGGGCAGGACATGGTCCGAATGGCTGGCCTCCAACTCCTGGAACCAGCCTTCCAGGGCCTCGGCGGCCGGCTCATCGCGGCGTCTGATGTTTTCAATGCCCTTGCGGATCTCACCCAGAGTCAGCGCGCTCAGATAGATCTCCTCGGAAGCAACCTCGGCGAACCACGACGCCACGCCTGGATTGCAGCGCCGCCCCTTGCGAAGCTCGGAGATCACGTTCGTGTCGACAAGGTAGCTCAAAGCTCAACGTCCCGGCCGCGGTCCGGGAGCCGCTCGAAGTCGGTGTCCTCGCCGACGGGAGGAATAGCGAGGAGAAGATCCTTGAGAGGCCTTCTTCGCTTCGCGGGCAGCAGGACCTCGCGCAGAATCTCCCGATGCTCCGCCTCCGCCGAACGGCCATGACGCGCCGCCCGGACCTTGAGCTCCCGAATGACCTCCTCTTCGAGATTGCGTACGATCAGCTGAGTCATCGTCTTCACCTTCATGCTATCAATGATAGCACTTACACCGCCTCCCTGCCCGCGATGTCCTCGTCCCAGAGCTCCGGCTTCTCGCGGATGAAGCGCTCCATCAGCCGGAGGCAGCGCTCGTCCTCGAGCAGGCGCACCTCGACTCCGTGCTGGCGCAGGAAGTCGATGTTGCCGGGGAAGCTCACGTCCTCGCCGACGACGACCCGGGGGATGCCGAACTGGAGGATCGTGCCCGAGCACATCATGCAGGGGCTCAGGGTGGTGTACATCGTGACGCCGTCGTAGCGGCGCCGCCGCCCGCCGTCGCGCAGGCAGTCCATCTCCCCGTGGGCGATCGGATCGCCTTCCTGCACCCGCTTGTTGTGGCCGCGGGCGACGATCCGGCCGGCCTCCACCATCACCGCGCCGATCGGCAGGCCCCCCTCGCGGTAGGACTTCTCCGCCTGCTCCAGGGCCGCCGTCATGAATTCGGCATCGCGGTCGTTACTGCTGTCGTCCATGGCAACCTCCTGTGCGGCCATCGTCAATGCTGGGAGACCACGCTGTCGCTGGCCACCTTTTCGAGCACGGCCCGTGCCCGCGCGAGCTCCCGCCCCAGCCGCGCGACCAGCGGGACGAGCTCGTCGGTGCGCGAGGCGCGGACCCGCTCCTCGATGGAACGGCAGACACTGGCGACCTGGAGGACCCCGAGGACCGCGCTGCTCCCCTGGAGCCGGTGAACGGTCCGCCCCACCTCGGCCCATCGGCCCTCCTCCACCCCCAGGCGGATGGCGGCGAGATCGGTGGCCGCGGTCGCCAGAAAAGTCCGGACCAGCTTCTCGACCAGGCCCTCGCCATTGCGCAGACCGCGCAGGAGATCGAGACTCGTCGGGTCGAGGGGGGCCGGGAGGATCTCCGGCTCCTCCTCCTTCCACCCCTCGCGGGCGCCGCGCAGGCTGATCGCCGCCAGGGTGGACTTGAGGTCGGCGACCTGCAACGGCTTGCTCAAGTAGCCGTCCATGCCCGCCGCCAGGCAGCGCTCCCGGTCTCCGGGCATGGCGTGGGCGGTCAGCGCGATGATCTTCGGCTGGCCGCGGCCGGCAAGCTGGCCGCGAATCCGGCGGGTGACCTCCAGGCCGTCCATCTCGGGCATCTGGACATCCATCAGAATCACGTCATAGGACTGGCACTCCAGCACCTCCAGGACCTCCCGCCCGTTGCTCGCGAGATCCGCCTCATACCCCAGGTGCTCGAGCAGGCCGACCGTCACCTGCCGGTTCACCGGATGGTCCTCGGCGAGCAGAATGCGCAAGGGGTGGCTGTGCGCCAGGTGGTCGATGGCGATCGGCACCGTCGGGTTGCGGGGCGGGGCCAGGGCGGCCTCGCCGAGGAGGGTGAAGTGGAAGGTCGAACCCCGGCCGACGGCGCTCTCGACCCAGATCCGCCCCCCCATGAGCTCGGTCAGCCGCTTGCTGATGGCCAGCCCGAGGCCGGTGCCGCCCTGCTGGCGGGCCAGCGAGCCGTCGAGCTGTTCGAAGGGGACGAACAGGCGGTCCAGCTCTTCGCCGGGGATCCCGATCCCGGTGTCGGTGACGGCGAAATGGACCTCGAAGCAGCCGTCGCCCAGCGGCAGGGCGGAAAGCGCCACCCGCACCTCCCCCTGCGGCGTGAACTTGACGGCGTTGCCCAGCAGGTTGACCAGAATCTGGCGGGTGCGGGCGAGATCGCCCACCAGGGCTTCCGGGGTCCCCTCCGCGATGTCGTGGGATAGCGCGAGACCCCGCTCGGCCGCCAGGGGAGCGATCATCTTCAGGCTATCCTCGATCAGCTCCTGGAGACTGAAGGGGGCGCTCTCGACCGCCATGCTCCCCGACTCCATCTTCGAGAAGTCGAGGATGTCGTTGATCAGCACCAGCAGGGCCGCGCCGCTGGCCTGGACGGTCTTCACGTAGTCCTTCTGCCGGGGGGTGAGGGAGGTCTCCAGCAGCAGGCTGGTCATGCCGATGACGCCGTTCATCGGGGTCCGGATCTCGTGGCTCATGTTGGCCAGGAACTCGCTCTTCGCCCGGCTGGCCGCCAGGGCCTGCTCCTTGGCGACCTGGAGAGCGCTCGTGCGCTCCCGCACCTCCTGCTCCAGACTCAGGCGCAGCCGGTCGAGCTCGCGGTGGACGCGGCGGAAACGGCTGGAAAGGGAGATGCTCATCGCCACCAGGAGCGCCGCGAAGCCGAACGGCGGCAGTGAGACCGGGCCGCGCCACTGACCGGGATCAACCCCGGGGAAAACCTGGCTCGCCAGCTCGACGCCGACGGCGGCGACCAGCGCCAGTCCACCCAGAGCGAGGGTCCGCGCTTCCATGTCTCCCCGCCACGCCTCGCGGGCGATGAGGACCACCGCCAGCACCAGGAGCGGCAGCAGCCAGAGCGAGCGGAAGCTCTGGCTGGCGATCACCAGCCGCGGGTCCGGCCAGAGGCCGATGAAAAGGGCCAGGGCCCCGTGCGAGAGCTGGTAGGCCCGCAGCGGCCATGAGATGGGCCGGGAGAAGAAGGTCCAGAGGAACTGGATCGCCAGCATCGCGGCGACGTGGCCGGTGAGATCGCTGGCCCGGACCGCCAGGTCGTACCGGTCGGTCAACCGGTAGATCCAGTAGGAGCTGGCGAAGGTGTTGACGGCGAAGCACAGGCACAGGAGGCCGAACCAGAGATGCCCGGTCTCCTGCCGGCGCTGGCAGTAGAGCAGGAGATGGTAGGCGGCCGAGGCCATGAACAGCGCGGCCAGGATAAGAAAGGGGAGGTCCGCCAGCAGGACGCGGTCCCAATCGGCCCCCATCCGGTTGCGCAAGACGTGATAACCGTCGCGGATCAGGCGGGTGCCCGCCGCCGCGGCCCCAGGCTCGGCGGCGGCTCCGGGGGCGGCGGCTCCAGAGGCCAAAAACAGCAGCAGGAAAGCGAGCAGAGCCCAGCCGCCGCGGAGGAAAGACCCGGCGCGGGTGGCATACAGGCACGGCAGTGCCGTGAAACGGATGCGGGTACCTCCGCGCGCGGCGCGGAGGCGGCTTTCGCTGTTCATGGCGTGTCCAGTAGTATACCCCGCGGAGGTGATTCCCATCGTAGAAGGAAGATCCACCGAGGCCCTGATCAGAGTCCTCGTCGTCGACGACCATCTCGTCGTGCGCAAGGGCGTGCGGGCCCTGCTCATGGATGCCGACGGCGTCACGGTCGTGGGCGAGGCGTGCGACGGACCGGAGGCGGTGGTCGAGGCGAGACGCCTCAGGCCGCAGGTGATCCTGATGGATCTCCAGCTCCCCCGCCTCGACGGCGTGGAGGCGATCCGGGCGATCCTCGCCGAGCAGCCGGACATCGGCATCGTGGTGCTGACGGGGACCGACGGAGACGAGCGGATCCTCGCCGCCGTCGAGGCCGGGGCCCTGGGCTACCTGGCCAAGACCTCCGAGCCCGAGGATTTCCTCCTGGCGATCTCCCGGGTCGCCCATGGCGAGCTCTGGCTGCCGCCGCGCCTGACCCGCAAGCTGCTGACGCACCTCAAGCCCCGCTCCGGCGCCGCGACCCCCGAGCCGCTCACCGGCCGGGAGACCAGCGTGCTGAACCTGGTCGCCAAGGGGCGGACCAACCAGCAGATCGCCAACGAGCTGAACATCGCCGAAGCCACCGTGCGCACCCACGTCAGCCACATCCTCGACAAGCTCGGAGCCAGCAACCGGGTCGAGGCCGCCCTTCACGCCCTGCGGGTCGGGGTCGCGACCCTGGAGGAATCCTGAACCCCCAGCGCGTCCTGGTGGTCGACGACCACCCCGTGAACCGCCTCGTCGCGGTCGCCCAGCTCACCGAGCTCGGCTATGCCGCCGACGCCGCGGAGGACGGCGAGATGGCTCTCGATGCCCTGGCGCAGGAGCCCTACGACGCCGTGCTGCTGGATTGCGAGATGCCGCGGCTCGACGGCTACGAGACCTGCCGGCGCCTGCGGCAGAGCGAGGGGGGCGGCCGGCACACCTGGGTGATCGCCCTCTCCGCCCACGCCAGGGCGGAGGACCGGGAGAGATGCCTCGCCGCCGGCATGGACGATCATCTGGCCAAGCCCGTGCGGTCCGAGGATCTGGCCGCCGCGCTGAAACGCCGGCCGGAGGGCGCCCGTGACTCCGGCCCCGGAACGCTTCCAGCGGTCGAATCCGACGGCCTCGAGGAGCGCCTGGCGGCCCTCGCGCGCCTCGGCGAGGAGACCGGGGAAGATCTGCTGGAGCAGGTGGTCGAAAGCTTCCGCCAGCAAGGCGCGAGGGACCTCGGGACCATGCGGCAGGCCCTGGCCCGCGGCGATGGCGACGCCCTCGCCGCGGCCGCCCACTCCCTGGCCGGAAGCGCCGGCATCCTCGGGGCGAGCGGGCTCGCCGCCGCCTCCGCCGGACTCGAGGAACTGGCCCGGCAGGGGGATCTGGCGGCCTGCGAGCTCCGGCTCGAGGGGGTCGAGCAGGCCTTTCAATCGATCGCGCGAAGGCTTGCGGCATGACCGACGCCAACGCGGCGTGGAGAGCAATTCACAACAATTGTTGATATCAAGATCCTCTATCTGGCGGACGACAGGCCTTGAGGATTAAGAGACACTACGCACCAAGGAATGCAGCGACGACTGCCAGGTCCCACGGCCCGGCGTCAACTGCTCTCCCCTCATTCATCCGGGGCCTGCGTCAAGCGGGGCCCGGCTTTTTTTTGTCCTTTCCTCTCTTAAAATCCTCCTCGTTTTACGACTTCTCCACCTTTTCAGAAAGGTGGCTCGCTTTTCCCGCCATCCCGCACCCTTGATTTACATGACGGATACAGAGCGTTTACAGAGTCTTCGTCGCCCTATCTAGGCCGTCGATTCACCCTGTTGTTCCGCGTCGGCGATTTTTGCCGACTCGATAACCGTCACCCCGGAGATTGCGGCTCTCATTGGGAGAGCTGGTCCGACCGCGGTGGCCCTTTTTCCGTAGCTCGACTTGGAGGATGCAGATGAAGAGTCAAGTTTTGAAGTCTGTGCTGGCACTGTCTTGCGGCCTGGTGGCTGTCGCCACCGCCTATGCCGCTCCCGGAGCAGAGAAGCTGAAGCCCTTCGCGGATGCCGATCACGTCATCTACGCCCCGACCAAATTCGACGCGCACATCCCCACGAAGTCCAACATCACCTACCACGGCGGCGGCGTCATCACCTCGGCCAAGGTGGTCTTCATCTTCTGGGGATCGAGTTTCAACAACGCCGCTTCCCCGGACTATTCGTACGCCCGGACTCTGCAGGCCTACCGCAACCAGTTCGGCACCACCGGCGAGTACAACACCATCACCCAGTACTCCGGGATCCTGAAGTCGAACCTCGGCTCGGGTACCGCCGACTGGTTCGACACCACCGCGCCGCCGACCAACGTCACCGACTCCACGGTCCGCGCCGAGGTCAACCGGTACTTCTCGGGCGGCCATGGCGCCTTCAACAGCAGCACGATCTACGAGGTCGTCATCCCGAAGACCTCGTACTCCTCGAGCGGCTCGAGCACCTCGTGCGGTGGCCCGGGCCTCGCCTACTGCGCCTATCACGGCTCCTACAGCGGCACCTCCGGCACCGTCAAGTACTCCATCGAGCCGTATCCGAGCTGCAGCGGCTGCCAGGTCTCCGGCTGGTCGGACGTGCAGAACGCCGAGCACTTCGTCTGCCACGAGACCCGCGAGGCCGTGACCGATCCCGTGAACGGCTGGTGGGACGGCACCACCGGCGAAGAGGCCGACGACAAGTGCGCCTGGTCCCCCGCGCCGTTCATCGGCACCGGCGGCTACGCCTATCAGTACGAGTGGTCGAACGCCAACGGCGGCTGCATCAAGACGCGGTAAGAACACCTCTCGCCGAAGGATCCGGAGCCCCCGTCCGCGGGGGCTCCTTGCTTTTCAGGCCCCCCGCGCGATCCTGGCGGCGGTGACACCTCCTCCACCGCCTGGAGCAGCGCGTGAGCCACCGGCTGCAGCAGTGGCGGGATCCCGGGCACCGGGCCGCGCAGCCAGACTTCCGGCGTCTCCGGGGCCGTTATTGAACTCACGGGGCTCAAGGCTCTTTCGCCGCCGCCTCGGCCAGCGTGTACTCGAATTCGTACGAATGCTTGCCGCCGGCGATCTCGATCGTCATCCTGCCCGCGAGACCGGCCAG
Source organism: uncultured Acidobacteriota bacterium (assembly GCA_963761645.1). GTDB lineage: Bacteria > Acidobacteriota > Thermoanaerobaculia > Multivoradales > UBA5704 > DATARR01. The sequence continues at coordinate 238,570 of CAVXIG010000010.1, forward strand.
CTGGCCGGTGCCCGAGTCCGGCACCACGGTGATCGTCAGTTGCGGCGTGCCGCGCGTCATGGTGCCACTGTGCTGGAGCGCGAACGTGCCGCTGCGCCCCTTCAGCGTTCCGCTGACCCGCTCGATCGCCACATAACCGGCCGAGCCCTGGACCGCCGTGCCGGCGGTCAGCATCTGCCCCTTGCTGGTCGCCTCGAGATCGCCATGGAACTGCTTGTCGAGCGACATCCTGCCGAGGGTCGGATCCCCGGTCTTGTCGTCCAGCGGGCTCAGCTTGACCTCGAACGTTCCACTGGCATGGGTGGTCATGACCCCCTCCTTCTGAACCGGACCTGGAGCCGGCTTCTGCTGTGCGGACCCCGAAGAGCCCAGCCCCACGGACAGGCAGAGCCCTGCGAGGACGGCGGCTCCGGCGCGAGATCTGTTTTTCATCGGGCGATCCTATCCGATTTCGCGCTGGACTTACGCCGGACCGCTTCAGGATAGAATCTCCACGATGAGCGGCCGAGTCGAAGAAGCACCTTCCGAGCCAAAGGCGCAGGCGGACCGGGAGGAAGACGTCTGGGCCCGATTCGGCCGTACGGTCGAAGAAACTCAGCGCTGAGTAGCCCTCAGCTTCCAGGCCGGCGGGACATCAGGCGCCAGCCGGCGTGGCGCGGCTCACTTTACGGCCTGAGCTGTTCTGACGGATCAAACCAGAGGCCCAACGGGCCGTCTCCCCAGCCCAGGCATCGCCCTGGGCTGGGAGGCCATCTCCTCAATCAGATCAATAAGGACAGGACCAACGTCCGAGCCGGCAAGTGCATGTGTTGTAAGAGCCCTCCGCCACCGGACACTGTGTCGTGGCGTTGTTGGGCGAGCAGGAGGTGCCGTTCAGGCTCTCGCAATAGGGACCGGGCGGGCACGGCGCGCAGTCCGTGCGCACGCCATTGCACAGTACATAACCGGAGGTATTCGGGCAGTTCACGTCGGTGGCGGTGCAAGTGCCGGAGCAGGTCGCCGACACCGTTGCGCCGCTACCGGGGCAGTATGCTGTACAAGAGGCCTTGGTCGGCAGGCCCCGAGCCAGGCGGAACGGCTTGGCAGCGGCGTCGGTCCGGCAGGAGGCCGGCGCGTCCAACCCGGAAGTCAGAAACGACGGAAGGACCTCCGCCCGTACCTGCATGGCGCCCAGAAGGCTGAGACCAAGAACCACCGCGAGCTTGACTTGTCTTTTCAAGAAATTCTCCTTTTAAGATTCTGCATATTGACCAGAATGCCAGGAGACGTCAAGCGCAAGTACCCGGTCAAACTCCGGCCAAAGCACCAAGCTTCAGGACGGTGTTCCAGTTGCGGCCCGTGCCGCGGGAGCCGAGCTTCTTCTCGATCACGGTGATCGTCAGCTTCGATTCCCCGATCCCGTCCGGGTAGACGATGTACGCCTGCCGGCCCGCGGCGCGCACGACCTCCCGGCCCTTGATGGCGGCCTGCAGCGCCTCCACCTCTTTGGCGTCCGGCGCCCTGTTCAGAAACATGGTGACGAGATGACCGGGATCGTTCTTGGCCTCGTCGGGGAAGGGGTTGTTCGCGATGACCTCTTTCCACTCCTCCGGGGTGCGGACGAAGAAGTCCGTCTTGAGGCCGAGGCGTTTCTCGGTCTCCGTCTCCAGAAGGCATTCCAGATCGGAGCCCGTGAGCTTGTCGCTCCGGAAGATGGCATTGCCGCTCTGGAGCAGGGTTCGCGGCTCCCCGAAGCCCAGTTGCGTCAGAAGGTCGCGCAGGTCCGCCATGGCGATCTTCGTTTTGCCGCCGACATTGACGCCGCGTAGGAGGGCGATGTGAGGTGGTCATGATTCGGCCTCCTTCAGCCCCATGATACCCCGATCGCGCTGACTACGGCCAATATACCGCTATGCGGTAGCTCCGCGATTCGGAAGGACGCCCGGGGCACCGATCGCCTTCCACGCGCCCCACCCCGTCTATCGTGGGCGGCATGGCCGGCCCAATCGACGGCCCGGAGTGTGCTCCTGAGCCTGCCCCCGCAAGGATGTAGTCCCATGCGAAGCTCAGGACATCCCGTCCCCGACGCGTTTTCCCTCCTACGCATCGGCGGCGCGTCGGCCGCCGAGCCGGCGGCCTCTTGGCCGCCGAGCGCCGGCTGTCTTCACTGCTCCGCCTGGCGAATCCCACCGCGACGTCCGGTGATGCTGCGGCAGCGCGGAAGATCTCAGGCCGCCTCCATCCGCATACTCGAGGCGAATCCCCCGCTGAGGTATACCCCTCTCCCCAGTTGGTACAGGGGTGTACCCAGCGGGGAGAGGGGTCTCCCGACCGGGAGAGGGGTCTCCCGACCGGGGGGAGGGGTCCCCCAGCCGGGGAGAGGGGTCCCCCAGCCGGGGAGAGGGGTCCCCCAACCGGGAGGGATCCCCCAGCCGGGGAGAGGGGTCCCCCGACCCGGGAGAGATTCCCCCAGAGGGGAGAGGGGTTCCCCCAACCTGGGGAAGGATCGGGATGCGTCAGTCCCTCTCTACCCGGCGTAGATCTGCAGCTCCCGCAGCTCCCGGAGCTGATCGCGGAAGGCGGCGGCCTCCTCGAACTCCAGGCGCTTGGCGGCGGCGCGCATCTCCTTCTCCAGGCGCGAGATGCGCTCGGAGAGCGGGAGGTCGGAGCCGTCGGCCCCGCCGCCGAGCTTCGGCGGACCGCCGGCGGCGTAGAGGTCGAGGTTCATCATCTGCACCAGCGGGTTGTGGATGTCCTTCAGGATGGTCGCCGGCTCGATGCCGTGCTCGGGGTTGTAGGCGGTCTGCTTGATGCGGCGGCGCGCGGTCTCGTCGATCGCCTTCTTCATCGAGTCGGTCATCCGGTCGGCGTAGAAGATCACCCGGCCGGCGACGTTGCGGGCGGCGCGGCCGGCGGTCTGGATCAGCGAGGTCTCGCTGCGCAGGAACCCCTCCTTGTCGGCGTCGAGGATCGCCACCAGCGAGACCTCCGGCAGGTCGAGCCCCTCGCGCAGCAGGTTGATCCCCACCAGCACGTCGAAATCGCCGCGCCGCAGGCCGGTGACGATCTCCACCCGCTCCAGGGTCTCGATGTCGCTGTGCATGTAGCGCACGCGCACCCCGAGCTCGTTGAGGTACTGCGTCAGCTCCTCCGCCATCCGCTTGGTGAGGGTGGTGATCAGCACCCGCTCCTTGCGGGCGACGATCTTGCGCACCTCGCCGATCAGGTCGTCCACCTGCCCCTGCGCCGGGCGGAGATCGATCTCCGGGTCGAGCAGGCCGGTCGGCCGGATGAGCTGCTCGACGATCACGCCCCCGGTGCGCTCCAGCTCCCAGGGGGCGGGGGTCGCCGAGACGTAGATCCGCTGCCCCATGCGGGCGTCGAACTCGTCGAAGGTGAGCGGCCGGTTGTCGAGCGCCGAGGGGAGGCGGAAGCCGAAGTCGACCAGCGTCTGCTTGCGCGAGCGGTCGCCGGCCCACATGCCGCGCACCTGCGGGATCGACTGGTGGCTCTCGTCGACCACCAGCAGGAAGTCGTCGGGGAAGTAGTCGAAGAGGGTCGGCGGCGGCTCGCCCGGCGCCCGTCCGGAGAGGTGGCGCGAGTAGTTCTCGATGCCGTGGCAGTAGCCGATCTCCTTCAGCATCTCGAGGTCGAAGCGGGTGCGCTGCTCCAGGCGCTGGCGCTCGAGCAGCTTGCCCTCGGCCTCCAGCTCGGCGAGGCGCGGGCCCAGCTCCTCGGCGATCGTCTCGATGGCCCGCTCCAGGCGCGGCTTGGGGGTCACGTAGTGGGTCTTGGGATAGACCGCGATGCGGTCGATCTGCTGCAGGGTGTCGCCGCTCAGGACGTCGAAGCGGGTGATGCGCTCGACCTCGTCGCCGAAGTACTCGACGCGGATCCCCAGGTCCTCGTAGGCGGGGACGATCTCCAGCACGTCGCCGCGCACGCGGAAGCTGCCGTGGAAGAGGTCCATCTGGGTGCGCTCGTACTGCATGGTGACCAGCCGCTTGAGGGCGGCCTCCATCCCTTCGGCCTCCCCCTGGATGAAGAACTGGAGCATGCCGAAGAACGCCTCGGGGGAGCCGAGGCCGTAGATGCAGGAGACGGAGGCGACGATGATCACGTCCCGGCGCTCGAACAGGGCCTTGGTGGCCCGCAGCCGGAGGCGGTCGATCTCCTCGTTGATGCTGGTCTCCTTCTCGATGTACGTGTCGGTGGCCGGCACGTACGCCTCGGGCTGGTAGTAGTCGTAGTAGGAGACGAAGTACTCGACCGCGTTGTGGGGGAAGAAGCTGCGGAACTCCTGGTAGAGCTGCGCCGCGAGGGTCTTGTTGTGGGAGAGGATCAGCGTCGGCCGGTTGACCGTCTCGATGACCTTGGCGATCGTGAAGGTCTTGCCGGAGCCGGTGATGCCGAGCAGCACCTGCTCCTTGTCGCCCCGCTCGAGCCCCTCGGTGAGCTGGCGGATCGCCTCGGGCTGGTCCCCCTGCGGCGTGAACTTGGATACGAGCTCGAATCCTGCCATGGCTCGATTGTAAACGCGGTCGGGGGGCGGGTTGTTCCAGGCCTACGTCGCGTCCGGAGCCCTCCCCGTCTTCGCGAACTGCTCCAGGGCGAGGGTGAGATCCTGGACGTCCTTCCGGGTCAGGCTCTGCCCCTTGCGGACGACTGCCAGCATCTTGAGCTGGAGCTGCTGGCTGCTCTCGGCGATCTCCTGCATGTTGCCGGGCTTGAGGGCGCGCTCGCGGGCGTTCTGGAAGGCGGCGCGGAGACGCTGCTGCTCCTCCGGCGTCACGTCCTTGGGGAGCTGCGCGAGGATGCTGGTCTCCGACTGGCGGAGGGAGAACTGGAGCAGCTTGCCGACGTGCGTCCCGGCGTACAGGAAGAACCCGACGAGCACCAGGCCGGCCAGCACGAGCAGGCCGAGGCAGCCGAAGATCAGCGGCTTGGGGCAGCCCCCCTTCACCGGACGGGCCGACGGATCGAACGGGGACGCGGGAGGAGGAGCGGGCTCGAGGCGAGGGGGTTCCATGAGGGTCTCCGTGCCGGGTAGAACTCCAGAAAAACTCAGCCTCTTTCTATCATTGGGGGATTCCGAAAGCCAACCCGCCCGCCCCACGGGCGAGGGACCCTATAATGTCCCCATGGAGTACGAACCTCTCGCCGAGCGTCGCCCCCCGTCCGTCTCCGCCCCATCCCGCCGCCGCTCCCGGCGCCTGCTGCGCTGGACCTGGCCGGTGCTCGCCACCCTGCTGATCGGCGCCATCAGCGGCGTCGCGATCGCGGCGGCCATCCACGTGCCGCGGGTGGAGTCGCTCGCCACCTTTACGCCGAGCCTGGTGACCCAGCTCTACGACAAGAACGGCAACGTCTTCACCACCTTCGCCCGCGAGCGCCGCGTGATGCTGAAGGAGAGCGAGATGCCGCAGGTCATGGAGCGGGCGCTGGTCGCCTCCGAGGACTCCAACTTCTTCCAGCACGGCGGCATCGACGCCCTGGGCATCGGCCGCGCCGCGCTGACCGACTTCCGGGCCGGCCGGGTGAAGGAGGGGGCCTCGACGATCACCATGCAGCTCTCCCGCACCCTCTTCCTCTCCCGCGAGCGCACCTGGCGCCGCAAGGTCGAGGAGGCGTTCGTCGCCGTCGAGCTGGAGAAGAACTACACCAAGTCGCAGATCCTCACCCTCTACCTGAACCTGGTCAACCTCGGCCACGGCAACTACGGGGTGGAGGCCGCCTCCCGCTACTACTTCGACAAGCCGGCCGCGAAGCTGACGCTCCCCGAGGCCGCCCTGCTGGTCGGCATCATCCCCGCCCCCAGCCACTACAGCCCCTACCGCACGCCGGAGCTGATGCGCCGCCAGCGCGACCGCGTGCTGCGGCGCATGCTGGACGAGAAGTACATCGGCCGGGAGGAGTACGATCGGGCGGCGGCGCAGCCGATCCTGGTCGAACCCCCAGGAGGCCGAGGAGAGCTTCGCCCCCTACTTCGCCGAGGACGTGCGGAAGTACCTGGAGGCCAGATACGGCGCGACCAGCCTCTACACCGATGGGCTGCAGGTGCAGACGACGCTCGATCCGCAGATCCAGAAGTCGGCGCAGGCGGCCATCCACGCCGGCCTGCTGAAGATCGACCACCGGCGCGGCTGGCGCGGTCCGATCGCCGAGATCAAGGAGGCGGACATCGCCGGCCAGCAGCTCCCGACCTGGGGGCAGTCCCGGCTCGTGCCCGGCCGCTGGTACCAGGGGCTGGTGCTGGAGTCGGGACCGAAGAGCGCCAGCGTCAAGATCGGCAAGGAGACCTACACCCTCGGCCCCGAGGGGATCGCCTGGACCAACCGCCGCCAGCCGGACGCCCTGCTGAAGCGCGGCTCGGTGGCCTGGTTCCGCTTCGAGATCCCGGCAGGTCGAAGACGGCGGCGGCCAAGCCCGGCGAGACGGCGCCCGAAACCCGCGGCGGCGGCCACGGCCGCTGCGGCCGAGCCTCGACTGATGCTCGAGCAGCAGCCGAAGATGGAGTCCGCCGCCGTGGTGATCGAGAACCAGACCGGCGCCATCCGCGCCATGGTCGGCGGCTGGGACTTCGACCGCAACAAGTTCAACCGCATCACCCAGGCGCGCCGGCAGGTGGGCTCGTCGTTCAAGCCCTTCGTCTACGGCGCGGCGATCGAGGCGGGGTGGACCCCCTCCGACACGCTGCTCGACGCTCCCACCTCGTTCATCGGCGCCGACGGGCGCCTGAGCTACCGGCCCGAGAACTACTACCACAAGCATTACGGCATCGTGACGCTGCGGCGGGCGCTGGAGCAGTCGATCAACGTCCCGGCGGTCAAGCTGTTCGAGCTGGTGGGGGGCAAGCGGGTGGTCGACTTCGCCCACCGCCTCGGCGTCCAGACGCAGCTCCCCGCCTGGCCCAGCGTGTCCCTGGGCTCGGCCGACCTGACCCCGCTGGAGATGGCCTCGGCCTACTCCACGATCGCCAACCTGGGAACGCACATCGAGCCCTACATGCTCCAGAAGGTCTCGAAGCCCGACGGCCAGGTGCTGCACCAGCACTTCCCCGCCACCTACATCGCCACCACTCCGGCGGTGGCCTACGTGCTCACCCACATGATGGAGGGGGTGATCGACCACGGCACGGCCTACGACATCCACGACCTGCCGCTCGACATCGCGGGCAAGACCGGCACCACGGACGACTACTCCGACGCCTGGTTCATCGGCTTCACCCCGCACTACACGATCCTGACCTGGATCGGCTACGACGTGAAGCGCTCGCTCGGCTCCGGCATGAGCGGCGCCGTCGCCGCCCTGCCGCTCTGGCGGGCGATCGCCGAGGACGGCCTGGCCACCGGCTGGCTGAAGAAGGGGGACACCTTCCAGGTGCCGCCGGGCGTGCTCGTGCGCGACATCGAGTACTACTCGGGGCTGCTCTCCGCCCAGGGGGGACGGGTGATCAAGGAGGCGTTCGTCTCCGGCACCGAGCCCAACCGGCAGTACAACTCGCAGTGGTCGACGATCGCCAACCTGCCGTGGTACCAGCAGAAGTCCTTCTACATCCCGAAGGAAGGCGAGAACATGCCGAACAAGACCACCGCCGGCACCACCTCGGCGCAGGCGCCCCCCGAGCCGCCGTCCACCCCGGGACCGCAGGAAGCCCCGGCGGAGGCGCCGCCGCCGCCTCTAGAGGCCGGGGTCAGGGGTGAGGGTTCTTCCGCCCCACCATCCCGAAATCCTGATACCCGAACAGCACCTCGTCCAGCCGGTCGCGCAGGCGGTTGACCAGATCGGCCAAGGGGCGCTGCTCGGGCGGGAGGGTGGCGAGCTCGATCTCGGGGAGGCGCTGGCCGTCCGGGAAGGGGCGGAGGTCGAGCCGCTCGACGGGATCGAAGCCGGCGAGCTCGTACATCAGCTTCAGGCTCTCGGGGTGGACCGGCCGGACGTGCGTGGGGTCGAGCCAGAAGTTGCGGGCGGCCACCACCACGGAGAGCGGGTTCGGGGTCTCCAGGATCAGCACGCCGCCCGGCCGCAGCGCCCTGCCGGCGAGGCGGACCAGCCGGTCGAGGGCCGGCCCCGGGAGGTGCTCGATGACATGGAAGGAGATCACGCCCCCCAGGCTCGCCTCCGGAACCCCGGCGAGCAGCGCGAAGAGGTCCCCCACCTCGGCTTCCAGCCCGCGGTCCCGGCAGAGCTGGACCATGCGCTCGCTCGAATCCACCCCGCGGCCGGCGATGCCGTGATCGCGCAGCAGGGCCAGCGCCTCGCCGCGGCCGCAGCCGAGGTCGAGCACCGGCCCGGGCAGATCCTTCAGATAGGGCAGATAGGCGGCGATCCGCTCGCGGATCTCCTCCTCGGTGCCGCGATACCGCCGCTCCAGCTCCAGATACCCGTGCTCCTCATGGGCGCGGGCGATCGTCTCGACGGCCTCATTCGCTTCCGAGGGGGGTGCCGAGCGGACGGTGGCCAGCGCGGCGCCCAGGCTTCCCAGCAGGTCGCGCGCCTCGCGGCGGTAGCGGTCCAGCTTCTGGTCGGCGCGGGCGAAGAGGGCGTCGTTGTGGCGCATCACCTCGTGGATCCCCTCGGAGTCGAGGGCCTCCTGGTACTCGATGCGCCGCAGATGGTCGGCGCGCGCCGCTTCCAGCCGCGCGAAGTGCTCGATCAGGATGAGATTGAAGGTGCGCTGCCGCTCCCAGAGGTCGTTCTGCGGGGTCTTGACCAGGGGGCGCAGCAGGCGCTTGAAGCCGACGAGGAGCCGGCCGAGCAGACCGCGATGGCTGCGGATGGGGAACGCATGGTCCCCCGACCAGAGCCATCGCCAGTCCTCGAGATCGCGGGTGGGCTCGACGAGGAAGTCGTCGAGGCCCGGGGAGCGCGGCACCGTGGAGTTGTCGTCCTTCGCCTCCATGCGCCGGCGCCCCGGAAACCGGAGAAGAAGCCGCCTACTCTTCCCGCACCACCGAGACGGTCACCTCGGCGACCACCTCGGGGTGAAGCTCGACGCGCACCGGATGATCGCCGAGGGTCTTGATGCCCCCCTCGAGATCGATGCGCCGGCGGTCGACGGTGAAGCCCTTGCTCTCCAGGATCTCCGCGATGTCCCCCGCGGTGACCGAGCCGTAGAGCGTGTCGGTCTCGCCGACCCGCTTGGGGATCTCGATCCGCAGGCCCGCCATGCGGTTGGCGATCTCCTGGGCGCCCTCGCGCTCTTTGGCGTGGTGGGCGTCGATCTTGGAGCGCTGGTGCTCGAAGTACTTGATGTTGGCGTCGTTCGCCTCGAGCGCGAGCCCCTGGGGCAGGAGATAGTTCCTGCCGTGGCCCGGCTTGACGTCCACCACCTCGCCACGGTGGCCGAGGTGGCGCTGATCGCTGAGCAGAATGACTCTCACGCTTCCCTCCTGCCTTAGTCCGTGGTGAATGGAATCAGCGCCAGATGGCGGGCGCGCTTGATCGCCTGCTGCAAGGGGCGCTGGTGGGTGGCACAGGTGCCCGAGATCCGCCGCGGCAGGATCTTCGAGCGCTCGGGGATGAACTGCTGGAGGAGTTTGACGTCCTTGTAATCGATGTAGTCGATCTTGTCGGCGCAGAACTTACAGACCTTGCGCCGGCGGAAGAAGACTTTTCTTGCGCGTGCCATGGTTTAGCCCCTCTCCTCGAAGTGCCGGCCGCCACGATCGCCACGGTCACCGCGGTCCCCGCGGTCGCCATGGTCTCCGCGGTCGCCGCGGTCGCCGCGATCTCCACGGTCACCGCGATCTCCACGGTCGCCGCGGTCGCGGTCGCTCGCCTCCCGCTCGCGATCCCGATCCGCTTCGGGGCCCACCCGGGGGGGCCGGCGGGCGGCCTTCTTGAGATCCTCGTCGGTGCGCACCGTCAGGTAGCGGAAGATCTTTTCGTTCTGGCGCATCCGGTGCTCCACCTCGGGCAGCGCGGTCTTGCCGACCTCGCTGGAGACGTAGAGCAGGAAGTACTTGCCCTCGGTGATCTTGTCGATGGGATAGGCGAGCTTGCGCCGCCCCCAGTTCTCTTCGCCGGTGATCTGCGATCCACCAGCCGTGATCATGTTCTTGTAATCCTGCGCCATGGTGACCACTTCTTCGTCGGAGACGCGAGGGTCGACCACGAACATCAGCTCGTACGTACGCATGGGTGGTGACTGTCCTCCCTATGGCCTGGGTCGGTCCCGCTGAATGCGGAACAGAGAGGTTGAAGAATCGGCGGCGCCGCGAACCGGCCCGCCCGGTGACAAGGGGAGCGATTTTACACGCTCCGGGGGAAAAGGCAAGCAGCCGGCGACCGACCGGACTACCCGTTGAACCGCCCCATCGCCGCCTCCACCCCTTCGCGCACCCACGCCTCGCAGGCGTCGGCGGCGCGGCGGATCATCCCGTCGACGGTCTCCCGCTCGTCCGCGGCGAAGGGGGCGAGGACGAAGCCGGCGAGGTCCTCGCCGGCCACCTTCTCCTCCTGGGCGACGCCGAGGCGGAGGCGCGGCACCTCGGCGGTGCGAAGGTTCTCGATCACCGATTCGAGGCCGCGATGCCCGGCCGGGCTCCCGGCGCGGCGCAGACGGAGCTTCCCCAGCGGCAGGTTGATCTCGTCGTAGACCACCAGCACCGCCGACGGCTCGATCCCGTGGCTCTCGACGAAGCAGCGCGCCGCGTAGCCGCTGCGGTTCATGTAGGTCTGCGGCCTGGCCAGCAGGACATCGCCCGGCAACGCATCCCCCTCGCCCGCCGCGAGGCGGCCGACGAGGGAGTTGCACTCCAGACGATCGCAGGGGATCTCCCAACGCCGGGCGAGCTCCTCGACGACCCGGAAGCCCACGTTGTGGCGGGTGTCGCGGTACTCCTCGCCCGGGTTTCCCAACCCGAGGATGAGGCGCATGCGGGCCAGTTCTTCGATCAGGGAGCCGGCCTAGGCTTCGCCCTTCTTCTTGATGATCACCTCGGGCTCGGCGCGGTCGGCTCCCTCCACCGCCTCCTCGGTCCGGGACTGGCTGATCGAGGCGATGACCTTGTCGGCATCGTCGAGCAGCAGCACGCCCTCGGGCAGTTGCAGATCCTTGGCCTCGACGTGCTGGCCGATGCGCATGTCGGTGACGTCGAACTCGAGGTGCTTCGGGATCTGGCCCGGCAGGCACTCGACGTGGACCTCGCGGGTCACGAAGTCGAGCATGCCGCCGTCGACCTTGACGCCGACGGCGGTGCCGGTCAGCTCGACCGGCACGGCGACGCGGACCTTCTGGTCCATCAGCACGCGCTGGAAGTCGACGTGGATCACCTGGCGGCTGAGCGGGTGGACATCCATGTGGCGGATCATCGCGTGGCGGTCCTTGTCCCCGAGCTTGAGCAGGAAGATCGGGTTCTCGCCGGCGTGCCCCTTCAACATGTCGAGGAGGGTCTTGCGGTCGACCTCGATCGACACGCTCTCCTTGCCGCCGCCGTAGACCACCGCGGGGATCTTGCCGGCCGCGCGGGACCGCCGGTTGGCATTCTTCCCGGTCGTCTCCCGGGGCTGAACTTCGATCGTCATCGTGTCACTCATGGTTTTCCTCGCTTCTATTTTTTCGGAGCTATACGAACAGGGAGCTCACCGAGCTGTTCTCGTGGATCCGGCGGATGGCCTCGCCGAGCAGCGGCGCCACCGACAGGGGGTGCAGCTTGTCCGGCAGGCGGGCGAGCTTCTCGTCCACCGGCGTCGTGTTGGTGATCAGAACCACCTCCATCGGGGAATCGGCGATGCGCTGCAGCGCGGGCCCGGAGAGAATCCCGTGCACCCCGGCCGCCAGCACCCGCTGCGCCCCCTTGCTCTTCAGGGCCTCGACCGACTTGGTCAGCGTGCCCGCGGTATCGATGATGTCGTCCACCACCAGGGCGTTGCAACCCTCGACGTCGCCGATCAGGTGCATGACCTCGGCGGTGTTGGGGGCGGTGCGGCGCTTGTCGATGATCGCCAGCCCGGCATCCAGGCGCTTGGCGATCGCCCGCGCCCGCTCGACGCCGCCGGCGTCCGGGGAGACCACGACCAGGTCGGGGATCTGGAGGTCGCGCACCGCCTCCAGCAGGACCGGCGCGGCGAACAGGTGGTCCACCGGCACGTCGAAGAACCCCTGGATCTGGTCGGCGTGGAGGTCCATCGTCAGCACCCGGTCGGCGCCGGCGCGCGAGATCAGGTCCGCCACCAGCTTGGCGGTGATCGGCACGCGCGGCCTGTCCTTCTTGTCCTGCCGCGCGTAGCCGTAGTACGGGAGCACCGCCGTCACCCGCGAGGCCGAGGAGCGCTTGAAGCTGTCGAGCATGATCAGCAGCTCCATCAGGTTCTGGTTGACCGGCTCGCAGGTCGGCTGGACGATGAACACGTCGGAGCCGCGCACGTTCTCGTCGATCTGGCAGAACGTCTCGCCGTCGGAGAAGTTGTAGGCCGAGACCTTGCCCGCCTCGAGGTTGAGGTACTCGCAGATCTCGGTCACCAGAGCGGGGTGCGCGCGCCCGCCGAAGATTTTCAGTTCACCAGCCATTGTTGATCCCCTGAAAAGCGTTCCTCTGAAAGGAGTTCCCCTGAAGCGATGCGGCGGGGACGAAGCGAACTGGTTGGGGCGGGAGGATTCGAACCTCCGGTAACCAGATTCAAAGTCTGGTGCCTTACCGCTTGGCGACGCCCCAGCTCTGACCCGAGGCCGGGAGACCCCGGGCGCGGGATCGCAAGCTTACACGTTCCAGAAGGAGTCGCGGAGGTGCATCTCTTCAACTTCCTCCAGCGACTTCTCCGGCGCCTCCGGTGCCGCGGCAGCCAGGCTGTGCGGCTCCTCGACGTTCGTGTTCGCGACCGGAGCTCGCGTAGCCCGCTCGCCACGATCCGCCGGCGCCTCGCCGCGCTCCCTCAGCTCGCGATCGTACTCGGCCAACACCTTCTCCTCGATCATCCGCCGCGTCTCGTTGTTCAGCGGGTGGGCGACATCCTTGAACTCGCCGTTCTTCTTCTTGCGGCTCGGCATGCTGATGAACAGCCCGTCCCGCCCCTGGATGATCTTGATGTCGTTGACCATGAAACACTGGTCGAAGACGATCGAAACGAACGCCTTCAACTTCTCTTCCTGAATCGGAAAGACCTTGACCTCTGTAATATCCATTTCCGCGTCCTCTCCGGGTCATCCCTGGCCGCACCTCGGCGTGTACGAAAGGCCCGACCGGTGAGCCCCCTGCGGCATGCCGCCGAGGGGTACCCACTCGATCTTCCCGCGACATCCCTGTTTACGGCGAGCGGAGAAGCTCCGCCTGCCGGAGGGAGAGCCGCTCTTCTATACAGGCGTCGGCGTCAATCCAGGCATTATATACTGGCGGAACCTCCGGAGAGCACTCGCGACCGTTTCCGGGGCATCGGCCCCTTCGGCGCGCCCTCCACACGGGCAGACCTCTCCCGCGCGGGGGCACTATGGTAAGAGCGCGGAGCGGGAGTGTCAAATCGGCGGCTCGGCCGGCGGCGCGTCCGAGAGGTCGGGGTCGCCGCACTCGGTCTGCTGGTAGCCGCTGGGCGCGGCGAGCACCGGCGGCTCCTTGTCGAGGTCCTCCCGCAGCACCTCGCGCCAGCGCACCTGCACGCTCCGCTCGCGGTCGGAGAGGATCGCCCAGTCCTCGCGCCGCATCCACCAGACCTTGGGGGTGCTCCCCTCGGCGAGGGTCCAGCTCAGCACCTGCCCGTCCTCGCCGAGATTGCCGTACCAGTGCCGTTTCGCCTCGTCGTAGAAGTCGAACGTCCGCCCTCGCGGCTGCGCCGTGGCCGAGCCCGCGGCCGGCTGGGCGGGCACCCGGGCGAGGAGGAGCCCGGGCAGCGACAGCAGCGGGAAGGGCCCGAGCGTGGCCCCGGAGATCTCGAAGCGCCCTTCGAACTTGCAGAACGTGTGGTTGCGGTGGTTGAGCGAGAGGCCGGAGTCGTTCATCACGTCCAGGCTCCAGAGCGACCGGCCGAGGGGGTCGACCGCCTGGATCTGGTAGCGGGCGGGCGAGACCAGGCGCAGGGTCACCCGGAAGGAGCCCTCCCCCTCCGGACCCGAGTAGCTCACCCGGAAGAGCCGTTGCGAGCCGTAGGCGGCCTGCGGGATCTCCCAGGGAGCGAGGGTGCCGGCCGGCAACGGGCGGGGCCTGGGCCCGCCCGCGCACCCCGCGGCCAGCAGCGAGATGCCGAGGACCGCGGCGGCGGCCCCGGCGACTTTTCCGAGAGTGGGTCTAAGGGTGGGGACCCGTCTTGCCGAGATCGTCCAGCTTGCGCCGGACCTTGTCGGTATTGACCTTGTCGGCACTCTCGCCGCTGAGCGCGAGCGACCGCTGGTAGGCCTGCCTAGCCCTCTCCTTCTGCCCCAACGCAACATAGACATCCCCCAGGTGCTCTTGCAGTGTCGCGTCCTCGGGCTCGAGGCGTGCGGCCCGTTCGAGATAGTCGCGGGCCTGCTCCGGACGGCCGATTCGATAGTAGGTCCAGCCGAGTGAGTCGACGTAGGCACCGTTGTCGGGATCGAGCGCGACCGCCCGGCTCACCAGCTTCAGGGCCTCATCAAGATTGGTGCCTGCCTCGGCGAAGGTGTAGCCGAGGTAGTTCAGCGCGGCGTGGAAGTCGGGATCGACCTTGAGCACGCGCCGGAACTCCGTGATCGCCTTGTCGCGCTGTCCGGAGCGCTCGTAGGCCGCTCCGAGCATGAAGCCCATGGCCGCCTGGTCGGGATGGCTGCCGGCGAGCTTCTCCAGCACCGGGATCGACTCCTGGTACTTCTCCAGCCGCTGATAGGTCTGGGCGGCGGCGAGCGCCGACTTCTCGTCCCCCGCGGCGATGCCGGCGAGCAGCTTCGCGGCCTCGGTGTCCCGGCCGGCCTTGGACAGCACCTCGGCCCGCTTGGAGATCACCGCCGGGGAGTCCTTCTCCTTGCCGAGCAGCGCGAGCGCCTCGTCGTAGCGCTTGTCCCTGAGCAGCGTCTCGGTCTGCAGCGACACGGCCTGGAGCCGGATGCCGCTCGTCCCCGGCGGCGAGCAGCGGGCGCAGGATCTCCTCCACCTTGTCCGGCTGCTTGCCGTCGAAGTAGACCTGCGCGACCTCGAGCCGGACCTCCTGGGCTTCCTTGGCCTTGCCGTCCTTCTCCAGGGTGGCCGCCAGAGTTTCGAGCAGGCGCGCCGCGTCGTCGTGCCGGCCGGCGCGCTGCGTCACCCGCGCCAGCGTGACGGTGATCCCGGTGTCCTTGGGCTCGGCGTCATGGATCTTGCCCAGCAGGGCGACCGCCTCGTCGTTGCGCCCCTGGGCGGCGAAGATCAGCCCGCGCAGGAGGTTGAGGCCCCGCTGGGGGTCCGGCGCCTCCTCGCCCGCGGCGCCCGGCAGGCTCACGGCGCCCGCCGGGTTGGCGGCGCCGGCGGCGGGGACCGCGACCGCGTCGAGCGCCTTCAGCGCCTCGTCCAGCTCGCCGTTCTGGTAGAGCGCCCAGGCGAGCTGGCGGTTGAACCGGGAGTCGCCGCGCACCTCCTCGGGCGCGCCGCGCAGGGTCGCCAGGGCCGCCGCGGTCTGGCCGGACCGGCTCTGCAGGTCGGCGAGGGTGAGGCGGGCCTCGAGGGAGCCGGGGTCCAGGCCGAGGATGTCCTGCAGCGCCTTCTGCGCCTCGTCCGGCTTGTTGGCCCGCATCAGCGACTCGACCAGCAGGGCGTACGCCATCCGCTGCTCGGGGAGGTTGTTCACCAGCTCGCGGAGGACCTCGGCCGCCTTGTCCGGCTGGTTCTGGTCGAGATAGATCCGCCCCAGGGTGAGGAAGGTCTGCGCGTCCTCCGGATCGCGCTTGCGCACGGCCTCCAGGGCGTCGCGCGCCGTGGCCAGGGCGGACGGGTCGATGGCGGCGAGATCGATGTAGATCTGCCCCGCGGAGCGCAGCACGTCGACGTTCTCGGGCGCCAGGCGGCGGGCCTGGGAGATCTTCTCCGCGGCCTTGCGCAGGGAGTCGTCGCGCAGGGGCTGGCTGCGCTGGTACTGGGCCATGCGGTCCAGGAGCTCCGCGTGCTCGACCAGCACGTAGGCGGTCTCGGGCACGTCGGGAGCGGCCTTCTCGGCGGCCTCGAAGGCGGCGACCGCCTCGTTGTACGAGCCTTCGACGGCGAGCAGCTTGCCGAGCGCGAACTGATAGGAGGCCGCGGGCGGAATCGCCGCCGCGGGAACGGGCGCCGCGGCGGCGAGGGAGGGCAGCAGGGACAGACTGGCGGCGCAAAGCGCGAATGAAGCAACTCTCACACCCGCAGGATACCAGCGCCCCTCGGCGCTTTACAAGGCTATCGACCCGACTCTATAATGTCGCCCTTGCGCTTAAATACAGCTCTCAGAACAAGTTACAGACCCGATGCAACCAGGGGTACCCTAGGCCGGCTCGAACGCTCTCTTTTCGCTGATACCGTGGATAAACGATACGCCCTCTGACCATGGCCAAGCTCGGACAGCTTCTCGTGGCGCGCGGCTGGATCACGGTCCAGCAGTTGACGCGCGCGCTGAAAAACCAGAACGTGGCCGGCGGCCGGATCGGCACCTGCCTGCTGGAGATGGACGCGATCTCCGAGGAGCTGCTGCTCAAGGGGCTCTCCGAGCAGCTCGGCGTCCCCTCGGCGGCGGCCGACGACCTGCGGGGGATCCCCGACGAGGTGCTCGGGCTGATCCCCGAGAAGCTCGCCCGCCGCTGCCGCGCCGTCCCCTTCCGCGTCGAGCTGGGGCGGCTCGACCTCGCGCTGATGGACCCGCGCAACCTCTCGGCGCAGGACGAGATCGCCTTCGCCTCCGGCAAGCGGGTCAAGGTCTACGTCGCCGAGGAGCTGCGCGTCCTGGAGGCGCTCGACAAGTACTACCACGAGGAGTGCCCCTCGCGTTTCGGGATGGTGCTCGACCGCCTGAACCGCGCCCGCTTCCTCTGGGAGAAGCCCGCCGCCGAGCGTACCGAGCCGGCGGGCGAGCTGCTGCCGCTCGCTCGACAGCCCCTTCGACAACCGCCTCGCGGCGCCGCCGAAGATCCAGCTCCCTCCCCCCTGCCCGAGCTGGAGCCGCTGCCGCCGCGCCCGCAGCCGGCGGCCGCGGCGGCGGCCGCGTTCCCCAGCGTCGAGACGCTCTGGCCGCAGCCGGCTCCCCCGCCGCCCGCCGCTCCCGCTCCCCCGGCGATAGCGCCACCCGCCCCGGCGATGGCGGCGCGCGCTCCGGCCCCCGCCACGGCGGTGGCGGCCGCTCCCGCTGCCGCCCCCGTGGGCCGCCGCCGCCGCGGTCGCAGAGCGTCTCGCTGACGCCGGAGGAGCGGGCCGATCTCGGCGCCGTGGCCTGGGTGGAGCCCGCTTCCACCGACCGGTCGCTGCCGGTCCCGGCCAGTCTCGACGAGGTGGAGACCGCGCTGGGGAAGGCGACCGACCTCGAGGAGGTGGCGCGCGTCCTCCTCGGCTTCCTCGGCCGCGACCACCGCCGCGCCGCCATCTTCCAGGTGACCCGCGAGCGGATCAACGGCTGGCGCGTGCACGGCACGGGGATCGACCGCGAGGCCTTCGCCGCCTTCTCGATCGGT
Source organism: uncultured Acidobacteriota bacterium (assembly GCA_963761645.1). Lineage (GTDB taxonomy): Bacteria > Acidobacteriota > Thermoanaerobaculia > Multivoradales > UBA5704 > DATARR01. The sequence goes on from CAVXIG010000010.1 coordinate 256,100, forward strand.
TTCGACCAGCCCTCGCTCTTCCTCAACCTGCGCCACGGCAGCACTCTCTATCTCGGCCCCCTGCCGCCGATGCCCGCGCACCGCCAGCTCGCCCGCACCTGGGGCGGGGACCTGCCGCGCGACTGCGTGATGCTGCCGGTGCGCATCAAGGACCGGCTGCTGCTGGTGGTCTACGCCGACGGCGCCACCCGCGGACCGGTCGACCTGCAGCAGATGCAGCGCCTGATGAACGCCGCCACCAGCGCCGTCGAGCGCTGCATCCTCGCCAACCGCCAGCGTGGCGAGGCCAAGTCCTAGGGCCAAGTCCTAGAAAAATCTCGTTTTGTTGACACCCTTTGAAACCCGTTGTTAGACTCGCCCCCGTTTCGGAGCCGCAATGATCAAGTCTGACATCGTCGACCGCGTCGCGGAAATCACGGATGTACCCCGGGTGAAGGCGGCGCAGGCCGTCGACACCATCATCGAGGCCATGAAGACCGCGCTCTGCGACGGCAAGCGGATCGAGCTGCGCGGCTTCGGCGTCTTCCAGGTCCGCGACCGCAAGAAGGGCGTCGGCCGCAATCCCAAGACCGGCGTCGAGGTGGCGATCTCACCCGGCAAGACGGTGCGCTTCAAGCCGGGCAAGGACCTCAAGAATCTCTGAACCGGGCCCGCCTCGTTCCTCCCCCCTCATCGAGCTGCTGCCCGCGCCGGGCAACGTCTACGCCCCCGCGCCGCCGCGCCCCGACCGCCCGCGCTATGGCCGGGCGCTGCTACTGTTCGCGCTGACCTTCCTCTGCTCGACGACGCTGAGCCCGGTGATGGTCCTGATGAGCTGGACGGACGTCACCACCTCGCTGCCGCCTTTCCTGACCCCCGGGGTGGCGTCCGCCGTCTGGGGCGATCCGGAGCTGCTGAGGATCGGCCTCTCCTTCTCCATCCCCGCCCTCTTCATCCTGCTCTGCCACGAGTTGGGCCACTACATCGCCTGCCGGATCTACGGGATCCCCTGCACGCTCCCGTTCTTCCTGCCGGTGCCGATCAATTTCGGGACCTTCGGCGCCTTCATCCGGATCAAGGCGCCGATCCAGAGCAAGCGGCAGCTCTTCGACGTCGGGGTCGCCGGCCCGATCGCCGGCTTCGTGGCGCTGATCCCCTTCCTGCTCTATGGGATCGCGCATTCACGGCCGGTGCCGGGGAGCACCGGAACCGGCGCCATGGACCTGCTGCTGCCGGGGCACTGCCTGGCGATCCAGCTCGCCACCCGGCTCTTCCACGGCCGCCTGGCGGAGGGGATGATCCTGAACCTCCACCCCACCGCGTTCGCCGCCTGGCTCGGGCTGTTCGCCACCTCGCTCAACCTGCTGCCGCTCGGGCAGCTCGACGGCGGCCACATCCTCTACGCCGCGGCCGGCCGCCTGCAACGGCGCCTCGCCCTCCCCTTCTGGCTCGCCCTCGCCCTGCTGGGCTTCTACTGGCAGGGCTGGCTCCTCTGGAGCGTGATCGTGCTGGTGATCGGCCTCCGCCACCCGCCGGTCCACGACGAGAGCCTCCCCCTCGACCGCAAGCGGCAGGCGCTCGCCTGGGTGGCGCTGGTGATCTTCGTGCTCTCGTTCATGCCGGTGCCGATCGATTACGTGAGGTTCTAGGGTTTTCTCAGAAGTCGGCCACCAGCGTCACCGGCCCGTCGTTGACCAGGGCCACCTCCATCGCGGCGCGGAACCGGCCGGTCTCCACCTGGAAGCCGCGGCCGCGGAGATCCTCGACCAGGGCGTCGACCAGCGGCTGCGCCTCCTCGGGCGGGGCGGCGCGGTCGAAGGAGGGGCGGCGGCCGCGGGTCGACCGAGCCGGCGAGGGTGAACTGGGAGACGACCAGGAAGGCCCCGCCGGCGGCGGCGGTGTCGAGGTTCATCTTGCCGGCTTCATCCTCGAAGATCCGCAGGCCGGCGAGCTTTCCGGCCGCGGCGCGCACCGCCTCCTTGCCGTCGCCGCGCTCGATCCCCACCAGCACGAGGAGACCGCGGCCGATCTCGCCGACCGTCTCGCCGGCCACTTTCACCGACGCCGAGCTCACCCGCTGTACGACGAGGCGCATTTTTGATTGTATAGGGACAACTTTTGTTCCGCCCGACCGCTCCCCCGGCCCGCCGGCTCTCCCCCGGGCACCGGGACGGTTGTGATACCGTAACCGATACGAAGAGGAGAACGGACGCATGGTCAATAAAGTGATCCTGATCGGCAATCTCGGCCGTGACCCGGAGGTGCGGTCGACCCCGTCGGGGCAGCCGGTCGCGACCTTCACCCTGGCCACCAGCCGCCGCTGGCGCGACAAGAGTGGCCAGAAGCAGGAGCAGACCGAGTGGCATACGGTCGTCGTCTGGGGCAAGCAGGCGGAGATCGCGGGGCAGTATCTCACCAAGGGCAAGCAGATCTACGTCGAGGGGCGCCTGCAGACGCGCTCCTGGGACGATCGCCAGACCGGCGAGAAGAAGTACAAGACGGAGGTCGTCTGCGACAACTTCCAGATGCTCAGCGCGCGCGGCGGCGGCAGCGAATTCGAGGGCCAGGGCGGCTACCAGCAGCAGGGTGGCCACGCCGCGGCCCCGTCCGCCGGCCCCTCCTATGACGAGGGGGGTTACGGCGGCGGCGGCGGCGAGCCGGAAGAGGACGACATCCCCTTCTGACATCTCCTAAAGGCGGCAGTTTCCCGAGGACCGCGGCGCGCCAACCCCGCCGCGGTCCCCTCACCCTTCCTCCTAGATGATTCGCGCCAGTGCTTCGTAAAAGAAGGCAGATTGGATCTTTCTGGAGAGCCAAAATGCCGATCGCGAAGCGCGCCCTTCCCTTCCTGATCCTCCTCCTGGCCGCTCCGGTGCTCGCGGCCACCGGACGCTGGAGCCCTCTCGGTCCCGACGGCGGAACGGTCACCGCGCTGGCGGTGGATCCCGTGGATTCCCGGATCGTCTATGCCGCCACCCAGAAGGGCGAAGGGGTGTTCAAGAGCCGCGACGGCGGCGAGACCTGGAGCCCCTCCGGCGCGGGGCTGCCCAAGATCCCCGGCAACAGCGTCTTCTGCCTGGCGATCGACCCGCGCCGCCCCAGGATCCTCTACGCGGGTACCTTGAACTTCGGCATCTACAAGAGCACCGACGGCGGCGCCTCGTGGTCGCCGTCCCAGCGGGGATTGAACGCCAACCTCCTGGGGGTCAGCGCGCTGGCGATCGATCCCCGCGCACCCGACACCGTCTTCGCCGGCACCGGGGTCGGCGTCTTCAAGACGACCGACGGCGGCGCCAACTGGAAGCTCAGGAACGGCGGGCTTCCGGACGCGCCCTTGATCTCGGACCTGGAGATCGACCCGAAGCGCACGGCCGTCCTCTACGCCGCGGTCGGCACCTCCGGCGTCTACAAGAGCGCCAACGGCGGCGAGACCTGGAGGCCGATCCATACCGGCCTCCCCGCCCGGCAGGGAGTCGACACGCTGGCGATCGATCCGCGGCGCCCCGCCACCGTCTACGCGTCCACTTACGCCGGCCTCTTCAAGAGCACCAACGGCGGCGCGAGCTGGCTCCCCTCCAACGCCGGACTGCCCAAGTCGATCGTCAGCGCCCTGGTGATCGACCCGCGCGATTCGCGGACCCTCTTCGCCGGCACCTTCTTCGGCACGGGAGCCTTCCGCAGCGACGACGGCGGCGCCTCCTGGTCGCCGATCGACGACGGACTGAGCAATCCGGTGATCTGGGCCCTGGCCATCACGCCCCAGGGCACCGTCTACGCCGCCACCGAAGGCGACGGCAAACCGGGCGGAGTCTTCCAGAGCGCCGACGGCCGGACCTGGCGGCGGACGGTCCGCGGCCTCTCCACCCTCGAGATCACGGCGCTGGCCGCCGAGGGCGCCGGGCCCGGCGCTCCCTCCATCCTCTGGGCCGGCACGCCGTCGCTCGGCGTCTTCCGCAGCCTCAATGGCGGCGGTGTCTGGAGGCGGGTGCCGGTCCCCGGGGTGAGCGGCCCGGTGAACGCGGATCGTCGTCGGATCCCGCCCATGCGGGCACGGCCTACGTCCTGGCCTTCGAGCGGAACGCGTCTTCGGCGGGCTCGCGATCCGCCTGTTCAAGACCCTCGACGCGGGGCGGACCTGGTCCCGTCTCCCTTTCCCCGCCACGCCACGTCCGGACCTTCCTCAATCTGCTCCGCGATCCGCGCGACGGCACCCTGTGGGTCACCGGCTCCGGCCTCGCGCGCAGCACCGACGGCGGCCTCACCTGGACGGTTCCGAGCGGGATCGCGAGCTCGGACTTCCTCGTCGATGTCGGCCTTCGACCCGTCCTCTCCCCAGGTCCTCTACGCCGCGGGCTACCTGCCGCCCCCTTCCCGCTTCGAGCCCGTCCGAGGGGCGCCTGTACAAGAGCACCGACGGCGGCGCCTCCTGGACGCGGACCGACGCCGGGCTGGCGCCTTCTTTCGGGATCCAGAAGAGTCCTGGTGAGCCCGGCCAATTCCCAGGTGGTCTACGCCGCGTCTTTCGGCACCCTGTTCCGCAGCGCGGACGCCGGCGCCCACTGGGACCGCGTGGCCGCGGCGCCGCAGTCGGGGAACATCACCGATCTGGCGGCCGGGCCGGACGGCACGCTCTATGCCGCGACCGGCAACACCGGCGTCTACTCCAGCCCGGACGGGCTGGTCTGGACCTCGATCGGCAACGGTCTCTCCAGCCTCGCCGTCAACAGTCCTGGAGCTCGATCCGGCGGACCCGGAGACCCTCTACGCCGGCACGGAAGCCGCCGGAGTCGAGGCCTACACCTTCCCGCCGTGATTCGCTCCATGATTCGTCCTCGGTAAGCCGGCCGCCCTCCGGCGTGCTAAAGTCCGGCTTACTGATTTCGCGATGAGTCAATTGGAGAACGCCGCGCCGGAGCCGTCCCTGTGGCGGCGCGTCTGGAGCCCGCCCGAGCCGGAGATCTCGTCCGCCGGCTTCGGGGGCGAGCTGCTGGTCGCCGGCGTGCGCCTGCTGATCGTCGTCGTCCTGCTCTACTTCCCGATCCACGAGCTGCTGAAGAAGCCCGGCGGGTACGATCCGCTGGCGCTGCTGACCACGGCGACGATCGGGCTGCTGCTGGCGCTCGTCGTCTACTCGGCGACCACCCGCCAGTGGGGGCGGAGCTGGATCGGCTTCGCCAGCAGCGTCCTCGACGTCAGTCTGGTGAGCGCCATGCTCGCGGTCTTCCTGGTCCTCGAGCGGCCGCGGGAGGCGACCAACAACCTCGCCGTCTTCCCGATCTACTTCCTGGCCATCGCCGCGACCAGCCTGCGCTACGACGCGCGCATCTGCATCCTCACCGGCGCCCTGGCGCTCGTGCAGTACGCCGGTCTGATCGTCTACGCCGGGTGGCGCTGGCACCTGCAGGCCATCGCCTTCGCTCCCCTGGCGCAGCTCGCCGGGGCCACCGTCATCGCGGCGACCATCGTGGTGCGCTCGCGCGAGCTGCGGCTGCTCTCCACCCGCGACCGCTTCACCGGGCTGCTCAACCGCGCCGTCTTCAACGAGCAGCTCGAGCGCGAGGTGGCCTTCGGCCGCCGCGAGGACGGCCGCTTCGCGGTGGCGATGCTGGACATCGATCACTTCAAGAAGTTCAACGACACCTACGGCCACGCCGGCGGCGACGAGGCGCTGCGGGCGGTCGCCAGGACCCTGCGCGAGTCCTGCCGGTCGACCGACGTGGTGGCGCGCTACGGCGGCGAGGAGTTCGCCCTGATCCTCCCCGGGGTGATGAGCGGCCGGGCGACCGACCTGCTCGAGCGCTTCCGCCGCGTGGTGGCGGTCAAGCCGATCCATCTGGCGGGCCGCTCGAAGCCGGCCAGCGTCACCGTCAGCATCGGCGTCGCCATCTGGCCGGAGGACGGCGAGACCCCGGCCGAGGTCCTGCGCTGCGCCGACCAGCGCCTCTACCAGGCCAAGGAGCAGGGGCGCGACCGGGTGGTCGGCCCGACGGCGCAGCATGTTCACGAAGGCAGAAAAGGACGTAAAGGACATCAAGGACGTAAAGGACACCGCCGAAACCGGGCGTCCTCGTTCCTGAAATTCTTTTGTCCTTGCGGTCCTTGCCGTCCTTTACGTCCTGTCTCTGCTTCCTACCCCATGCTCTCCTGAAGCTGCGCCAGCGTCTGGCGGACCTTCTCCAGCCGCTCCCCCTGGCTGGTGTTGCGCATGAAGTCGACGTACTCGCGCGCCGAGCGCAGGGTGATCAGGCGCTGCCGGTAGGTGTCGAGGCGGCGGTTGGCCTCGGCGACCCGCTCCTCCAGACTCGGATGGGAGAGCCGCTCCACCACGGCGGGCAGCGCCGCCAGGGTCTGGCAGACGAGGAGCACGTCGCAGCCCGCCGCGAAGGCGATCTCGCAGCGCTCGGGGAGGTCCCCCCAGGCGTCGAGCGCCTTCATCTCCATGTCGTCGCTGAAGGCGAGCCCCTCGAAGCCGAGGCGCCCGCGGAGGATGCCGCCGATGATCGCCGGCGAAAGCGTCGCCGGCCGCATCGAGGAGTCGTAGGCGGGATAGAGGGCGTGCCCCACCATCACCGCCCCGGCCAGCCGCGCCAGCGCCGCGAAGGGCTCGAGGTCCGGTTTCAGCTCCTCGGTGGGGAGGTAGACCGCCGACATCTGGAAGTGGGTGTCCTCCCCCGCCGCGCCCAGACCCGGGAAGTGCTTGAGGCAGCCGCCTACCCCTCCATTGTGCAGGCCGCTCAGGAAGGCCTGCGCGCGCGGGATGACCTCCTTCGGGGTGGCGCCGAAGTAGCGCTCGTCGAGGGCGTTGTTGACGAGGCCGCGGTCGAGGTCGACGACCGGCGCGAAGTCGACGTCGATGTCGAACAGCCGCAGCGATTGCGCCACCCAGTTCCCGGCGTGCAGCGAGTAGCTCCGCGAGTGCCGGGCGAGCAGCGCCGCCGACGGCGCCGGCCCCACCACGTCCTTCAGCCGGTCCACCCGCCCCCCCTCGGAGTCGATCGCCAGCACCGCCTCGGGCAGGATGCGCCGCAGCGCCGTCACCAGCTCGTTGAGCTGCTCCTCGTCCTCGACGTTGCGCTTGAACAGGATCACCCCGCCGGGCTGGTGGGTGGCCAGGATCTCCGCGGACGCCTTGTCGAGCTCCGGGCCGGGGATGCCCACGAACACCTGATCGGCGGGTTTCATGCGCGGGATCTTATATGCAGGAGCCCGGCTATCCCAGCCTGGATTTGAGGCTTTGCACCAGATTCAGCGCCGCCAGCGGCGTCAACTGATTCACGTCCACGCCCCGCAGGACCCCCGCCACCACCTGCTCGGGGGGCGCGAACAGGGTGAGCTGGGCGGGCTCTCCGCTGTCCGGCGCGTTGCCGCGGGCGAGGCGCGGCTTGCCGGTGGGGTCGTACTCCAGGGATTCGAGGTTGGCCAGGATCTCCCCGGCGCGATCGATCACCGACGGCGGCAGTCCCGCCAGACGCGCCACGTGGAGGCCGTAGGACTTGTCGGCGCTCCCGGGCACCACGCGGCGGAGGAAGACGATCCGCTCCTCCCACTCCTTGACCGCCATCGTCCGGTTCACCACCCGCGGCAGCAGCGAGGCGAGCTCGGTCAGCTCGTGGTAATGGGTGGCGAACAGCGTCTTCGGCTGCCGGTTCTCGTGGAGGTACTCGACGATCGCCCAGGCGAGCGACAGGCCGTCGAAAGTGGCGGTGCCGCGGCCGACCTCGTCGAGGATCACCAGGCTCCGCTCGGTCGCGTGGCGCAGGATGTTGGCCGTCTCGATCATCTCCACCATGAAGGTGGACTCGCCGCGGGCGAGGTCGTCCGAGGCGCCGACGCGGGTGAAGATGCGGTCGCAGACCCCGATCACCGCCTCGTCGGCCGGCACGAAGCTCCCCGCCTGGGCCATCAGGACGATCAGCGCCACCTGCCGCAGGTAGGTCGACTTGCCCCCCATGTTCGGGCCGGTGAGCAGGACGATCTGCGCCGCCTCGCCGTCCAGCTCGGCGTCGTTGGGCACGAAAGCGTCGCGGCTCGCCTGCTCGACCACCGGATGCCGCCCCTCGCGGATGATCAGCGGCGCGCCGGCCAGCCCCATCTTCGGGCGCACGTAGCGGTACCGCGCCGCCACCTCGGCGAAGGAGGCGAGGGAATCGAGGGCGCCGATCGCCTCCGCCAATTCGATCAGCCCCGCGGACTCGGCGGCGATCCTGGAGGTCAGCTCGCGGAAGAATTTCTGCTCCAGCTCGACCTGCCGCTCCTCGGCGGAGAGGATCTGCTCCTCCAGCTCCTTGATCTCCGGGGTCACGTAGCGCTCGGCATTGACCAGCGTCTGCTTGCGGATGTAGTCCGCCGGCACCCGCTCCTGGTTCGCCCGCGTCACCTCCAGGTAGTAGCCGAAGACCCGGTTGTAGCGGATCTTGAGCGACGAGATGCCGGTGCGCTCGCGCTCGCGCACCTCCAGCGCCAGGATGTGCCGCTTGCTGTCGCGGGTAAGCGAGCGGTAGTGGTCGAGATCGGGATCGACGCCGGCGGCGATCACGCCCCCCTCCTGGAGGTTGGGCGCCGGGGCCGCCTCCAGCATCCGCGCCAGCTCGGCGTGGAGATCGGGGAGCGGGTCGGTCTCGGCGAGCCGGTCGAGGAGCGGCGCGGCGCCGGGATCGAGCGCCGCCAGAGCCGCCAGCTCGTCGAGGATGAAGGGCGCCTCGGCCAGGGCGTCGCGCAGGGCTGCGGCCTCCCGCGGAGTCAGGGTGCCGAGCACGGCGCGGGCGACCAGACGCTCGGGATCGGCCATCCGCGCCAGCCGCTCGCGCAGGCTCTCCCGCCGCGGGTTGGACGCCGCCAGCGCGCCGACCGCGCGGTGGCGCTCGGCGATCTCCTCGGGGTCGACCAGCGGCCGGCGCAGCCATTCGCGCAGGGTGCGGCCGCCGGGAGCGGTGACGGTGCGGTCGAGCACGGCGAGCAGGGTGCCGCGCCGCCGTCCCGAGCCGGCGACGGAGGCGCGCTGGCTGGCGAAGACCTCCAGATTGGAGAGCGTCGAGGCGTCGAGGATCAGGCGGTCCCCGGCCTCGCGCACGGCCAGTCCGCGGACATGGGCGAGGCCGCTCTTCTGGGTCTCCTGGGCGTAGGCGAGCGCCGCCGCCGCCGCCTTCACCGCCGCCTCCCCCTCCTCCAGGCCGAAGCCGCGCAGGGTGCCGGCGCCGAACTGGCGCAGCAGCAGCTCGCCCGCGCGCTGGGGCTCGAACAGGCGATCGCCGGCGAGCGGCGTCCGGCAGGGGCACTCGCGCTCGGCCCACTCGACGATCTCCATCGGGAACCCCTCCTCGCCGCGCTCGGAGTGGAAGAGCACCTCGCGCGGCCGCAGCAGGGCGAGGTCCTCCACCGCCTCTTCAGGGGTGCGCCAGCGGCGGACGAAGAAGGTCCCGGTCGAAAGGTCGAGAAAGGCCCCCGCCCCCGCCTCGCGCTCCCAGACCAGCCCGGCGAGGAAGTTCTCCTCTTTCCCCTCCAGCAGCCCGGGGTCGGAGATCGTGCCCGGAGTGACCACCCGCGTCACGTCGCGCTTGACCAGCCCCTTGGCCTGGGCCGGATCTTCAATCTGATCGCAGATCGCCACCTTGAGCCCGACGGCGAGGAGCTTGCCGAGGTAGCCCTCCAGCGCGTGATGGGGCACGCCGCACATCGCGACCTCGCTCTCCGTCCCCTTGTGGCGGGCGGTGAGCTGCACCTCCAGGATCGGCGCCGCCTGGCGGGCGTCCTCGAAGAACATCTCGTAGAAGTCGCCCATGCGGTACATCAGCAGGGCATCGGGATACCGCGCCTTGATTTCCAGGTACTGGCGCATCATGGGCGTCAGGGACGTGACCGGCGAGAGCGTGGACATGCGGGGAGGAGTATAACGTTGCGGAAAGACGGAACAAGCCAGGACGACGCCTCCGGAACCAGGATGAGGCGCCACGAAGAAAGACGGCGGCGTTTTTACC
>CAVXIG010000011.1:0-151408 GCA_963761645.1 uncultured Acidobacteriota bacterium
TGGGCCTGTAAAGGTCTCTCGAAGGTATCCCCACTGTAGAGACGGCCCGTGGCATTTCTACAGTGAGTTGCCAGACGGATTCGCCACTTTCGAGGCACCCTCTTGAGGGTGTTTGGAAAGTCAGCCCCAGATATGCCTTGACGGGCGGCGGTGGTGGGGAGGAAGCGGCAGCTCTCGCGCGGAGGTGAGGCTCACTGGATCTCCCCTTGCGCCCAGCGATGTTGCAGGTGCGTCCCCGGGTTGCGCGGTTGCGCCCCTCCGGTCCCCGCCTCGGCCCTCCGCCTCCAGGGTCTCGCCCAGCGGTTTGCCCTTCGCGCCCTCTCTTAGTTCTCTGATCCCAAGAGAGGGCGGGATCCGCCCTCTGCTCCCCGCGCTCTCCCCTTTGTTGGGCGGAACCGTCCCAAGAGAGGGCGCTGCCGGGGCAAGAGAGGGCGCAAGCATCCCTCTGTTGGGCGCTGTCGTCTGTCGAGTCCCGCGTAGTTCCGTGGCCACCCTTTCGACTTCTTTCGTGGCGGTTTGAAGCGGGAAGAGAGCAGTCCCGGATTGAGCCGGAGATCGGCGGAATCCGGGATTGTTTTTGACCTGAGGGCCGGTTTTTCAGAGATTGCCTTTACTCAGTTTTGCGGGTCCAAGAGTTGGCAATCCAGCGTCTCAATCCGACGCGGACGTTCTTGAAGCGGTCGGCTTCGACCCGGTCCTCAGGCCGTTCCTCACCATCGAGCGGCAGACGCATGATCCCAGCACGGGCATCGCGCCGGGCCCGAACCCCCGCATGTCGATCAACACCCAGTCCGGCTGGATCGACGCGTCCAGGTCTACGGCTATGGCCAGACCCTGCCGGGTCCGGGCCCCGCGGGGCCGACTCCGGGCGTGCTGCGGGAGTTCTCGGGCGGCCGCATGCTCGTCGAGTCCGGCACCAACCTGCTGCCGCGGATCCCGACGGTCCTGCCGACGCCGCAGTTCCCGTCCACCCTGTTCGTCTGCGGCGACTTCTTCCCGCGCTGCAACGAGACGCCGGGCCTGACGATGATCCACACCCTGTTCGTGCGCGAGCACAACCGGAAGGTGGCGGAATACGCCGCGGAGAACCCTGCTCTGACCGATGAGCAGTTGTTCCAGCTCGGCCGCCGGTGGGTGGCCAGCCTCATGCAGTCGATCGTGGTCAACGAGTTCATCCCGACCCTGACCGGCGAGAAGGTGGCGAAATACGACGGGCACAAGCCGTGGGTGAATGGCCGTCTTGCCATGGAGTTCGAGCAGTCGCTCTATCGCCTCGGCCATACGCTGCTCCCCCGCGAGCTGGAGCGCTACGCCTCGCCGAACGGGCACAACGCGCTGCCGTCGCTCGATCTCGGCGAGTCCCTGTTCCAGGCGGCCGCCCTCTTCCAGACGTCCGCGGACCTGGACGCGCTGGTGCGCGGGTTCATCCGCCAGACGCACGAGAAGGTGGACTGCGTGGTGGCGGACGGCGTGCGCAACACGCTGATCGTCGACGAGCCGGGATCGGCGGGGACCCTGTTCGACCTGCCGGCGATCAATATCGCCCGGGGCCGGGAGCTCGGCCTGCCGAGCTACAACGCCGCCCGCCAGGGCTTCGGCCTGCCGCCGGTCGTGAACTACTCCAGCGCGTTCGACGCCAAGGCGGCGGCGCGCCTGAGCTCGATCTATGCGAATCCGAACCAGGTGGACCTGTTCGCGGGCGGCATCTGCGAGAAGAGCGCCCATCCGGGCAAGGGCCACACCGGCCCCCTGATCACCGCCGTCCTCCATCAGCAGATCCGGGACCTCCGCGCGGCGGACCGTTTCTGGTACGAGAACATCCTCACCAAGGAGGAGATCAAGGAAGTCGAGAAGTACACGCTGGCTGATCTGATCCTCAACAACACGGGGTTGAATCAGAACGAGGTCAACCACGACGCCTTCAAGGTGAAGCACTAACGCACACCCCAGGGACGGCCGCCTCCGTGGCGGCCGCCCCTTCCGCGGATCGTCCCCCTCTCTTTCAATCGGCTCGCGATCCGGCGCGCCAGAGCAGGAAGCCGCCGCAGAGGCCGGCGGCGAGCGAGGCGATCAAAACCCCGAGCTTGGCTTCCGTGAGGAGGTCCGGCGCGTCGGCGAACGCGAGCCCGGCAATGAAGAGCGACATCGTGAAACCGATCCCGCCGAGCCATGCCACGCCGTGGATCAGGCGCCACGAGACCCCTCGCGGCAGCGCGGCGAGGCCGGCGCGGACCGCGGCCCACGAAAAGAGGGTGATGCCGAGCGGCTTGCCGACCACCAGCCCGAGGATGATTCCCAGCGTGATCCGGTTCGTCAGCCCGCTCCCCTCCCCCCCGCCGGTGAGCCGCACGCCCGCGTTCGCCAGCGCGAACAGCGGCATGATGCCGAACGCCACGAGGCCGTGCAGGGTGCGTTCCATCCGCTGGAGCGGCGACTGCGCCTGCTCGCACAGGGTTTCGAGGGTCAGCAGGGATTCCTGCTGCGCCTGGTTGGTGAGCACGGTCGTCCCGGGGCCGCAGGCGCGCGTGAACCTCTCGAGGCTCCGGCGGGCGCGCTGGAGGAACTCGTCCTCGTGGATCCGCGTGCGCGAGGGGATCGTCATCGCGAGCAGGACGCCCGCCACCGTCGCGTGGACGCCCGACGCCAGCACCGCCCCCCAGAGGGCCACGCCGATCACCGAATAGGCCCAGGGGCTGGCGGACCCCGGCAGCGTTGGCGCCGGCCGCGAGCAGGAGAAGAACGCCCGCGAGGCCCAGCGCGCTCCAGTGAACCCCGCCCGAGTAGAAGAGCGCGATCACCAGCACCGCGCCGATGTCGTCGACGATCGCGAGCGCCGCCAGAAAGACCTTGAGCCCCGCCGGCACGCGGCTTCCCAGCAGAGCCAGAACCCCGAGCGCGAAGGCGATATCCGTCGCCATCGGGGTCCCCCACGCCGCCGCTCCCGGACCGCCGAAGTTGAGCGCGGCATAGATCGCGGCCGGCACGACCATGCCGCCCAGCGCGGCGGCCGCCGGCAGCGCCGCCCGTTGAAAAGAGGCCAGCTCGCCGATCCGCACCTCGCGCTTGATCTCGAGCCCGACGAGGAAGAAGAACACCACCATGAGGCCGTCGTTGATCAGGTGATGGAGCGTCGAGCGGATCGCGAAGGGTCCGATATCGAGAGCGATCGCGAGCTCCCAGAGGTGGTGGTACGACGCGGCCCAGGGCGAGTTCGCCCAGGCCAGCGCGACCGCCGTGGCGAGGAGCAGCACGATTCCTCCCGCGGACGCCGTGTGGGCGAACTGCGCGAAGGGCTGGAGGATGCGCTCGATGAGCACCGGCTGCGGGCCATTGCCGGAAGACGTATCAATGGAATGCGATGAGCTCATTCATCTTCCTTTCCGAACGGCGAGGGGCTGGGTCGTTCCGCGATCAGACCAGCCCCTGGCTGCGGGCCTGGAAGGCCAGCTCCCCCCGGCCGTCGACCTCGAGCTTCTGATAGATGTTGTGGAGGTGGATCTTCACGGTGCCCTCGCTGATCTGGAGCTGCTCGGCGATGGAGCGGTTGCGCAGGCCGCGCGCCACCATGCGGACGATCTCCAGCTCGCGCGGAGTCAGCGTGGGGGCGGCGCCGCGGCTCTCCTCCGCGCGCCGGAGCAGCTTGCCGAGCGCCCGGTTGGCGGAGCTCTTGTCGACCCAGCGGCCGCCGGCGTGGACCTCGCGCACCGCGTCGAGCAGCAGCCGCGGCGCCATCTCCTTGAGCACGACGCCGCCGACTCCGAGCTGCAGGGCCTCGAGAAGATGGTCCTCCTCGAGATCGGCGGTCAGCAGGACCACCCGGGTCGGGGATTCCTCCTGCTGCAGCGTCCGCAGCACCTGAAGCCCGTCGCAGCGGGGCATCCGGATATCCAGGATGAGGATGTCCGGCCGGTAGAGGCGCAGAGCCCGCAGCGCCTCCTCGCCGTCCCGGCAGCGGGCGACCACGTTGAAATCCCGCTTCAGGTGGAAGAGCTGCTCGAGGCCGTCGAGCACGATCGGATGGTCATCCGCCAGAACGATCCGGATCGGCATCTCAGGCCTCGCTTTCGACGCGGGGGATGGCGATGTGGAGAAGGGCTCCGGAAGGGCTCGATTCGATGGTCAGCGTCCCCTGGAGCGAGGCGATCCGCTCCAGCAGGGTCCGCGGCCCGAGGTTGCTCGCCAGCAGATCGCCGTGCGTGTACCGCCCCTGGAACGGGAAGCCGCGGCCGTTGTCGGTGATGGTGATCGCGAGCGAATCCCCCTCGCCGCGGGAGATCTGCACCCGCACCGCCGAAGCCTCGCCATGCCGCACGGCGTTGACCAGCCCCTCGCGCACCACGTTGTAAAGGTCGCGGGCCAGCGGCTCCGGAATCGGACCGTCGAGCCCCTGGATCCTCAGCTCGGCCCGCAGCCCCCACTCCATCTCGATCCTGCGCACCAGCTCGGCGACGCTCCCCTCCAGGCCCGTCGCCTCTCCCGTCCGGCCGAGCGGCGGCGGCTTCAGCTCCTGAATGAAGAAACGCAGGTCGCGCTGCTCGCGGGCGATCAGCTCCTGCAAGGTCTCGGTCGAGGCGATGGCTGCCCGCGGGTTCTCGTCGAGCAGGCCGCGCACCGCGGCGAGGCGCAGGCCGATGCCGGTCAGCGACTTGCAGCACGCCGTCGTGCAGGTCGCGCGCCATGCGGATCCGCTCCTCCGTCGCCACCGATTCCTGGAGCCGCTGATGGAGATAGAAGTGGTCGAGCCGGGTGGCGATGACCCCGGTCACGATCTCGCCGAGCACCAGGTCGTCGGAGGTCATCGAGCGCTTGTCGGTAAAGAAGAGCCACCCCTCCAGGGATTCCGCCGCGACCGGCACCGAGAGGACGGCGCGGATGTCGAAGCGCTGCCGCAGCCCGGGGTCCAGCGGCATGCCCCGCCAGCGCGCCAGTCCCGACGCCGACTTGTGGAGCACGGTGCACCGGGAGTCGGCGGCGTCGGGGCAGAGGAAGCTCGAGCCCGCGAGGGGCTCGGCGACCAGGGTGCCGAACGGCTCCGGCGACAGGCGGTTCCAGGTCAGGCTCCCCTCTTCCCAGGACGCGATATAGAGCCAGGGCTCCTCCCGCTCGACCCAGGCCAGCAGCGCGCGGCGGACGCCGACCGCCCGGGCGGCGTGCTCGAGCAGCGCGCGGACCAGGGATTCGATCCGCTGCGGTTCGGCCCGCGGCCAGGCGGCGACCCGCGCCATGTCCCGCCGCGTCCGGTCCTCGTGCGCTCCGAGGTAGCCCAGCAGGACGGCGGTCACCACCAGGTAGACCCCGCGGACGATCAGCGAATAGATCTGAAAGGTGGGATCCGCCACCACCACCGTGAAATAGAGCCCCACCCCCAGATAGGCCGCCAGCGAGGCCACCGCCGTCCACAGCGTTCCCCGCAGTTGCCAGCGCAGGGTGGCGCAGACGAGAGAGAACACGAAATACGCGGTGAACGGGCTCGCGGGGCCGGCGGTGAAGTAGATGAAGAGAGAGAAGAAGACGAGATCGAAGCAGTGCGTGACCAGCCGCTGGCGGTTCGACGGCGCGTCGGAGCGCCAGACCAGCGCCGCGATCAGCAGGGCATAGACCACATAGGAGACCAGCAGGGAGTAGGCGATCCCGGCGTACTTCGAGGGCTCGGAGGGATCGAGCCAGACCGCGAACAGCGAGGAGCCCGCGAGGACCACACGGCCGCCGGCGATCAGGCGTTCGGCGCGGCTCTGGGGGGAGTACAGCGGTTCCATGAGCGTTTTGCGGTTCTGCGGGATCGAGGTGCAAAGGCGGATGATATCTCCCTCCCCCGCCGCGAGCCTCTATCAAAGGATAGAGGCTTGTAGACCTTCTGATACATGCGGAGCCTCCGGGAGGGTGCCTATACTGCTCTCACACTTGATCCGGAGGATTTAAATTCATGCGTCCCAGAGCGATCCTTATGGCCGTCCTCATGGTCTCTTCCCTCTTCGTCACTTCAGGCTGTCACAGAAACAAGGCGAAGACGCCGGCGGATATGCCGGCCTCCATGGAGCCGGCGCCCATGGCTCCCTCCCCCACCCCGGAGGCCACAACGCCTGAGAACGAGATGAGCGGGGACGAGGCCGATTTCCTCAGCGGGGATCTGGACGGGGTCAACGAGTACCTGCTGCGGGAGGGCCTGCTGAGGGATATCCACTTCGATCTCGACCAGTCCAATCTCGCCGCCGAGGCGCGGCAGAACCTGGCCCGGAACGCCCAGTTCCTGCAGGAGCATCCGCAGTTCATCCTGACTCTCGAGGGGCACTGCGACGAGCGCGGGACGGACGAGTACAACCTGGCTCTCGGCGAGCGCCGCGTCCAGTCGGCCAAGCAGTACATGGTGACCCTCGGGGTCCCCGCCGCCCGCCTCAGCACCATCAGTTACGGCGAGGAGCGGCCGGTCTGCCGCGAATCCGAGGAGAGCTGCTGGTCCCAGAACCGCCGCGCTCATCCGGTGGTCACGGGCCGCAACCGTCAATAAGGTAAAGGTGGTTCCCGCCCACGATTTTTCTCCCCGTGGGTGGGGTTGGCGGCCTTCGGGCCGCCTTCTTTTTTCACTCTGCCCGCGATCCCCCGCGCCAATCCCCACTCTCAGCCGCCGCCAGTCTTTATTCGACCCGGAAACCGAGTTTCCGCCGTTGAAGCTGAAACTCCGAGCCGGAAACCCGAGATTCGACCTCCGAAGCTCCAGATTCTCTGGGCGAAACCCGAGATTCAACGGCGGAGTGTCGCACTCTCGGACAGCAGCATGAGTTTCTGGCGCGGAATTCATACATTCCCGGACAGAAGTGGGGAGTTCTCGGACCAGGTCACGCATTCTGGGACGGAGAGCGAGATTCTCGCGCTGAAAGCCGGGATTCTGGTCCGGAATTCATACATTCTCGGACAGAAGTCACACCCCCTGCGGACCGAAAGTCGAGTTTCGGCGCCGGAAACTCGGGATTCCGGGGTCGATAGCCTGCGAATCGATAGCTGAAGCCAGTGGATCCAGAGCGAAGCCAAGTCGTCAGATCGATGGATGTAGATCCGCAACAGAAGCATGTAGATCCAGATGAGCAGCAAATGATCCTGGTGGAAAGGCCTGTAGATCTGGTCGAGAATCGAGTGCTTCTGGCGCGGAGCGACATGCTTTAACGAGAATCGAATGCTTCTGGCTCGGAAGCCGGATTCTATATCTAGAGAAGCTGCTGCGGATCGACGTCGATCACCAGGTCGTAGCCGGGATTCTTCGGCAGAACTTCCTTGAGCATGCGGTGGAGGCCGCGCCCGTCGGCGGAACGGGCGAGGAGCTGGAAGCGCCATTCGCCTCGCAGGCGTTCCAGCGGGGCGGGGGCGGGGCCGGAGAGGCGGACGGAACGGGCGAAGGGGTGGGCGGCGAGGTCGGCGGCCAGATCGGAGATCAGCTTCCAGGCGCGGTCGCGGTTCTTGTCGCGGACCAGGAGCTGCACCATGCGCGTGTAGGGCGGATAGTGGAAGACCCGCCGGAAGTGCAGCTCCTCGCGGGCGAAGCCTTCGTCGTCCCCGCGCAGGGCGGCCTGGATGGCGTAGTGGTCCGGATGGTAGGTCTGGATCACCACCCGGCCGGGGCGCTCTCCCCTCCCCGCCCGGCCCGCCACCTGCACGAGCAGGTTGTAGGTGCGCTCGACCGCCCGGAAATCGGGAAAGCTCAGGTAGGCGTCCGCCGCCAGCACGGCGGTCAGCGCCACGTTCGGGAAGTGATGCCCCTTGGAGACCATCTGCGTGCCGATCAACACCTGGATCTCGCCGCGGTCGAAGCGCTCCAGCACGGCGGCGGGGCCGCCCGGCCGGCGGGCGGTGTCGCGGTCGAGCACGTCGACGCTCACCTCCGGGAACAGCTCCTTGAAATCCTCCTCCACCCGCTCGGTGCCGGCGCCGATCGCCTCCAGCGCCTCCTCCTTGCAGTTGGGGCAGACCTTGGGCGCCGGGAGCATCGAGCCGCAGTAGTGGCAGACCAGCCGCCGGTCGCGGCGATGGTAGGTGCGCGGCAGGCCGCAGTCCTCGCAGCGCATGTCCTCGCCGCAGGCGCGGCAGAGCAGCATCGGCGAGTAGCCGCGGCGGTTGCGCAGCAGGATCACCTGATCGCCGTCCGCCAGGGCCTGCCGGATCTCGTGGCGCAGGCGCTCGGAGAAGTGGATCTCCCCGGGCCGGCGCGAGACCCCCTCCTCGCGCAGGTCGACCAGGATCCCCTCGGGGAGCGTGCCCTGGCCCGGCGCGCTCGGTCAGGCGCAGAAGGTCGAGCTTCCCGCGCTCGGCGTTGTAGCGGCTTTCGAGGCTCGGGGTGGCGGAGACGAGCAGGGCCGCGGCGCCGGCGTCCCGGGCGCGGACGAGCGCGAGGTCGCGGGCGTTGTAGCGCGGCGAGAGCTCCTGCTTGTAGGAGGAGTCCTGCTCCTCGTCGACCACGATCAGGCCGAGGTCGGCGACCGGCGCGAACAGGGCCGAGCGGGGGCCGAGCACCACGCGCGCCTCGCCGCGGCGCACCCGCTCCCACTCCTGGTGGCGCTCGCCGACGCCCATCCCCGAATGCAGGATGGCGAGGTGATCGCCGAAGCGCAGCTCGACGGCGCGGGCGAGGGCCGGCACGAGCGCGATCTCGGGCACCAGCAGGATCGTCGACCGCCCGCGGGCGAGCGCCTCCTCGGCGGCCCGCAGATAGACCTCGGTCTTGCCGGAGCCGGTCATCCCCTGGAGCAGGAGCGGCGCGAACTGGCCGGCCTCGACGACGGCGGTCAGCCGGCCGAGGGCGAACGCCTGATCCTCGCGCAGATGAATCTCGGGGCGCTTCCCCGGCACGCCCATCATGTGGCGGTCGAGGGAGAGGCGCTCGACCTGGGTGAACTGGCGCAGCACGCCGAGCGAGACGAGCCGCCGCACCACGGCCGGCGTGCACTCGATGGTCGCCGTGACCTCGGCCGTGGTGGCCGGCCGGCCCAGCGCGGCCAGGTAGTTGATCACCTCGCGGCCGGCGACCGAGCGCCCGGCCTTGGCGAGATGGTCCGCGACCTCCCCCGGCGCCAGCTCGACGGCATTGATGTAGCGCGCCGAACGAGCCCGGTGCTCGGCGGTGCCGACGCGCCCCCCCTCGGCCAGGGCGGCGAGCACCGCGTCGAGGTCCGGCAGCGCGCCGACCCGCGACTGCAACTCGGCGACGGTCATCCGCCCCCCCTCGCGCAGCGCCTCGATCACGGCGGCCTCGGACGCTCCGCGCGGCAGCGAGAGCGCGCCGGCGTCGGTCAGCCAGACCTTGCGGTCCCCCCAGGGCGGCAGGTCCGACGGCAGCATGGAGCGGACGACCTCGCCCAGCGGAGCCATGTAGTAGTCGGCGGTGAAGCGCGCGAGCTCGAGCAGGTCCGCGGGAACCACGGGCTCGCGGTCGAGGATCTCGACGAGCGGCCGCAGATTCACCCCCTCGGGGCGGTCGTTCATGGACGTCGACGATCAGCCCGGTCAGCCGGCGCCGCCCGATGAGCACGCGGGCGCGCACGCCGGGCTGGGCCTGGGGATCCCAGGCGGCCGGGATCTCGTAGGTGAGCGGGTCCGGCAGCGGGAGCGGGAGGGCGACGTCGGCCAGGCGGAGGGGGCGGTCAGGCATGGAAAGTGGGATCAGGGGCGACTGTCGGTAGCCCGGGCTTTCAATCCTGGCTTCCAGCTGACCCCGCTCCCCTTCTCCGGCACTCCTCCGAGCAGAACACCTCATCCCCCTTCCTGAACCCCCGGCTGGCCACGATGTACGTGCCGCAGGCGGCGCAGGGGACCAGGGTCTCGGTGGCGACGGCGCGGGGGGGCGGCGGCGCCTTGGGGAGGGAGGGGGGACCGAAGACCGCCGCCTTGAGCTGGGCGCTGAAGCTCTTCACGGCCATCCGGAGGATGACCAGCAGGAGGATGATGCCGATGATCTTGGTCACGTAAAAAACGGGTCATGAAAACAGGGTCAGGCTGCGCTGCTTGGCCAGGGCCTCCGCCAGCTTCGCCACGTCGGGATTGCCCGGCTGCAACTGCTGGAGCTGCCCCAGGACCTGGTTGGCCTGCGTCGGTCTTCTTGAGGTCGAAGGCGAGGACCACCACCTCGTTGTAATAGGCCTGCCAGTGGCCGGGCTCCAGCTTCTTCGCCTGATTGAACAGGTCGATCGCCTTGTCGTACTGCTGCAGGCCCCGGTAGGTGATGCCGAGGTCGGTGATGACGTCGGGGTCGTTGGGCTTGAGCTCCAGGTAATGGCTGTACAGCTCCTGCGCCCGCTGCCAGTTCTGGATGTCGAAGTTCAGGTCGGCGAGCTTGCGGACGGCCTGGATGTCGTTCGGGTTCTTCTCCACGATGTCGCGGAGCTGCTGGATCTCGGCCATGGCGGGGCCGCCCCCCTGCCCCGCGCCCGGGGGAGCTTCCGCGGCGGCGCCCATCGCGCCACCGCCGCCCTCCGCTCGTCGCCCATCGCGATCTGGGACCGCAGCGCCGCGGTCAGGCGCGGCGGCTGGCGGCTGGCCATGGCCTCGAACATCAGAAAGGCGAAGATGAAGCCGAGGACCAGGCCGCCCAGCAGGAAAAGCAGATTGTCTTTGTTCAAGTTATTGCCCACTTTCCCGGACCGCGGTCCATTGCCCACGACTGGGCTGCCCCGTCACGAGCTCATTAGCCGTCCATATTCCAGTGATGCGCCCGTTGGCGACCGTACCTTCCCAGGTGCTGTCGAAGCCGCCCCGGGCGTCGAATCGCTGCATGCGCAGGAAGTTGCCGGCCAGATTACCGCGGAACGAGCCGGCGGTGGAGCCGTTGACCTGATAGACCCCGGTGACGAGGGTGCCGTCGAGACGGAGATCGAAGGTGGCGGAGAGGTTCTGCGACGGGATGCTCACCCGCCAGTGCCCGCTCAGGAGGTCGGCGGCCCGGTTCGCGGGCGCGCCGTTTTCGGTCATCAGGGCGATCCGCCGCAGCCGCTCCCCCATCCGTTCGAGCTGGCTGTTGAGCTTGTCCTCGGCGGCGTGGGCCGCTCCGCGGGCGATCTCCAGCTCGGCCTGGAGCGCTTCGAGGGTGCCGAGGGAGACCGCGTCGGCGGCGAGCGCCTGGTCGAGCCGGCCGAGGACGTCGGTCACCCGCTGGCGGGCGAGCCCCTCGCGCTGGCGCGTCTCCTTGTAGGCGACGAGGTCGAGGGAGAGGAGCCGCTGCTCGAGGCGAAGCTCGGCGGAACCGGCGCTCGGCGCGGCGGCGGCACCACCGGCGTTGGCCGGCGGCGCGGCGGGCGCCTGGGCCCCGGCCGCGAGCGGCAGGAGCAGAAGGATGAGGATGGACCAGCCTGCAATCGAGCGGATCATGAGGGTGGAGATTCTAGCAGGGTCGGAGGGACGCCCCCAAAGAAAAAGGCCGCTCCGAAGAGCGGCCTTTTCCTCTACCCTCTGGATCGATGAGACTGGATCAGCTCGCTACCTTCCGCTGCCGCTTCTCCAGGCTGGAGTTGAGCGACTGCTCGACCAGTTCCTCGGCCTCACGCTCGATGATGCCCTTGACGTGGGCAACTTCGCTGACGATGAAGTACTTGGCGCGCTCGTACATCTTCTTCTCACGGAACGAGAGGCTCTTGCGCTGTGAAACGAGACGCAGGTTCTTGAGCACCTCGGCCACGTCAGTGAGGCGTCCGGTCTTCATCTTGTCGAGGTTCTGCTTGTACCGCCCCTTCCAATCCTTGTAGGTGTCGATGTTGCCGTCTTCGAGGATGTCGAAAAGCGCTCGCACGTCACGGGTGTGGCAGAGCGGACGCAGACCCACGAGCTCGATGTTGGACTTCGGCACCATCACTTTGGAGTTGTTGGCTAAGAGACGGAGATGAAAGTAGAGCTGCTCCACCCCATCCATGTGACCCGGCTCGATCTTCTCGACCAGGCTGACGCCGTGGTTGGGGTAAACCACCTTCTGACCGACTTTCAATGTCACGTCGAGACCCCCTTGGATTGATGCAAAACGAATGGAGCTGTGGTAAGTAAGTCGCTGAGGGACTTCCGCTTACGTCGCTTGTTATACACCGGAACAAGCTCCCCGTCAACTCCAGGGGGCGGAGACGAGGGCGTTACCGTCGTGTGACAAAGCGAAAAACCGGGCGGAAAAAATCCGCGGTTGACACCCCGGGGGGGACCCCCTAGGATTCCCTCTCTGCAAGGCCGGAGTGGCGGAATGGCAGACGCAGCGGACTCAAAATCCGCCGCTCGCAAGGGCGTGTGGGTTCGACTCCCATCTCCGGCACCAATCTCCCAAACAGAACTGACCCCTGTGTGTTCCGGTTCCTCCCCCGCAGGGGGGGGCAGGGGGCCTTCCGCTCGGACCTCCTACCTCCCCTTCCGGGGAGGAGCGACCCTACTCGTAGCGCAGGGCTTCGATGGGATCGAGCCGCGAGGCTTTGGCGGCGGGATAGATGCCGAAGAAGATGCCGACCCCGGCCGAGAAGCCGATGGCGAGGCCGACCGCCCAGAGGGGGACGTGGGCGGGCGGGAAGCCGGGGATCATCTTGGAGATCGCCGCTCCCAGCCCGTAGCCGAGGGCGAGGCCGATGCCGCCGCCGATCAGCGACAGGGTGACGGCCTCGATCAGGAACTGGACGAGGACGTCCTGGCGGCGCGCCCCGACCGCCTTGCGGACGCCGATCTCGCGGGTGCGCTCGGTCACCGACACCAGCATGATGTTCATGATGCCGATGCCGCCCACCAGCAGGGCGATGCCGACCACGCCGCCGACCACGGCGGTGACGCTGCCGAGGACGCTGTTGACCGTCTTGAGGATCTCGTCCTGGGTCTGGATCTCGAAGTCGTCCGGCTCGCTGGTGGGGATCTTGTGGCGCTGCCGGAGCAGCCGGGTGATGCCGTCCTTGACCTGCGGCACGCTCTCGGCGCTGGTC
This sequence comes from uncultured Acidobacteriota bacterium, assembly GCA_963761645.1. Classification (GTDB taxonomy): domain Bacteria; phylum Acidobacteriota; class Thermoanaerobaculia; order Multivoradales; family UBA5704; genus DATARR01. The sequence continues at coordinate 12,918 of CAVXIG010000011.1, forward strand.
GCCTGGAGGCGGACCTGCACCTGGTCGGCGGCGTTGCGGCCGAACAGGTTGACCGCCGAGCTGAACGGGACGTAGACGATGTCGTCGAAGTCCATCCCCAGGTTCTGCCCCTTCTTCTCCATGATGCCGATCACGGTCGCCGGATAGATGTCGATGTAGATCTCTTTGCCCAGCGGATCGGGCCCCAGGTTCAGCTCGTCGGCGATCTTGGGGCCGATCACGGTCACCTTGCGGTGGTTGTCGAGGTCGACCTGGGAGAAGAAGCGCCCGCGGTCGACGGTCTGGTTGGTGACGTCCTGGTAGTTCTCGGTCGCCCCGATGATCATGAACGGGTTGTGCTTGCGATCCTTGTACTTGACGGCGGCGCGGCCGAGGATGAACGGCGACATCAGCTTGACGCCGGGGACCCGCTCCTCGATCGCCTGGGCGTCCTCGGAGGTGAGCTTGACCTGCCGGGCGGCGAGGCCGGGGATGTTGCTGCGGTCGTTCTTCGCCGAGACGGCGATGAAGGTGGCGCCCACCCCCTGGAGCTGCTGGGTGATGGTGTACTGGAGCCCCTGGACGATCGAGACCACGCCGATCACGGCGGCGACGCCGATGATGATGCCGAGGGTGGTCAGGATCGAGCGCATCAGGTTGGCGCGGAGCGCCCCGAGGGCGATGCGGAAGTTTTCCAGGAAGACCATGGCGGCGGCGTCCTTTCAGGAGACCGGGGCGGCCGCGGCGGCTTCGGCCCGCGCCGTGAGCTGGTCGGAGGTGACCTTGCCGTCGCGCAGCATCACCTTGCGCCAGGCGTGCTCGGCGATGTCCGGCTCGTGGGTGACCAGCACCACGGTGTTGCCCGCCTGGTGGAGCTCGTCGAAGAGATGCATGATCTCCTCGGAGGTGGCGGAGTCGAGGTTGCCGGTCGGCTCGTCGGCGAGCAGGATCGACGGATCGTTGACCAGGGCGCGGGCGATGGCGACGCGCTGGCGCTGGCCGCCGGACAGCTCGTTGGGCTGGTGGTTCATGCGCGAGCCGAGGCCCACCCGCTCGAGCGCCTCGCTGGCCCGTTCCCGCCGCTCGGCGCGCGAGAGGCCGGCGTAGATCAGCGGCAGCTCGACGTTGTGCAGGGCGTCGGTGCGCGCCAGCAGGTTGAAGGTCTGGAAGACGAAGCCGATCTCCTTGTTGCGGATGGCCGCCAGCTCGCTGTCGTCGAGCTCCTGGACGGCCGTGCCGTTGAGGATGTAGCTGCCGGAGCTCGGCGTGTCGAGGCAGCCGAGCAGGTTCATCAGCGTCGACTTGCCGCTGCCCGACGAGCCCATGATCGCCACGTACTCCCCCCGCTCCACCTCGAGGTCGACGCCGTTGAGGGCGTGGACCTTCTCCGCTCCCATGTCGTAGACCTTGTAGATCTCGCGCAGATCGATCAGCGCCATTTAGTTGTCCTCGTCCTTCTCCTCGCTCGCCCGACCTTGCCATCCTTGCGGTCCTCGTCCTCCGAGGTCTTGCTGATCTGGACCGGGTCCCCCTCCTGGAGGTCGCGCAGGATGCGGTAGGGGCCGGTGATCACCTGCTCGCCGGGTTTGGCGCCGGAGGTCAGCTCGACGTGGGTCTCGTCCGAAAGCCCGGTCGCCACCGGCCGCTGGCTCGCCTTGCCGCCGGCGACGACGAAGATGACCTTGCGCTCCTTCTCCCCCTTTTCACCCTCGCGCTCGACGACCGCCTGGATCGGCACGGTCAGCGCGTCGGCGTGGGAGTCGGTGCGCACCTCGGCGCGCACCGACATCCGGGCGCGCAGGTTTTCGTCCGGATGGTCGAGCAGGATCTTGACCTTGAAGAAGGTGACGTCCGGCTGGTTGGCGCGGTTGTAGCCGGAGCTCCCCACCTCGACCACCTTGCCGGTGTACTCGCGGCCCGGCAGCGCGTCGACCCGCAGCACGGCCTGCTGGCCGAGCCGGACGTTGACGATCTCGGTCTCGTCGACGTCGACCTCGGCCATGATCTCGGCCAGGTCGGCGATCGTGCCGATGATCGAACCGGGGGTGTTCATGACGCCGGAGACGACGACCTCCCCCTCCTTGGCGTTGAGGGCGATGACGCGGCCGGTCAGCGGGGAGTAGATGGTGGTCTTGGTGAGGTCGTCCTGGGCCTTGACCAGGTTGGCCCGGGTCTGGCGGACGGCGTCCTGCGCCGAGTCGAGCTGCAGCCGGGCGGAGGTCTCGGCGAGCTGCGCCGCCTCGAGGTCCTGCTGGGTGGAGATCCCCTCGCCTTTCAGCATCTTGGAGCGGGCGAGCTTGACCCGCGCGTCGGCGAGGGAGACCTCGGCCTGCCGCACCGCCGTCTGGGCGCTGCGCAACTGGGCGGCCCACTGGTCGCGCTGGGCGAGGAAGGCCTGCTGCTCGAGGCGCAGGAAGGGCTGCCCCTTGCGGATCAGGTCCCCCTCCTGCACGTAGAGCTGCTCGATCTTGCCGATGACGTGGGCGGAGATGTTCACCTGGACGCGCGGCTGCAGCTCGCCGGTCGCCTTGACGACCTGCGCCAGGTTCCGCCGCGCCACCGGCTCGGCGTAGACGCTCTCCCCCTCGTCGCCACCCTTGGCGCGGATGCTGGCGAAGACGATGCCGCCGAGCGACGATCACGACCAGGAGCCCGATGACGAATTTCTTCACGAAAGGCTCCCTTGACCTACTGCCGAAAAGCGCCGCCATACCGACCTTGAGGGCGATGTAGAGGGCCCAGAGCGACCAGCACCACGGCCGCCGCCGCGGTGCGTCGAGACCTTCGCCGCGAGGCGGTAGCCGATGATCATCAGGCAGACGGTCCAGAGCGAGAAGAAATCGACGCTCGACAGCAGCGCCCGCACGGCGGGGCCATGGCTTTCCGGGGCGAAGGCGCCGAGGTTGGAGGCGAGGATGCTACCCTCCTGCGCCTCCTTCATGGTGATGCTCTTGCCGGCTCAGGATCAGCGGCAGGGTGAGCAGCGCCGCCACCAGCGCGGGCATGTAGGCGTGCAGCGCCACCGCGAAGCTCGTCTTGTACGGAGATTGAGCTGCGCGGCGAAGAAGCGGAACGCCGCGAAGAAGAGGGCGCGCCACGAGCAGGTAGACCACCACGATGAAGAGGGGGACCAGCCAGCGGGTGACGGCTCCGATCTTCTCCCCCATCGCCACGCCGCGCTCGATCTGCTCCGGGGAGGCCTGCCCCCCCTGGCTCTTCTCCATCCGCTCCTTGATCGACTGGCGCATGTCTTCCTTGTCCATGCGCTGGCTGGTCAGCACGCTGACCGCGGTGGCGGCGATCAGGAGGAGAAGCAGCGGCGCCCCCAGGTGGGGCGCCCGGCGATCGACTGGAAGGTCTTGCCCGGCGAGACCAGGGCGCCGATCAGCCGGCCGAAGCTGGAATCCTCCAGCAGGGCGGCCATGGCCGACTAGCGGACCTCCCCGGGCAGCGGCGCGCGGCTGAAGCTGAAGCGGTGGTAGATCAGGTCCCCCTCCGCGGGATCCTCGAGGGCGACCCCCTGCTGGTCGAGCAGCCGGCCGACCGACCGGTAGTACTCGGCGAGTGCGGTGCGGTAGTTGACCGTCGCCGTGACCTCGTCGCTGCGGGCCTGGGTCAACTGATCCTGGATCTGGGTGATCTGGAACGCGGTCGACAGGCCGTTCTCGTACTTCTTCTTCTCGGCGTCCAGGTTCTTGTCCTGGAACTCGCGCGCCCTGCGGGCGGCCTCGATCGACTTGAACGCCGTGTCGACGGCGCGGGCGGCGCGGCGCACCTCGGTCTCGATCACCAGCCGCTGCTGATCGTACTGCGCCTGGAGGCGGTCGACGGCGATGTTGGCGCTGGCGCTCTGCGCCCGGGCGGTGCGGTTCTGGATCGGATAGGCGAAGTTGAGCTGCGCCGTCCAGCCGCGGAAGTCGAGCCCGGTGATCTGGTTGAAGGCGCCGCTGAAGCCGGTGTCCAGGCCGCTGTAGCCGTAGCTTGACGCTGAGGTCGAGGGTCGGCTTGAGCTGGCCGCGGAAGTACTCGGCGTCGCGCCGGGCCTGCGCGAGCTGGATCTCCTGGCTGCGCAGCTCGGGGCGCTGGGCGATGGCGATGCGGAGCGCCTCGTCGACGTTGACGGTGACCTTCTCCGTGGTCTGCGGATCGCTGGTCGGCACGATCCCGGTCGCCCAGAGGGGGCCGGCCGGCAGGTTGAGCAGCCGCCGGAGCTCGTCCTCGGCGTCGCCGACGGCGGAGGTGGCGCGGATGATCCCCGCCTCGCGGGTGGCGATGGCGGCGTCGCTCTGCGTCAGGTCGAGCGGCGGCAGGGTGCCCACCTCGACCTGGATCTTGTTGCGCGCGTGGAGGTCGCGGGCGAGCTGCAGGCTCTGCTGGGCGACGCCGAGCTGCTCGCGGGCGTTGACCAGGTTCCAGTAGGCGTTCACCACCTGCTGGGTGATCGTGGTCACCTGCAGCTCGAAGTCCTGGCGGCTGAGCTGGCTGTTGATCTGCGCGACCATGATGCTGCGCTCGTTGGCGTAGCGGCCGTAGTTGCGCAGCAGCGGCTGGGTGATAGGCGAAGCTCAGGCCCGAGGTGTAGGAGGAGGGGAGGTCGCCTGCGGGCTGTCGCTCTGCGAGCGCCGGTTGTTCCAACCCAGCCGACGGAGGCTGCCGCCCTGAGGGCGTGCGCTGGCGGACGCCGAAGTTGAGGACCTGGCTCTTCGGACCTGCGAGGCTTCGAAGCGGGTGGCCGCCGGCTGGTTGTCGTTGCTGGCGATCGCGTCGATGGTCGCGTTGAGGTCGTAGAGGCCGAGCGCCTCGATGATGGCGAGGCGCTGCTGGACCCGGGTGTAGCGCTGGATGACGATCGCGAGGTTGCGCTGCAGCGCGATCTCGATCGCGCGGTCGACCGAGAGCTGGATGGCGTTGTTCCGGATGTCGAGCGCCGGCGGCTCCGGCGAGGGCGGCGGCTGCAGGATGGTGCCGACGCGCATCGGGGCGGTCTGCCCCGAGGCGCCGGTCACCGATGCCGCGGCGAGAAGGAACCCGGCGAGCAGGAGAGCCCCCCGGCGGTGCCATGAAACGGTTCGCGAGAACGTTGTATTCATTTGGATCAGACCCCTGAAAATAGACCCCTCAACCTGGTGATCGATATACCCTGGCGCGGCGGTCCCACGCCGAGATGTACGCGCCGACCGCTCAAAAGTTCTCCAAGGCCTCTTACGAAGCAACTGTATCCTTCTTACTCCCCGGCATGGGAAGCTCTCCGGGATAAAAGCACGCCACCGCGCGCCCCCATTCCCCCCGATGCCTTCGGCCGGCCCCCGGGCGCCGCCAGCGGCGGCCGCTCGGCGGCGCAGCGCGGCCGGGCGCTCGGGCAGCGCGGGTGGAACGGGCACCCCGCGGGGACGCTGAGCGGGCTCGGCGGCTCCCCCGGCAGCACGACGCGCCGCCGCCGCCCGCGCGGCGCCGCCACCGGCACCGCCGACAGCAGGCTCGCCGTATACGGATGGAGCGGCCGCGCCAGCAGCTCGCGCGCCGGGGCCAGCTCCACGATCCGCCCGAGGTACATCACCGCCACCCGGTCCGCCAGCCGCTCGACCGCCGCCATGTCGTGCGCGATCAGCAGCATGGTAAGCCCAAGACGCTCGCGCAGCCCGCTCAGCAGGTCGAGGATCTGGCCGCGCACCGAGACGTCGAGCGACGACACCGGCTCGTCGGCCACCAGCAGGTCGGGCTCCGGCGCCAGCGCCCGCGCGATCCCCACCCGCTGCCGCTGCCCGCCCGACAGCTCGTGCGGGAAGCGGCCGGCGAGCGCCGGCGCGAGCCCGACGGCGGCCAGCAGCTCCGCCGCCCGCCGCTCGCGGCCGGCGCGGTCGAGGCCGGTGTGGATGCCGAGCGGCTCGGCCACGATCGATCCCACCCGCTGCCGCGGGTCGAGGGAACCGTAGGGGTCCTGGAACACCATCTGGAAGCGGCGGCGGCGGGCGCGCAGCGCTCCCCCCTCGAGGGCGAGCAGGTCCTCGCCGTCGAAGCTCACCCGGCCGGCCGTCGGCTCGATCAGGCGCAGGGCGCAGCGGCCGAGCGTCGTCTTGCCGCTCCCCGACTCCCCCACCAGCGCCAGGCATTCGCCGCGCCGCACCCGCAGGTCGACGCCGGCCAGCGCGTGCACGGTGCCCCGCCGGCGCCGCAGCAGGCCGCGCCGCACCGGGTACTCCTTGCGCAGGCCCTCGACGCTGAGCAGCGCCGCCGTCGCCGTCTCATCGGGTGGCGGGATCACCACGCCTCCTCGCCGGCGCCGAGCCGCGGCAGCGCCGCCAGCAGCTCGCGGGTGTAGGGGTGGGCCGGAGCGCGGAACAGCTCGGCCACCGCCGCCGTCTCCACCACCCGGCCGTCCTGCATCACCACCACGCGGTCGCAGGTCTCGGCCACCACCCCCAGATCGTGGGTGATCAGCAGCACCGAGAGCCCGAGGTCGCGCCGCAGCTCGTCGAGCAGCTCCAGGATCTGCGCCTGCAGCGTCACGTCGAGCGCCGTCGTCGGCTCGTCGGCCAGCAGCAGGTCCGGCCGGCCGGCGAGCGCCATGGCGATCATCGCGCGCTGGCGCTGGCCGCCCGAGAGCTGATGGGGATAGTCGTCCAGGCGCCGCCGGGCGTCGGCGAGCGCCACCCGGTCGAGCAGCCGCACGGCTTCGTCCTCGGCCTCCCGCCGCGAGGCGCGCCGGTGGGCCCGCACCGCCTCGGCGATCTGGAAACCGATCGAGTAGACCGGGTTGAACGCCGTCGCCGGCTCCTGGAAGACCATGGCGACGCGGGCGCCGCGCACCGCCCGCAGCTCGCGGGCGCCGAGCGTCAGCAGGTCCGTGCGCCGCCGCCGGTGCCGTCGAGCAGGATGCTCCCTCGCGTCACCCGGCCGGGCGGCGGCACCAGGCCGAGCACGGCGAGCGCGGTGAGGGTCTTGCCCGAGCCCGACTCCCCCACCAGCCCGACCATCTCGCCGCGGCCGACCGTCAGCGAGGCGCCGCGCACCACGGGGGCCCAGCCCCCGGGGGCTGGAAACGAGATCTCGAGATCGCGGATTTCGAGGAGTGGGGTCAAGTGCACGGGCCGTCGGAAGAGCTTACCCGGCGAGGTGGCGGAGCCAGTTCACCGCCAGGGCGATGCCGAAGCCGGTGGCGCCGGCGCAGGAGCCGCCGTGATCGGACTTGACGTTGGAGACGCCGGCGATGTCGAGGTGCGCCCAGCGCTTCACGTCGCCGACGAACTGCGACAGGAAGGCCGCCGCGGTGTTGGCGCTGCCGGCGCGGCCGGCGGAGTTGCGGAGATCGGCGTGCGAGCCCTTCATCTCCTCCAGGTACTCGGGGTAGAGGGGGAGGCGCCAGACGCGCTCGCCCGCCTCCTCGGCGGCGGCGGCCAGCTCGCCGGCCAGCCCGTCGTCGGGGGTGTAGAGGCCCGCCGCCTGGTAGCCCAGCGCGATGATGACGCCGCCGGTCAGGGTCGAGAGCTCCAGGATCGCCTCCGGCCCCTCCTCGGCGGCCCAGGCGAGGGCGTCGGCGAGGATCATCCGCCCCTCGGCGTCGGTGTTGGTGATCTCCACCGTCTTGCCGTTGTAGCAGCGCACGATGTCGCTCGGCCGGTAGGCGCTGCCGCTCAGCATGTTCTCGGCGAGGGGGGCGTAGACCGACAGGCGCACCGGCAGCTCGAGGTCGGCCACCGCGCGGGCGATGGCCAGCACGTCGCAGGCGCCGCTCTTGTCGTACTTCATGTCCTCCATGTCGGCCGCCGGCTTGATCGAGATGCCGCCGCTGTCGAAGGTCACCCCCTTGCCGACCAGGGCGATGCGGGGGCCGCGGTCCCCCCATTGCAGGCGCACCATGCGCGGCTCGTGGGCGGAGCCGGCGCCGACGGCCAGCAGGCCGCCCATGCCGCGGGCGCGCAGCTCGCCGGCGCCCAGCACGGTGATGTCGAGAGCCGCGGCCGGCGGCGAGCTCGCGGGCGCGCTCCTCCATCCAGGCAGGGGTGGCCTCGTTGGCCGGCGAGTTGGCGAGGTCGCGGGCGAAGGCGATGGCGCCCGGTCACCGCCTCGACGCCGGGCAGGGCCTCACGGAAGGCCGCCTCCTCGCCCGCCGGCGGCACCACGGCGAACCGCTCGATCCGGCCGGCCTTCTCGGCATCGCTCAGGAAGCGGTCGAACCGGTAGCTGGAGAGCGCCAGGACGCGCAGGATGCGGCGGGCGGCCGCCAGGCCGGAGGTCTCGGCATGGGCCGGCAGGGCCACGGTCAGCCGCCGCGCCCCGGCCTTGCGGGCGTCCTCGGCGACCCTGAAGAGCCAGCGGGAGAGCTTGGTGGCGGTGAGATCCTGGCGGCAGCCGAGGCTGCAGAGGGAGACCACCGGGCCGCCGGCGCCCGCGTCGGTCTGCGCCGACTGATCCTCCTTGCCCTTCCATCCGGGACGCCCGGCCAGGCGTTCGACCGCCCGCCGGATCCCCTCCTCCATGCCGTCCACCTGGGGGGGGTCTCCCTCGAAACAACCCACCACCAGCAGATCGGCCTCCGGCCTGCCTGCCGGGACGATGTGAATCGATCCGAGTTCCCCCATGAGCTACTCTCCTCAACTCCAGTTCGACAGTGTTCGATCTTACCAGGACGGCCACAGACGGCCCGCCGGGGGAGGCAAAGGAATGCCTTCCCGGCGGATGTGCGCCGGCATCGCGGTGATTCCCATGGCCCCCTTCGCCAGCCGTATGGTATACGTAATCGCTCCTTTTCCAGTTGAAAACAACGCCGTCCGATAGGCGCGAGCATGAACCCGACGTCTTTTCTTCAGATGCTGCAAGGGCCGTTCAACTTCCTCTCTTCCGATCCGGAGGAGGGGCGGCGGCTGATGCCCGATCTCCTGCGGGTGCTGCCGACGCCGCGCCCGATCTTCCTGGAGGACGAGAGCGCCACGCCGTTCCAGGGCTTCCCGGTCCTGCTCTCCTCCGGCCTGCTCGACCTGCGCGCCGCCCTGCGCGAGCACATCGAGGCCGAGGAGGCCGTGCAGGTGGCCGGGCTGCGCCGCGCCGGGCACGACGTCAAGGGCCATACCCAGGGCTGGGAGCGCTACTCGACCCTGCTCTGCCGCGCGCTCGAGAACGCCACCATCTCCAGCTACGGCCGGCAGTATCCGGCCGTCTTCTGGCTCCAGCATTCCCTCGACGTGGCGCGTCTCCTCAAAGATGTGCCGAAACGTATCCTCAGGCGGGACAGCGAGATTGGCCGCCGTCACGGCGACGCCATCAAATACCGCATCCTCGACCGCTTCCTCGACCGCGTGCTGTCGGCGACCTTCGACCTCATGCAGCGGCTCGCCCTCGCCACCGAGGAGGTCGAGGAGGAGCTCTTCCCCCGCCTGCTGACCCACATGCGCGACAACGTCCTGCTGTTCACCGAGGACTACATCGGCCGCGATCTCGGCGAGCTCACCAGCTACTTCGCGGGCTCGCTGGGCATCGACGGCCGCGATCTGCGCAAGCGTCTCGACGAGCTGGCGCGCTGGCACTTCGAGCAGCTCGCCACCGACCCCGGTCTGCGCGCCGCCGTCCGCCACCTGCTCAAGGCCGACCCGCGCAACGACTCCCGCGACCTGCTCACGCGCCCCGGCTACCTGTCCTATCTGGCGACCCTGAAGGCCTACGACCCCGCGCGGCTGCTGCCGCCGCCTCTGGTCGCGGTCTGGGAGAGCCTGCTGGTCAAGCTCAAGGAGTTCGAGCTGGTGCACTCCCTGCGGCGCATGATCGTGCCGGTCGAGGTCAAGGACGGCGTCATGCTGGGCCGCGAGCTCCCTCCCAACCGCGCGGCGGCCGCCGGCGGCGAGGTGCGCTTCTCCGCCGCCACCCGGCCGCTCGACTTCATGGCGCCCTGGGTGGTCGACCCGCTGGTCGAGCGCTACGGGATGATCTACGACATCAGCGACTTCTCGGCGACGCTGTCGGTGCTCCACCGCGCCGGCAACGCGAGCCAGGAAGGCGCCTTCCTCACCATGTTCCGCTTTCAGCGGCGGATCAACCGCCTGGCGCTGTCGCACCGCGCCAAGCTCGAGAAGTATCTCGGCGACGGCGCCTTCTACTCCAGCCGCGAGGCCACCAACCTGCTGCTCTGCTCGATCCAGCTCCAGCGCTACTACGTGGAGGCGGTGCGCGAGGGGCTGCCGTTCGACCGCGGCATGCGCATCGCCCTCAACTTCGGCCCCTACCGCCTGATCCCGATGGGCGGCCAGGCCGGCGGGGAGGGGGAGCGCTACGAGTTCTTCGGCCCCGGCCTCGTCGAGCTCTCCCGCCTGACCACCGGCAAGGCGACCCAGGAGATCGACGAGGTGAAGACCATGCTGATCAACCAGGGGTATCCGGAGGCGACCGTGCACCGCTTCTTCGCCCCGCTGGCGCACAAGAACGTCGACGTGGTGGACAAGAAGGAGGAGGCGCGGACCTTCTACGCCTACATCAACCGCAACGGCACCCTGCACAACAACGGCATGGTGGCCACCGGCCCCTTCCTCACCCAGCTCGACCAGGAGACCGCCGGCATCCGCCTCTTCCGCGGCAGCGAGGGGGACCGCGCCTACATCGTCTGCAGGTTCGAGGATTCCGGCGAGCGCCTGGCGGTCGGCTTCCGCAAGCTCGGCATCGCGCACCTCAAGGGCCTCGACCAGCTTTCCGTCTACGAGATCGTGGACGCCGCGGCGATCCCCCCCGAGGAGCTGAAGGAGATCCCCAGCGAGCCGCTGCTCGCCGCCGTCAACCGTGAATCGACCAGCATCCTCGAAAGCATCGAGAGCTGGTCGAGCCACGGCTGAGCTGTGATAAGACGCGAGGCCATGGAAGTCCTCTGGCAGAGCGAGATCCCCGGGCTGCCGCCGCCGCGCCGGGGCAAGGTGAGGGACGTCTACGATCTCGGCGACGCGCTGCTGATCGTGGCCAGCGACCGGCTGTCGGCCTACGACCACGTGCTGCGGCCGGGCATCCCGGGCAAGGGGAAGATCCTCAATCAGCTCTCGAACTTCTGGTTCCAGCGGCTGTCGGCGATCGTCCCCAACCACCTGCTGGCGACCGATCCGGCGGACTTCCCCGCCGCGCTGCGACCCTACCGCGACCGGCTGCGGGGGAGGTCCGTGCTGGCGCGCAAGGCGCGGGTGATCCCCTTCGAGTGCGTGGCCCGCGGCTTCCTCGCCGGCAGCGGCTACCGGGAGTACGCGCAGACGGGCACCGTCTGCGGCATCCCCCTCCCTCCGGGCCTCCAGCGGGCGAGCCAGCTCCCCGCGCCGGTGTTCACCCCGGCGACCAAGGCCGAGGAGGGGCACGACGAGAACGTCGACCTCGCCGCCGTCGAGCGCGGCCTGGGGCCGGAGCTCGCCGCCGTCCTGCGCGACCTCACCCTCGCGCTCTATCAGGCGGGAGCGGAGCACGCCGACCGCCCGCAACCTGATCCTCGCCGACACCAAGTTCGAGTTCGGCCACGCGTGTCGGAAAGAAACACGGTGAATTGCTGCTGATCGACGAGGTCCTCACCCCCGACTCCTCCCGCTACTGGGACATCGCCCACTGGCTGCCCGGCGAGGAGCCCGTCTCGTTCGACAAGCAGTTCGTCCGCAACTGGCTCGACGAGTCCGGCTGGGACAAGGAGTCCCCGCCGCCGGAGCTCCCCGCCGACGTGGTGCGCGGGACGCTCGAGCGGTACGTGGAGGCGTTCCGGCGGATCACGGGGGTGGAGCCGGAGCTGTAAGGAAGGGTCACCAAGGCTGTCACCCAACCCGGAAACCGCGTCGCTGCTTCCAGGGCTGATATCATCGCTTCCCATGAACTCCGACCTCCGGCTCGCCGACCTCCCCGCCACCCTTCACCTGCTGCCGCTCGTGCCTTGGCTGCTGCTGCCGGAGACGATGCTCCCGGTCACGGTCACCGATGCTCACGACCTCGGCGTGCTCGCGGCCGCGATGGCGGCGGGCGGCTATGTCGGCGTCGTCCAGGCCTGCGGAGAGGAGGAGGGGGGGAGCCCGTCGGGCTACTACCCCGTCGGCTGCCTCGCCCGCATCCATGAGGAGGGGCGGTCGGCGGACGGGCTCCAGGTCCGGCTGGAAGGGCTCGTCCGCTTCCGCGTCCGCGAGGAGCTGCCGCCGGCAGGGGACGTGCCGCGGGCGGCGGTCGAGTATGGGGAGTTCGCCGCCGATCTCGCCGGCGGCGGACCGGAGCCCGAGGGGTGGAAGCTGGAGGTGTTCAAGGACCGCATCGTCGAGTTCGGCCGCCGGCAGTTCGGCTCCGCCGGCGTGCTGGAGACGATGTCCCCCCGGCAGGTCGTCCTGTTCATGGCGCAGACCGCCCCCTTCTCCCCCGCCGAGCGGCAGGCCCTGCTCGAGGCGCGGGGCTTCCAGGACCTGATCGACACCCTCGCCCAGCTCCTCTCGCTCAACTACCTGACGACGACCCCGGACACCTCGCCGCCGTCCTCGCGGGTGAACTGAAGACGTTGCGGTCGGGCGGCGGGTCTGTGATCATAGGGGCACGTGAAACCCGAAGAGCTGCCGACCACCCTCCCCCTGTTCCCTCTGGACCAGCCGCTGCTGCTGCCCGGCACCGTCGTCCCTTTCGCCGCCGCCGAGCCCGGTGAGCGCAACCTCGTGGACGACGCCATGGCGGCGGACCGCTATGTCGCCATCGTGCAGCCGCTGGAGGACGACTCCCCCGCCGCCCGCGGCCTGGAGGGGCGGCCGCCGGTCTACCAGGTCGGCTGCCTGGGCTATATCGGCGAGCTCCACGAGCCCGAGGAGGACCGCTACCTCGTGCTCGCCGGCGGCGTGATCCGCTTCCGCGTGATCGGCGAGGCCCCCTGCGACCGCGGGTACCGCCGCGTGGTGGTGAGCTACGGCGAGTTCCTCGACGATCCCGATCAGGTGGAGGACGAGCTCGAGTTCCCCGTCCTGCGCGACCTGGTGCGCCAGCGCGTCGAGGCCAACGATTCGGAGATGGACCTCTCGATCATGGAGAACATGGCGGGCACGGAGATCGTCACCGCCATCGCCCACGCCATCCCCCTCTCCCCCGCCGAGCGCCAGGTGCTGATGGAGACCCCGAGCCTGCGCGAGCTCGAGAGCGTCCTGCTCAGCCTGATGACCGGCCCCGGGGGTCTGCCGAGCTTTGATTTCCCGATTTTGCAGACGAGCTGAGAAGGAAAGAAAGAAGAAGACACGGACGAACACGGACTTACATGGACGAACAGGGACGAGGGGTCTGTCCTTGTTAGTCCGTGTCAGTCCTTGTCAGTCCGTGTTCCCTCTTCCAGAAAGGAGACCCAGCCCGTAACCGCCTCGCGGAGCGCCGCCAGCGGCAGGCGGTAGCGGTTTGGAATCCTCCGCGTTCTCGTCCTGGATCGTGGCCCCCTTGGGCGAGAGGGTGAGGGTGTAGGCGTTGCCGGTGCGCTCCCAGGAGGGCTCGCGGCCGGACTCGACTGCGTCGAGGGCGCGCAGCACCTCGCGCGCGGCGGCCGGGCTGTCCTGGAGATCGCTCTCCAGGAAACCGGCCGACCAGCCGGCCATGCCCCCTGCCGCGGGCGCGGGGGTCGCCGGCGGAATCCCGGTAGAACTCGAGCTTCATGGCCGGTCCCCCCGGGTGTAGATGGGATAGGCCGTGTTGATCCGGCCCCCCTGGAAGTACCCCTCGATGGTGAAGCCCTGGCCGGAAGGGCCGCGGAACTTCTCGCCGTTTCCCGTCGCGGTTACGGAAGGCGTTGAGGACCGCCCGGATCACCGCCTCCCGGTCCATGCGGTCCGGATAGAGCGTCGAGCGCTTGGCGAGCCAGCCGGAATTCGAGCGGATCTCGACCTCGGCCGTGTAGACCCCGGCGCGGTTGGGGCGCTCGACGATCCGCGTCACGCGGGCGTTCTCGGGGTCCTGGCCGCCCGGCCGCGAATGGAAGCCCACCGGCTTGCCGCGCCGGTTGATCTCCCCCTCGAAGATGTGGGTCAGGTTGACCGGCGGCGAGGTCCGGCTCCAGTTCTTCCCTGGTCCCAGCGTCATCCAGCCTCCCCGATCGCCGCGACCGCGACGAGGCCTCCCCCTGGACCAGCGCGAGCGCCGCCAGCACGAGGACGGCGATCAGCGGCAGCCTGCGGAATCTCTGCATGGGTCTCCTTCTTCAGCGCTGCATCTTGCGCCAGACCCGCCAGTCGTCGTTGAGGAAGACGGTGAGGATCAGGGCGAACCCGCAGGCCGCCGCCAGCAGGAAGAGCAGCATGGCGAGGCCCGGGATAGCCGAAGATGCGGAAGCGGGTGTTCACCTGCATCATCAGCGCCGCGCCCACGATCAGCGCCGCCAGCACCAGGCCGAGCGCGATGCGGTTGGCGATCTTCTGCAGGTTGTCCATCAGCCGGGTCTCGTCGAAGGCGTCGACCTTGATCTGCACCTTGTTGGCGGCCAGGTTGTCCAGCACGGAGTTGAGCCGGCCGGGCAGGTGCTGCACGAAGTCCTGCATCTCCAGCGCCGAGGCGAAGACGTTGGCCGGCGAGAGCTTCTTCAGCATGTGGCGGCGCATGATCGAGTCGCTGTGCTGCCGCACGATCTGGTTGGGATCGAAATCGGCGTCGAGGGCGCGCGCGGTCTCGTCGAGCTGCAGGAGCGCCCGTCCCATCATGGTCAGCTCCGGGGCGGGACGGATGCCGTTCTCGGCCGCCAGGCGGGCGAGGTTGATCACGGCGCGGCCGACCTGCATCTGCTGGCCCACGACGTTCTGATAGCTCCCCACCAGATCGGCCACCTCGCGCCGGTAGCGGGCCTCGTCCCGGGTCTCCAGCGGCGTGCCGATCTGGAGAGTGACCTGGGCGGCCTCCTGCCCCTGGCCGGAGGTGACGGCGAGGATCAGCTTGAGGAGCTGCTCCTGCATCGCCGGATCGATCCGCGCCACCATGCCGAGGTCGAGCAGGGCGAGCCGGCCGTCCTCGGCGATCAGCAGGTTCCCCGGATGCGGATCGGCGTGGAAGAAGCCGTCGATCAGGATCTGGTCGAGGTAGGCCTTGCAGAGGTCCGCGGCCAGCGCCTGGTTGTCGAGGTCGATGCGGGCCAGCGGGGAGAGATCGGTGATCTTCGTCCCCTTGACGAAGTCCATGGTCAGCACCCGCGAGGTCGTGTAGTCGTCGACCGGCCGCGGGATGAACAGTCGCTGGTACTCCCGCAGGTTGTTGGCGAGGGTGACGAGGTTCAGGGCCTCGCGCCGGTAGTCGAGCTCGCGCAGCAGGGTCTTGCGGAACTCCTCGAGCATGTCCTGGAAGGCGAAGCGCCGGCCGACCTCGGTGTGCTTGTCGACCATCGCGGCGATCTGGGCGAAGGCGTCGAGGTCCTCCAGGATCACCTGCCGGATGCCGGGGCGCTGCACCTTGACGGCGACCGGCCGGCCGTCGCGCAGCGCCGCCCGGTGGACCTGCCCCAGCGAGGCGGCGGCGAGCGGGCGCGGGTCGAAATCGGAGAACGCCTTGGAGATCCGCACCCCGAGCTCGGTCGAGACGATCTCCTCGACCTGCTCGAAGGGGAACGGCTCGACGCGGTCCTGCAGGCGCGCCAGCGCGGTCAGGTAGGGCTCGGGCAGGAGGTCGGAGCGGGTGGAGAGGAGCTGGCCGAGCTTGATGAAGGTCGGCCCGAGCGACTCGAGGTCGCCGGCGAGCTTCTCCGGGTCGCCGCCGACGGCCTCCTGCACGATCTCGTCGTCCGGCAGGTCGACGTCGACCGCCTTGACCAGGTCCGCCCGCCCGTGCTGGATCAGCAGGCGGGCGATGTCCGCATAGCGTTTCAAATGCTCCGGCTTGAGCGAGAGCGCCATAGTCGTATCCTCGATCGAAAAGGTCCAACAGCTTCGATCGCGGATTATGCACGCCGGGTGCCAAGGTTCTTTTGCTTTGCTCAGTCCTCCCCGACCAGCAGGCCCAGCAGGTCCGAGGTGGTGATGATGCCGACCGCCCGGTCCTCGCGGGTGACGAGGAGGCGGTGGATGTGCCCCTTGAGCATCAGCGAGGCGATCTCGGAGACGGTGGCGTCCTCTTTCACCGAGTAGATCTTGGGGTTCATGATGTCCGCGACGCGCAGGCCGTCCTGGACGATCGGGAGCTCCTCGACGTCTTCCTCGTCGGGCCCCTCCCCCCACTCGTCGTCGATGAAGAAGGCCGAGCCGTCGCGCGAGAGGCGGTCCCCCTCGCCCGAGGCGACGGCGGCGATGTCCACCAGGGAGACGACGCCGACCAGGCGCCCCTGGGGGTCCTCCACGGGCGCGCCGCTGATCTCGTTCTCGATCAGGTAAGCCGCCAGATCCTGTACGGTCATGTCGTCGCGGACCGTGAGGACCTCCGGGTTCATGAGGTCACTGGCGGTGATAGGTCGCATCCGTCCTCTTCTCCAATCGCCCATCGTTTCGGACTTCCTACGATATCTGAAATCGCCTAGCCGCGGACGAACGACTCGAACGCCTCGGGGTGGCTCGCCCGCATCCGCCCCTCCTCGACGTCGATCGCCGCCTGCCGGACCAGCAGCGCCAGCGACTCCTCGAGCGAGATCATCCCCTGCCGCTTGCCGAGGGTGATCTCGTTGTACAGCTTCTGCAGGTTGTCGCTACGAATATGGTGCCGCACGGGGTAATTGGCGAGCAGCAGCTCGATCGCGGGGACCCGCCCCCGGCCGTCGGCGCGGGGGACGAGCGTCTGCACCACGATCGCGTGCAGGGCCAGGGCGAGCTGGTGGCGGATCTGCGACTGCTGGGCCGGCGGGAAGACGTCGACCATCCGGTGCACGGCCTGCTGCGCGTCGTTGGTGTGCAGGGTCGAGAGCACCAGGTGGCCGGTCTCGGCGGCGGTCAGGGCGGTCGCCACCGTCTCCAGATCGCGCATCTCGCCGACCAGGATGACGTCCGGGTCCTGCCGCAGCGAGGCGCGCAGCGCGTCGTGGAAGGAGCTGGAGTCGCGCCCCACCTCGATGTGCTCGATGGCGGAGCGGATCGAGCGGTGCTCGTACTCGATCGGGTCCTCGATGGTGATGATGTGGCTGGTGCGGTTGCGGTTGATCTCCCCCACCAGGGCGGCGAGAGTGGAGGACTTCCCCGATCCCGTGGGGCCGCAGACGAGGACCAGGCCGCGGCTCGGCTTGACGAGCTCGGCGAGCATCGCCGGCAGGTTGAGGCTCGCCAGGGTCGGGATGTCCGAGGGGAGCGCCCGCACGGCCGCCGCCGGCTCGCCGCGCTGGCGGTGGACGTTGATCCGGAAGCGCCAGGCCGAGCCGATCCCCTCGTCGAGGACGCGGCCGCGGGCGATGCGCAGGCTGAAGTCGGTCGAGCCGCGCTCCTCGAGCTCCTGGCGCTCCTTGGCGCCGAGATGGGGCTGGAACATCCGCTTGATCTCGTCCCCTTCGAGGGGGCCCCGCTCCTCCATCCGCAGCAGCCGGCCGTTGACCCGGAAGATCGGCGGCAGGCCGGCGATCAGCAGCAGATCGCTCGCCTTCTGCTGGATGAGCTCGGTCAGAAAGCGGTCGAGCGGCTCCCCTTCCGCCACCTCCGCCTGGGCGAGGGAGCGCAGGGTCAGGGGGCCGGCGGGCTCGGAGGTTTCGGCAGCGAAGGCGAGGTCCGTCTCGCGGGCAGGGCTCTGCTGGTTCAGCGAGCGGACGAGCTGGTCCAGCTCGGGATCACGGAGTTGATCGCTCATGGCAATGAGCATACGAAGGAAGGGGGGTTTTCGTCTCCCCTGGCGCGGCTGGACCGCTCAGGAGTCCAGCCAATTTTCGATCCGGAGGCCCGGCACGCGAGCGAACTCCTCCCCGTTGGCGGTCACCAGAATCAAGTCCAGCGCCAGCGCGTGAGCAGCAATCAACAGATCGTTTGGGCCGATTAGCCTTCCCCCCTGGTCGAGATGGAGACGAATCTCGGCGTACCGGCGATCAGATTCCTTGTCCAGGGGGAGGACCTCCAGACTTTCCACAAGGCTCTCGACACGCTCCGAGCGCAGGGCGGAGCCCTTCTTAGCAGCGCCATACCGAAGCTCACAGGCGACGACTATGCTCGTGCAGATCGTGGCCTCTCCCACGAGCGCGGCTCTCTGGACCGCACGGCCACCAGGATTCCGGAGAAGGTCCGACAGGATGTTGGTGTCGAGGAGGTACCGGAACTCGGCCATCTCAGAGAACCACGTCGGAGTTCGTTGTCGATCCTGTTCCTACTCTGGTACGCTTCGAGTATGACTCTAGCCAAACGCAAGATATCCGTATCCCTCGACGAGGACTTGGTTGAGGAGCTCGAGCGGGAGGATCAGGGTCTCTCGGCCCAAGTCAACGTAGCCGTCCGCGCGGAGCTCGAGCGCCGTCGCCGCCACCGGCTGCTCGTTGAGTTTCTCGACCAGCTTGACGCGGAGCATGGGCCGGTGGACGAGGCTCTGGTCGAAAAGTACCTCGGACTCCTCAGATGAGCCCTTGCGTCGTGCTTGATGCTGAAGCCTTGACGGCTCTGGCCGGGCGGCCCGGGCACCGCAGCCTGGAGGTTCGCGCTGCGTTGCGCGCGGCGGCACGCCTCCACCGGGAGGTCGTGGTCCCGAGCGTGATCCTTGCAGAGCTCTATCGTGGTCCTCGGCACAACCCATTGGTGGACGCATGCCTGTCTCGCGAGACGGGGATCCGGGTGCGCGACACGGATCGCCCGCTGGCCAGGATCGTAGGAGGCGTCCTGGCTGCTGCCGGGGCGGGCTCGGAGCATCTGGCCGACGCCCATGTCATCGCGATAGCGGTCGAACTCGGCGGCGGCCTCGCCCTGACGGTCGACACCGAGGATCTCGGCCGGCTTGCCGCTTCCTACAGGAATGTAATGGTAATCGGCCTTCCCTGAGCGGGCCCGCCCAGCGGGGAGGAGATGCCGGGCCGGGTGCCTCCAGCCCCCTGGAGGGGGCGCAGGCGGGGCTGTCGTGGATCACGATCCTCAAGCGGCGCGAGGGGGTATCGCCGGGCGTTCAAGGGGTTCGATGCGGAGCGGATCGCCCGCTATGGGGAGAAGGACGTCGAGCGGCTGATGGCGGACGCCGGGATCATCCGCAACCGCGCCAAGATCGAGTCCACGGTCAAGAACGCCCGTGCAACCAAGTCCTGAGCTGTTTCCGCCGGCAGAGGGGCGCTACCGCCGCTCGACCAAGGTGAGGGCGTGATATACCGCCTCCTCATGACCACCCCTGACCTCCCCCGCTGCGGCTGGGCCACCTCCGATCCCCTCTACATCGCCTACCACGACGAGGAGTGGGGGCGGCCGGTGCGGGACGACCGCCATCTGTTCGAGATGCTGACCCTGGAGGGGGCGCAGGCGGGGCTGTCGTGGATCACGATCCTCAAGCGGCGCGAGGGGTATCGCCGGGCGTTCGAGGGGTTCGATGCGGAGCGGATCGCACGCTTCGGGGAGAAGGACGTCGAGCGGCTGATGGTGGACGCCGGGATCATCCGCAACCGCGCCAAGATCGAGTCCACGATCAAGAACGCCCGGGCCACCCTGGCGGTCGCCGGGGAGGCCGGCGGCCTCTCCCCCTTCCTCTGGCAGTTCGTGGGCGGCGAGCCCAAGATCAACCATTGGAAGAGCCTCAAGGAGATCCCTCCCGAGACGGCCGAATCCAAGGCGATGAGCAAGGAGCTCAAGCGCCGCGGCTTCGGTTTCGTCGGCCCCACCGTCTGCTACGCCTTCATGCAGGCCACCGGCATGGTGGACGACCACGTCCTGAGCTGCTTCCGCCGCCGGCAGAATCCCTGACGTCCGTCAGGCCAGGATGAGCCCGCGCGAAGAAAGACGGTTCTTTCGGAACGAAGACAGCGGCTGAAATCGCGGGACGGCCCACCGTCTTGCGAAGACGGCGGCGTGGATGGAAAGACGGCGGCGCGGGAAGAAAGACGGCCATCCGTCCAGCGAAATGAAGAGCCCGTCCAGCCAAAAACATGGCCGTCGAACCAAAAACGCGGCTGTCCAAGTAAATTGAGACGCCGTCCAGCCAAAAAAACCGTTCGGGCGATGAACGAGGGCTGTCCTGGTCTCACCGCCGCTCGACGAAGGTGAGCACCGTCTTGCCGTCCTTCTGAGCGCCCCGGCGAGGGCGATCCGGCCTCCCCCGGCAGCTCCAGCACCCGCAGGTCGCGATCCCTCAGGGCCTCGCCGTCGGGAGCCTCGTCGTCTTCGTCCTGCTGATTCTTCTTCGGCGCGCCCGGCACCGGGAAGGACCAGAGCGGCCGTCCGGCCAGCGGGCGCGCTCCCTTCGGGTCCCCCGGATAGAGGAAGAGATG
Organism: uncultured Acidobacteriota bacterium; assembly: GCA_963761645.1. Classification (GTDB taxonomy): domain Bacteria; phylum Acidobacteriota; class Thermoanaerobaculia; order Multivoradales; family UBA5704; genus DATARR01. Next base: position 33,178 of record CAVXIG010000011.1, read on the forward strand.
GTCGCCGACGTAGGCGAGGAGGTCCGGCGTGCCGTCGCCGGTGAGGTCCGGGCCGTAGAGCCAGTCGGTGGCCTGCTCGTTCAGCTTCCAGCGACGGGGGTCCTTGTCGAACTTCCCGCCTCCCAGGCTCCGGTAGGCGGAGACCAGCAGCTCCTTCCCCCGCAGCCCCCCGGGATGGGCGAGGACGAGGTCCTGCCGGCCGTCGCCGTCGGCGTCCGCGGCCAGGGAGTCGAGGCGGAACCAGAGCGGGCAGTCGGTCTCGACGGCGAGGCTGGGAGCGCTCCCCTTGCGCGAGCGGTCGCGGCCCAGCAGGAAGAGGCGGAGGCGCTTCTTGGCGAAGACGCCGATCTTCTCGAACGTCGTCGCGGCCAGGGCCGGGGCGCCGTCCAGGCGGAGATAGCCGCGGTCGAAGGTGACCAGCCGCTCCTCCCCCGGCAGCAGGGACCAGGACTCGAAAGGGGCGGAGCCGTCGGCCGGCAGCAGGACCGTCTTCAGGCGCCGCCGCCCCTCCGCCTGGGGACCGGCGACGAACAGGGGGGGATCGCCCGGCAGCAGGGTCACCGGCGGGCTCGACAGGCGCACACCCCAGCGCAGCCGCTCGGCGCGGACCGGCAGGGGGAACGAGGCACCGCGGGCGAGCGCTCCCCCCGCCCGGGGGTCAGCAGCTCCAGCAGGCCCGTATGGGCGACCGGGATCCACGGCCGGCCCGGTCCGCTACCGGTCACCGAGCGCAGATCGATCGCCTTCGACTCCAGCAGCTTGTGGCCACCCGGCCTGTAAACAGCACTCCCGGCATGCCGGCGATGGGCGTCAGGGCGCCGCTGGCGTCGAGGTCGAAGCCGGTGACGGCGTTCACCTCCTCGTGCAGACGGGCGGCGAGAGTCTCCAGGGTGCGCCGTTGCGGATCGAAGAACAGCAGCGTCTTGGGCCCCTTGCGGTCCTTCTGGCCGGAGATCAGGAGGGCGACTCCCGGCCGTCCGCCGGGGCCGGTCACGCCGGCGGCATCGACCAGGAAGCCCGGCAGGGAGACGGTGGCGGACTCGAAGGCTCCGGCGCGGGCCGTGCGGACGTTGGCGGGCTGGGCGGAGGCGGGAAAAGAGAGGAGAAGGGAGGAACGTAGGTGCGCTGTGCGCACCAAAACCTTGAAGGTGCGCACAGCGCACCCTACGCGGCTCTCCGGCGCCGCAACGCCACCTCTCATCGCGCTCCCCCACTCAAATAAAGATCCAGCCGCACCGGCGGCACGAACCCCTCCTCCGGCGCCCGTTGGGGATTGATGATGAAGAGGTCCGAACGGCCGTCGCCGTCGAGGTCGCGGATGCGGACCAGCGAGAGGTCGCGCGGCTCCTCGCGGAGGTCGAAGGCCATGTCGGGGTTGGCCGGGAAGGAGCAGTCCGGCCGGCCGCGGTGGATCGTCACCCGTTTGCCGCGGCCGATCTGGACGAAGTCGGCGCGGCCGTCGCCGTCGTAGTCCCCCGAGAAGAGGGAGAGCTGGCTCACCCGCAGGTTGTTGAGATCGAGGCGGAAGGTGCCGGAGAGGTCGAGCCCCTTGATCGCGCGGAAGGCGCCGTTCTTCTCCTGGCACCAGACGTGGAAGTCGAGCCCGACGTTGAGGCGCTTGGTGGCGAGGCTCCCCAGCAGCTTGGTCACGCCGAGGTCCATGGTGACGGTGACGAGGTCCGGCCGGCCGTCGCCGTTGATGTCCTGGAAACCGCCCGGCAGCTCGATCTCGGTGTCCTCGGCCTCGATCCCCTCCAGCCCCCAGCCGGTGATGTCGAAGGTGCGGTAGGCGGCCTTCTCCGGCGCGAGGTCCTTCGAGAGCCGGCGGAAGGTCAGCCGGCCGTGCGGCTCGCGGACCTTCGCCATCTCCTTGCGGAGGCCGCCGCGCTTGGGATCGTCCAGACTCTGGCGGAAGACCACCTCGGCCCGGCCGTCCCCCTCGAGGTCCCCCAGCCAGACGGGATTGGGCGCTTTGGGATCGCCGGTGCCGAGGACGATCTCCGTCGCCGCCTGGAAGCGCCCCTGGCCGGCGTTGCGCGCCACCCAGACCGAGCGCCAGCGCTTCACCGGATCGCGGAAGATCAGGTCCGGCCGGCCGTCGCCGGTGACGTCCTGGACCTGCGGCAGCGGATAGCGGTGCTCGAGGTCGTCCGCCGAGCGGAAGGCCTCCCCCGGCACGGGCAGGCGCGAGGCGGCGTTGCGCGCCAGCCCCTTCCCCTCCGGCCGGCCGAGATAGACGGCGAGCCCCTCGCGCGCGGGCAGGATGAGATCGGGGAGGCGGTCGCCGTTGACGTCCTTCATCAGGCCGAGATCGCCGAGGAAGTTGCCGGTGCCGGCCATCACCGGCGGATCGGCGATCCACGGCTCCAGCCGCAAGGTGCCCGGCGAACCTGCCGGTCCATCGAGGCGCAGCACGCTCGCCCCCTCGTCGGTGAGGGCGACCACGGGCGCGCCCGGCGGCCCCGCCTCCAGCGACAGCACCGAGAGCGGCAGCGCCAGCGCCAGCGGAGGCGCGTAGCCGCCGGCCGGCAGGGCGCGGTAGACGCGCGCCTCCCGGCGGTCGATCACCGCCGGCACGATGGTCATCACGTCCACCAGCCCCTGGACGTTGTCCATGGTGCTGCTCTCGGTGATGGCGATCTCGTCCCACTGGTTGTAGGCGACCACCACGACGAGATCGCGGCGGCCGTCGCCGTCGACGTCGGCGGAGATCACGGCGGCCGGCGCGCCGGGCAGCTCCAGGCTGACGTTCCGCAGGTTGGAGAGGGAGGGCCGGCCGGCGGCTGGCGCCGGCGCGGCATGGGAGAGGACCGCCAGGAGAAGAACCGGGAGGGAGTGGCGGCGGACTCGCCTCCAAGGCTTATGAGTTCGTGAACTTCCTGAGATATTGATCAACTCCACTCACCTAGCTTATACGGCGCCGGGTGGCGGATCGTTTGCGCGACGGGTCGCCGGCGGCGATCACAGCCCGCCCGAGTTCACCAGCGCCGCCGCGACGAGCAGCAGGAGCGACGTCAGGGACAGGGCGACCATTTTCATGAAATCTCGGGACATGGTGTGTTTCCTTTCCGACTCGGCCGGATCTACCGGTGATTGGCGATCCGCCGCCGTCTTTCGTTACAACGCCCAGGAAGTCCAATACCCTCATCATCACTCCTTCTACGCGGAAAAGGGCAAAAGATACGCCAGACCTCCTCTCCGAGGAGAGGAAGTTGAAAATCTTCCGAAACCGTCTTCCGGAGGAGACACCGGCGTCTGGGAAAGTCGACGTGTTACCCTCTGCGGCCGGACCTTCCAGAGGAGAAACCCTTTGAGCCCTACCTCCCCGCGCCCCATTGCCGAGGTCGCCCACGACCTCGGGATCGCCCCGCAGAACCTCGTGCCCTATGGCGACGACAAAGCCAAGATCCGCCTCGCGGCCCGCGACTCCGGGCGGCCGACCGGCAAGCTGATCCTGGTCTCGGCCCTCACCCCGACGGACGCCGGCGAGGGGAAGACGACGACCTCGATCGGGCTCGCCCAGGGGATGGCCCGGATCGGCGAGCGGGCGTGTCTCGCCCTGCGCGAGCCTTCGCTCGGCCCCACCTTCGGCATGAAGGGGGGCGCCACCGGCGGCGGGCGCTCGATCGTGGTCCCGGTGGAGGACATCAACCTCCACTTCACCGGCGACTTCCACGCCATCACCGCCGCCCACAACCTGCTCGCCAGCATGGTCGACAACCATCTCCACCACGGCAACGCCCTGGGGATCGACGCGCGGCGGGTCTGGTGGCGGCGGGTGCTGGACGTCAACGACCGCGCCCTGCGCCACCTCGTGGTGGGTCTCGGCGGGCCGGCGGAAGGGGTGCCGCGGGAGACCGGGTTCGACATCACCGCGGCCTCCGAGGTGATGGCGGTGCTCTGTCTCGCCGAGGACGCGGACGACCTGCGCGCCCGCCTGGGGCGGCTGGTCGTGGGCCTCCGCTGCAGGGCGAGCCGGTGACCGCCGCCGACCTGCAGGCGCGTGGGCGCCATGATGGTGCTGCTCAAGGACGCCCTGCTGCCCAACCTGGTGCAGACCGGTCGAGGGGGTGCCGGCCTTCATCCACGGCGGGCCGTTCGCCAACATCGCCCACGGCTGCAACTCGGTGATCGCCACCAAGATGGCCCTCGCCCACGCCGACTGGGTGGTGACCGAGGCCGGCTTCGCCTTCGACCTCGGCGGCGAGAAGTTCTTCGACATCAAGTGCCGGACGGCGGGGCTCGATCCGGCCGCCGTGGTGCTGGTGGCCACCGTGCGCGCCCTCAAGCGCCACGGCGGGGTGGCCAAGGAGCAGCTCGCGGCGCCGGACGCGGAGGCCGTGGAGCGGGGGCTCGACAACCTGCGCAAGCACATCGAGAGCGTCAAGACCTTCGGCAAGACCCCGGTCGTCGCCCTCAATCGCTTCGGCACCGACTCCGAAGAGGAGATCGAGCGGGTGCGCCGGGCCTGCGAGGAGCTGGGAGTGCCCTTCGCCATGGCGGACCACTTCGCCCGCGGCGGCGAGGGGGCGACCGACCTCGCCCGCGCGGTGATCGACGCGGCGAACGGAGGAACACAGCCGTTCACCCCGCTCTACGCCCTGGACGAGCCGATCAAGACCAAGATCCGGAAGATCGCCCAGGCCATGTACGGCGCCCGGGACGTGGCGTTCACCCCGCCGCCGAGCGCGACCTGAAGCTGATCCAGAAGCTCGGCTACGAGGGGCTCCCCCTCTGCGTGGCGAAGACCCAGAGCTCGCTCTCGGACAACGCCAAGCTCGCCGGCCGGCCGAAGGACTTCGAGGTGACGGTGCGCAACTTCATCCTCGCCGCCGGGGCCGGCTACGTGGTCCCCCTGCTCGGCGACATCATCCGCATGCCCGGCCTGCCGGCCTCCCCCAGGCCGTCCGCATGGACCTGGTGGACGGCCGGGTGGTGGGGCTGCTCGGCGGCTGAGCGTCCGGTGGTGCTTCCGTGCTTCCAGGGGAATCAAAACCGGGCCATGATGTTGTTTCGACGTGCCAGCGGGCTCATCGCTCGCCGGCTATATTCGTCCTCTTGCAGGACGATATTGACTCCGCCGGAGGACGGCGGTAGGCTTTCCTGGAACTCAAAGACTAAACACATGCACCCCGAACCTATCACCAATCATTGTCCCTATTGCGAGCGGGCCATGCAGGTTACACGCATGACCTGCCCCTCGTGCGAGGTCTCCGTCGAGGCTGACTTCCCGGCCCCGCGGCTCGCCCGGCTCCCCGTGGAGCACCAGCGCTTTATCGAGATGTTCGTACTCGCCAGCGGCAATCTGAAAGCGATCGCCGAGCAGGCGGGAGTGTCCTACCCGACCGTCCGCTCGCGTCTCGACAAGATCATCGATTCGCTGCGGCAGGTGATCCTGGAGACCAGCGGCGAGGCCGACGAAGTCTTCAGCGAGCGGGAAAAGACCGAAGCGGCGGCGCGCCTGATCAAGGCGATCTGAGGCTTCCCCGCCAGAACAAGGGGGCTCCCAGCCCCCTTTGGTGTTTCTTTCCTTCGCGAAGTTCGATATAACATTTGATCCTACTCGTACGTATATAGGGTGAGCGCTTCGCTCGTCCAGGGATCGATGGATCGAACAGGATCTCGTGGTCAATTTCAGGAACTTCAGGCGCCCTCAAAAGAGGGCGCGGACAAGCGGAAGACGGAAACGGAGCGCCTGGACAATTTTCTGGGCGACCTCGCCGACCCCGGCCTGTTGCAATCCCTGCGGAAGGACCAGCGGCGACGACGACGGATTTTCCTCCTGCTGGGGACCCTGATCCTCGGCCTCGTCCTCGGCGGCGGCGGCATGCCGCCGTCCCTTCCCGCCTGGAAGTCGACGCCGCTCTCCAAACTCAGCCACGGCAGCTCCGCCGAGGAGCTGGCGCGGGTCCTCGCCAGCCAGAGCCAGCAGCTCTACAAGGGGAAGCAGATCGAACGGGCGTTGAGCCACGCCCGTCTGGCCACCGCGCTGGCGCCCGGGCTGGTGGACGGCTGGGACGCCCTGGCGCTCGCCCTGTTCTACGGCGGCCAGACGGTCGAGGCCGAGCAGACCGCGCGCCGGTGCCTGAAGATCAGCCCCGGCTACAGCCGGGCGTATCACATGCTGGGGGACTTCAATTTCTACGCCGGCGACTGGAAGCCGGCCGAGGAGAATGGAGGAAGGCCGGCACCGACGCCCAGCGCGGCCTCGCCCGGCTGCTCCTGCTCGAGAACCGGATGAACGAAGCCGCCGCCATCGTCCAGCAACTGGCCCGCAAGATGCCGGACGACCGCTATGTCCGGATCATGAGCGAGGCCGTGAGCCTCGGACGCCCACGCCGGAGCTGCACCGCAAGCTGGCGCCCGACTTCGTGGCCAGCCGCGATGCCGACACCGCCCAGGGGTGGCGCCTGTTCTACCAGCGCCGGTACGAGGAGGCGTCGGCCACCTTCAGCCAGGCGATCAGCCACAATCCGCGCGACGGCTCGGCTCGCATCGGCCGGGGGTGGTGCCTGCTGAGGATCGGCACCCCGCGGGAGGCGCAGTCGGCCTTCGAGCAGGCGCTCGCGACCTGGCCCACCAGCTACAGCGCCCTGAACGGCCTCGCCTGGAGCCGCAAGGCCCAGGGGCAGACCGAGTCGGCCCTGGCGCTCTGGCATCAAATGGTGGACGGCTTCCCCGGGTCGACCAGATGGAGATCTCGGACGTCCTCAAGGGGCTCGGCATGGTCTACTACGAACGCGACGACTATCTCCGGGCCAACTTCTATCTCGCCAGCTCCGTGCTGAAGAACCCTTTCGATCCGGAGGCGGCGACGCTCCTCCAGAGCACGCTCGGGAAGCTGCGCGCGCCTCCGGCTCCGGAGAGTCCGGGAACGCGCTGAACCCCTGGTCCTACTCTTGCTTAAGAAGATATGACGCACCGCCATGGAGTCACGCTAGAATCGGGATGGTGATCATGAACGGAAACGACCTGGACAGGGCAAGACGATTCCAGATCCTTCAGGGTGACGGGCCGCGGAGCGCGGTCGAAGCCGAACGGCTCGACCGCTTCCTCGCCGACGCCGATCCCCTGGCGGTCGCCGCGCCCTCCAGGAGGAGGAATCGCTCCCCCGGCACCAGCGGCTGGCCTGGGGCCTCGCGCTGTTCCTGGTCCTCGCCACCGCGCTCCCGTTCCTCTGGCGCCCCGCCCTGCTGGGAAAGCTTGCCGGCATGTCCCAGGCCTTCCAGAACCGGGAGCAGGCCCGCCTGCTCGTCGCTCAGGGGAAGGAACTCGCCGAGGACCGGGACGACGAGGCCCTGGCCCGCTTCCAGCTCGCGGTTCAGGTCGCTCCCCGGTACGCGGACGCCTGGGCCAGCCTGGCCAACGCCCAGATGCGCGGCTTCCAGTCCACCCTCGCCGAGAGGACGTTCCAGCGGGCCCTCGCCCTCGACCCGGACAACAAGCGCGCCTTTCATGGGCTGGGCAACCTTTATCTTCGCCAGGGGGACCAGCGCAGGGCCGAGGAGGTCTGGCGGCGCGGGGGACAGGACCAGCAACTGGCCCGTCTCTATCTGCTTCAGGGGAAGTTCCACGCCGCCCGGCTCCGCCTGGCGCCGCTGCTCAAGGCGGGGACCAAGGACGAGATCGTGGTCCGCATGGCGCTCGCCACCCGGTCCGGGCGTCTGGAGCCCGGCCTCCGCTCGCTGCTCAAGCCCGACCCCGCCGGCCGGTCCTCCTGGGCCGAGTTGGGATGGCGCCTGGCCCAGCAGAAGCGCTACGGCGAAGCCTCCGTCGCCTTCGGGCGGGCCCTCGACGAGATCCCTCACGACGTCAACGCGCTGAGTGGCATGGGCACCTCCCTCCTGGGTCTGGACCGGCCCGGAGAGGCCCAGATCTATTTCGAGCGCGCCCTGCGCCTTCGCGAGGATCACCTGCGTGGCTCAACGGCCTCGCGCTCTGCCTGAAGCGCGAAGGGCGGATCGGCGATGCCATCGCGGTCTGGCAGGAGACCTTCCGGCGCTACCCGGGGGTCGGCATCAACGCGGCCATCCCCGGCCTCGCCTGGACCTACTTCGAGATCCGGACTATCGCCAGGCGGCCGTCTACTTCGCCCAGATCGTCAAGGATCACCCCTATGACGCGCGGGTGGTGGATGCTCTCAACGTCGCGGTCCAGAACATCGGGTCCGTGGGCGCCGTGCCCTCCACCCCCCAGTGACGCCGCCCCAGATCCTGATCCTGGTCGCGGCCGCTTTCGGCGCGGGGGTGATGAACGCGATGGCCGGCGGCGGCACGATCCTCACCTTCCCGTCGCTCATCTTCCTCGGCCTCCCGGCCATCACCGCCAGCGCGACCTCGACGGTGGCGCTGCTCCCCGCCGCCGTGGCCAGCCTCTACGGCTTCCGGGACGAGGTGCGGCGGAACCAGGGGTGGCTGAAGACGCTGTTCCTGGCCAGCCTCGTCGGCGGCACGATCGGCTCGGTCCTGCTGCTGCGCACGCCGGAGAAGGTGTTCGCCTTCCTGGCTCCCCTGCTGATCCTCTTCGCCACCGCCCTGTTCATGCTCCAGGGCTACCTGTCGCGCCGAGCCCCGCGGACGGTAAACGATCCGGCGGGCTGCCGCGCGGGCACCTGGCGCTCGCCTCGCTCCTGGCAGTTCGGCGTCGCCGTCTACGGCGGCTACTTCGGCGCCGGGATCGGCATCCTGATGCTCGCCCTGCTCGGCTTCCTCGGCCTCTCGAACATCCACGCGGCGAACGGGGTCAAGAACTTCTTCAACCTGTGCATCAATACGATCGCGGCGGGGTACTTCATCTGGAAGGGGGCGGTGGTCTGGCCGGCGGCGCTGGTGATCGTGGCCGGCGCGACCCTCGGCGGCTACGCCTGCGGCCCGCTTCGCCCAGCGGATCGGCAAGCGGAAGGCGCGGACGGCGGTGGTCGTCATCGGCCTGGGGGTGACGGCGATTCTCGTCTGGCAGCAGGCGACGAAATTCAGGCCGGCGCGCCGGTCGTACAGCTCCCGCAGGGCCTGCCGCAGATCGCCACCGTACCGCGCGAACAGCTCCTCGCTCCCCTCCTCCACCGTCTCGCCCAGATCCTCCACGATCCCCGCCAGCAGCTCCGGCGTCGTCGCGCACTCGTAGAGGGTCGGCAGCAGCCCGGCGCGGTGGGCGGTGACGATCACCTCCGCGGCGGCGCGGCTCCGGCGGCGCAGGCGCCACCAGGCGAGGCGGTCGAGCTGCTCGGCGCCGTCCACCAGCAGGAGATCGCCGGGACCGGGATCGCGGTAGAGCGCCGCCTCCCGGACTGGGTCGAGCCTGCGCTCGCCCCTGCGCAGAGTCGCCGTCCGCACCCGGAACCCCCGGCCCCCAAGCCGCTCTCCCAGATCCTCCAGCAGCGTCGTCTTGCCATGGCCGTGCGGCCCCACGATCGCGGCGCGGAAGCGCGAGGGCGGCGAGGCGCTCCAGCATCTCCTCCCAGGTGATCCCGGCGAGGCGGTAGCGGACCGCGAGCATCCGCTGGACGGCGAAGGGGTTATCCCGCGCTCGCAACGGCACCCCCGCGAAAAGAGCAGGACCTCCCGCCGGGTGGGCGAGACGGTGAGCGCCAGCCGCTCCGCCCGCGCGCCCGGCTCGGCCACGACTTCCAGCGCCCAGGCCAGCGAGATCAGCTTGCCCGAGAAGCTGAAGGGGCCCTGGGGCAGGAAGAGACGGAACGGCCGGATCTCTTCCCCTCCCGGATCGGCGAACGGCACGGTCTCGACGACCCCGACGTCCTGATCCCCCTTGCCCTCGGTGTACCAGAGCAGCCGCAGCTCGACGCTCTTCGCCGGCGGCTCGAGATGCCAGGCGGCCGTGCCCTCGACCGTCTCGCCCGGCAGGAAGGCGGTCGAGCCGTCGCGGGTCTCGATCCGGATCCAGTCGTTCATCAGACTCCTCCTCCAGGGCGCACCACGACCTCGTATTCGTCGTCGGTGTCCGGCCAGTTGGGAAGGTCGCAATGGACCTTGAGCGACCAGACGATCTTGTTGTTGTCCGCCCGGAAGGAGGGGACGTATCGGCCGGCACCGCGAAGCTCGCCGAGCCGCCGTCTTCGATCTCGAAGGGCTGCGCGGTGTCGACGATGGGCAGGCTGAGGAACGTCTCGCTGTCGGTGTGGGTGTCCGTGCCGCGCCGGTACCGCGCCTCCTCCCGCCCCTCGAGGACGATCTTCACCCGCCGCACCCCCCGGCCGCCGCTCCCCAGCTTCCACTGCAGATAGGCGGTGCCTCCCGGCGCCGAGCGCGCCGGGGGTCAGGGTGAGGTGCGCGCGGGGGTTGAACAGCACCAGGAACTGCCGGCCCACGGCGAAGATCAATCCGAGGCCGACCAGCACGAAGGGGATCAGGAAAGCGGTGAGGCAACCGTCCGGCTGCCCCTGCCGCCAGGAGCGCGACGACCTGCCAGAGGAAGACGGAGACGATGCCGTTCCAGAACAGCGCGAGGAGCGTGAGCCCGAAGAACGCGCCCAGAGGGGTCACGGCCGGCCGCAGCTCGGCCGGCCCGGCGGCGTCCGGCGGGCAGCGGAACCCCGAACGGCGAGATTCCGGCCGTGCCCCCCTGGGCCGCCACCGCCCCGCCGCGGCCGGAGCGGACCGCCCAGACCAGCAGGGCGGCGCCGATCGCGAAGAAGGCCAGCGGCATCAGGCCGAACAGGTAGGCGGGCGCGAAGTTCCGGGAGAGCACGGCCTCGGCCGGATCGTTGGGATCGACCCAGCAGGTGACCCGTTCACCCGGCGGATAGCGGTCGACGATCGCCTGCTTGCCCGCGGTGCCGCTGGAGGAGCCGACCCGGAAGTCATAGCGGTTCGACTCCCGCAGGTTGCCGCCGGCGATGTACTGATACCGGATGTCGATCTTGTACGTCGATCCGTCGGAGCTGGAGACCTCCGCCACCTGGCTGGAGAGGACGGTGCACTGCGTCTCCGTCCACGAAAGGGAGGCGAGGAGCCTCGAAACCGGCCGCACCAGCAGGAAGTAGCTGCCGGCGGCGCCGGCCAGCAGGAAGACCAGGGCGAACAGCACGATGCAGCCGGTGGGCGAGCCGGCGGTACGGCGTTGCGAAAGGGGGCGGGTGACCATAGGGGCGCGGAGGTATTGTACCTACAACCGCGCCGCCGCCGCCCTCCGTTGGAGCTGCAGCACGTCGACGTCCGGATCCACCACCAGCCGCTGGGGTTCGAAGGGGCAGCGGATGCGGACCGTCCGGGATTCCCCCGCGCCGAGCAGGACTGTGACCCGGGCCTCCTTGAGCTCGGGGGAGACCTTCCCCTGCTCGTCGAACCGGTCCCCGAGGACGGCCGCCACCTCGACGGGGAAGCGCCCGGTGCCGGCGTTCGACACCTTGGCCGTGACCTCCCATGCTCCCCCGCCCAGCGGCTGCTTCCGGGCGTCCTCGATCTGGTACTCCGGGGTGGCCGTCTGGAAGAACATCTGCCGGGCCACGTCGTCGAACGCCGCCGGGTCCGGCGCGTAGGGGCGCAGCACGGCCACGAAGTCCTCGATCACCGGGTGGTCGAGGTTGCCGTGGTAGACCCGGAAGAACTGCTGGACGCCGGCGAGGAAGGCGTCCTTCCCCATCCGCTGGTAGAGCATCCAGAGCGCCCAGGCCCCCTTGTTGTAGATCACCACCACGTCCCCGTGGCCGGCCGCCGAGCTCCAGGGTCTCGGCCAGCGGCTTCTCGTCGCTCGGCTGGCGGTTCTCGCCGTACTCGGCCTCCATCGCCATGGCGTAGCCCTGCCGCGCCTGGAGGCCCCGCATCTGCTCCAGGAGCATCAGGGTCGCGAAGTTGGCCGCCCCCTCGGCCAGCACGATCCCGCCCGGCCCCTCGCCCGGCGCCATCATGTGCCCCCACCACTGGTGGGCCGACTCGTGGGCGGCGATGGCGAACGCCATGTCGTTGCCCGGCTCCGGCCGGGCCAGGAAGCCGGTCCCCTCGGAGAAGAAGATGTTGGTGGCGTTGCCCCGGGCGTACTCGGAGTAGGCGGGGAACTCGTTGAGCCGCAGCTCGCGCCAGGGGTACGGCATGTACCACTGGCCGTAATACCGGCGCGCGCCGTTGAGGGCCTCGAGCAGGCTGTCCACGTTGTAGGGGTGCTGCGGGTTGTAGAAGACGGCGGTGCCGGGTCCGCGCTTCACCGCCCAGCCGCGGCCGGCGGCGAGGTTGAACACCCGCACCGGATAGTCGCTCTCCCAGGTCCGCGTGTGCCGGCCGTCCCTCACCGTCTCGGCGGTCAGGACGCCCGTCGAGTTGACGGTGTAATTCGCCGGGGCGGTGATCCGGATCGCCTGAGTGAAGGCCGAGCGGTCGAGGTCGGCGTCCGTCGTCCCCTCGTAGAAGTAGGGCGGATAGATCCGCGGCTCCGAGACGTTCTTGTCGTCGACCCCGATCTTGGGGTCGAAGCCGATCTTCGGCACGAAGTCGGGGTTGCGGCCGGTGAGCACCGCCCCCGAGGGGAGGAGGAACTCGCCGAGATCGAGGTTGCCGCCGTTCCGCGAGACGCCGCGCAGGATCGTCCCCCGGTAGCGGAAGCCGAGCCGCACCGACGCCCCCGGCGCCAGCGGCTTCGCCAGCCGGAACACATAGAGGCGCGAGCGGTTCTCGGGAACCTGCGGACGGCCGTCGAGGGTCCACGCGAGCCCCTTCCAGGCCAGGCCGCCGGTGACCGGGATCCAGTAGAGCGGCTGGTCCTTCTGGTTCTTGAGGTCGTAGGCGCCGTTCACCCGGATCCCCCGCGTGGCGGGATCGAGGTCGAGGTCCATCTCCACATGCGTCACGTAGGGGAGCGGCTGGCCGGTCCAGGTGTTGAGGTTCTTCCGCCAGTAGTCCCTGCGCTCCTTCTCCGCCGTCGCCCCCTCGAAACCCCGGTTCACCTCCGCCCAGAGGGAGAAGCCGAGGATCAGGACTGGCAGGGCCAGGGCGGCGGCGGTGAGCAGGGTCCGCCGGCGCTCGCGGGGGGGCAGCACGGGGTGCAGGCGGTCGCGGTCGCGGCGCGGCAGGAAGCGCCCGCCGATCCAGCCGAACAGGGCGGCCAGCGCCAGGACGAAGAGCCGGTTGAGCACGATCGCCTCGCGGTCGATCTCGAACGTCCCGAGGTCGGACCAGGCGATGGCGGTGCCGCCGCGGAGATTGCCGATCAGGGGCCAGTTGCCGACCCAGCTCATGGAACCGCGCATGTAGAAGAAGGCGGTCACCAGCGCCGCTCCCAGGCCGATGCCATAGGTGCCGAAGCGGCTCCGGGTCAGCGCCAGCACCGCGGCGATGAAGGCCATCCAGACGATCATCGTGGGGACCAGCAGCAGCCCCCAGACGATCAGGAACGGCTGGATCGCGATCGGAGCTCCCGCGCCGCCCATGAACGGGAGCGCCATGCCGAAGGCTCCCACCAGCGCCACCGCCAGGATCGCGGCATTGGCGGCGATCTTGCCGGCTACGATGGCGCCGGTGGGGGCCGGAGTGGCGTAGAACAGCGGCGCGATCCCCGACGTCCGCTCGCGCTCCAGCGACTCGACGGTATAGAAGAGGAAGAGCAGACCGAGGGCGAAGGTCAGGTAGCCCATCCCCTGCATCGCCGCCGTCCCCGGCGTCAGCAGCACCGCGCCGTTGAACGCGCCCCGGTAATCCTTGTAGAGGGTATAGAGGAACAGCAGGATGAACGGGATGAAGATGTAGAGGCCGGGCTGCGACCGCAGCTCCTGGAGCTCGAAACGGGCCACGGCGAGGGTGCCGCGGAGGAAGCCCACCGGCCGCGAGCCCATGCCCAGGACCGACAGCGGCCGGCTCTCCGCAGCCGCCGGCGCCGCGCCCTCCGTCCGCCGGACCCGGGCCGGCCGGCGCAGCCGCCCGGCGAAGTGGCGTCGGGAGAGGTCCACCAGCAAAAGGCCGAAGAGGACCAAGCCCGCCCGGCTGAGCAGGAAGGGGGCATCGTAGGCGATCGGCCGGGTGTTGTAGAAGGCCAGCCCGCGGTCCACCAGCAGCCAGCTCTCCTTCAGCCAGCGGAATCCCGTCGGATCGGCGTAGCGCAGGAAGTCCGAAAACCCCTCGCTGATGCGCGGCGGATATTTTCCCGACAGGAAGTTGCTGCAGAACAGGTAGGCGACGACCGGGAAGAGGAAGACCAGGAATGGCTGGCCGGTCCAGCGCCCAATGGCGAAAGTCACGCCGGCCGTGAAGACGACGGCCGGCAGCAGGAAGACCAAAGTCGGCCGCAGGTAGGCCATGAGATGGAAGGGGCCGTAGATCTCGGGGTTGCCGGGGTTCGGCATGAGATGGGTGAGCAGCCCCGTGCTCACCGGCAGCACCAGCAGGGCGGCCAGGCTGGCGAGCAGGGCGGCGAGGAACTTCCCCCAGACGTATTCGGCGGGGCGCAGCGGCGTCGAGTGCAGCAGGTCCCCCACCTTCTGCTCGCTGTCGCGGATCAGGGGCATGCCCGCCGCTACCGCGACGAAGAACGAGACCATGAAGAAGCTGATCAGCGCGTAGACGTAGGCGGTCTGAAACTCGGAGTCGGCCCAGGCCTTGGGGCCGCCCAGCGAGGTGTCGATCGAGTGGAAGATCCAGGCGCCGCGCGACATCAACCAGCCGTTCAGGAGCATGATCAGCGCAAAGATCAGGAACAGCGGCCGGCGGAAGCTATCCTTGGGTTGAGCCCGGCGACCAGCCCGAGCCGGTGGAAGCTGAACCCCTCGGCTCGCGCCAGGCGAGGTCTTGGCGTGAGTGGGTGAAAGCGAACGTTCCATGGCTGGGCCTCCTCACGACCACTACGGTAGTTCGGCGGCAGGGTTTCAGGTTCCCCCAAATACCCGATGGCTACCAGCGTGATGTCGTCCTTCGTGGGCTGGCCCGCGGTCCAGGCTTCGGCGGCGCGGTTGAGGCCGGCGAGGATCTCCTGGGGCCCGGGGCCGCCCAGCTCCTCGAACAGAGCGCGGACTCGCGGGTAGCCGAGAGGGTCCCCCGCGGCATCCGCCAGCTCGGGAAGGCCGTCGGTCATCATCAGGATCGCGTCGCCGGCGTCAAGCTCGAGGCGGCGCTCCTCGAAATCGAAGGCGAAGCCGCCGAGCGGCATGCCGCGCAGGGCGATCTCCTTGACCCTGCTGCTCGCCCCCCGGTAGACGAGGACGGGGGGCATGCCGGCCGAGGAGAGGACGAGGCCGCCGCCGCGCAGGCGGGCGACCGCGAGCCCCATGGCCATCCGCCCCAGCTCCATGCGGCGGACCGCCCGGGCGGCCTCGTCGAGCAGCTCCCGGGGCTCGCGCTGTCCGGCGAAGGCCGAGAAGAGGCTCTTGACGGCGGTGACCATCGTCCCCGCCCGGCCACCGTGGCTGGTGGCGTCGCCGACCGCGGCGGTGAGCGCGCCGTCCTCGCCGAGGTGGAAGTCGTAGTAGTCCCCGCCCACCTCGGTCGCCGTGCGCATCGAGACGGCGATCTCGAATCCCGGGTGCTCCGGCAGGGCCTTGGGGAGCAGGGAGAGCTGGAACCGGCGGGCCTCCTCCAGCTCCTCGCTCTTGCGGTCGTACTGGGTTCGCAGCAGGGTCTGCTCCATCTCCCCCTGCTGGCGCAGCCGCTCCTGCTCCAGGAGCTGCTCCTGGTGGGTCTTGAGATCCGCCGCCATCCGGTTGAAGGTGAGGGCCAGCTTGCCGAACTCGTTGCCGGAGCGCACCGGCACCCGCGTGTCGAGGTCCCCCTGGGCGATCCGCTCCTGCTCCGTCGGTGACCAGCTTCAGGTTGCGCGTGACGCCGGACGACAGCGGCAGGATCTGGAGCAGGGCGAGGCCGATCATCCCCAGACCGTAGCCGAAGTTGCGCGCCGCCGTCCGCCGCACCTCGGCGAGCGGCACCGGCCGGGCGATGCCGAAGACGACGCCTGGCTCTCCGGGTCCTTCTTGGTCGCCACCACCCAGTCGCCGAGCACCCCGAGCGGACCGCGCCCGCGTGCTGGTGGACGGAGATCGCGAGCGGCAGCTTCTCGATCTTCGCCCGGTCCGCAGCGTTGACGGTGTGGAGCTTGCCTTGAGCATCCATGGCGAACGGGACCTCCCCCTCGCCGGCGCGGGTGCGGGCGAGGACCCGCCAGAGCAGCTCGTCGCCGCGGACCCGCGTCTTGATCATGCCCACGACCTCGCCCCCCTCGCGCACCGGCACCTGGAGCTCGTGTCCGAGGACCGCCCGGTCGGCCGTCGGCTGGTCCTCGTGGCCTCGGCCCGTGCCCGGCGATCCTCCGCCACGGCCGCGAGCCGTTCCTCGACGCGCTTGCGGATCTCCCGTTGCAAGGCCGACGCGTCCGGAGCTGGAGGGGGCGCCGGCGCCCTGGGAGGGGTAGCGCCGAAGCTCCGGAGCGCCTGATCGATCGCCTGCAAGGCCAGGGGATCTTTCTCCGGAGAGGAATCGACCTCCCGTCGCGCCTCCCGCAGGGCCTGAGGGACGTCGATCACCATTCTGTCCATCGGCTGGGGAGCGTTCGGGGGAGCCGGCGGCGAAGGACGAACTCGAACGCGACGAACGGCGCCCCGCATCGCCGAAGCCGCGGACCATCTGGCCGAACAGCGGATCCGCCTTCCCCTCCTGACGGGAGCGGGCGGCCGTCATGAGGTCCCGGGCGGAGACGTCGCCCATCCGCTCGACGCCGCGCCCCAGCTCGCCGCGGATCGAGGCCATGCGGGCGTCCATCTCCCCCGCCAGCGTCCGCGCCTCCGTCTCCGACGCCTGGCGGACCGCCCACAGCGAGGAGTAGTACGAGTAGCAGGACGATGCCGGTCAGCGGCAGGATGGCGAGCAGCAGGAAGGCGAGGACGAGCTGGGTGCGGAGCTTCATCGGAAGTGGTACGAATGGGCGGGGCCGAGGTTCTGAGGAGCCTCAAGAAGACGTCGATGATCCGCAGTTGCCTGGGGAATGGGGTGGGGCACCACCTCGATATTGCATTCCGATCCCAGCCGCCGGACGACCGGTCTCAATGGGAGGAGGAACGCCGCGCCATGTCCCGCGCGAGCGCCAGGAGAGGCTTCAGATCCTCGCCGTTCTGGAGGGCCGCGAAGGACTGGACCGCCCTTCCAGGGACTGGCTCATCGGCGCGACCAGCCAGCCCGCGAGCGTCCAGTCGTCCATTCCGCTGCCGCGGAAGCACTGGAGGATTTCCGGAAGGCCGGCCAGGACCTGGTTGTGGTGGTTGAACTGGAACGTCGGGTAGACGACGATTCCGTCGGCGGTCTTCAGCCCCAGGAGGGTGCGACGCTCCCGGCGGTCCGCCACCGCCTGCCGGAGATCCCTCCGAGGATCCGGGCGACCTGATTCCCACTGAAGAAGGGTCGTATAGGCCTCGTCCAGCGGGACGGCGGCGAGGGTACCGTAGCGAGCATTCGCCGGGCGACGTCCTCCGGCTGTCCGATCCCTTCCAGCGAATGCCCCCGCTCCGTGTAGGAGGAGAAACGCTCCTCGAGCCCTTCCCGCACCTGCTGGGTGATCTTGTCTATCAGGCTGGAGTCTCTGGACATGCTCCGAAGATACATCCGCGGCCTCGTTGCGTCAAGGTCGTCAAGGAGCGCTCAGTCACCTTGACGTGGAAGAACGCCCGCAGTAGGGTCAGCATCTCGTCGAGGTTGCGCGGCGGAAATCGTTGCGGTAGCCCTCCTCGGAGGCCTCGCCGATCCGGTGCGCTCCTCCGGACGAGGGAGCTGAAGGCGCGGCCGGCCAGCGGTCGTCGAAGCGCGCTCGGCCAGGGCGCTGCGCCCGGACCACCAGGTCTGGAGCCGAGCGTCTCGTCGTAGAAGGCGTAGACCGGGACCCGCTGCGCGTCCTTCCGCCACAGGAAGAGCTCATCAGCTTGGCGTGGGGGTCGCGGGGAAGATCCGCAGCTCCCAGCCGGAAGCTCCGCGACGATGCGCACCCAGGTGGGCAGGGTGTGGTAGACGTCGGGCACCAGTCCTCGCCGATCGCCACGACCCGCAGCGGCGGCAGCTTGCGCAGGAATTCCAGTCGTCCGTCATATGGGTCGGCTCGCGGTAGACCTCGTCGAAGACTTCCCGTTACGGCGCAGGCCGCCGGTAGGCGTGGGTCAGGCCCCGGTCCCAGATTTCAGGCGACAGAGGGTTCATGCCCCCGAGGATACCGAACCTTCACCCCGGGGGTGTGGTAAATTCTTCAGTCTACATTTCGTAGCACAAGGAGACCGCAATGAGGGCACTGCTTCGTTGCCTGCCGGCCCTTATTCTATTTCTCGGAGTCGTGGCCGGAGCCGCGGCCCAGACCACCGGCGGCATCGTCGGCCGGGTCACCGATGACGCGGGCGGCGGGCTGCCCGGCGTCACCGTCGAGGCGACAAGCCCGGCTCTCCAGGGCACCCGCACGGCGGACCGACCGCACCGGCCACTACCGCCTCACTCTGCTGCCGCCCGGGACTACACGGTCAACTTCACCCTGGAAGGATTCGCTACGGAGTCCCGCCGGGGGTGATCGTCGGCCTCGACAAGGACGCCACCCTCAACGCGGAGCTCGGGCCTCCCTCTCGGAGGAGATCACCGTGACCAGCGAGGCGCCGGTGGTGGACACCACCTCGACCACCCTCGGCGCCAACCTCGACTCGCGAGCCATCGAGACCCTGCCCACCGGCCGCAACTACTCCTCGGTGGTCCAGATCACCCCGGGCGTCTCCTCCGACGCCAACCCGGAGAACAGCTCGCAGTCGTCGATCACCGTCTACGGCTCGACCGGCGCCGAGAACGTCTTCTACATCGACGGCGTGAACACGACCGGCGCCGAGTACGGCTTCCAGGGCAAGGAGCTCAACTTCGAGTTCATCCAGGCCGTGGACGTCAAGACCGGCGGCTACCAGGCCGAGTTCGGCCGCTCCACCGGCGGCATCGTCAACGTCATCACCAAGTCGGGCGGCAACGAATTCCACGGTGACGTCTTCGGCTACTGCGACACCGACTCGCTGCAGGGCAAGGCCGAGCCCGTGGTCTCCACCGGCGGCACGGCGCAGGCTACACCCGCAAGGACTACGGGATCGACCTCGGCGGCTTTCTGGTCCAGGACAAGCTCTGGTTCTTCGCCGCCTACGACCGCGTGACCAACACCGACGACAGCATCCTCCCCGCCGGACCGCTGGCCGGCCAGGTCGTGAAGTCGAAGAGCGAACGCGACCTCGGCTCGGCCAAGCTCACCTGGAAGCTCTCCGACAGCCAGTCGCTGATCGGCACCTTCTTCCAGGACCCGCGGGACGACACCGGCGCGATCAACGACGCGCAGCACACGCTCAACGGCGATCCGCTCACCTACCAGGGCGTGCGCAGCTTCGGCGGCAAGGACTACTCCCTGCGCTACGAGGGGATCCTCTCCACCGCTTGGCTGCTGGCGGCCCAGGTGGCGCGGCACCGGGAGGAGAACTCGGTCGGCCCGGCGAGCGCGCCGGCGACGCGGTCCAGTTCCGCGAGTGGACGCGACTTCTTCCAGACCGGCGGCTTCGGCCTCCTGCAGGAGAAGGATTTCCAGCGCGATTTCGCCGGCGGCTCGGCGACCCGCTACTTGGAGCGCCACGAGATCAAGCTCGGCCTCGAGTACGAGCGCGAGCAGGCGGACGTGGTGCGCCGCTACTCCGGCGGCCAGCAGATGGACGTCTTCGCCAACGGCGGGCGGCCGGTCTACAGCCACTTCTACTGGACGACGCCGACGGCGACGCCGGAGAACGCTCCGGTCTCCCAGCTCACCGCCTCGCCCGAGCACAAGAACACGACCGCCTACCTGCAGGACCGCTGGACGGCCGCCCCAGCCTCAGCCTCGACCTCGGCGTGCGCTGGGACCGCCAGCAGATCATCGACGCCCAGGGGACCCGGCAGATCGACCTCAAGAAGGACTTCGCGCCGCGCCTCGGCTTCGTCTGGGACCCCGCGGCCAGCGGCCGTTCGAAGGTCTTCGGCTCCTGCGGCCGCTACTACGAGCAGATCCCGATGGACCTGGTGATCCGCTCCTTCTCCTTCGAGCGGCAGACGCGCATCTTCAACTACAGCCCCACCAGCACCACGCCCGATCCCGGCGCCGAGGCGGACATCGGCCAGACTCGGCCATCTTCGGCGGCTTCACCGAGCCGGCGGATCCCGACCTCCGCAACCAGTACATCAACGAGGCGCTCCTCGGCTACGAGCGCGAGGTGCTGCCCGACCTGGCGGTGGGCGTCAAGGGGATCTACCGCGACTACGGCGAGGTGATCGAGGACTTCCTCTGCCAGGACGACGGCACCTACTGCATCGGCAATCCGGGCCGCGGGATCATGCGGCGGGTCTTCACCCTGGACTACTCGCAGAACTTCCCGGCGCCGAAGCCGAAGCGGGTCTTCAAGGGGGTCCAGCTCGACGCCACGAAGCGCTTCTCGAACCACTGGCAGGGGCTCGCCTCCTACCTCTACTCCAAGCTCGAGGGGAACTTCGACGGCCTCTACTCGCCGTTCACCAACATCGGCGCCGATCCCAACATCTCGGCGGCCTACGACTACTACGACTTCTTCACCAACGGCAGCGATCTCTCGCGGATCACCAACAAGGGGCCGCTGTCGAACGACCGCCGGCACCAGCTCAAGGTCTCGGGCATCTACTTCACCCCCTGGAGGCTCTCGGTGGGGCTCTCGGCCTACTGCCGCACGGGCACGCCGCTGACCCGCTACGGCTACTCGGACATCTACAGCCGCTACGAGTTCTTCCTCACCGAGCGCGGCGCCGAAGGGCGGACGCCGGACAACTATGAGGCGGACCTCCACCTCGGCTATCCGGTCGCGGTCGGCCCGGCCAAGGTCAACCTGCTGCTGGACGTCTTCAACCTGCTGGACGTCCAGCGGCCGCTCCTGCTCGATCAGCGCTGGGGTTTCCAGGAGGCGGACAACGCCTCGCCCACGCCGGTCAATCCGGATTACAGGAAGCCGGTGCTGCGAACGCCGCCGCGGTCGTTCCGGCTGGGGGTGCGGGTGAGCTCTGAGGCGACTATGGCGCAGCGCCGCCGCCCGGCCAGCCGGGCGACGGTGGCGATCAGCTCGGCGGGATCGACCGGCTTGGCGAGGTGGGTCTGGTAGCCGGCCTCCAGGGCGCGCAGGCGGTCTTCGGCGCGGGCGTAGGCGGTGAGGGCGGCGGCGGGGACGTTGCCGCCCCGGGCGGGCTCGCGCGCCCGGATCTTGCGGATCAGCGAGTAGCCGTCCTCGACCGGCACGCCGATGTCGGAGACCAGGACGTCCGGCACCGCGTGGTCGAACGACGCCAGGGCCTCGGGCACCGAGCCGAAGGCCGCCACCTCGGCGCCGCACTGCTGCAGGGACAGCGCCAGCAGCTCGCGGGTGTCCGCCTCGTCCTCCACCACCACCACGCGCACGCCCGCGAGCAGATCGGGAGTGCTGAACAGGCCCGGCGGCTCCTCCCGACCCGGTGCGGTCGAGCGGGTCGTCCTCGGCGAGCTCCGCCCGCAGCGGCAGCCGCACGATGAAGGTCGCCCCCTCCCCCTCTCCCGCGCTCTCGACCTCGGCCGTGCCGCCGTGCAGCTCGACCAGGTGGCGGACGATCGACAGGCCGAGCCCGAGCCCGCCGTGGGTGCGGGTGATCGACCCGTCGGCCTGGCGGAAGCGGTCGAAGACGTACGGCAGGAAGTCGGGGCGGATGCCGATGCCGGTGTCGGTCACCCGGATGACGGCGTTGCCCCCCTCCTCGCGCAGGCGGACCTCGACCCGGCCCGCCCGGGGGGTGAACTTGATGGCGTTGGAGAGCAGGTTCCAGATCACCTGCTGCAGCCGGTCGGCGTCGCCGAGGACCGGGCTCGCCAGCGGGCCGATCGAGATGTCGAGGAGGATCCCCTTGGCGTCGGCCGCCGGGCGCACGGTCTCGAGCGCGGCGTCGATGATGCGGCGCAGCTCGACCGGCTTGAAGTCGAGCCGGAGCTTGCCGGTGATGATGCGCGAGACGTCGAGCAGGTCGTCGATCAGCTGCGCCTGGAGCGGGCGTTGCGCTCGATCGTCTCCAGCGCCCGGGCGCCGGCGGCCGCGATCGAGCTTGCCGGTGCGCAACACCTGCACCCAGCCGAGGATGGCGTTGAGCGGGGTCCGCAGCTCGTGGGAGAGGGTGGCCAGGAACTCGTCCTTGGTGCGGTTGGCCTCCTCGGCCTGCTTGCGCGCCGCCTGCTCGAGGACGAGGAGGCGGGCCCGCTCCTGCTCGGCCCACTCGCGGACGCGGATCTCCCGCTTGAGCTCCTGGTTGGCCACCGACAGCTCGGCCGTCCGCTGCTCGACCAGCACCTCCAGATCGTCGTACATCCGGCGCAGGGCCGCGTTGGCCTCGGCGAGCTCGGCCGTGCTCTCCTCGACCTTGCGGCGCAGCGCCACCTTCTCGATGGCGTTGCGCACCGCCTGCTGGAGCCGGTCGCGGGTGACGCTCCCCTTCAGCAGGTAGTCCTGCGCCCCGCTCTTCATCGCCTCCACGGCCACCGCCTCGTTCCCCTGTCCGGTCAGCACGATCACCGGGATCAGCCGCTCCGCCCGCAGGCGGGAGAGGAACTCCAGGCCGTCGACGTCCGGCAGCCGGTAGTCGAGCAGCAGGCAGTCGGGAATGCGCTCGTGCGCCAGTTGCAGCCCCTCCTCCCCCGTCTCGGCGTCGAGGAACTCATAGGCGTGCTCGCCGTCCTGGGCGAGCAGCCGCCGGTAGAGCTCCCGGTCCTCGGGGCTGTCGTCGACGATCAGGAGAAGGATGGATGCATCGGTCATTATCAGGGCTACTGCCCCTTCGGCAGGATCACGACCTCGAACCAGTAGTCGTTGAGCCGCTCGATCGCCTTCATGAACCCTTCGACGTCGACCGGCTTCTGGATGTAGCTGCTGGCGCCCGCCAGATAGCAGGCCTGGACGTCGCGCTCGTCGGCGGAGGTGGTCAGCACGATGACCGGGATCTGCTTGAGATCGTCACTGGCCTTGATCTCGGAGAGCACCTCGCGGCCGTCGGTCCCCGGCAGGTTGAGGTCGAGCAGGATGACCCCCGGCCGCGGCGAGTCGGCGTGGCTCCCGCGTTGAAACAGGAAATCGAGAGCCTCGTCGCCGTCGGCGCAGCGGAGGATCGGGTTCTTCAGCCCCGAGCGGCGGAAGGCGCGCTGGGTGGTCTCGAAATCCTCGGGGCTGTCTTCCACCAGGAGGATCGGCTGCGTTGGAGGTTCAGGCACGTACTTCTCCTTCTTCCAGGGTGAAATAAAAGGTCGTCCCCTCGCCGGCGGACGATTCGAGCCAGATTCTGCCATGGTGCCGCTCGACGATCTTCTTGACGATCGTCAGCCCGGCGCCGGTGCCGCCGCCGTACTTGTCGCGCCCGTGCAGGCGCTTGAAGATCCGGAACACCGCGTCGTGGTGCTTCTCCGGGATGCCGATGCCGTTGTCGCGCACGTAGAAGACCGGCGGACCGGCGGGGTTCTCCCGCCAGCCGATCTCGATCCACTTGTCCGCCTTGTCGTTGTACTTGATCGCGTTGACGATGAGGTTGTAGAAGATCTCGCCGACGCGGACGCGGTCGGCGCGGACGGCGGGCAGGGGCCGGGGGACCCTCACCTCCACTCTATCCTCCTGGAGCGAGATGGCGAGCGAATCCAGCATCTCGGCCACGATCTCGTTCAGATTCACCCGGTCGACGGCCAGGTCGACGCGGCCCAGGCGGGAGAACTGGAGGAGCGAGTCGATCAGCGTCTCCATGCGGCGGGTCAGCCGCATCAGGGTCTCGAGCTTGGAGCGCCCCTCGTCGTCGAGCTTGGCGGCGTAGTCCTCGATCAGGAAGCTCGAGAAGTTGTGGATGCCGCGCAGCGGCTCCTTCAGGTCGTGCGAGGCGATGTAGGCGAAGTCGTCCAGCTCCTGGTTGCTCTGGTTGAGCTCCTCGTTGCGCTGCTCGAGCTCCCGGGTACGCTCCCGCACCCGCTCCTCGAGCGCCTCCTTGGCCTCCTGCAGCTCGGAGTCGCGGCGCTGGATCTGGGCGAGCATGTCGTTGAAGGCGTCGACCAGGGTCCCCAACTCGTCGGAGCTCCGCCGGGTCGCCCGGATCGAGTAGTCCCGGCGCTCGGAGACCGCCCGCGCCGTGTCGGCGAGGGCGAGGATGGGCCCCGAGATCAGGCGCTGGAGCCCCGAGGAGAGGAACAGCGCCACGATCCCCGAGGCGAGGAAGACCAGGCCGACCGTCATGGCCTGCGTCCAGATACGCTCCCGCAATTCGCGGAGATCGCTCCGCAGGTAGATGGTGCCGATCCGCTCCCCCTTGAGGTCGATGCCGCGAAAGACCACGAGGGAGTCGCTCTCGAACCGGCTGCCGTCCTTCTCGGGCTTCGGAGGAACGGTGATGCCGTCTCCCGGGATCCAGGGGGCGAACAGGCTTCCGTCAGCGTTATAGAGAGCGGCGGCGACGATCGACGGCCGGGGTTTGAGCGCCTGCAGGTACTCGGTTGCGGAGGCCCGGTCCTGGAACGTCAGGGCGGCCGTGCTGTGCTGCCCCACGATGTCGGCCAGCGTCTCGAGATCGCGCTTCATCTCGTCCTTGAAGCGCGCGAGATTGAAGTAGATCAGCGCGGAGCCGGCCAGCAGCAGGGCGCCGCCGGTCGTCAGCAGCGCGATCAGCATCAGCTTCTGGTGGATGGGGGCGCGCTGGAGCCGTCGCAGCATGGTTCAGGGCCCCGGCCTGGTGCCCGGGGTGGTGACGATCCGCTTGGCGAGCTGCAGCAGCTTCGAGCTGATCCGGATCCCCGCCCGGTCGGCGGACCCCGTGTTGATCTCGAAGCGGACCTTCGAGCCCTCCAGAATGAAGTTGATGATCACGCCGTCTTCCGCGAACTTCTGGGTGTCCCCCACCGTGAGCACGGGGGAGCCCTTGACCGCGGCGAGGATCTGCTTGATGTGCTCGCGCTCCGAACGGCTGATGAACAGGATCTGGCAGCCGGCGAGCCTGGAGGTCGAGTCCATCCGCGCCACTTGCAGCTTGTGGCCTCCGACCTGCTCGCCCGCGACCGTCTCCAGGCTGCCGCCGAACGGGTCGTCGCCCAGCACGCAGATCTTGAGGCTGTTCGGGTCCGGGAACGACTCCGGGGGCCAGTCCACGAACTTGGCGAAGTTGTAGAGGAAGGCCGCCTTGACGTCGTACTCCCCCGCCGTTTGAGCCGGCGCCACGCCCGGCACGGCGAGCAGGAGGGCCAGCAGCAGGGAGGGCCACCCCGCTCTTCTCAGAAGCGCCATGTCACCTTCCCGTAGGCGCCGCGCTCGACCTCCTGCCGCCGCGGCGAGGGGGCGCCGAACTCGGGGTGCCGGGCGTGCAGGAGGTTCTGGCCGACGAGGGAGAGTTCGAGCCGGTCGGAGGCCTGCCAGCCGAGCCGCAGGTCGAGCTCGGTGTAGGCCGGCACCACGGGCGCCGGCAGCCGGGCGACGTAGCGCAGCCGTGCCGTCGAGCTCGAAGCCGCCCGGCAGGTCGATCAGCGAGCGCAGCACGAAGCGGCTGCGCGGATCGTTCCCCTCATTCCTGCCGCCGCTCGGATCGGTGCTGCCGGGGTCGAGGCTGAGCTGCTTGTCGAAGTAGGCGTAGCTGGCGTGCAGGCGCCACCAGGGGGTCGCCTGCCAGCTCGCGCGCAGCTCGGCGCCCCAGGTCTCCGCGTTCAGCCCGTTGGCGATCACCTGCGGCTGCCCGGGATCCGCCTCGACGGTGCGCAGGTCGTCGTAGACGTTGTAGAAGGTCGCGAGGTCGATCTGCAACCCGGTCCGCGGCTGCAGGCGGTAGCCGATCTCGTAGGCGAGCAGAGACTCGGGCTTGAAGTCGTGCGAGCCGGTGAGGAAGGGGCGCCCCTCGACGTCGTAGAAGGCGAGCTCCTCGTCGAGACGGGTGGGCGTGCGCACGGCGCGGGAGATCGCCGCCCAGAGCGTGCGGCGCTCGTTGGGAACCCAGGCGAGGCGCGCGCTCGGCTGCACCTCGAACCCGGTCCAGGCGTTGTGCTCGACCTTCGTGCCCACGGTCAGCCGCAGGTGGGAATGCAGCGAGAGCTCGTCCTGCGCGAAGGCGCTGAACAGGTTCTGGGTCCGGCTCTCGGGGAGGAACGACACCCCCTGGCTGTTGCCCACCTGGTCGTGGGTGACCCTGTAGCCAGCTCCCCAGACCAGGTCCTGCCGCGCGCCGACCGGCTGCCGGTGCTGGTAGTCGACGTCCAGCGTGTGGCGGTGCTCCTCGAACCAGAGCGGGATCCGGCGATGGGTGTAGTCGTAGTAGACCTGGATGTCGGAGCCTGAATTCGCCGCGTAGGTGTGGGTCCAGCGGCCCAGCAGGTTGGCGCCGTCGAGGTCGGTGTCGGCCCGCGTGATGACCCGCTGGCCGGCGAGCCCGTGATAGGCGTCCCCCTGGAGGGTGAGGGCGCCGGAGCCGCGGTCGGCGCGGTCGACGCGGAATCCGGCCTGCCCGCGGCGCAGCGGGTCGCGGGCGCTGTCGCCGTTGGCGAAGGCGAGCGAGTCGCGATAGGAGTACTTGCCGTAGGCGCGGTAGGCGGTCCCCTCCCCCAGCTTGCCCCCCTGGCGGAAGCTGGCGAGGGCCCGCTCCTCGGTGCCGCCGCCGAGGCTGACCAGCGCCCCCTGCGTGTCGGCGGCGCTCTTGGTGAGGATGTTGATCACGCCGTTGACCGCGTTGGCTCCCCACAGGGTGGCGCCGGGGCCGCGGATGATCTCGATGCGGTCGACGTCCTCCAGCATCACGTCCTGAACGTCCCAGAAGACGCCCGAGAACAGGGGCGTGTAGACGGTGCGGCCGTCGATCAGCACCAGCAGCTTGTTGGCGGTGGTGATGTTGAAGCCCCGCGCGCTGATCGCCCAGGTGCTGCCGTCGGCCTGGGCCACCTGCAGGCTGGCCACGATCCGCAGCGCGTCGGGCAGGTTGTTGGCGCCGGTGCGCCGGATGTCCTCGCCGGTGATGACGGTAATGGCGGCCGCGGCGCTGGAGACCGGCTCGCTGCGCCGCGAGACCGAGGTGACGTCGATCTCCATCAGTTGCTCGATGCTCAGGCTCTTCAGCTTGGACGACTGGGCGAGCTGCTCCTCCTGGACCGGGTACGCCGGAGCTGCCAGCGGCCATGAGGGACAGGACCATCAAGGTCCCCGGGCGACTGGGATGCTTCAACATTTCCTCCGCTTCAGGTTCAAACAGCGCCACAAAAACCTGCAAAGTATAAGCCAGAGGCCCGTCATGGCCGGCTCGCGCGCCGGCTCTTCCACAGCGAGGCCGCGACCGCGGCCGTCAGCAGCGCCGCGATCACCGCCAGCGAGACCAGGGAAGGGATCTTGTAGAGGTCCGCCAGCGTCATCTTCACGCCGACGAAGACGAGCACGGACGAGAGCCCGAGCTTCAGGTAGTGGAACTTCCCGATCACCCCGGCGAGCAGGAAGTAGAGCGAGCGCAGGCCGAGGATGGCGAAGACGTTCGAGGTGTAGACGATGAACGGGTCCCGGGTGACCGCGAAGATGGCCGGGATCGAATCGACCGCGAAGACCAGGTCGGTGCTCTCGATCAGCAGCAGCACCACGAACAGCGGGCGTCGCCATCCGCCGTCCCCCCTCGCGGACGAAGAGGCGATCCCCCCGGTAGTCGGAGGTCACCGGCAGCAGCCGCCGCACCAGCCGGAGCACCGGATTGCGCTCGGGGTGGATCTCCTCGCCGCGGTGCAGGGCCATGCGGATGCCGGTGAGGATCAGGAAGGCGCCGAACAGGTAGATCACCCAGTGGAACTGGGCGAGCAGGGCCGAGCCGGCGAAGATGAAGGCCGCCCGCAGGACCAGCGCCCCCAGGATCCCCCAGAAGAGCACCCGGTGCTGGTAGGCCGGCGGCACGGCGAAGTAGCCGAAGATCAGCGCGAAGACGAAGATGTTGTCGACGCTGAGCGACTTCTCGATCAGGTAGCCGGTGAGGAACTCGAGCGCCGGTTCCCCCCCGCGGAAGGCGTAGAGGCCGGCGGCGAAGGCGAGGGACGAGCGCGACCCAGACGGCGCTCCAGACCCCCGCCTCCTTGAGCGAGACCGTGTGCGACTTGCGATGGAAGACGCCGAGGTCGAGGGCGAGCAGGGCGAGGATGAAGAGGTTGAACCCGATCCAGAGCCCGAGGGAGGTTTCCGGCATGACCTATCCCCTTTCGAGATAGGCCGTGGGACGGCACGACAGACCCACGGCACGATGACGTGTCGGTGGTCTCGCCGAGCTCGTTGCGCTCCCGGGCAACCGGGGGCTTGGCGCCCCGTGTTGACGACGGCCCGGACCCGGGGACGTCCCCGGGGGGCTACTCCCCACCCATTCCAGGAGAATTATAGAGCAGGCGGCGCAGGGCGTCGAGGTCGGCCGGCTTGGTGAGATGGGTGTCGAAACCCGCCTCGAGGGCGCGCCGGCGGTCCTCCTCCTGGCCGTAGCCGGTCAGGGCGATGAGGAAGGCTTGCCGCAGCTCGGGGTCGGCGCGGAAGGCGCGGGCCACGCCGTAGCCGTCAAGGTGCCCGGGCAGCCCGATGTCGCAGAGCACGACCTCGGGGCGGAAGCTGCGCGCCTTCTCCAATCCCGCGGAGCCGTCGAAGGCCACATCGGCCTCGTGCCCGGTGAGCTGCAGCAGCAGGCTCAGGCTCTCGGCGGCGTCGACGTTGTCCTCGATGATCAGGCAGCGGCGGGCGCGCGGCGCCCCCGGGAGCCGGATTGGGAACATCCGGCCAGGGTCGCCTCCTCCGATGTTTCGGCGCCGGCGAGCGGCAGGCGCAGCGTGACCGCCGTCCCCCGTCCCGGCCCCGGGCTCTCGGCTTCGACCACGCCGCCGTGCATCTCGATCAGCGCCTTGACCAGGGCGAGGCCGAGGCCGAGGCCCCCGCGGCCGCGATCCGACCCGCGCTCGGCCTGGCTGAACGGCTCGAAGGCGCGGGCGAGCAGCTCCGGCTCCATGCCGATACCGGTGTCGCGCACCACGACGGCGGCGGTGCCGGGCTCCGGCTGCCGTACCGCGACGGTGATCCGCCCTCCCGGCGCGGTAAATTTGCCGGCGTTGTTCAGCACGTTGCCGATCACCTGGAAGAGCCGTGTCGGGTCCCCTTCGACCTAGAACGGCGAGCCGGGGAGGTCGAGGTCGATCTCGAGGCTGGCGGCCTCCAGGTCGTGCCGCTGGTCCTCGACGGTGGCGCGGACCGTCTCGACGAGGTCGAGCCGCTCCCGCCGGAGCAGGATCTTCCCCCGCGAGACGCGGGCGATGTCCAGCAGGTCGTCCACCAGGCGGGTCAGGTGAAGCACCTGGCGCTCGATCGTGCGCAGGGCGCGATCCTCCTGCTCATGGGTCAGGTCGGGGGCGGGCCTGCAGCAGGTGGAGGCAGTTGCGGATGGGAGCGAGCGGATTGCGCAGCTCGTGGCCGAGCATGGCCAGGAACTCGTCCTTGCGGCGGTCGGCCTCCACGAGTTGGCTCGTCCGGAGCCGCAGCTCCTCCTCGGCCCGCTTGAGCTTCGTGATGTCGCGCTCGATGCCGGAGGCTCCCACCAGCCTTCCACTCGCATCGCGGATCGGCGAGAAGGTCAGCGAGATGTCGAACCGCTCGCCATTCTTGCGCATGCGTACGGTCTCGAAAGGCTCGACCTTGATCCCCTGCCGGATCCGATCGAACACGCCTGACATCAACGGTCGCTGGTCCTGAGGGACGATCAGGTCCAGCGTGCGGCCGACCGCCTCGCGCGCCGAGTAGCCGTACAGCCGCTCCGCCCCGGCGTTCCAGCTCGTGATGACGCCGTCGAGGGTCTTGCCGATGACTCCGTCCTGCGACGAGTCGACGATCGCCGCGAGCGTCTCGCGCTCCTCCTTCGCCCGCTTGAGCTCCGTGATGTCGCGCTCGATCCCGGAGGCTCCCACCAGCCTTCCACTCGCATCGCGGATCGGCGAGAAGGTCAGCGAGATGTCGAACCGCTCGCCGTTCTTGCGCATGCGGACGGTCTCGAAAGGCTCGACCTTGCCCCCCTGCCGGAGCCGATCGAACACGGCCAACATCAACGGCCGCTGGTCCTGAGGGACGATCAAATCCAGCGTGCGGCCGATCGCCTCGCGCGCCGAGTAGCCGTACATCCGCTCCGCCCCGGCGTTCCAGCTCGTGATGACGCCGTCGAGGGTCTTGCCGATGATGCCGTCATGCGACGAGTCGACGATCGCCGCGAGCGTCTCGCGCTGCTCCTCCTCCAGCTTGAGCTCGGTGATCTCGAGGAAGGTGAGGACGACGCCGTCGATGACGTCCTCGACCGTCCGATAGGGCAGGATCCGCAGCAGGTACCACGCCCCATTCTCCTCGATGGGGACCTGCCGCTCCCGGGTGGCGAGCGTGCGCAGCACCTCCCGGATCTCCTCCACCAGACTGCCGCCCGGAAAGCGTGGGGCGATGTCGGCGATCGGCCGGCCGACGTCGCCGTCGATCAGCCGGAAGACCTCGACCGCCGCCGGGGTGAACTTCTTGATCCGCAGCTCGCGGTCGACGAAGACGGTGGCCAGGCGGGTGCTCTGGAAGAGGTTCTGCAGGTCGCCGTTGGCGCGGTCGAGCTCGTCGAGCTTCTTCTTCAGCTCGGCGTTGACCGTCTCCAGCTCCTCGTTGACCGACTGCAGCTCTTCCTTCGAGGTCTGCAGCTCCTCGTTGGCCGACTGCAGCTCCTCGTTCATCGACAGCAGCTCCTCGTTCGAGGAGACCAGCTCCTCGTTCGAGCTCTCCAGCTCCTCGAGCGTCGCCTGGAGGTGGTCCTTGGTCGACCGCAGCTCGGCCTCCAGGCGGCGGACGATCGGATCGTCGGCGAGGATCTCCCCCGGCAGCGCCTCGAAGTGCGCCTCCCCCGCCGCCGTCACGACCTCCTGGAAGACGATCATGAACAGCCCCGGATCCTCGCCCAAGCTCCGGCATCGGCCGCACGATGATGTTGACCCGCTGCGTGCTCCCGTCCAGCTCGAAGGCGACGTTCTCGTGGACGACCGTCACTCGCGAGTTGACCGCCTTGTGGAGGGCCGTGCGGACGTCGAGCCGCAGCCCCTTGCGCGCCATGTCGACGACGTTGACCGTCGGGGTCCCCGGCGGCGCCTCGAGATAGCGCCCCGTGCGCGGCGAGAAGTAGATGATGTCCCCCCCTCGTGGGCCACCACGCAGGCCGGGGCGTAGCTGTCGAGCAGGATCGCCTCGAACGTCCGCGCCACCTCGAGCTGGCGGGGCACCGCGCGCCGCTGCAGCTCCTCGGCGGGGCGGATGCCGAGGCGCCCCCGCTCGCTGAACGGGAAGCTGAAAGGGGGGCGGGTGGCGGTGTCGCGCGACTGGAAGACGCGGTGCTTCTTGTCGATCGTGCGGAACAGCGCCGGCTGCCCCGCCACCATCTCCGAAGGGCCGAGTAAGAGGAACCCCCCCGGCCGCAGGGCGTAATGGAAGAGGGCGATCACCTTCTTCTGCAGATCCCCCTCCAGGTAGATCAGAAGGTTGCGGCAGGAGACCAGGTCCAGCCGCGAGAACGGCGGATCGGCGATCAGGTTGTGGAGCGAGAACAGGCAGAGGTCCCGGATCTCGCGCGCGACCTGGTACATGTTGCCGTGGCGGACGAAGAAGCGCTCCAGCCGCTCGGGGGAGATCTGGCCGGCGATCGCCTCCGGGTAGAGCGCCTGCCGCGCCGCCTCCAGCGCCTGGACGTCGATATCGGTGGCGAAGATCTGCACCTGCGGCGGCGCGGCGAGCGTCGCCATGTGCTCGCGCAGCAGGATGGCCAGCGAGTAGGCCTCCTCCCCGGTGGCGCAGCCGGGGACCCAGACGCGCACGAAGCCGTCCGCGTCCTTCCCCTCGAACAGACGAGGAATGACCTTGGCGGCCAGGAGATCGAAGGCCTCTGGATCGCGAAAGAAGTGGGTCACGCTGATCAGCAGGTCACGGAAGAGCTGCTCGACTTCTTTGGTGTCGTTATTCAGCGACTCGACGTAATCATATACCGAAGCGGACCGCGACTCGGTCATCCGGCGGCGCACGCGGCGCACCAGGGTGCTCTGCTTGTAGTGGCGGAAGTCGTGCCCGGCCACCCGGCGCAGGATCGCGCAGATCTTGCCGAGATGGCCCACGATCTCCTCGCGGAACCGCTCGGGGCTCCCCTCCTGCCCGTCCCGCAGCCGCTTCTGATGCTCGACCAGCCGGGCCGGCATCTGTTCGACCGCCAGGACGTGATCCACCGCGCCGGTGAGCACGGCGCCGCGGGGCATGCTGTCGTAGCGCGCGGTCTCGGGCGCCTGTACCAGCGTCAGCCCGCCCCGCTCCTTGACCGCCTTGAGGCCCAGGGCGCCGTCCGTCCCGGTGCCCGAGAGGACGATGGCGACGGCCTCGTCCTCCTGATCCTCGGCGAGAGAGCGGAAGAAGCGGTCGATGGGCGAGCGCCGGCCGCGGATGCGCGCCGGCTTCGAGAGGTAGAGCACGCAATCGTCGACGGTGAGCGTGCCGTTCGCCGGCATGACGTAGATCTGGTTGGCCTCGATCACCGTCTCGTCCTCGACCGTGCGCACCGGCATCGGCGTCAGCGGCGCGAGCAGCTCGGGGATCAGCGTCTCGTGGCGGGGGGAGAGGTGCTGGATGAGCACGAAGGCGAAACCGGTGTCCGCCGGCATCCGGCGGAACAGCTCCTGGAACGCCTCCAGGCCGCCGGCCGAGGCGCCGATCGCCACCACCGGGCAGGGGTGGGAGTTCGGGCCCTCGTTGCCACAGCCCTCGCCGGCCTCGGCCGCCTGGTCCTGATCCTCCACCTGCCCATCCATCAGGTCCGTCATCCTATAACCCCTCTGCCGCTCGTTCGAAAACGACCCGACTAATCCAAGAAGCGTGCCAGAAGAAGTGCGGGACGGCGGGAGATCCCCGAGGAGAGAACGCTGGTGCCGGAGACGGGACTCGAACCCGTAAACCCTTGCGGGCGGAAGATTTTAAGTCTCCTGCGTATACCGTTTCGCCACTCCGGCGGCGGGAGAATTCTACAGCGGGAAGAGCTTCTTTACGCGGGCCCCACCACCCGCGCCGCGGCCGAGCAGGCGGGCGAAGACCTCGCGGGAGCGTTCCAGCAGCTCGATCCCCAGATCGGCCCGCCCCAGCCGGCCGGCCACCAGGGCGAGATTGAGGAACAGGGCCGCGCCATCCGCCGAGCTCAGCAGATCCGCCTCGTCGGACATCCTCTCCATCGCCTCCACCAGTCGCGCGAACGCCTCCCGGTGATCCCCGTCGGCGTCGTGAGAGATGCCGATCTCCAGGAGCTGGTCGAAATTGCGGAAGGCGTTCAGCTTCGTCACGTTCATCGAAGAAGATCTCCAGGACGGGGAGAGTCCCCGCCGTCGCGCATGAATTAGCCGGTCGGCTATGAGAGTGTAGCATGGGGCACGCCCGGGCATTGATGCCCAGGCGGGGCTGCGCTACAATCCCCTTTCCACGAAGCCCCAGGGGTTACCCCCTGGGGCTTTTCCTTTTGTCGAGGAAACAAATGACCGACGACGAATTCGTCAACAGCTTCGAGGATTGCACCCTCCCCGCCGCCGCGTTCCACCACCGCGACCACGTGCGCCTGGCGTGGATCTACCTGCGTCGCCATTCTCCGCTGGAGGCCCTGGCCCGCTTCGCCGCGGGGCTGAAGCGCTTCGCCGCCTTCAACGGCCACCCCGGCCTCTACCACGAGACCATCACCTGGGCCTACCTCTTCCTGATCCACGAGCGGATGGCCGGCGGCGCCGACGAGGAGACTTGGGAGGAGTTCGCGGCCCGCAACCCCGACCTGCTCGCCTGGAAGCCGTCCGTGCTCGACCGCTACTACGACCCGGAGACCCTGGGCTCCGAGCGGGCGCGGCGCGTCTTCGTGCTGCCCCACCCAAGAGCGGCGGAAATCCTTTAGACTTTCCTGAACCAAGGAGGAGAGAGCGATGTTCAAGGAATTCAAGGAATTCGCGGTCCGTGGCAACGTCCTCGACCTGGCGATCGGGGTGATCATCGGCGCCGCCTTCGGCAAGATCGTCACCTCGCTGGTGGACGACGTCATCATGCCGCCGATCGGCATGCTCCTCGGTCCGGTCGACTTCTCGAACCGCTTCTTCAGCTTGACGGGAAAGCACTACGACAGCCTGGCCCAGGTCAAGGCCGCCGGAGCGCCGACGATCAATTACGGCCTCTTCTTCAATGCCGTGATCACCTTCCTGATCGTGGCCTTCGTGGTCTTCCTGATCGTCCGCGCGGTGAACCGGATGCGGCGCGGCGAGGAGACGGCGCCGCCGGTGGTCAAGGAATGCCAGTACTGCCGCTCCTCGATTCCAATCCAGGCCACCCGCTGCCCGCACTGCACGTCGCAGCTCGCGGCGGCATGATTCCGGGCGGAAAAATGCCGGGCTGAAAAGTGCCACTCTTTCAGGATCGGCGATTATGATCCCTGTTGTCCCCGCAGTCTTTGACGTCCCTACCGGCTTTTTGCCTGCCGCAGGCCACCAACGAGAGTCCCGTCGACAACTGCCGAGCACGCCGGTTCCGGGAACCGGCGCCGTTCCCGGCTGGTCTATCTGCCCCGGCCTCTGCCGCTCAGTCCCGAAACCGGGAAAGGCGCCGGGTCCGGTTACGATCAGACCGTGTCGGCGAGCCGGCGCGCCTCCGCTTCGAGGATCGGATCGATGCAGCTCAAAACTAAGCGGGAGGCTCAGCCGCGGGCGTAGATGGTCTCGCGGTGGGCGGTCCCCTTGCGGACGAGGCGGATCACGCCTCGAAGCATCAGCCGGCGCAGGGCGGTCGAGGCGAGACGGGAGTCGATGGGTTTGCGGAGCTCGCGGGAGTAGCGCCGGTTCACCTCGGCGGCGATCCGCGTGGGAGCGAACGGCTCGCCGGCCGGCATCTCCGCGGCCGCCAGGGCCACCAGCTTGCTGGGGAGAACCGGCTTCAATGGCGGGAGAGGTTCCACCCGCGCCGGCTCGGGAGCGGCGACACGGGACGCGATCTCGGCGGCACTCCCAGCCGCCGCCTTGAACGCCTCATAATGCCGCGCGATCGTCTCCAGCTCGGCGGCATGAACCGCCCTCTGCTCGCGGTGATGGACCTCCCGCGAGGCATGATGCTCCTCCTGGTCGCGGTGGACCTTCATCTGCGCCTCCAGATTCGCCAGCACCTGCGCCACCGAAAGCTGTGAGCTCACCCGTTCCCTCCTGGATCTCCTCTCCCGTCGCGAAGGCACCGCCAGCGCGGCGTAACCGCCTCCGCGAATCTGCCGTAGAGGACCAAAACTGTCGCAACAGTCTACATCGGAACCTTTCCGTCCACCCCCGCCCCCGATATCGGGTCGAGCTGTCGCGATGTCCCCGGACAACGCGACCTCTCCGGCGACGATGCAACGCCTCCAGCGGCTACGCGACGCCTGCAGCGGCAATGCGACGTCTCCACTGACATTGCAACACCTCCACCGCCAACGCGCCATCTCACCGGGACATCGCAACGCCGCCATCGACTACGCGACGCCTCCGGCGTCTACGCATCACTGCCAGGAGACTACGCGACGCCTCCGTTGGCTACGCGATATCTCCAGTGGCAATGCGACGCCTCCCTGGTCAATGCGTCATCGTCCGGAGACTATGCGTCGCCTCCACTGGCTATGCGTCTTCTCCCGTGATATCGCGTCATATCCCTGGACAATGCGACGCCTTCCGGCGACATCGCGACCCATCCCGCCGCGCACCAGGTTCCTTCCGGGACCTGTTTCAGAATAGGGTCATGGCTCTGCGGTGCCGTGGAACGGGGCCGAGGAGGAGGGGGAATGACCGAGATCGATGTCGCGGTGATCGGCGCCGGGGTTGCGGGGCTGGCGGCGGCTGGAGAGCTCCGGCGGCGGGGGTTCCGGGTGGGAGTCTTCGAGGCGCGGGACCGCATTGGCGGGCGCATCCACACCCTGCGGGACGCGCGGGTGCGGATCCCCATCGAGCTGGGCGCCGAGTTCGTCCACGGCGAGGCTCCCTTGACCGACGGGATCCTGCGCGAGGCGGGGCTCGTGGACATCGACATCACGGGCGATCACTGGCTCGCCGAACGCGGGCATCTCCGTCCCTATGACGGCTTCTGGGAGCGGATCGACGAGGTCCTCGGTCACATCGATCCCGGCGGCGTGGACCAGTCCTTCGACGAATTTCTGACGAAACGTCCTGGAGGCCGCTCTTTCGCCCGTGCCCGCGCCGCCGCGCGGGAGTTCGTCACCGGGTTCCATGCCGCCGACCCCGCGCAGATGAGCGTCCTCTCGCTCGCCCCCG
This sequence comes from uncultured Acidobacteriota bacterium, assembly GCA_963761645.1. Taxonomy (GTDB): domain Bacteria; phylum Acidobacteriota; class Thermoanaerobaculia; order Multivoradales; family UBA5704; genus DATARR01. Next base: position 69,457 of record CAVXIG010000011.1, read on the forward strand.
CGAACGGCGAGGGGCCGAGCGAGTCCGCCTCGCGAAGCGGCCGGATGATCCAGGGGTACGACCGCGTCGCGGAATGGCTGGCGCGCGATCTCGGGGAGAGCCTTCGCCTCGGGAGGGCGGTCCGGGAGATCGCCTGGGAGCGCGGCAAGGTCGAGCTGACGGTGGGAGACGATTCCTCGCAGGTCACGGCCCGGGCCGCCGTCGTCACCGTCCCGATCGGCGTTCTGCAGGCGCCGCCGGACGCGCCGGGCGGCATCCGCTTCCTCCCCGATCCGCCCCGGTTGCGGCGGACGCTCGATCTCGTCGCCATGGGCGCCGTGGTCCGCCTCGTCCTCGGCTTCCGCGAGGTCCCCTGGAAGAGCCGGGGCGATCTCGACCGGATGAGCTTCCTCCACCTCGGTGGGGACGGCGCCTTCCGGGTCTGCTGGACGCCGTACCCGTTGCGCGCGCCGGTGCTGGTCGCCTGGAGCGGCGGCCCGCCGGCCGCGGAGCTCTCCCGCCGGAAGCCGGCCGAGATCGAGGCCGCCGCCCTGCGGACGCTCGCCGAGCACCTAGGGATCTCCCGGCAGCGGCTCGCCTCCCGTCTCGAAGGCATCTGGAGCCACGACTGGCAGGCCGACCCCTTCTCCCGCGGCGCCTACAGCTACGCCCGCGTCGGCGGCAGCGAAGCCGCGAAAGAGCTGGCGCGGCCGGTCGGGAAGACCCTCTTCTTCGCCGGCGAGGCGACCGATGAGGAGGGGCGGACGGGGACGGTCGAAGGCGCGATCGCGACCGGGCTGAGGGCGGCGCGGCAGGTGAAAGCAGCGCTGAGGTATACTCCCGCCCCTGGGGGCCGTTAGCTCAGTTGGTAGAGCAGCGGACTTTTAATCCGCGGGTCCAGAGTTCGAGTCTCTGACGGCCCACCACCCGCATCTCCCTCTCCCTGTTGGCTTTCCTGGTTTTGGCGTACACTCTCAAGTGTGCGCAAAATCCCCTCGCGGGACATTTTCGGGACATTTTGCCGAGAGAGGTGGTCATGAACCCGGTCAAAAAGCCCACCAGCGCGAAGAGGTCCTCCAGCAAGGGCAGCCTGGAAAAGACGCCCTACCGGGGCGTCTACAAGCGGCTCAACGCCGACGGGAAGGTTACCGGTTACGCCATCAAGCCCCGGTTCGGGGGCTATGTCGGCAAGGGGCAGACCTTCAGCCGCTTGACCGATGCCCGCACCGAGATGGAGCGAATCCGGACGGAGGTCAAGGATGGACGGCTCCGAGGCAATGGGCGCAAGACGGTCCTTCAGGCGATCGAGAAGTACCTGGTCGAAGAGCTTCCGTTGCTCGCCGTCACCGAGCGGCGCAATCGGCGACGGCATCTTGACTGGTGGGCGATGCTCAGGGGCCCCGAGCTCCTGACGGAATTGACGGGTCCCTCGCTGTTGGCGGATCTCCGGGAGCGGCAACAGGGCCAGGACGGAAGCAGGCCCATCGCCTTCGCCACGATGCGCCGGTATGGAGCCGCGCTCTCGGCGGTCCTGTCGGCCTGCGTCGATTGGGGCTGGCTCACCCAGAACCCGATGCGCGGGGGCAGCCGGCGGAAGCGTCGCAAGGTCGACCGCGAACAGGAGCGGAACCGCGAGATCACCCCAGAAGAATGGGAGACCCTTCTGGTAGCCATCCAGGATTCCCGTGACTCCAGGCTCTACCCTCTCGTGATCTGCGCTCGAGCTTCGGGGGCTCGCGAAGGAGAGCTCATGAAGATGGAGTGGCGCGGCCTTGAGCTCAACCCGCAGGTCTATGACCCCGCCACTGGGCAGATGCGTCCCGGCGTTCCCCGGTGCCTCGTGGCGTTCAACAAGAACGGCGACGAGAAGATGCTCTACTTTCCAGGGGAAGCCGGCGAGCTCCTGCGGGAGTTGGCGCGGCACCGGGGCATGAGCCCCTATGTCTTCGATCTCGCGGGCGGCCCCCTGCGCCGCTGCCAGGGAAGCGGTGCAGCCACGCCCTACGGCTACCCCGGAGGGTGCGAGGTCTGCTTCGCCATCTTCCCGGATCGGAAGTTGAAGGCGGTTCCGGAACACCATCCTGTCCCGGAGTTTCCGCACGGTGCCTTTCGCTACGCCAAGAAGCGCGCGCAAATCGTGGATCTCCGATTCCACGACCTGCGTGCGGCCTGGGCGCAGAACCTCCTCGACACGGGAGGTGTAAGCGACGCCGACGCCATGATCCTCGGAGGCTGGAAGACGGTGGGGATGGTTCGCCGGTATGCCAAGCGGGCGCACCGGCAGGGGATGGCGGCCGTTGAGAGGATGAGTCGCTGAAGTCAGGTGCCGCGTTGCCCTGCTCGGCCCCGGGTTCGCGGCTTGCCTGTGGAGGCGAACCATTCCAGGAAGCGGGTCTCATCGAGGTATAAGCGCCGTCCTCGGGTGATCACGGCACCCGATCGCTCCAGCCCGTTGGTATCACGATGGAACAGCATCCAGCGGATCCCTCCTGGCGAGAGCGCAGGGTGCCGCTGCACCATCTGCTCCACCGTCAGAGGCTCTGGCGCTGGTGAGAGGGCGGTCACCTTGGAGTGGAGCTCGTGAATCTCGCGCCAAGCGTCAGCGAGGCTGTCCTGAAGCCAGGCGATCAGCTCCAGCAGGTCAGAGCCGATTCGAGGGCCGTGAAGGTCCTTCTCGGGCACTCTGCGATTGTCCTTCGTCGGCAACGCTTACTTGGGCCAAATCAGAGGACATCAGACGAGATCACCTCCACGCCTTCTTCCTCGGCGAACTCTTTGGGCGGTCATGGTCTGCCGGCCTTTTCTGCGCCAGTCCCACAAGTCCTTGGGCGAGTACCGGATGCCAGCTTCATTCCGGTAGGTTGGGCCCGTCCCTTCGCTTCGCCAGCGTTGCACCAGCTTGAGCGAGACTCTCTCCAAGTGGGCCAGTTCCTTCTCGTTGAAATCTCTCAGATCGATATTGAGGGCAGCTCCCCAGCGCACCACCTCTTCCCAGGCCTGACAGGCGAGAACGGCTGCTACCCGGTGTATGTCCGGGCGGACTCCGTCTGGCAAATCGAGTGGCGGGAATAAGGCAGATTCCAACGCGGCTGAAAGCCGGTTGCAGGCTGCCACTACCTTGGAGGCGCCGGCACTGTCGAGAATGGTGTCCAGAGTGTCGTCTAAATACGTCAGGGTGTTCTCGTCCATTCGAGTCAGACCTCTTAAACTTCGGGAGGTAGATTGGCCTTGAAGTCTTCTACCCAAAGACAAATGTAGTTACAACCGGCACACCTCTCCCCTCTCCAGGCGCTTGCACAAGGCTTCGGGTCCTCTACAAGGTAAGTCAGGACCCTTTTTCACTACAAATGTAGTGCTATGGACCAACCGAAGTCAAGAGCAGCGCGCTGTAAGGTGCCTTTCGGACATGCGCTGCTAGGGGTAGATAGTCCAACCGCAATAGTGAGGAGAAGGGCAAGAGCTTAGGAAACTATTCAGGCGTGATCGCCGGTGACACTCTTCGGCAGCCTATGTCAATCGATTCAACTAGTTAGGCGAGCTATTCCTTATCGTCACCCGGCGCGCGAAAAGGGTCAGGCAGTCACCGAGGGAGAGCACGCCGGCCAAGCACGCCGCCGTGTACTCGCCAAGACTGTAGCCAAGCATCGCCCGCGGGCGGATTCCCCACCCTATTAGCAGTTGCCCCAGCGCGTAATCAACGACGAAGACCGCCGGATGTACCGTTGCCATCCGGGTCAGCCGGCGATCCCCGGCACCGTACTCCTCTCCGCGGACCAGGCGCCGCAGGTCGAGCTTGGAAGGCGCTGCGGCCGGCGACTCCGCCTCCTCAGAGGAATGAACATGCAGATCGATTTCACTCAGTGCTCCCTACCGAGTAGAAGCTATGCAGAATTTCTGCAACATGCTAGACGAAACTAAACCAAAAGGATCGGCACGTTGGTACTCATTCCGCTAATGATTCTGGAGCACTGCGGAGGGGCTCCGCTCATCTAAAGATTCCTTGCATCTGCCGATGGGGAGGGGGATCTCGCCACGGGCAATCCGTACGGCGGCGCGAGCGGCGAGGTCCAACGGGTCCAGAAGCAGGATTCCGTCCACAGGCTCCCGTCCCAGAGTCAGTGGGATCTCGGTGCATCCCATGACCACACACACGGCGTCGGCGTCGGCCAAGCGGCGGACGGTAGTCTCCAGGCTTTCGCGGTGGGAGATCTCGGTCTCAGGGTCGCGATCACCCCCGCCCTTGATACCGCCAGGCACGCGCCGGCCTTCCCGCAAGGGCCCATAAATGGGGCGCATCAGAAGCTCCTCCTGGAGTGCGACACCCCCAGGAAGGTCCAAGAGCGAGATGAGCTGCAGTCCCGGAGCCACCCGGGCCGCGGCGTGCCGGTACACGCCTCCACGGAGGGCGCCCGTGGTCGCCAAGATACCGATCCGGGCCTCGGGGCCAAAGCGCCGGACAGCCTCTGTCAAGGTGAACTCCACCATGTCCAGGATCGGCAGTTGCACCTGCGCCCGGACCTCGTCTAGGAAAGCATGAGCGGTGATGCAGGCCAGGACGGCGAAGTCGGTGCAGGAGGCGAGCCGCTCGAAGCTTCGCAGCAGACACGGGACCGGAGAGGGTCCTCCCTCTAGAAGGGCGATGGTGCGGTCTGGAGTCTGAGGGATCGAGGAGACGACCCATTCCGGGTAATCCTGATCGGAGGACGGGCACTCGACGGCTGCGAGCAATCTTCGCTCAAATTCGATATGGGCGTAGGGCCCCATCCCGCCTGCAATCCCGAGCACTCGCCGCCGCTGGCCGGACGCTGCCTCTTTGCTCATCCGATTCCTCCATTACAACCCTGGAAACCCGGAGCATCCGCCGGGCAGGGCGGGTTTCACTCTCCTCTACCCAACTCATCCGATCCGTAGCGCCGTGACCGGATCCACCTGCGAGGTGCGATAGGTGGGGATGAGCATCGCCAACACCGCCACGATCAACCCTCCCGCGCGCTCGCCCGGGCAGGCACGGTCCATAAAGCTCAACATTCGGTCCGAAGAGATTCCCCGCCTGAGTGCTTTGGCCGAGTTGTTCTCTCGCTTTGAGGAGCTCTAAACTGGCGGCAGCTTGGCAAGCCCAGCACCGAATTCATTCAACGCACCTCTTGCCCCACAGCCCCAGTCTGGCTGTCTTCTCTTTCTCGCGCCAAGGATGGCCAGAGAATCTGGGACAGATCATCTCCCTTGGAGCTTCCAAGCTTGACGGCCAGCTTCTCAAGGAGGTGGCTCAGTCTCTCGTTCTGCTCAGGGCTGAACACCTTTCGCCCCTCTCCCTGGGCTCCCTTTCGGATGAACTCTCTCTCAACCCAGTCCATTTGAGTCTCCAAGCGCGGATCAAACTTGTTGTTGTATTGCTTCATGAACTTGAACCCGCAGCGCTCCACAATTCGAGGTAGATCCTCCGGAGCGACCGGAATACCCCAGAAGTTGGAGACGGCTTGGATTGTGCCCGGCAGGTCAGAAATAACTTTTTCATACCTCAGAAACAGAACGTTGGGATCATTGCGGTGGGGGCAGCCAGGATTTGGCGTGCTCGAACCAGGAACCGAAGAGGGGGCCCTTCTTTTGAAGAAAATCGTCGATGTACGTATTCAGCGGCGGCTGCTTGCCCGTAACCAGACAGAAGTGGTAGTACGAGGAGACGGCGACATCCCGGAAATCTCGCAGAATATAAATTATTTTACCGCCTTTGGGAATCCACTCATACCGGAGATGGCTCTTAAAGAATCTAGGTGAGGGCAAAGAGTCCAGCATCTTGGCCATGCCGCGAAGAAACCAGAGTTCAATCCAAGGAGCGACGCAATCGATGTGTGGGATCTCCATGCTTCCCGCTGAGGTCATCTGATAGAGCATCATTTGCATCAGCGTAGTGCCCGACTTGGGATAGGACACGATGAACAGGTCATCCTCCCGAGGTCGGTAGAGATATCGCACCGCAAGTCGATGGTTCAGAAGATTGGAAAAACCCTGAAGTGCCCCTTGGGCCTGCCTTGTCAAGGCAATGAGAAGCTCCATTGAGGAACGTGCGAGGCTCCTTGGTTGCTGTTCCATGTGATCTCCTTACTGCGTGCTTCATTAGGTTAGAGCCGCTTCACCAGCGCCTCTACGTGCGGTGCCTGCCGAGCATGGTGAAGTGGTCGCCGGGTCCCTGGATGACCTCCACTCCTCCCTGAACAATGTCCCCCCACCCGAGAGTCGGTTCCACCCACTCCTCATCCTGGGCTTTCTCTCGCGCAGTGACGAACAGCAAGGCGTTGCCCGAGTAAACGTCCGGAGCCCAGCGCAACGAGGCCCTCCTGTTGGCCTGCAGAACCTCCAGATGGCGCCGCGCGGTCTCGGCATCAAAGTCCGGCAAGTCGCGAATCTCCGTTGGCACTGCGGCCTCGTCCCCGAGGAAACCCTCAGGAACCACCGCGGCGATGTCCAGCAGGGCGAGGAGCTCTACCCTATCGCCCGCCGCTTCCAGCCGCCGAGCCATCTGAAAGGCAATTTTGCTGCCCATGGAATAGCCGAGCAGGCGATAAGGACCGTGCGGCCGGACTTCGCGTACCGCAGCCAGGTAGAGCTCCGCCATCACCTCGACGCTCTCGAGCGCGGTCTCGCCACTCCCCAGACCGCGAGCCTCGAGGCCCCAGACAGATCGCTCTCCCCCAGCGCGCGGGCGAGGTCGGCAAAGACGAGCGCGTGGCCGGAGGCGCCATGGATGCAGAAGAGCGGCACCGCTCTCTCGGGTCCGACGGCCAGACGGACAAGAGGAGAGCCGGACTGGCCAGCCGCTTCTACTTCGGGCTCGCTCAGCAACTGGGCGAGCGAGCCCACGGTCGGCCTCCGGAACAACTCGGACACGGGCACCTCGCGCCCGAAATAACGGCGGACGCCCGCCATGAGACGGACTGCGGCGAGGGAATGGCCGCCCAAAGCAAAAAAATCGTCGTCGATCCCGATGGGTGCCACCCCCAGCAACTCCTCCCAGAGGCGGGTGAGCTCAGCTCCGTGCGATTGCGCGGCCGACGGGAGGAGGGCCGCACCGCCTCAAGCGCGAGCAAGCGCGACCGGTCGACCTTGCCATGGGGTGTGAGAGGCAGGGCTTCGACCCTCAGCCAGTCCACCGGAACAAACGCGGCCGGCAGCCGTTCGGCCAGAAAGGCGCGCAGGGTTTCCTCCAAGGCCCCAACTTCGCCATCCGCCCCCACGATCCAGGCGGCGAGGCGGGGCTCGCCGCCGGCTTCCATACGCGCCGCCACACAGACGTCCTGCACCGCTGGATGGCTGCGCAGGACGGCCTCGACCTCCTCAGGCTCCACCCGCTGGCCGCGGATCTTGACCTGAAGGTCGAGGCGACCGAGCAACTCGAGCGCACCGTCGGCACGGAAGCGGCCGCGGTCGCCCGTCCGGTAAAGCCGCTCGCCCGGAGGACCGAAGGGGGAGGGGACGAAGGCTTCCGCCGTGCGGTCCGGCTGCCCCAGATAGCCGAAGGCCAGGCCGGGTCCGCCGAGGAAGATCTCGCAGGCGGCGCCGCGCGGCACGGGACGAAGCTCCCGGTCGAGCAGGAAGAGCCGCTGTGAGGCAGCCGTGCGACCGGCGGGCAGGGACGGTAGAACCTCGTCCAGCGGCTCGACCGCGTGCCACGTTGATGTGAGCGCGGCCTCGCTCGGGCCGTATTGATTGACCAGACGGACACCGGCGCCGAATGCCCCTCGCACGGCGATCGCGTCCGAGCCGTGGAGCACGGCGCCGCTCGCGAGGATCAGGCGGAGCGCCGGAGCCGCGGGCTCCCCCGAACTCCCTACGGTCGCGACAAGGGCGCGCAGAAGAGCGGGGACGATGCTGGGTAGACACGTGACTGCGTGGCGGCGCATGCGCGCGAGAAGGGCCTCGGGATCGCGGGCAACTGCGTCGGGGACGACCACGACCCTCCCGCCCGCGGCGAGCGGCGCCAGGGTGTCGCGCAAGGAGGCATCGAAGGTGAGCGGCGCAAGCTGTAAGGCGACGTCGTCCGGTCCGAGGCCATAGCAGCGGACCACCCAGTCCAGATAAGTCGCCGCGCCGCGGTGGGAGGCCGCGATCCCCTTGGGCCGTCCGGTTGAGCCGGAGGTGTATACGACATAGGCGAGGTCATCCGGACTGGCTTCCCCAAGGACCAGATCTGGCCTCGCTGGCCGGGCGCCGGGGCACAGAGCAGGAACCGGCAGAGAAGGGATTGGCGGGTTATCGACGAGGACGAGGCGTGGAGCCACGTCCTCGACAAGCTCCAGTGTTCGAGCAGGTGGATGCTCGGGATCGAGCGCCACGTACGCCGCGCCTGCGAACAGGATGCCGAGCATCCAGGCGATCCGCTCGGCGGAGCGGCGGGCCAGGATCGCCACCCGGTCACCCGTTACGACCCCCTGGCTGTGCAGCCAGGCAGCGACCTCGCGGCTTTCCCGCAACAACTCGCCGTAGGTCCACCGCTCTTTTTCGAAGAGCACGGCGACCGCGTTGGGAGATCGCCGGGCTTGGCGGGCGAACAGCTCGTGGAGCGTCAGGCCGGAGGGCTGGTCCTCGCCGGCGCTCCACTCCGCTAGGATCTGGTGACGCTCGGCGTCTGGCAGGATCTCCAAGTCGAGCAGCGGACGGGCGGGCTCGTCCTCCCCAGCCTCTACCATGCCGGCGAGCACCTTGACGAAGCCGGCAGCCAGACGGGCGGCCGTAGCGGGATCGAAGAGGTCCCCCGCGTAGGCCAGAGTGCCTGGGAAGCCTTCCTCTCCGGCGTCCACCAGGGTCAGGCTCAGCTCCACTTTGACCGCGCCACTGCCAGGGGCGGAGGGCTCAAGAACGAGCCCCGGCAGGTGAATCTCGGCGGGCGGCAGGTTCTGCAGGGCGAAGGTGGCCTGCACGAGGGGCGGACGAGCGAGGCTGCGCTCCGGGCGCAGCTCCTCGACCAGCTTCTCGAACGGGAGGGCGGCGTGGGCGAAGGCATCGAGCGCCGTTTCCCGTATCCGCCGCAGGGCCACGCGTACCCCCGGCCGACCACTCAGGTCGGCGCGAAGGACGAGGGTGTTGACCAGCAGGCCGATCAGCCCCTCCGTCTCGCGGCGGTCGCGACCGGCCACCGGTGAGCCGAGACAGAGATCCTCCTGGCCGCACCAGCGAGCGAGCAGGGCCGCGAAGCCGGTGAGAAGCAGCATGAAAGGGGTGACCGACTCGCGCCGGGCCAGCACGCGCAGGGAATCCGCCAAAGCAGCGGGCAACGAGAAGACACATGCTCCGCCGCGGCCGCTCGGCGCTTCCGGCCATGGGTGGTCGACCGGCAGATCGAGAGTCTCCGGCGCGCCGGCGAGCCGCTCACGCCAGCCCTCCACCTCGGCTACGAGATGCTCGCCCCGCAGAAGGGCGCGCTGCCAGCGCGCGAAGTCGCTGTACCGGATCGGCAACTCGGGCAGGGCGGCGGGCCGTCGGGCCAGCGTCGCGGCATAGAGCTCGGCCAACTCGCGAATGATGACTCCCAGGGACCAGCCGTCGGCGATGATGTGGTGAAGGTTCAAGGAGAGAATGTGCTCGTCCGGCCCGAGGTGCAGGAGGACGGCGCGTACCAGCGGTCCCCGCGCCAGGTCGAAAGGCCGCGCGGCCTCCTCCGCAAGCCAGGGCCCCACCGCCTCGGGCGGGAGGGTCAGGCAGGCCATGGAGCCCAGGGGAGCGGGCGCGACCACGGCCACCGGCTCGCCCTCACGCTCGACGAAGGTGGTACGGAGGGATTCGTGCCGCTCCTGTATCGTGGTGAGAACCTTGGTGAGAGCCTCGGCATCCAAAGCGCCGCGAATGCGCAGGGCGGCCGGAATATTGTAGGCCGCTCTGCCGGGGGCCAGCCGGTCGACGAACCAGAGGCGCTGCTGAGCGAAGGAAAGGATGGGCTCTCCCTCTCCGCGCCGGATCGGCGGCGCCGCCGGCATTCCTTTCCGCATCAGTGCCTCGATCTGCGCTGCGAGATCGGCCAGGCGAGGATTCTCGAAGACGGCGCGCAGCGGCAGCTCGACGTCGAAGACCTCGCGCACCCTGGACACGAGCTGCGTCGCGAGCAGGGAGTGGCCGCCCATCGCGAAGAAGTCGGCCTCAATCCCGGGCGGCGGGCTCTCCAGGAGCGCGGCGAAAAGATCGCACAGCAGCTCCTCCACCGGCGTGCGCGGCGCGGTGCCGGCCTCCCCGAGTCCCGCACCGCCGGGCAGGGGAGCGCTCTCGAGACCGCGGCGGTCGACCTTGCCGTTGGGAGTGAGCGGGAGGGCCTCCACCGTCGCGAAGTGAGCCGGCAGCATGTAGGCGGGCAGCTTCTGTTGCAGTGCCCCGCGCAACGCCGAGGGGGTGAGACCCGTGGGGCTGGCGGCGGTCCGCGGGACCACCCAGGCGACCAGCCCCCGCCCGCCCGGCAGATCCTCGCGCAGGACGACCGCGGCGTCGGCGACCTCCGCCAGGGAGGTCAGCGCCAGCTCGATCTCCGCCAACTCGATCCGGAAGCCGCGCAGCTTGACCTGCTGGTCCCGGCGGCCCCGGAATTCCAGATTGCCGTCCGGCAGGTGGCGGGCCAGGTCGCCGGTCCGGTACAGGAGCTCGCCGGGCCACGCCGGGCTGATGACGAAGCGCTCGGCGGTCAGCTCCGCGCGGTTGAGGTAGCCGCTGGCGAGGCCCGCGCCGCCCAGGTACAGCTCGCCGACGACGCCGGGAGGCACCGGCTGGAGCCGGCCGTCGAGGAGACGGGCACGGGTGTTGGCGATCGGGCGGCCGATCGGCACACTCACCGCGCTCTCCTCCACCCCCTCCACCCGGTACCAGGTGCTGAACGTGGTGTTCTCCGTGGGACCGTAGACGTGCAGGAGGCGCGCCGGCGGCCCCGCGGCGAGGACCCGCCGCACTGCCCCGGGATCGACCGCCTCGCCGCCGAACAGCACGTCGCGCAGCGAACGGAACGCCGCGGGCACCTCGCTGCGCCACCTGGTTGAAGAGCGCCGTGGTGAGGAACAGCGCGTCGATCTCCTCCTCCTCCAGGAAGGACGCCAGCGTGGCCGGCGAGAGCACGGTATCCTCCGGCACGCCGACCAGAGTGGCGCCGTTGAGCAGCGCGCCCCAGATCTCGAAGGTCGCGGCATCGAACGAGATGTTGGAGAGCTGGGCAATGCGCCTCTCCGGCCCGATCTCTACATAGTCAGTGCCCAGCACCAGGCGGACCACCGCCCGGTGCGGCACGGCGACCCCCTTCGGCCGCCCGGTCGATCCCGAGGTGTAGAGGACGTATGCGAGATCTTGAGAGGTGGCGCCGCCCTCCACCGGCTCCCCTTCGTCCCGCGCGATCTCCTCCTCTCGGCGGTCGAGCCACACCGCGGGAGTCCCCGCCGGCAGCCGCTCGGCGAGCTTCTCCTCGGTCAACACGAGGGAGGCCGCGCTGTCCTCCAGCATCAGCGCGAGGCGCTCGCGCGGATAGGTGGGGTCCAGCGGCAGGTAGGCCGCCCCGGCCTCGAGGATGCCGAGCAGGCCCACCAGCATCTCCGCCGACCGCGCGACGCAGAGACCGACCAGGTCTCCCCTGCCCATCCCCCGCCGGCACAGGAAGCGCGCGAGAGAGCCCGAGCGGCGGGCGAGCTCCCCGTAGGAGAGCGCCTCTCCCCCGAAGACCCAGGCGGTTTGCTCCGGGCGCCTCGCCGCTTGCAGCGCAAAGAGCCGTGGCAGGCTCTCCTCCGGGAAGGCGGAAGCGGTGGCATTCCATTCGACCCCGAGCTGCTGGCTCTCGGCCGCGGAGAGCAGCGGCAGGGCGGCGACGGGCAGATCCGGGCTCGCCACCGCCGCGGCGAGCAGACGCTCGAGCCACACCGCGAAACGGATCATGGTCGCGGCGTCGAACAGGTCCGTGGAGTAGGAGAGCGAGCCACCGATCCTGCCGTCTCTCTCCGCCGATTCGGCGAACGCGAGGCTGAGATCGAACTTGGCGACGTCCTCGAGCAGCTCTCCGGGGCTCAGCTCCAGCCCGGGCAGGGTCAGCGTGTCGACCCCGGCATTCTGCAGCGCCAGCATCGACTGGAACAGCGGCGTGCGGTCAAGGCTCCGCTCCGGGGCCAGCTCCTCGACCAGCCGTTCAAAGGGTAGATCCTGGTGGGCCTGCGCCCGCAGGGCCTCCGTGCGCACCCGGCGCAGGAGCTCCGCAAACCCCGGCTCTGCCGAGAGGTCGGGACGGAACACCAGAGTGTTGACGAAGAACCCGACGAGGCCTTCGATCTCCGAGCGGTTGCGGCCGGCGATCGGCGTCCCGATCGTGAGGTCGTCCTGGCCCGTCAGGCGCGAGAGCAGGGCCGCGAACGCGGCCAGGAGCACCATGAACAGGGTCGCCCCCTCGCGCCGGCCGAGCGCCGCGAGATTGCGCGACAGCGAAGCGGACAGCGAAAACCGGTGGACGGCGCCTCGCCGGGTCTGCACGGCTGGCCTTGGCCGGTCGGTCGGCAGCTCCAGGAGCGGCGGCGCCTCGGCCAGCCGCTCGCGCCACCAGGAGAGCTCCCGCTCCAGCACCTCGCCGGTCAGCCAGCTGCGTTGCCAGACCGCGAAGTCCGCATATTGCACCGGCAGCTCCGGCAAAGGCGACGGCCGGCCTTTCAGGAAGGCCGGGTAGAGCGCCGCCACCTCGCGCACCAGGACTCCCATCGACCAGCCGTCGCTGACGATGTGATGCATCGCCAGAAGCAGCAGGTGCTCGCGCTCCCCGAGCCGCCAGAGCAGCGCCCGGAACAGCGGCCCGCGTGCCAGATCAAACGGCCGGGAGGCCTCCGCCTCCAGGGCCGCCGAAAGGGCCGCCCCCCGCTCCGGCTCCGGCAGGGATGAGAGATCGAGGAGCGGAATCGAGAACTCCCCGGACGGCAGGATCACCTGCCGCGCCCGGCCCCCCTCCTCCGCGAAGACCGTGCGCAGCACCTCGTGCCGCCGCACCACCTCGCCGAGCGTGCTCTCCAGCACCGGAATCGACAGCTCGCCGCGCGTCCGTAGCGCGATTGGCACGTTGTATAGCGCCGTCCCAGGCTCCATCCGATCGATGAACCAGAGCCGCTGCTGGGCAAACGACAGCGGCAGCTCGCCCTCCCGCGCCGCGCGCCCGATCCGCACCGGGGGCTCCGCGGTACCCGGCCCATATCCCAGCTCCGCGGCCAGTATCCGCGTCAGGTCGCCCAGCAGCTCCTCGGAAAGCTCGTTCCGCCAGCGCGCCGCGGCCTGCGCGTCGACGCCCTCATGCTCGTGGAACTTGACGTCTCCGAGCATGCGGGACTGGGCGTGCGGCCCGTCCGTCATTCGGCGCCGCTCCCCCCGGTAGGGCGCCGCCATCGCCGGGTGGTAATCGATCCCCAGGAACGCGCAGATCCCGCGCAGCACCGCCTCCGGCGCTGCGACCAGATCCTCGAAGCGAACCACGTGATGGCGCTCCGACGGAATCCCGTTCAGGAGCTCCCGGATGTTCTGCTCGCTGACCAGCCAGATCAGCTCCGCGAGCTGGCGGCGCGTGAAACGGTGCTCGCGTCGGAAAAAGATCTGGTCCAGCTTCGCTTCCTCGAACGAATGGATCATCCCGCACGGATGGCGCACCAGATGCAGGTATTTCGCTCCCGCGAAGCCCTCCTCGGCGCGCCGCAGGATCGACGGGTTCAGCGCATAAGAGGGCGTCTTGTCGACCAGCAGCCGGCCGCCCAGCATTTCCTGCAGCCGGTGGTAGACCTCGTGTGTCGACAGGCCCTCGCGCTCCCAGCCCTCCACTTCCTCGCGCGCTTCGTCCGGCCCCACTCCGCGCAGCTCCATGACTGCACGGATCAGGCCCTCCAACCAGAAGGCGTCGCGCCCGCTGAACATCGACCGCCTCTCCGCCATGCCGGTAAACGACAGCAGCTCGAGCTCCGGCGGCGCGAAGAGATCCGGATGGCCCCCCAGCATCACCCGCAACAGCGTCGAGCCCGAGCGCGGCGCCGACAGGACGAAGACCGCCGGGCGGTTCCTCGCGGCCACACCGCAGGGCGGCAGAGGCTCGACCAGACCTCGCATCGCGGCCAGATCCGAGGCGTCGATACGACCGCACAGGCCCGCTTCCCGGACATCCCCCGCTGCCTCCTCGCCCAGCTGCCGGCGCAACGCCGGCCCATGCTCCGCCCGCAGGTATTCGGCGAGCTTTGCCACCGTCGGAGCGTCGAAGATCACCACCACGTGCACGATCTCGCCCAACTCCTGCTGCAGCCGATTGATCAGCAAGGCTCCGCTGATCGAATCGCCTCCCAGCGCGAAGAAGTCGTCGTCCACCCCGACTTTGTCGACCGGCAGCACCTCGCGGAACAGGCCGGCCAGGAACCTCTCGATCCCTGTCGCCGGCTCCCGATAAGAGCCGCCGACCGCCGACCGTTCGGTTCCCGGAGCGGGCAGCGCCCGACGGTCCACCTTGCCGCTCGCCGTCAGGGGCAGCGCGTCGAGCACCACCAGCGCCGAGGGGAGCATGTAGTCGGGCAGCCGGCGCCCCAGCTCCGCGCGCAGGTCGGTCAGCGTCGGCGGCCGATCGGCCACCAAGTAGGCCACGAGCTGCTGCTCGCGCGCCATCACCACCGCCTCCCGGACCCCGGTCACGCCGGCGAGCGCGGCCTCGATCTCGCCCAGCTCGATACGGAAGCCGCGGATCTTGACCTGATGGTCGATGCGACCCCAGTACTCCAGGTCGCCGTCCGGCAGACGGCGCGCCAGGTCGCCGCTGCGGTACAGGCGGGCTCCGGGCTCGCCGCTGAACGGGTCGGGAACGAACCGCTGCGCCGTCAGCTCGGGCCGACCCAGATAGCCCGCTGCTACCCCAGCGCCGCCCACCTGGATCTCCCCCGCTACGCCAACCGGCGCCAGAAGGCCCGACGCGTCGAGCAGGTGCACCGTGAGATGCGGGATCGGCCGGCCGATCAAGCTTCCGCGGCCCGACTCCACCTCCGCCCGTGAGATCTCCCGGTACGTCACGTGCACCGTCGTCTCCGTGATGCCGTACATGTTGATCAGGCGCGGACGCTCGTCGCCGTGGCGCTCAATCCACCGACGCAGACTCGCCGGCTCCAGCGCCTCGCCACCGAAGATCACATAGCGCAGCGAAAGCTCCCCCTGCGAATCCGCCGACTCCTCCGCCCACATCAGCTGACGGAATGCAGACGGCGTCTGGCTCAGCACCGTCACCTTCTCCGAGCACAACAGCCCATGGAAATCCTCCGGAGAGCGGCTCACCCAATATGGCACCACGACCAGACGGCCGCCGGACAGCAGCGCACCCCAGATCTCCCACACCGAAAAGTCGAAACCGTAGGAGTGAAACAGCGTCCATACGTCGTCCGGGCCGAAGTCGAACCATCTCTCGCTGGCAGTGAGCAGGCTCGCCACGTTGCCGTGGCTCACCGACACCCCCTTCGGTCGACCGGTCGAACCCGAGGTGTAGATGACGTAGGCCGGCAGATCCGGGCTCGCGGACACCCGCGGGGCATGCTCACTCGCGACCCCCGCCAGCCCCTCGTCCATGTCCAGACTGACAACTCGCGCCGTTCCGGTGGGAAGGCTCGCCGCCAGGCTCGCCTGGCTGAGCACGAGGCCGACCCCGCAGTCGGCCAGCATGAAGGCCAGCCGTTCGGCCGGATAGGTCGGATCGAGCGGCAGGTACCCGGCGCCAGCCTTGAGCACACCGAGGATCGCCGCGATGAGATCGAGCGAGCGCTCCAGGAACAGACCGACCAGCTCGCCGGGCCGTACGCCCTCGCGCACCAGCCAGCGCGCGATGCCGTTGGCTCGCCGGTCGAGCTCGCGGTAGGTCAGCGTCTCGCCGAGACAGGACAGCGCCGGACACTGCGGCGTCTCCGCAGCACGTGCTGCGAACTGCTCGTGGAGACAGAAGCGCTCCGCCGACCAGCCCGTGGGATTCCACGCCGCCACCAGCTGGCGCGCCTCCTCCGTGCTCAGAAGCGGCAGCTCCGCGGCCAACCCGTCCGGGTCCCCCACCGCCGCCGACAGCAGCACCCGCAGGTGCTTCGACAGGCGCACCAGAGTCGAGCGGTCGAACAGATCGGTGCGGTATTTCCAACCGCCGGCGATCCCCGACGGCGTCGACGAAAGGTTCAATATCAAGTCGAACTTGGCGGTCTCCTCGGGGACTCCGGCCGGCGTCAGCACCAGCCCCGGGATCTCCAGGGGCTCCGGCAGCTCGAAGTACTGGAACATCGCTTGGAACAGGGGCGAGCGCGATAAGTCGCGCTCCGGCTCGAGCTCGGCGACCAGCTTCTCGAAAGGAAGGTCCTGATGGGCGAAGACGTCGAGCACCCCTTCCCGTACACGGCGCAGCAAGTCCCGGAAGGACGCTCCGCTCGAGAGCCGACTGCGCAGCGGCAGCGTGTTGATGAAAAACCCGATCAACGGCTCGAGATCCCGATGGCTGCGACCGGCCACCGTCGTTCCCACGACGACGTCGTCCTTCCCACTCATCCGGTGGAGCAGCGCCATCAGCCCGGCGAGCAGCGCCATGTACGACGTCACACCCTCCTGACGGCAGAGCGCCAGGAGCCGCTCGCTCAAAGCCGCGGAAAGCGCCACCTGCTCGTCGGCGCCGGCGAACCGCTGCACCGCCGGCCGCGGCCGGTCTGTGGGGAGCTCCAGCACCGGAGCGCCGGCCAGCCGCTCCCGCCACCAGGACAGCTCCCGCTCCAGAACCTTGCCGGTCAGCCAGCTCCGCTGCCACACCGCGAAGTCCGCGTACTGCACCGGCAGCTCCGGCAGACGGGGAGACCGACCCCGAGACGCCGCCGGATAGAGCGCCGCCACCTCGCGCACCAGAGCTCCTATCGACCAGCTCGTCGCTGACGATGTGATGCATGGCCAAAAGCAGCACGTGCTCGCGCTGGCCGAGGCGCCAGAGCATCGCCCGGAACACCGGGCCGCGCGCCAGATCAAACGGCTGCCATGCCTCCTTTGCCAATGCCGACGCAGCAGCCTCCTCCCTTTCCGAGGGGGACAGCACAGAAAGGTCGATCTGGGGAATCGAGAAGCCCTCCGCCGGGAGGATCACCTGCCGGACTCGGCCGCCTGCCGCACTGAAAACCGTCCGCAGCACCTCGTGCCGGCGCATCACCTCGCCGAGCGCTCGTTCCAGCCCCGGGACCGACAGCTCGCCGCTCACCCGCAACGCAATCGGCACATTGTAGAGAGGGCTGCCGGGTTCCAACTGATCGATGAACCAGAGACGCTGCTGCGCAAACGACAACGGTAGCTCCTGGTTCCGGTCCTACGAGCTCGATCGGCTGCGCGTCGATTCCCGCTCCTGCACGTAGCGCATCCTCGACCCGGGCCGCCAAGCCTCCCAACGTCGGCTCCTCGAACAGCTCGCGCAGCCCCAGGTCCACCTGGAACACGCTGCGCAACCGCGAAACGACCCGCGTCGCCAGCAGAGAGTGACCGCCCAGATCGAAAAAGCTATCGTTCAATCCCACCCTCTCCACCCCGAGCACTTCGCTCCAGATCCCGGCGAGGATCTCCGCCACCGGCGTGCGGGGCACCAGCCAGCCATCCCCGGCCTCAGGACCGTCCAGCTCCGGAGTGGGCAATGCTGCACGGTCCAGCTTGCCGTTGGCGGTCAAAGGCAAAGCCGGGAGAGCCACGAAGTGGGATGGCACCATATAGGGCGGCCAGAGAGCTCGCGAGCAGCCTCCTCAGCTCCCGCGGAGCTGGCGCGTGCTCACCAACCACATATGCGACGAGCCGCCGATCGCCTCCGGGGGAGCGGTGCACCACGGCAACCGTCTCGCGAATGCCTGGCAGGGCGGCCAGAGCCCCCTCGATCTCACCCAATTCGATGCGGAAGCCTCTGATCTTGACCTGCCGGTCGCGGCGGCCGAAGGAATACGAGATTCCCGTCCGCGAGCCAACGCGCCAGGTCGCCGGTCTTATAGAGTCGCTCTCCCGCAGTGCCGAAAGGATTTGGCACGAACCTCTCGGCCGTCAAATCCATCCGACGCATGTATCCCCGCGCCAGAACGGTCCCTCCGAAATAGAGCTCTCCAGTCACCCCGACGGGACTTCTTGCATTGCCGAATCGAGGACATAGACCTGGTTGTCACCAAAAGGACGGCCAACCGGTACCAGCCCAGAAGCGGCGGTACGGCCGAAATCATCCCCGGACTTGACGACGTGGAGCACCGAAGTGACCGTCACTTCCGTAAGCCCGAAGACATGGACGAGGTCCACATCCAGACTCTGCCAGGCCGCCACACGTTCTAGGAGAAGCTGCTCAGTCCCGGTGAGGACCCGCCGCAGGCTCGCGGACAGGCGTTCACCAGTACGCTGCAGCTCGAAGACCCAGTCGTGCCAAAAAGCCGTGGGTAGCTCGACGATCGTCACCCCTTCCTCATCGATCGCCCGAGTCAGGCCATGAAACGTAGCAAGCTCGGAAGGCGCCCGCAGGACGACGCGACCTCCCGCGAGCAGAACCGGGAAGATCTCCTCCACGGTGACGTCGAAGCTGAGCGCCGCAAACTGCAACATCCGGTCCTCGGCCGTCAGCCCCAGTCTTGCGACGAAGCCGAGGGCGAAGCTCACCAGGGAACGATGGGTGATGATCGCTCCCTTCGGCTTGCCCGTCGATCCCGAGGTATAGATCGCATAGGCCGCGTTCTCGGGCCCGGCGATCCTCTCCAGGGAGCGGCCGAGCAGAGCGCGATTTCCTGCCAGTCCGCATCGAGCCGGACCACCTGCGCAGAGACGTCCGGCAGCCTCGACGCGAGGTGCTCCTGAGTCAGCATCACAGAGGCTCCGCAGTCCGCCGCCATGAACGCCAGCCGCTCCCGCGGGTAGGAGGGATCGAAGGGTACGTAGAAGCCTCCGGCTTTCAGGATCGCCAGAATTCCGACCAACATGACGGGCGATCGATCGACGAAGAGACCGACGACGACCTCGGGCCCGACGCCCAATTGGTTGAGGTACCGGGCCAGACGGTTCGCCCGCTGCTCAAGGTCACCATAGGTCAAAAGCTCGCCGGCACTCGCTGCCGCCACAGCATCCGGTGCCTGGATTGCGCGCGCATGGAACAGCTCATGCATACACAGCCCCGCGGCTTCTGTCGCGCTCCCGCTCCATTCCACGAGCAGCTGATCGCCTTTCGGCAACGGTGAGCAGTTGCAGCTCTGCCGTGGGCCGCCGCGCGGCTCCTGACACGCCTTCCAACAGGTTTTCCAGATGACCCGATAAACCGCACCATCGTCGAGCGATCGAACAGATCACTGGCGAAGGTCAGGGATCCGGCCAGCCCTTCGGCGGTCTCGGCGAAGGTCATGTCGACATCGAGCTTCGCCACCGTCTCCGGCGTCGGGAGCGGGGTGAGCCGCACCCCAGGCAGGGACAGCTCCCCCAAGGGCGCATTCTGCAGCGCGAATCCGACCTGGAAAAGGGGGGTATGCGCCAAACTGCGCTCCGGGGCCAGCTCTTCGACCAGCTTTTCGAACGGCAGGTCTTGGTGCGCGTATGCATCCAGGGTCTCGTGCCGAACCTGGTCCACCAGCTCCTCGAAGGTCGAGGCGTTGCCGAGGTTCACGCGAAGCACGAGCGTGTTGACGAAGCACCCGATCAGCCCCTCCGTCTCGAAACGGTTGCGGCCGGCGATCGGGGTGCCCACCGCCACCTCCCGCTGGCCACAGAAGCGGGACAGTAGAGCCTGGAACGCCGACAGCAAGGTCATGAACAGAGTTGCGCCATGGCGGCGCGAGAAGATCGCGAGCTCTAGGGTGAGCGCGGGCGACAAGGCCATGTCACAAGACGAGCCGCGGGAGCCCCGGACCGCCGGGCGCGGCCGATCGGTCGGCAGGTCAAGGACCGCAGGAATCCCGAGCAGCCGCGCCCGCCAATATCCGATCTCGCCCGCGAGCACCTCGCCAGAGAGCCAGTTCCGCTGCCATACAGAAAAGTCCGCATACTGCACCGGCAACTCCGGCAACGGCGAAGGCCGGTCTTCCAGGAACGCCGTATACAGAGCGGCCACCTCGCGTACCAGCACACCCAGCGACCAGCCGTCGCTGACGATGTGGTGCATGGCGAGCAGCATCAGATGCTCCTCGGCGTTGAGGCGCCACAAGAGAACGCGGAAGAGCGGCCCGCGAGCCAGGTCGAAAGGTGTGTCGGCCTCCTGCGCTACGGCGGCCGCCGCAGCAGCGGCCCGCGGCTCCGGCGGGAGAGCCGACAGATCGATCTGGAAAATGGACAGGCGCTCCGGCAACAGGATGACTTGCCGCGCACGGCCCTCTTCAGAGAGAAAGACCGTGCGCAGTACTTCGTGTCGGCGCACCACCTCACCGAGCGCCCGTTCCAGCCCTGAGACCGACAGCTCGCCGCTCACCCGCAACGCGATCGGCACGTTGTAGAGAGGGCTGCCAGGCTCGAGTTGATCGATGAACCAGAGACGCTGCTGAGCAAACGACAACGGCAGCTCCCTGTCGCGTCCCACCGCTTCGATCGGCGATGCCCCGACCCTCGATCCCGCAGGCAGCGTCGCTGTCACCCTAAGCTTCTCGATCTCCCGGGATAGGCCTACGATGGTCGGCATTTCGAAGACGGCGCGCAGCGGCAGCTCGACGCCGAAGACCTCGCGCACCCTGGACACGAGCTGGGTTGCGAGCAGGGGAGTGACCGCCCATCGCGAAGAAGTCGGCTTCGATCGTGGGCGGCGGGCTTTCCAGGACCGCGGCGAAAAGGCCGCACAGCAGCTCCTCGACCGGCGTGCGCGGCGCGGTGCCGGCCTCCGCGAGACCCGCACCGGCGGGCAGCGGGGCCCTCTCGAGGCCGCGGCGGTCGACCTTGCCGTTGGGGGTGAGCGGGAGAGCCGCCACCGTCGCGAAGTGAGCCGGCAGCATGTGGGCGGGCAGCTTCTGTTGCAGCGCCCCGCGCAACGCGGAGGGAGTGAGATCCGAGGGGCCCGCAGCGGTGCGCGGGACCACCCAGGCGACCAACCCCCGCCCGCCCGGCAGGTCCTCGCGCAGGACGACCGCGGCATCGGCGATCTCCGGCAAGGAGGTCAGTGCCAGCTCAATCTCGGACAGCTCGATCCGGAAGCCGCGGAGCTTGACCTGCTGGTCCCGGCGGCCACGGAACTCCAGGTTGCCGTCCGGCAGGAGGCGGGCCAGATCGCCGGTCCGGTACAGGAGCTCGCCGGGCCACGCCGAGCTGACGACGAAGAGCTCCGCAGTCAGCTCTGCCCGGTTGAGGTATCCCCTGGCGAGGCCTGCGCCGCCCAGGAACAGCTCGCCGACGACGCCGGGCGGCACCGGCTGGAGCCGGCCGTCGAGGAGACGGGCGCGGGTGTTGGCGATCGGGCGGCCGATCGGCACGGTCGCCGCGCTCTCCTCGACGGCCGCCACCCGGTACCAAGTGCTGAACGTGGTGTTTTCCGTAGGACCGTAGACGTGGAGAAGGCGCCGCGGCCGCCCCGCGGCGAGGACCCGGCGGACCGCCCCGGGATCGACCGCTTCGCCGCCGAACAGCACGTCGTGCAGCGGCCGGAAGGCCGCGGGCACCTGCTGCGCCACCTGGTTGAACAGCGCCGTGGTGAGGAAGAGCACCCCGATCTCCTCCTCCTCCAGGAAGGCCGCCAAGGCGGCGGGCGAGAGCACGGTCTCCTCCGGCACGCCGACCAGGGTGGCGCCGTTGAGCAAAGCCCCCCAGATCTCGAAGGTCGCAGCGTCGAACGAGAGGTTGGAGAGCTGGGCGATCCGACTCTGCGGCCCGATCTCGACATAGTCCGTGCCCAGCACCAAGCGGACCACCGCACGATGCGGCACCGCGACCCCCTTGGGCCGGCCGGTCGATCCCGAGGTGTAGATGACGTACGCGAGATCCTCAGGAGTAGCGCCGCCGCCCATCGGCGCTCCCTTTTCCCGTGAGATCTCCTCCCACTGGGTGTCGAGCCGGACCGCACGGGTCCCCGCCGGCAGCCGCTCGGCGAGCTTCTCCTGGGTCAGCACGAGGGGCGCCGCGCTATCCTCCAGCATCAGCGCCAGGCGCTCGCGCGGATAGGCGGGATCGAGCGGCAGGTAGGCCGCTCCGGCCTCGAGGATACCGAGCAGGCCCACCAGCATCTCCGCCGACCGCACCACGCAAAGGCCGACCAGGTCCCCCTTGCCCACCCCCCGCCGGCCCAGGAAGCTCGCGAGCGCGCTCGCTCGACGGCCGAGCTCTCCGTAGGAGAGCGCCTCTCCCGCGAAGACCCAGGCGGTCTCCCGCGGGCGCCTCGCCGCTTGGAGCGCGAAGAGTCGCGGCAGGCTCTCTTGCGGGAAGGCGGAGGCCGTGGCATTCCATTCGACCCCGAGCTGCTGGCTCTCGGCCACGGAAAGCAGGTTCAGGGTGGCGACGGGCGACCCGGGGCTCGCCACGGCCGCGGCGAGCAGACGCTCGAGCCACGCTGCGAAACGGACCATGGTCACCGCATCGAACAGCTCCGTGGAGTAGGAGAGCGAGCCGCCGATCCCGCCGTCTCTTTCCACGGCTTCAGCGAACGCGAGGCTGAGATCGAACTTGGCCACGTCCTCGAGCAGCTCTCCGGGGTAAAGCTCCAGCCCGGGCAGGATCAGCGTGTCGACCCGGGCATTCTGCAGCGCCAGCAGAGCCTGGAACAGCGGCGCGCGGTCGAGGCTTCGCTCCGGGGCCAGCTCCTCGACCAGCCGCTCGAAGGGGAGCTCCTGGTGGGCCTGCGCCTGCAAGGCCTCCGTGCGCACCCGGCGCACGAGCTCCGCGAACCCCGCCTCCGCGGAGAGGTCGGGCCGGAAGACCAGCGTATTGACGAAGAAACCGATAAGGCCTTCGATCTCGGAGCGGTTGCGGCCGGCGATCGGCGTCCCGATCGTGAGGTCGTCCTGGCCCGTCAGGCGCGAGAGCAGGGCCGCGAATGCGGCCAGGAGCACCATGAACAGGGTCGCCCCCTCGCGCCGGCCGAGGGCCGCGAGATCGTGCGACAGCGGAGAGGACAGAGCGAACCGGTGGACGGCGCCCCGCCGGCTCGGCAGGGCCGGCCTTGGCCGGTCGGTCGGCAGCTCCAGGACGGGTGGCGCTCCGGCGAGCCGCTCGCGCCAGCAGGACAGCTCCCGCTCCAGCACCTCGCCGGTCAGCCAGCTCCGCTGCCAGACCGCGAAGTCCGCATACTGCACCGGCAGCTCCGGCAGCGGCGATGGCCGCCCTTCCAGGAAGGCCGCGTAGAGCGCCGCCACCTCGCGCACCAGGACCCCCATCGACCAGCCGTCGCTGACGATGTGATGCATCGCCAGAAGCAGCAGTGCTCGCGCTCCCCGAGCCGCCAGAGCATCGCCCGGAACAGCGGCCCGCGCGCCAGATCGAACGGCCGGTGGGCCTCCGCCTCCAGGGCCGCCGCCAGCGCCGCCTCCCGCTCCGGCTCCGGCAGCGCTGAGAGATCGAGGAACGGAATCGGGAAATCCCCGGGCGGCAGAATCACCTGCCGCGCCCGCCCCCCTCCTCCGCGAAGACCGTGCGCAGCACCTCGTGACGCCGCACCACCTCGCCAAAGGTGCGCTCCAGCACCGGAATCGACAGCTCGCCGCGCGTCCGTAGCGCGATTGGCACGTTATAGAGCGCCGTCCCAGGCTCCATCCGATCGATGAACCAGAGCCGCTGCTGGGCAAACGACAGCGGAAGATTCCTGGCCCGGTCCACCGGCTCGATCGGCGGCGCCTCGACACCCGATCCCCCGCGCAGCGCCTCCTCCACCTTGCCGGCCAGGCCCGCTACCGTCGGATTCTCGAACAGCTCGCGCAGGCTGATCTCCACCTGGAACGTGTTCCTTAGTTGCGAGACGACTCGCGTCGCCAGCAGCGAGTGTCCACCGAGCTCGAAGAAGTTGTCGCGGATCCCGGCCTGCTCGACCTCCAGCACGTCTCTCCAGATCGCCATCAGGAGCTCTTCGACCGCCGTTCGAGGGAGCACCGGAGAGACCGAGTCCAACCCCGCATCCTGCGGAGCGGGCAGCGACCGTCGATCCAGCTTGCCGCTGGGGGTCAGCGGCAACGCCTGGAGCGTCACGAAGTGAGACGGCACCATGTAGGGCGGCAGAATTCCGGCAAGCCGCGCCCGCAGCTCGCCGGGCTTGGGGAACCCCTCCAGGTCGGGAACCACATAGGCGACCAGCCGCAGATCCCCGGAAGGAAACCGCCTCGCCACCGCCACCGCCTCCCGGATTCCCGGAAGGGCCGCGAGCGACGCCTCGATCTCGCCCAACTCGATCCGGAATCCCCTCACCTTCACCTGGCTGTCCATGCGGCCCAGGAACTCCAGATCGCCGACGGCAAGCCAACGCCCGAGGTCGCCCGTCCGGTAGAGGCGCTCTCCCGCTTCCCCCCAAGGGCTCGGCACGAACCGCGCGGCGGTCTGATCCGCAGAGGACCGGAGGTAACCCCGCGCGAGCCCCGTCCCGGCCAGGTAAATCTCCCCCATCACCCCCACGGGCATCGGCTCCATCCCTCGGTCGAGGACATAGGCCCGGTTGCCGGCGAAAGGCCGGCCGACCGGCAGGAGCGAAAACGCGGAAGCCGGGGCGAAAGGGCCGTGCGGATCGACCACGTGGAGCATCGAGGTCACCGTCACTTCGGTCAGGCCGAAGACGTGCACCAGGGGAATTCCCAACTCTCTCCAGACGGCGAGGCGTTCCGGCAGGACCTGCTCGGTGCCGGTCAGCACCCGCCGCAGGCACGCGGGCAGGCGCTCCCCGGAGCGCTGGAATTCAAAGACCAACTCGTGCCAGAAAGCCGTCGGCAGCTCGACCGTCGTCACCCCGTCCTCCTCGACGGCCTGCAGGAACCCTTGCGGAGTGGCAAGCTCGGTGGCATCCCGAAGCACCACTCGGGCACCGACCAGCAGTGTCGGGAAGATCTCCTCGACCGCGACGTCGAAGCTGAGGGCGGCGAACTGCCAGCACGCGGTCGTCATGGCGCAGGCCGATCCTCTCGGCGTAACCCATAGCGAAGCCGGCGAGGGCACGGTGGGTGACGAGGGCTCCCTTCGGCCGTCCCGTCGACCCCGAGGTATAGATCACGTAGGCCCCGTTGTCGGCGACGGCGGCGCAGGGAGCGGGTGTGGAAGGGTGCCGTTCGATCTCCGGCCACTGCTTATCCAGCAGCACTGCTCGCGCCGCGCCGGGAGGCAGCGCCGGAGCCAGGTGCTCCTTTGTCAAGATCACCGATGCGCCGCAATCCTCCTGCATAAAGGCGAGCCTCTCCCGGGGGTAGGTGGGGTCGAGAGGCACATAGATGCCGCCAGCCCTGAGCACTCCGAGCAGGCCGACCAGCATCTCGAACGAACGGTCGACAAAGATCCCGACCGTGACCTCGGGACCGACCCCCAGCGACTGGAGATAGCTAGCAAGGTGCCCCGTCCGCCGGTCGAGCTCGCCATAGCTCAACGGCTCACCGGCGAAGACGGCGGCCACGGCCCGTGGATCGCGCGCGACCCGAGCCGCGAACCGGTCGAGGTAAAAGCTCGCCACGAGCTCCCCGGCCGGCCGGCTCCACTCCGCCAGCAGCAGATGCCTCTCCACGGACGACAGCAGGGGAATCTCCGCCAGGAGCCGGCCGGGCTCTGCGACCCCCCTCTCGAGCAGGATCTGGAAATGGCGCAGCACACGCTCGAGGGTGGCTCCGTCGAAAAGGTCGGTCCGATACAACAGGGTCCCGCTGATTCCGCCCGCCTCCTCGGTGAGATCAAAGGTCCAGTCGAACTCGACCGCCATCCTGCCGTCCGGCACGGGTGTGAGCCGCAAGCCCGGAAGCGCCAGCGGCTCGGAGGGGGCGTTCTGCAGGGCGAACATGACCTGGAACAGCGGCGTATGCGAGAGGCTGCGCTCCGGCGCAAGCTCCTCGACGAGTCTTTCAAAGGGCAACTCCTGGTGCATGTAGGCATCCAGAGTCGTTGCCCGCACCGATTGCAGCAGATCAAGAAACGTGGGAGATCCCGAAAGATCGCCCCTCATGCACAGGGTATTGACGAAAAACCCGATAATGCCCTCGGTCTCCAGCCGGTTGCGGCCCGCGACCGGAGTCCCTACGACGACGTCCTCCTGGTTGCAGAGACGCGAGAGCAGCGCCTGGAAGACCGCGAGCAAGGTCATGAAGAGAGTCGCTCCCTCCTTGCGGCTGAGAGACCGGACCTCCGCGTAGAGAGTGGGAGAGAGAAGGAGAGAGCGCGACGCGCCACGGGAGCTCGGGAAGGACGGGCGCGCGCGGTCGAGAGGGAGGTCGAGCACCGGCGGCGCCCCCTTCAGGCGCTCGCGCCAGTACGCGACCTCTGCGGCGATCCACTCCTCCGTGAACCCTTCGCGTTGCCAGACCGCGAAGTCGACGTACTGGAACGGCAGCTTCGGAAGGGCGGAGCTCTGCCCTTGCGAGGAGGCCCGGTAGAGAGCCGAGATCTCGCGCACCAGCACACCGATCGACCATCCATCCCCGACGATGTGGTGGAGGGTAAACAGCAGGTGCCACGCACCTGTCGCGTAGCGCACGAGAACCGTCCGCAACAGAGGCCCGGACGCCAAGTCGAACGGGCGGTCCGCCGCCCCGCGAGCCAGCCTCTCGGCCTCCCCGGCGCGCGCCGAGAGATCGAGGGCGAGCAGGTCGATCACCGGCAGGGCCTGACGCCTCGGCGGGTCGATCCGTTGGGCCGGCCGGCCTTCGACGGCGGGGAACCGGGTGCGCAGGGACTCGTGCCGATGCACCACCTCCGAGAGAGCACGTTCCAGGGAGGAGACGTCGAGCTCTCCATCCAGCCGCAGCACCACGAACATGTTGTGCGCCGGGCTTTCGGGTTCCAGTTGATGGATGAACCAGAGCCGCTGCTGCGCGAACGAAAGTGGGAATTCTTCCGTGCGCTCGATCCTCTCGATCGATGGCGGCGCGGCTGCTCCTGATCCAGCAGCCACCTCGACCTCCCGCGCCAGCCCGGCGACCGTGGGCTGCTCGAAGACCGATCGCAGTGGCAACTCGACCCTCAGAGCCGCACGCAGGCGCGACAGGAGCTGGGTCGCCAGAAGCGAATGCCCCCCGAGCTGGAAGAAGCTCGCCTCGGCGCTCACCCGTTCGACTCCGAGCACCTCCGCGAAAGCCCCCGCCACCATCTCTTCGACCGGTGTCCGCGGCGCCACGTACGTCTCCGGCTCGGCGGCCCGCGCCGACATCCCCGCGAGCGCTCGGCGGTCGACCTTGCCGTGCGCGGTGAGCGGCAGCTCGGCGAGAAAGGCCCAGCGGCCGGGCATCATGTAATCGGGGAGCCGCGTCTGGACCCTGGCGCGCAACTCGGCCACGGCCGGCGCGGGGCTCGCGGGGACGACCCAGGCGATCAGCTCCCGCCCGGTCGCCGCGTCCTCGCGCGCCACCACCGCGACGGCGCTGACCCCGGGATGTTCCTGGATCACCGCCTCGATCTCACCCGGCTCGATCCGGAAGCCCCGCACCTTGATCTGATCGTCGATGCGACCCAGAAACTCTAGGCAGCCCTCCGGGGTCTGGCGGGCACGATCGCCCGTTCGGTAGAAACGCCGCCCGGCGATCCACGGGTAACGCTCGGCGGTGAGAGCCTCCCTGGCCAGATAGCCGCGTGTCACCCCGGGCCCCCCGATCCAGATCTCGCCCGGCGCACCGATCGGCACCCATCCCCCTTCCGGATCACGCAGGCTCAGCTCCACGTTACCCAGGGGGCGTCCGAGGAGCGACCGCGGGATCTCGTGACGGGGAACGCGGTGGCTCGCGCAGATGATCGTCCCCTCGGTCGGACCGTAAAGAACCTGGATCTCAGCGCTCGGGAAGCGCCGGCGCATGGCCGCCAGCAGCTCCACCGGAACCGCGTCGCCGCCGACGAACAGGGTCCGCGGCCAGCGGCGGCTCCCCGTCCCCCTGCCCCACCACCTCGACGATCTGCCGCATCAGGGCCGGCACGGCATGAAGCCTCGTGACGCCAGCTAGCGAGCGGGCGAGGCGCGGCACGTCCAGGGTTGGGCGCAGGCTCACCAGCTCCGTGCTCCCGCCGCTCACCAGCGGGCTGAGCAGCTCGAACAGAAAGATGTCGAACGAGTACGGAGCGATGCAGGGAATGCGGTCGCCAGGCCCCCAATCGAACTTCCGGACGCTTCCCTCGAGGGTGTTAGCGAGGTTCCCGTGCTCCACCAGAACGCCCTTCGGCCGCCCGGTTGAACCCGAGGTATAGATCACGTACGCCAGCGAGCCGGCGTCGGCCGAAGGGGCGAGCGGCGCCGCGCTCTCTCGCTCGATCTCCTCCAGGTCGGCATCGAGCAGGAGCCGCGCGCCGGGCCAATCTGGCAAGCTTTCGAGGAGGTGCCGGTGGGCGACCAGCACCGCGGCACCGCTGTCCGCGAGCAGGTATGCCAGGCGCTCTCGCGGCAGCGACGGCTCGAGGGAACATAGGCTCCGCCCGCCTTGAAGATGGCGAGCAGACTGACCGGCAAGTCGAAGCACCGCTCGAGGCACAACCCTACCAGGACGCCGGGACCGATGCCGAGCCGCCGGAGAGCTCGGGCGACCTGGTTGGCGCGGCAGTCCAGCTCACCGTAGGTCAGCACCTCGCCCTCGTGGACCACCGCCACCGCCCCTGGAACGCGCGCCGCCTGCCGCTCGAACAGCGCATGGACGCACCCTGGCGTCGCGGTCTCCAGGGCGGTGTCGTTCCACTCCCGGGTCACTTGGTGCCGCTCCGCCCCTCTGAGAAGGGGCAGAGCGGCCAGTGGGCCCTGCGGGCTCGCAGCCATTCCCTGCAGCAACTCTTGCAGGTGGCCGAGCGCCCGGAGCGCCACGACCGGCTCGATCCGGCCGGTCTCGAAACTGAGCCGGAGAGCCAGCCGTTCTCCCTCGAACGCGATCAAGGCCAGCGGATAGCTCAGAGGATCGACCCCGCGCCGCACTTCGATCCGAAACGGAAGCGAGCTCGCGAAACCGGAGTCGAGGGCTCCCTGCAGCGGGTAGTTCTCGAACACCACGAGGCTTTCGAAAAGCGACTGTCCGCGCGGTACCGCGCTCCATCCCTGAACGTTCACGAGCGGCGAATGCTCGTGCTGGAGCAACTCCGCGTGGAGCTCCTGGAGTTTCCCGAGCCAGGAGGCCAAAGGCGCGCCAGGGTTGATCCGAGCGCGCAGAGGCAGGGTGTTGATGAAGAGCCCCACCATCGATTCGATGCCGGGCAGGGGAGCCGAACGGCCCGAGAGCGTGATCCCGAAGACCACGTCGCGCTCGCCGCTGTAGCGCCACAGCAGCAGCGCCCAGGCTCCCTGTAGCAGATTGCCGACCGTCAGCCCGTGGCGTCTGCGCAGCTCCCCCAGGGCCCGGGTCGTACTCTGCGGAGAGCTCAAGGCCGCGCTCGTCGTATTCGCGGCCAGCTCGGGGTAAGCCCGCAGGTCCGGTCCACGGCCAGTGGCGTCGGAGCGACGAACCCGTCGAGAACCTGCCGCCATAACGCCTCGGAGGCGGCCGGGTCACGCCCCCGCAGCCAGCCGACGAAATCCTGGTAAGGCCAGACCGGACCGAGCTCGGCGCTCCGGCACTCTGCGAGCGCCGCGTAGCTCGAGAAGACCTCCCGGAGCACCAGCGGCAGGGACCAGCCATCGATAATGAGGTGGTGGAAAGTCCAGATCAGCTCGTGGACCTCCTCGGCGATCCAGACCAGGGTGAGGCGAACAAGCGGCGGCTCCGTCAGTCGAATCCGCGTGCGAGATCGGAGCGGCGCAGCTCTTCGAACGAGCGTTCCCGGTCGGCTGGCGAGCGTCCGCGCCAGTCTTCCTCTCTCCACGGCAGGATCACGCGGTTTGCGACGACCTGGACCGGGTGGGGTCATCTCCTCCCAGTGAAAGGACGTCCTCAGCACCACATGACGCGCACAGACCGCGACCCAGGCCTGCTTCAGCCGTGCGCCGTCCAGACTGCCGGTGAGCCGGATCGCCAATTGCATGACGTAGAGACCCTGCTCGGGCTCGTAGAGGGAATGAAAGAGAATTCCCTCCTGAGCTGGCGACAGCCGATAGATGGATTCCAGGTTTTCAGGTTTCATCGCTCCGTCCTCAAGCGCTCCGGCCGAGCTTGTGCATCAGTTTCTGGAGGTCACGGTCGGTCAGGTCTGCTTCCGGGAAATCGGATGCCGTGTAGCTCCCGGCTCCCGGCTCGAGGCAGTGGGCGACGAGCGCCCGCAACTCCTCCATGAAGGCGTGGGCGAGCCGCTCGATCTCCGCCGGCCGGTCCAGGCCCGCGTCGTAGCCCCATTCCGACTCCAGGCGTCCGGAGGAGATCCAACAATTGACGATCCAGCGGTGACTACGCCGGTTCCAGGGATCGATCGCGCGGCCGGGCGACGACGGCGATGGCACGAAGGGGGCGCAGCCCTCCCCGATCCCATCGACCTGACCCAGGTAGTTGAGCAGCACCTCGGCGCGGGCCTGCCGCAGCTCCGCGGCGAGCTCGGGATCACCCGCCAGATGGCGCAGCACTCCGTAGCCCACGCCCCCCTGTGGAATCCGACGCCCCTGCTCCTTGACCGCGCGCAGCTCCTCTCCAAGCCCCGCTGCGCCGCCCAGGTCGAAACGCACCGTGTGGATCGCCGTGAACCAGCCCACCGTGCGCGACACGTCAAAGCCGGGAAAGAGGTCCTCCCGGCCGTGCCCCTCGAGGTCGAGCAGGAGGGACCGCCTGCCCGTCATGCGGCGGAACGCGCGCAGCAGCGCCGTGCGCAGGAAGTCATCAGTCCGCGTCTGGTAGACGCCGTGCACCCGGTGGAGCAGCGCCTGGGTCTCGCCCAAAGTGAGCGTCCCCCGCGCCTTCCTGGTGGATGCCTCGGTGCCAGTTGCGGACCGGGAGGGGGTCTCGGAGCGCGTCTCCTTCTGCGCCAGCCAGTAAGAGGCCTCCTTGCCAAGGCCGGCGGCGCGCGCGTGGGCGGCGAGGCGCCGGGCCCAAGCTTGGAATGAGGTGGTCTTGGGTGGAAGAGTTACCGCGCGGCGCGCGCAGAGCTGTCCATAGGCCGTCGCCAAGTCCTCGAGCAGAATCCGCCACGAGACGCCGTCCACCACCAGATGGTGGGCGATGAGCAGCAGGCGCGCCGGGCGCGCCGCGCCGAGATCGAACAGCACGGCCCGCATCAGGGGCCCCCGGCCGAGCGCGAGGCTTGCCTGCGCGCTGGCCGCCGCTGCGTCCATCGCCGCCGGGTGGAACGCCTCGGCGAGCGCCGAGAGATCGACGCACAGGCAGGGCACCCCTTCGCCGCTTTCGGCGAGCTGCTGCCGCCACCCTTCGGGAGCGCGGAAGAACCGGAGGCGGAGGGCATCGTGATGGAGCGCCAGCCGGTCGAGCGCCACGGACAGCCGTCCAGGATCGCAGGGCTGCTGGACGGTGAGCAGTGTCGCCAGATCCCAGTTCCAGTGGTGGGGACGGCCGAATTCCTGCTCGAAGAACCACCCCTGCGCAGGAGTGAGCGGCACCTCTCCAGGAGCATGCAGCTCCTCCTCCCCCCGCGCCTCGCCGCTCGCGCCGATCCTCTCGGCCACGCGGGCCAGCTCACGGACCGTGGGGTGGCGGAAGATCTGCCGCGCCGTCAACCGGAGCCCGACCCGGGCGGCCCGTGAAAGCACCTGCAAGCCGAGGATCGAATCGCCCCCCAGCGCGAAGAAGTTGTCGTCGACACCGACGGGCTCGCGGCGCAGTACCTCTGACCAGATGCGGACCAACTCCTTCTCGTTGGCGTTGGAGGGCGCCGCCAACGGGCCGGCCGGCGCGCGGCCCGGCGCGGGCAGAGCCTTCCGGTCCACCTTGCCGCTCGGCGACAGCGGCAGGGCTGACAGGAAGACCCAGGCGCTCGGGATCGAGACCTCGGGCAGTCTCTCCTGCAGGCTCGCGCGCAGAGCCGCGGCGGAGGGGGCCTTCCCCGTCGCAACCATGTACGCGACCAGCCGGAGCGCGCCGGCCTCTCCCGTCGAGATGACGACGGCTTCCCGAATTCCTTCCTGGGCCAGCAGCGCGTGCTCGACCTCCCCCAGCTCGATCCGGACTCCCTTCACCTTCACTTGGTGATCGATCCGGCCCAGGAACTCCACCTCGCCGCCGGGCCGATGCCGCGCCAAGTCGCCCGTGCGGTAGAGTCTGCCGCCCGGCTGGGCCGTAAAGGAGTCGGGGACGAAACGCTCTGCGGTCAGCGCCGGCCGGCCGAAATAGCCGCGCCCCACCTGGACGCCGCCGATATGCAACTCGCCGGCACAGCCGAGCGGAACCGGCTTCGAGCTCCTGTCGAGCAGGTGGATGCGGGTGTTGTCGATGGGACGCCCGATCGGCACCGCCCCCATCTCTTCCCCATCCGGGCAGGGCCAGCAGGTGACGTCGACGGCCGCCTCGGCGGGGCCATAGAGGTTGTACAGCTCTACCCCCAAGCCCCCCAGGGTGACGTGGAAGCGGGCGGCCAGCTCGCGAGAGAGCGCCTCTCCGCTGACGATGACGCGGCGCAGGCTAGCGCAGCGTTCCAGCCCTGGCTGATCGAGAAAGATCTGCAGCAGAGACGGCACGAAGTGGACCGTGGTCACACCTCGGGTCATGATCTCGTCGCGGAGATAGCAGGGATCCAGGTGCCCTTCCGGCCGCGCCACCACCAGGCAGGCTCCCGTCATCAAAGGCCAGAAAAGCTCCCATACGGAGACGTCAAAGCTCGCGGGGGTCTTGTGAAAGACCCGGTCGGCCGCGGTGAGGGGAAAGGATTTCTGCATCCAGAGCAGGCGGTTCACGATCGCCCGGTGACTGTTCATCGCCCCCTTGGGCCAGCCCGTGGAGCCGGACGTATAGAGGATGTAGGCCAGCGAGTCCGGCCCGAGGGAGGGCGCCAGGGAGCGCGGCTCGAGGGCATCCCCCGTGGCGGTCTCCCGGTCCACCAGGAGCACTCTCGTCGTGCCGCCCGGCAACCGGGAGGCGACGCGTTCCTGAGTGAGCACCACCGCCACTCGTGAATCCGCCAGCATGTAGGCCAGACGCTCGGGAGGGTAGGAGGGATCGATGGGTACGTAGGCCCCCCCTGCCTTCAGGTTCGCCAGCAGTGCTACGAGCAGCTCGGTCGAGCGCTCCAGGCAAAATCCCACCCGGACCTCGGGACCGACTCCGCAGGCCGCCAGGTGCCGGGCCAGACTATCGGCGAGAACGTTCAATTCCTGGTAGCTCAGGGAGCTTTCGTCGCAGACGACCGCCAGCGCCTCGGGGGTTTTCCCAACCTGCGTCTCGATCACCTCACGCAGGCTCACGAAGGCTTCGCCGGCGGCCGTGGCGTTCCATTCGACGAGCAGCTGCTGCTCCTCTGCGGGCGAGAGCAGGGGAAGATCCGAAAGCCGGACGCCGTCCCCCCTGGCCATCGCCGCGAGGAGCGTGGCGAAATGCTCGAGCATCCGCTGGCCGGTGGAGACATCGAACAGATCGAGATTGAATTGAAGGGCGGCGGCCAGGTCGCCGTTAAGGTGGGCAGCGAGGAGTAGGAGATCGAACTGGGCCGAAGGGGGCGTCAGGGCGACCGATTCGAGCCTCAGTCCGTCGAGCTGGAGGCGGAACCCCTCCTCTCCGAGCGCGAAGGCGGATAGAGCCTCGAGCTCCGGCGTCAACGCGCGCTGGAGGACCATCATGGTCTGGAAGACCGCCGGACGGCTCGGATCACGCTCTTCCTTCAGTCGCTCGGCGAGCAGGAGGAAAGGAAGGTCGCTGCGCTCCAGGGCGTCGAGCGTGGCGCGGCGCACGCGAGCCAGCAGAGTCGCAACCTCGGGGTCTCCCGACAGATCGGCGCGCACCGGCACCGGATTGACCAGGTAGCCCACGACGCTCTCGAGCTCACGCGACGAACGGCCGGAGGTCGGCGTGCCCACCAGGAAATCTTCCTGGCGGCCGTAGCGGGAGAGGAGCGACTCGAAGCCGGCGAGAAGCGTCATGAAGAGAGTCGCGCCGTGACGGCGTGCCAGCGCGCTCAGGCCTTCCAGAAGACCAGGCTCCAGACGCCTTCCCCGCTGCGTTCCCCGCCAGGTCTGGAAGGCGGGGCGCGGCCGATCCAGCGGCAGATCGAGCGGAGGAGAACCGCCGAGCTGCCGGCGCGCCTGCTCGAGCCCTTCCTCCCAACGGCCGGCGGCCCCTTGCTCCCGCAGCCGCCGGGCGAGATCCCCGGGCTGGAACGGCAAGGCAGGCCGGTGAGCGCGCCCCCTCTGGGCATAGACCTCGGCCAACTCGCGAACCAGCAGGGAGAACGACCAGAAGTCGGCCGCGATGTGGTGCACCGCCAGGACCAGGATGCTCGCGGCCGGATCTTCCGGTCCACGATCGAAGAAAGCGGCTCGAAAGACCGGTCCCTTCTCCAGATCGAAAGGACGAAACGCGACTTCGTCCAGCCGCCGGCGCAGCTCGGCCGGACCCCAGCTCGAGGCGTCCGTGCGCTCATAGGCGACCACCGCTCGCGCCGACGTCCGCTGCAGCGGTCCCTCGGGGCCGTTCGAGTACGTGGTGCGCAGCGCGGGATGGTTGTCGACGAGGGCCTGAAGAGCCCGCCCCAGGATCTCCGGCTCCGTGCCTGCGCCCAGCCTCGCGGCGCCCGCTAGGTTGTAAGCGACGCTCGCGGGATCCAGCCCCTGGAGGATCCAAAGCATCTGTTGGCCGAAGGAGAGCGGATGCTCGGAGCCGATCCCGGATGCGGCGGAAGGGGTGGCAGGCCGGGCTCGGGCGGAGAGCGCCGCAATTCGCCGGGCCAGCTCGACCATCGACATCGAGTCGAGCAGATCCTGGACCGGGGGAGCTGCGCCGAATTCTTCTTGGATCGAGTTGTGGAGCTCGACCACCGCGAGAGAGTCGAGGCCGACAGCGACCAGCGGAAGGCGCGGGTCGATCCGGTCGGAAGGGATACGCGTGACGCGGGCGAGCTCGGCCCGCAGGAAGCCCTCGATCTCCCGCGGCGCTCCGGGATCGCGCGCTCCCGGCCACGTCGCGACCGGCGGCTCCTCGAGAGCGCTCCGCCCGACCACCTCCAGGCCGCCTTTGAGATGGAGCGCGCGGCAAGTCTGTCTCTGGACCTTGCCGCTCGAGGTCTTGGGCAGGGAGCCCTGACGGATCAGCACCAGCTCGCGCAACTGCACTTCGTGCTCCTCCGCGAGCGCCTTCCGGACCGCAGACGCGACGGCCTCGGGCAGGGCCTTGGCGTGACGGTCCACCTCGAAGACGAGGATCAGGCTCTCCTCCCCCCGATCTCCACTGGAAAAGCGGCGCCGCCTCCAGGGCGCAACGCCTCATGGGCTCTTTCCGCGGTGAGCTCCAAATCCTGTGGGTAGTGATTGCGGCCCCGCAGGATGATCAGATCCTTGCACCTGCCCGTCACGAACAGCTCGCCCTGCCAGAGGACCCCCAGATCGCCCGTGCGCAGGAAAACGCCGCTGCCGTCGGCGAGGCGGGCGCGAAGCTCGCTTTCACTAGCCTCCGGACGCCGCCAATAGGACCGGGCGACGCTCGGTCCGGAAACCCAGATCTCCCCGACGCGGCTCGGCGGACACTCGGCCCGGCTCTCTGGATCGACGATCCTCACCGTCTGCTCGCCGGCCGGGCGCCCGCTGCTCACCAGGCGGAGCCTCGGCGAGCCATCGTCGGTGGTCAGAACCTCGTGCCGCGCGAGCGCCCTGGCGGAGACCTCCTCCGTACGCACCCCCTCGCCGCGGCGTCCACCGGCGACGAGCAGGGTCGCCTCGGCCAAGCCATAGCAGGAAAGGAATGCCCGCGGCGAGAAGCCGCTGTGGGCGAAGGTCGCGGAGAAGCGCTCGAGCGTCGCGGCCCGTACCGGCTCGGCGCCGTTGAACGCCACGTTCCAGCTACCGAGATCGAGCCGCCCCTCGGAGCGAGGGTCGATCCTGCGCGCGCACAGCTCATAGGCGAAGTTCGGACCTCCGCTCACCGTGCCTCGATAGCGCGAGATCGCCTCCAGCCAGCGCCTGGGCCGCTGCAGGAAAGCCGCTGGCGACATCAGCACACAGCAGCCGCCGCAATAGAGGGGCTGGAGCACGTTTCCGATCAGCCCCATGTCGTGGTAGAGCGGCAGCCAGCCCACCACCACCGCACTCTCGTCAAGCCCGAAGACCTCCCGGATCGTCTGTTCGTTGTGGAGCAGGTTGGCGTGGGTGACCACGACCCCTTTCGGCAGAGATGTCGAGCCCGAGGTGTATTGGAGAAAAGCAGGAGCCTCGGGATCTCGCGAGATTCTCGGCTCGGCTTCCATTGGGCCCGCGCCCGGGATTCCGTCCGTCGCGAGCCAGCGCATCTCGGCCAGGGAGGGTTCGCACACCACCACCTTCTCCCTCGCGGCCAGCAGGGCCGCCGTGGTCAGGGCCATCCGGGGGCAGGCGTCCTGCACGATGGCCCGCAGGCGTGGCTCCTCCCTCCTCGGCCGCGGCGGGTATGCCGGTACCGCGACCACTCCGGCGTACAGGCAGGCGAAAAAGGCGACGATGAAATCGAGCCCGGAAGGATAAAGCAGCAGAGCTCTGTCCCCGGGCTCGCAGCATCGACTCAGCTCCTTGGCCGCGGCGCGTGCCCGACGGTCGAGCTCGCTCCAGGTCAGGCGATCCGACTCGGTCTCTCCCTCCTCGAGAAAGAGGTAGGCCGGGTGCTCGGGGCTACGGCGAGCTCTCGCCCGGAGGACTTCCACAAAATTTGCACATGTTCCGGAAGGAAGAGTCAGACCTGGAACCGGGATGAAATCGTTCATCAGATCCTTCCAGCTTCTCTGGCGCGATCCGTCGACGTGCCCTCAACCCGCCCGTAGGACCGTCAGCGGATCGCTGTGCGCCGCACGGCGCGCCGGGAGCCAGCTTGCCGCGGAGGCGACGAGCATCAGAAAGAGGGAAAGGCCGCAGAAAACGAAGGGGTCGACCGCGCGCACCCCGGCGACGGCGCTCGCCAGAGCCCGGCCTGCCAGCAGAGCTCCTCCCAGCCCGAGTGCGATGCCGAGGAGGACCAGCACCATTCCCTGGAGCAGCACCCGCCGCAGCTCGTCGCCGCTCTGCGCGCCGAGTGCCATGCGAATACCGATTTCATGGCGCGCCTCGCTCACCATGCAGGAGACGACACCGTAGATCCCCACCGTGGCGAGACTGAGAGCGAGCAGGGCAAAGGCGCCGATCAGCAGGGCGTTGAAACGGCGTACCGAAAGGTGCTCGCCCATCAGCTCGTCGACGGTCGCCACCCTCGCCACCGGCAGGTTGGGGTTCATGGCGTGAACCGCGCGCGCGATTGCCGGAGCAAGGGGCCGTGGATTGCCCGCCGTGCGCACGACCAGCGTCATGTTGATCCGCGACAGGTGCTGGAGCGGCAGGTAGCAGGAGGGGGCCTCACCGCGCTCCGGAGAGCTGCGCCAGGCGTCTGACACCACTCCGACCACTGTGACCCAGGCGGCGTCCGAGCTTGCCGCGCCGAGCTTGAAACGCTTCCCCACGGCCTCCTCGCCCGGCCAGAAGCGGCGCGCCATGACTTGGTTGATCACAGCAACTGTACCTCTCCTTCCCCGTCCTGTTCGGTAAACGATCGCCCGCGCACGATCGGCACGCCCAGGGTGCGAAAGAGGTCGGGGGTGACAGCGTCTGTCGTCACGTTCACCCGTTGGTCCGGCGGAGGATCGGGACGCCCCTCGACTGCGATCTCCTCCGCGTTGGCGATATCGCCCAGCAGAATGGCCGAGGTCGCCCCCGCTGACAGCACGTCCGGCAGGGTGCGCACGCGCTCCAGGAGCTCCTGGAAAAGGGCAGCGATGCGCTCCGGCTTCGGGTAGTCCGAGCGGGTGAGCGGGATGTTGAAGGCGAGCGCTCGGCCCGTATCCTCCCCCGGCGCCAGGCGGCGCAAAGCCGAGAAACTTTGTAGGAGCAGCCCCGCCGCGATCAGGAGTACTCAGGGCGAGTGCAATCTCGGCGACCACCAGCCCCTGCAGAAGCCGCCGACGGCGCCGGCCTCCGGTGGCCGGACCGCGTTCCTTGAGCGCCTCTCCGAGTTGCGGACGCGAAGCCTGGAAGGCCGGCGCCAAGCCGAACAGAATGCCGGTCCCGACCGACACCGCCAGGGTGAAGAAGAGGACGCGGGCGTGGACCGAAATCTCCGCTGTCTCTCGCAGGCTCGCCGGGCTGACCGAGCGCAGAAGGCCCACCCCCCAGATCGCGAGCAAGAAGCCCGCCCCTCCGCCGAGCAGGCCGAGGGTGACACTCTCGGTGAGCAGCTGTCGTACCACGCGGCCGCGGCTCGCTCCCACCGCCGTGCGTACCACGATCTCTCGCTCGCGGCCCACGGCGCGTGCAAGCAGCAGGTTGGCGACGTTGGCGCAGGCGATAAAGAGGACAAGGGTGACCGCCCCGAAGAGGATCAGGAGAGCCGGACGGATGTCGCCGACCAGGTAGTCGCGTAGGGGCCGCACCGTCACCCCGTAGTCCTGGAGCACGTCGGGGTACTGCCGCCGTAGGCGCTCCCCCACGGTCTCCATGACGGCTCCGGCCGCCGCCAGATTCTGTCCAGGCCGCAGACGCGCCACGGTGCGCAGAAAGAGCAAATAGCGCTCCTCCCGCTGACGCGGATTGAGTGCGAGCGGAAACCAGAGCTGCGCCTTCTTGGGAAAGTCGAAGCCCGCCGGCAGGACCCCTACGATCGTAGAAGTCCGGCCTCGCGCCCGAAGGGTGCGACCGAGCACCCGGGGATCGGCGCCGAAGCGGCGCTGCCAGAAGCCGTGCGACAGGAGCACCACGGCGTCCTCCCCCGGCTGCTCTTCGCGTGCCTCGAACGTGCGTCCCAGCTCCGGCTCCTCCCCGAGGACGGAGAAGAAATCTGAGCTCACCAATGCCGCTGGAATCCGCTCGGGGTCCTCCCCGTCCCCTGTGACGTTGACGCCCTGGGTAGTGAAGGCAGAGATCCCGGAAAAGGCGTTCTGCCGCTTCCAGTCCATATAGTTGGGGTAGGAGGTCACATCGATCGTTCCATCCGCGCGATGGCTCAGCCATACCATCACTAGGCGATCGGCGTCGCGGAACGGCAACCGGCGCAGGAGGACCGAGTCGACCACGCTGAAGATGGCAGAGTTAGCCCCGATCCCCAGCCCCAGAGTGAGGATCGCGAGGAGTGTGAAGCCTGGATTCCTGAGCAGTTGCCTCAGGCTATAGCGAAAATCCTGTGCGAGCGTCTCGAGCGACATCGTTGCCCATTCCTATGCGGTCGCGATCTTTCCCCGTCCAGGCACTTGGCGACGATGCCCCGGGCCTAATGTGGCCCGCCGGATCGCTGCGGGTTCTTTACGAAACGTTGCATGACCGTGAGGTAGTGGGGGCTTGAGAAACACTTCTTGGCTCATGTCACCGTCTTCCTATTGAATGACTCGCGAGGTCGCGGTGTTCCGGCAGGCCCTGGACTTGCGCATGTCGCGTGTGATGTTGATCCGCTTCAGCCAGCGGTCCCGGCCGTCGTAGCGGGCGCAGAATGCGCGCCGGCCGTGAACCGCCTTGAAGTTGTCGATGAAGCAGACGTCGCCGGACTCGAGTACCACGTCGCGCAGCTCGCGGTCGATCGCCTCGACCAGCGCGGAGAGAGCCTGTCGGGCTCGCGGCTCGGCCGGCGGGTCCATGAAGTACGGGTCGATGCGGATATAGGGCGAGCGGGGGTCTCCTGACAGGATGGCGATCTTCTCCGGCGCCTGCTGCATCTCCTCGATGCGGCTGTACCGCGCAAGCCCTGCGGGGTCCAACTCTCCGCCGGCAGACACCTTGTGCGAGTTGTCGGGCCGGATTGTGTAGAGCGGCTCGAAGAGCGCCTCCCAGTCCTCCCCGCCGAGGCACACCCCGTCGAGCGAGGCGAAGGTGGTGGGCACGCGGTCGAAGTTGCGCAGGCACATCAGGCCGACGTAGTCGCCGCGCAGCGGGTGGAATGCGTCCTCGGTGTGCCACCAGATCGCCTGCTCGCTGCCCGTGCCGATCTGCTCGTTCTCCATCCCCGGGATCGGCAGGACATCGTGGACGACGCGCCCGTCCTGCTGGGTGCTCCAGCCGATACCCTCGCCCAGCAGTGAGCTCATGAGGACGAACAGGATCTCCTGCTCCAGGGCTGGCGACCGCTCGCCGGCGGTCCGCCGCCAGTGCACGGGCGTCGGCCCGAGCCGCTCGTCGCTCACGGGGTATCCCGACACGACCAGCAGGCCGGCGTCAGGCTCCCCCAACCGAAACTCGGAAAGGGCGGCGCGCAGCCGCCGCGGCATCTCGTGGGCCAGCACGGAGGCTTCCCTGAGAAAGCCTGGATCCTCGACCGAGTCAAAGTCCGTCGCGGTGCGGGCGGTCAACCTCTGAAGGGACTGCATCTCGTCTCGGGCCAGAATCAATCGCGTCATCCGCTACTCCTGACGCCGACGGGAGTGGCGTCCAGCAGCGGTGCCGCGTCCCAGCCCCTCGTCTCCCTGCAAACGGAGCGCAGGAGGGCGGAAAGCCGGGAGAGGCCGGTCTGGAAGGAGTCAGTCCCGCCACCAAACCCGAGGCGCGCATGACGGGGATGGCCGAAACAGGAGCCCGGGACCAGGAGGACCCCGTGCTCCCGGGCGAGGCGATGGCAGAAGGCGTCAACATCCGGTACCGCAGGGAGACGGATGAAGGCGCAGACGCCCCCGCGGCGGGAACCCACTCGACCAGCCCGGGGTGCCCCTCGATCCACTCGGCGAGCAGCTCACGGTTTCTGCGCGCCTGCGCGAGGCGCGGCGCGATCAGGCGCTCGCCGTGGCGGATGACCCGCGCGGCCACCAGCTCGACGAGCGGCGACAGATGGAGAGTGACGTGGTCGCGGGTCTCGACCAGCCGCCGCAGAACGCCGGGCGCGCCGAGGCACCAGCCGACCCGCAGCCCGGGGAGCCCATAGGCCTTGGAGAGCGTGCCGATCGAGAGCACCCATCCGGAGTCGAGCGGCGGCTCGGACAGGGGCGGCACCTCATAGGTGAGCGCGGAGAACGCTCCGTCCCAGACCAGGTAGAGGTTGGCCTCCTCGGCGAGCCGCAGCAATTCTTCTCTCTCATCCGGGGTGAGGGTGGCGCCGGTGGGGTTGTGCGGGAAGTTGGCCACGATCATGCGGGTGCGCGGGCCGAGCAGGCCACGCAGCTCGGCCAGGTCCGGCCGGAAGCCGTTTTCGAAGCGCAGCGACCAGCACCGGATGCGGCAGCCCAGCGCCTCTGCGATCGAGGCATGCTGGGGATAGCAAGGGTCGAGCACCAGCACCTCGTCCCCTGGCGCGAGCAGAGAGGTCATGATCAAGTAGAGCGCTTCACTGGAGCCGTGGGTGACGAGGGCGGAGTCGACTCGTCCTCCGAGCCAGCGGTCGGCGAGCGCCTGGCGCACGCCGAGCCCTCCAAAGGAGTCGCTGTCGCAAAGAGCCAGGCCGGTCGATCTCGTCGTAGGAGAGACCCACGAGCCTCCGCAGATCGGCCATCGAGAAGTTCTCGACTCCGCTACTGCCGATGTCCACCTCAGTGTTGAAGTAGTAGAGCCGCAGCCACTCCTCAAGAAGTACTCTAGAAAGTCGCATGGTAATTTCCAGTAATAGTTAAACTCCCTATACGAAGAAGCGATTTTAAAATAATTGAATTAAAAGTCAAGCCTTAAAAGCGAGGGGACGTAGGATCAGAGAGTGTGAAGAGAACCTGGAAGCAGGCCTACGCCCAGACATGGTCCTGCCGGACTACCGCCCTCCGCGGCAGCGCGGAGATGCAGACCTGACGGGCCTGCTCCCACGACCACCCTCTCGAGGGCATGGCCTACGCCGGATTGGGCACCCCGCGTTCGAGGTTCCGATTGATCCTCGTGGACGCCCTCGACCCGGAAGGGACTGGAACGAAGATCTTCGAGGTGGGAGCGGCCGCTGCCAGGGCGTCGGCGCCGGCCCAGGTCCCGCAGGCGCCTTCCCTGCCGCCTGGGGCCATTGCCCTCCGGCTCCTCACTCCTCTCCGGATCAAGATCAGGGACCGGCTCAGCGACCACCCGACTTCCGGGACTTGGCGTTC
The DNA here is from genome assembly GCA_963761645.1 of uncultured Acidobacteriota bacterium. GTDB lineage: Bacteria > Acidobacteriota > Thermoanaerobaculia > Multivoradales > UBA5704 > DATARR01. Next base: position 111,538 of record CAVXIG010000011.1, read on the forward strand.
AACATGCTACGTCGCGTGCTCAAGATGGCCTACTTTCACGTCCGGGGAGCGGTCGTCGACTGGAGGTTCGGGAGTTTCTCGACGCGGCGGATGACGTCCGCATCGCTTCAGCGGAGGTGAGCTGGCAAGACTGGGAACGCTGGAGCCAGCGGCAACAGACCTCGATGAAGCTCGGTGGCAGTGGGCCGGCTCCTCTTGGAAGGAGAAGGGTTGCAGCGCTTCGCGCCGCTCTTGGCCACGGCCGAAGTCCTCCACGCGGAAAGGGGCGATCTTCGGGATCGGCAGAGCCGGCGTGGAGCCTCCTCATTGACTTGCGATCGACGAGACGAGCCTCGGCCCGAACACACGACGGTTGAGCGCTCTGTCTACATAGAACCCGCCTCGCCTCCGTCTTCAACCCACCTTTCTGAGTCGATGCTTTCGGCCGGGGAGGAAGCTGTCAAGGCCAGCCCTTCGGGTCGGACTGCGGCCGATCCTTGACAGCGTCCCCCCCGGCCAAGCCTCGCCTTCTCAGAAGGCGGGTCGAAGCACAGAGATCAGCCTCGATGCCAAGTGCAATGTCAATCAACCAGTTGTCGTGGGCAGCGCCCCACGGGGATCGACGCGCGAAGGAGGACGAGATGAAGGCCAAGGGTTCTAGAGACGAGAATATCCTGCAGATCTTCAACGGCAGGACGGCCTGAGGTTTGATACGGCCGAGAAGCTTTGCCCCTCGATCGGGCTTCGGATTGTCCTCAACCTTGAGGAGAAGGCGAAGGCCGAGTTGAAGCAGGGTTAGGTTCGTCTCTTCACCGAGCTTGACAATCATCCTCGTGTCCGGCTCGCTTGCCCGTTTCGTGCCCGTCTTACTCATTACAACTCCCTGGCGAACGCTCCGCTGTTCGCCCCCCCCCAACCAACAAAGTTAGTTCAGGTTAGTCCGCGTTGAGGGACCTGCGTAGGCTTTCAGCAACTGGACCCTCTCCCCCGCGTCCAACCGGGGTGGTGGGCAGCCAGCCATGTTTTGCACGACGCGAAACTCGCGTCGGCAAAACGTCTGGCCCTCACATCGCGCTGCTCTGATCGGGACTGGTGGGCCTCACGTCGTTCGCGCCCACACCTCAAGAAGTTCTCTCCCGAACCGCTCTGACATAGCCCCCAATTCCGACAGCGGCGCTTTAGTTTGCGGTTGCTTCGACCGCTGACTTGATGACCTCTATGCGCTGCCGAAAAAGGAACCGCCCTGGCCGCCCTCCGCTTCTCCCCGACGAGAAGCGGGCCCATCAATTGCCCTTGTATTTTTCGGCGCGCGAGCTGGAGCTCTTGCACCGTCGCGCGGATCTTGTGGGCCTGCCGGCTCACGCCCTCGCACGGGGCCTAGCCCTTTATGGCCGGGTCACGGCCTCACCCGTGCCCCGCGCGAACTACGCCGTCGTCGGCCAGCTCGGCCGGATCGGCAATCTCCTCAATCAAGCTCTCCGGCAGGTGAATGCAGGGCGCCTCGCTCCAGACCTGCGGCCCTTGGTCGAGACCACGCTCGAGATGCTCGCCGCCCTCCGCCACGACCTGGTGGGAGGAGAGCCGTGATCGGCAACGTCTATCGGGGCGACGGCGCTCGGGGCCTGCTCGACTACCTCTCGGAAAAAGAGGGAGCGATTCTCCTCTCCACCAATCTCGACGGAGAGAGCCCCCGGGCCTTTGCGCGGCAGATCGGAGAGGTGAGGCGCCTTCATCCCAAGGAGCAGCTGGCGCGGCCGGTCTGCCACATTCCGCTCCGCCCGGCGCCCGGCGAGGACCTCACCGATGAAGAGTGGGAGGACGTGCTCCAGCACACGCTGGAGCGGATGGGGTTCGCCAACTCTCCCTACGTCGCCTACCTCCACGACCACGGGGACGGCCGGCACCTTCACATCGCCACCTATCGCGTGACCTTCGAGGGCCGCCTGGTCAGCGACTCCAACGACCGGTTTCGGGTCATGGCAGTCGCTCGCGAGATCGAGGAGCAGTTCGGCCTCACGGTGGCGACCGCAGAAACGTCCGGTGAGTCTCACCCGGCCCGCTCTGGAGCGCCTTCTGCGAGACCCCGAGCGAGCCGGCGTGATGGCTTCCTTGCGGCTCGCCATCGACCAGGCAGCATCTGATTCCGATACCTTGCGGGGCTTCCTTACAGGGCTCAACCGCCTGGGCGTCAAAGCGGAGCTCAAGATCTCCAGAAACGCCGGCAACGTGCAGGGAATCACGCTGACCCTCCCGGACGGCTCGATCCTCAAAGGATCGGACCTCGGCAAGAAGTACTCCCTCGCCAAGATCTGCAGCCGTCACGAGCTCAGGTTGGACTTGAAACCAGAGGGTCCGGTCCTGGTCGTAACGGACGTGAGCGACCGTGAATACAAACGTCTCCAGAGCGAGGGATTGGAAGCCGACCACGCGGCGCGCTACGGCAGCCGGCGCACGCTGTACTGGCAGCTCCCTCCTGGCGAGGAACGGGCGTTCAGCGACCTGATCGCGTTGAGGCTCCCCCATCGCTTTTTGACAACAGCGGATGAGCTCCCGGTTCCACCACCCTCCCCCGCGGCACTCGAGGATCGAGCCCGCAGAGTGCGACTGCTCGCCGAGATTGAGGAGCTCGGACCTTCCTTGGCCCCGCCTCTACCGGCCAACGTGTCAGCCTCTGAAAAGCCGGAACGGCCCAGGAGTCAGCCTGGCCTCGCGGAGCGCGCTCAGCACTGCCAGGCCCTGTCGGCCGCTCTCATGCGGGAAAACGCTCTGCCGGCCGACGCCGCGGCGCGCCGAGCGGAATACCACCGCACGATGATCGAGGCTCTCAGCGCAATCGAGAGCGTTTCCCCCGGCAGGCCTCAAGATTCGGCCGCAAAAATTCCGTCGGCGGAATTTTCCGCTATCGAGCCACAGGCCGCCCTTCCCTTCGCCTCTGAGCGGTTCCCCATCGAGGCCGCGGAACCAGAGATTCCGCCGGCGGAATCTCTCAACCCCACCCCCGATTCGCAGCTCACGGCGCTTGAACGGCTCCGCGAGCGAGCGCTCGTGGCCGCCGCGCGGTATGAGAAGGAAGGGACCACCGAGTCTTTCCACCGCTGGGCGCATCTGGAGCAGAGAGTCCGACTTGCCGAGAAGGCCCTACCGGGTCGGGAGCCGGCCTCGACCGAGGCCCTGCGATCGGCGGTCGCCACTCTGGGGACCGATCTCCTCGAGGCGCAGGACCGCTACACCGCCGATCCCACCGAGGTGAATCGCAGGGAATGGAAAAGCCGGCAGAAGGCCTACGAGACGCTTGCGCGCCGGCTCGACAGCCTCGCCTCGAAAGCTCTCGGTTCGATCGAGCCGGGGCGTGACCTTCCGGAGACCTCAACACTCGCCACCGACCTGCTCGACGCTCAGGACCGCTACTTCGCCGACCCGAATCCCGTCACAGAGGCGACGTGGCGTAAGGCCCGCTACGTCTACGAGCGACGTATTGCCTCAGAGCCTCCGAACCGCACTCAGCCCCCTCCCGCGCCGATCGACGAGGCTCGGAGGCTCCGGATCGACCGCGACGCTCTGGTCTCGCGACTTCGGACTGCCGAGCGGGCCTTCATCGACCGTCCCTCCGATCCATTAGCCCGCGCCACCTGGAGAGACGCGCTGCAGGCGGTGGAGGGAGTTGAAGCCCGCCTCGCGGCAGCCGAGACGGCCGCTCTCGGCGTCTATCAACGGGAGCAGCGACAGACCGCGGCCACGCTCGCCTTCTACGAGGAGGCCCACTTCCGCTCACCCTCGGCATTGACCGCGCGCTTCTGGAAGCAGGCGGAGCAGGCGCACCTTCGTGCCTCCCTGACCTATGAGCGGGCTCGCCTGCGCCTGGAGGCTCAACCCCCTCCCGAGCCCTCGGGGCCAATTCCTCGAAAGAGCACGGCACTCGGCGAGGCCTCGACGAGGATCGCCCGCATCTTCGAGAAACAACTTCTCGGGCAATCTGACCGCGCCCAGAGTCTTGCCCGCCGCGCCGCCTCGCGCTGGTGGGCTCGGACGGATCTCGGGCGAGCCTTTGTCCAAGCGGCGAGCCCCCTCCGGACGGTGATCGGGGCTCTCCCGGGAGGGAGCGTCGTCGGCACGGCGGTCGGGGCAAGCTCGGAGACGATTCGCCGTTCCCTGGTGATCTATACCGAGCTTCGAGCCGCGCGGGATCGGATCCGGCAGCATCAGGTCCCGCAGGCCCTCGGCAGCTCGAGCATGGCGACTTTTCAAATCGTGCTCTTGCCACCGCCGTCGTCCGGGCGAGGAGTACCGAACCGGAAACTCTTTCGACCCTTTCGGCGACTGCGGCACCTTCTCTACCCGAAGCGATCCGCGCTTCCCGAACGGCTGAAGCGCGACTCCTCAGATCGTATCGGAGCTTCCGCCGAGGGCTCGCGTCACACCATGACCTGGCGAAGTCCGCGGCCCTTGCCCTCAGCGCCCGGGCCGCGGTGACCGAGCGCCTCCACAACGCCCTGGGCCTCCCCTCGCTGCGTGACTTCACTGCCGTCCTCGGTACCCGCGAAGGACGCTCGACGTCGGCCTGGATGGGCACTCTCACGCGGGCCGGTCTCTCGGCTCGCGCGATCGTGAGCGGAGTTATTGAGAGCGCACCTCTCGTCCTTGCCTCGGCGGGTGCCGCCGTCGCCATCGTCTCGGCCCGCCAGCTCTTGCGCGCGGCCGTCGCCTACCTCCGCCTGAATGCCCGGGAGATCGTCCGTGAGCAGCAAGAGCACCGCCGTTAACCAACGCCGGTCGACCTCACTCGCTCGCTGGATCGGTCCAGCGTTCGGGTGCCTGATCCTCTTCGGGATCTCCTATTGCCGCTTTGCCTTGACGCCCAGCCTCCCTCGAGGCGTCTATCTCGCCCTTTCGGGAAGTGCTCCGTACCGGCGAGGGGAAATCCTCTCCTTCTGCCCGGCACCCGCCGTGAGCGAGCTCCTCCTGGCACGGCGCCTCGTCGCTCCCGGCTACTGCCCCGGAGGCTCTGTCCCGCTCGCGAAACGGGTTGTCGCGATCGGCCCCGTCGCCTGCGCGACCCAGGAGGGCCTCAAGCTCGACAACGAGCTTCTCCCCTGGCCTGTCCTTCCTGAGGCTCTGGGCCTCCCCCGCTACTCGGCTTGCGGGAGGGCGCCCAAGGACTGCGTCTTCGTCATCGGCGATACCCCCGACTCGATCGACTCCCGCGTCTTTGGTTGCGTCTCCCCTTCCCAGGTCCGCGACCGGCTGGTGCCCCTTCTCACCGAGGGTTCCGGCCGATGACGACGCCTCGCCTCTATCGGCTCCCGACGTCCACCCGCGCCCGTCGCCGGGGGCTCTGGCTCGTCGTAGCCGCGGGGTGCGCGGCCGACGGCCTGCTCGGGTTGACGGTTTCCGCATCACGGATCGCCTACCTCGCGGGGAACTCTGGCGAGTTGGGACGCCCTCTGACCTGCCCCACCTCCACACCGACTCGGGTCGCGGCCATCCTGGCCGTGGCCCTTGTCACCGGGCTCCTCAGCTTGAGGAGGCAATGGCTCTATTTGCCCGCGGCCTTCCTCCTCACCGGGAGCGTGGCTCTCCTGACGGGGTATCCGCATCTATCCACCCGAGGTCTATCTCATGGCGCGCCGGGCTTTCGTCGACAGCGACTTCCGCCCATTTGTCAGAGACGCCGACCGGTGGGGCGTGATCGCCTCGACCCTGGCGCTCGCCGCTGCTTCCCCGTTCCTGTCCCCGCTGATCACCGCCCTGGTCCGCACCGGGGATCTCCATGGGTCCGCTCGTCTTGCGCGGCCGGAGGACATCCTGCGCTCCGGCTTCCTCCTCGATGACCCCTCGGCGGCCCTCAGCCAGTCGTCCGCGCTTCCGCTCGGCAATGTGCGCTATCGGGGAGGCGAGCGCCTCGTCCGGGCGCAGGGCGATGTCCATGTCCTTGTCTTCGCCCCTCCGGGCTCCGGCAAGACCACGGCGTACGTCATTCCAACCGCGATGGACTGGAGGGGCGGGGCGATCATCCTCGACGTCAAAGGGGAGATCGCGATGGCGACGGCAGGCCACCGCCGGATGAACGGCTCCCGAATCCTTCTGCTCGACCCAAGCCGCAACGAGCCTACGCTCGCTCGCTACAACCCGCTGCTTTCGATCCGGCCGTATCCCCATGACGTCCAGGACGTCAGTGAACTCGCCCAGCTTCTGGTCCCGGACTCTCCAGGCGCCGATCCCTTCTGGAAGCAGTCCGCTCGCACCCTTCTCGAGGGCGTGATCCTTCACGTCCTCTATGCCGAGCCCGAGAAGACCCTGGCCGCCTGCTATCGCTATCTCACCCATCCCGATCAGCCGATTGAAAAGCAGTTCCAGCGCATGCTCGATACCGATCACGATCCCGCCGGCGGCTTCGGCTGGACGAAGCACCCGCGCGTCCAGACGGCGGCCCGCACGTTTCTCGACATGCCCGGTCAGACCCGCGGCGGGGTGGTCGCCAACGCCCAGGCGAGCTTGAGCCCCTATGCCGATCCCATCCTGGAGGCCGCCACGGCCACCTCCGATTTCTCGCTGGAGGATCTCTACAGGCCCAGCGACCGGCCGGTCACGCTCTACCTCGTGATCGATCCCAATTCGCTTCGCCGTCTGGCCGATCACATCCGGATCGTCATCTCACAGATCGCCTCGGCCCTGACCCGGGAGATCCCCACCGCCCGAGAGCCGATCCTGCTGCTCCTCGACGAGTTTCCGGTGTTCGGCCGGATGACGGTGATCGAGACCGCCATCGCCTATTTCCGAGGCTATGGCGTCCAGTGCTACCTGGTCGTGCAGCACGTCGGCCAGTTGCTCGCGGCGTATGGGAAAAACGAGAGCATCTCGCCCAACTGCTCCGTCCATATCGCCTTTGCTCCCGCCGACCTGGAGACCGCTCAGCAGCTCAGCAAGCGAGCCGGCAACCAGACGGTCCGGTACGAAAGAAGCAGCGTCAACCGCAACTCCGTCTCGACGCAGGAAGCCGATTCAGGGCGCCCTCTCTTCATGCCCGACGAGATCATGCGCCTCCCCAAGGGGGAGGCGCTGGTGCTGCGGACGGGTACGCTGCCTCTGCTGGTCCGCCCACGTCCCTACTTCCGGGATCTCCACCGGGTCGCGGCGGCGAAGATTCCGCTTCCGGCCAGCGAGCCTACCCATCCCGACCTTTCCCGTTGGCTGGGCCGCAAGGCCGCTCCTCCCGCTCCTCCTCTGGGAAAGCGGGAGAAGCGCGCCGCAACCCTCTCTCACCTTCTCGATCCGGAGCCGCTTCCATGATGGACGACGAGCTCCTGGCGGGTCTGCGGATGTTTCTGGGCGGCCCCGTCCTTCGTCTGCTTGAAGACCCGAGGGTGAGCGAGATCTATTGCAACGCGGACCTCGTGCTTCGAAGCGACGGCGCTGAGGGACGCCGTGCTCATCCTCACGTTCTCGACGCGGATCGGTTGATGGGTTTTCTGACCGGCGTCGCCAACGATGCCGGCCTCCCCTTGGACCGCGAGCATCCGATCCGCGACTTCGAGCTCCCGGAGGCGCTCGGCCACGGCAGGCTCCATATCAAGATCCCGCCGGTTGTCGCCGCTCCGCTGTTCAACTTGAGGAAACGTCCCAAGGTCCTCTACCTGCTTCCCCAGTTAGTCGAGCTGGGTTCGCTCAGCCAGGCGGCCGCGGACTATCTGACCGAAAAGCTTCGGGCCCATCTCGGGATTCTGATCGCGGGCCCGACCAATAGCGGCAAGACCAGCTTTCTAAACGCCTTGCTCCATCGCGCCGTCTCGCTCGATCCCAAGGCCCGGTACGTGGTGCTGGAGGACGTGCCCGAGATCGTCTGCCCGGCCGAGGACACGCAGCAGTCGCGGACCTCCGAGCACGTCACGCTCTGGGATCTCGCCCGCGCCACCATGCGCTCTTCGCCGGACCGCATCGTCGTCGGCGAGATCCGGGGCGCCGAGGCCTACCCGTTTTTAGACGTCGGCGACTCGGGCCACCCCGGCATTCTCGCCACTCTCCATGCCTCGACACCCAAGGGGGCGCTCCTGCGGCTCAACCGCCTGGCGCGGCGGGGCGATCCCGACATCCCCGATCAGTTCGAGCTCATCGCCGACGTGGTCGACACCGTCGTCTGCCTCACCGGAGGCTCCGCCGGCCGGCGGGTCTCGGGCGTCGCCGAGGTCGCCGGCTGGTCGCGCGAGTCGGGATTTCAACTCTCACACCTGCCGGCCGAGCTCATCGGCCCGGCTTTCTGACCGGACTTTTTGAAAGGAGACCCTTTGAAGACCCGTGCCGTTCTCGCTCTGCTGAGCTTTCTGGGCGTTCTGATCGCCTCTCCGGCCAACGCCGCCAGCGGCGGCTCGACGCTCCCGTTCAATGACGCGTTAACTCTGATTCAGGACAACCTCACCGGCCCCACGGCGAACACGATCATCGTCGTGATCATCGTGGCCGCGCTGGTGACCGTCGGCATCAGCCGCGAGGGCTCGTGGTTGAAACCCTTGGGCAGCGCCGTCATCCTCTGTGCCCTTCTCGCCAAGGCCGCAACCCTGCCGAGCGTCCTGGGACTGGGCTCCGCCACCGCCACCCCGGAGGCATACCGCCTCCCCGCTCTCCTGCTGACGCTCACCTGGCTCGCGACGACGGCGGCCCTCTTTCTCCTCCCTTCTTATCTGGGCGAATACCTGGGCGAAGGATCGGCGGCCCGCGCTCGCGCCGAGGGGAGGTAAGGGGCTTGGCTCTCGATCAGCACCGGATTCACCGCTCCCTGCTTCGGCCACCGCTGTTTCTGGGGGTGGAACGGGAGCTGTTCTTTCCCGCGGCCGGCTGCGCGGTGCCCATCATCGGGTATGGCAGCTTGAGCCTCAGGAGCCTGCTCCTCCTGGGTGCCTACGGCGTTGTCGCGTATGTCCTCTGTACAAGGCTGACGGCCAAGGACCACCACCTGCTGTCGCTTTTTCTGGCCAACCTTCGCTACCGCGATCACTACGACCCGCTGCCCTCTCCGGATCTGTCCGGCCGTCGTCCCGGCCGGCATTCCGGCCGGGGGAAGGGATGATCGGATGAGCGCGCTTACGAGCCTTCTGCTGACGCTCTCCGGCTTTGCCGCCGGAAGGCTTGTCGACGCCTTGCGGGACTATCAACCTTCTCGCCGGGGGCTCGTCGATCTGCTTCCCTGGGCGTTCCTGGTCGAACGCGAGCCCCAGGGGGTGATCCTCAACAAGGACGGCTCCTTCACGGCCGCCTTCGAAATCCAGGGGCCCGACCGCGCGAGCTCGACCGACGAGCAGTTAAACAGCCTCTCGGCTCACGTCAGCCGCGCCTTCGGCCCCTACGTCACCTCGTGGACCTTCCATTTCGACGCCGTCCGCCGGCCCGCCCCGAGCTACCCGCCGGAGGGCGATTTCCCCGATCCCGTCACCCGGCTCCTCGACGACGGCCGGCGGCGGGCCTACCTGCAGCATGGCGCCCTCTATGAGACCGCCGCCGTCTTGTGCGCCACGTTCCGTCCCCCGCGGGAGGTCTATCAGCATCTCCTGCTTCGGCTTCAGCAGGGTGTCCAGCTCGAGAGGCGCCATTGGCGGGACACCCTGGAGAGCTTCGAGCGGCAGCTTGAGGGCCTGGAGTCGCGGCTCTCGGGTCCTGTCCGGGTCCGGCCGCTCGACGGCCCGGAGCTGTTGACGCATTTGAACGGCTGCCTGACCGGCCGGCATCACGTCGTCAACGATCCCGGCGATGGCGTCTATCTCGACCAGATCCTCGCGTCCCAGCATCTGACGACCGGTTGGGAGCCGGTCGTCGGCTCGAACCATCTCGCCTTCGTGGCGCTCTTTCACCTCCCCGGGCGGATTACCCCCGCCCACCTCGACGCCTTGAACGACTTGCCGTATCCCTACCGCCTCTCGGTGCGCTTCACGCCGCTCGACATGCGAAGCGCACAGAGCGTGATCGACCGGTACAGCCGCGGCTGGTTCTGGATGCAGAGGTCGGCCCGCGACCTGCTCACCGCGTCGCAACCCGCGAGCGCGGCCGACCCCTTCGTCAACCGTCACGCCGTCGACATGCTGGAGGACGGTGCCGATGCCACCCGCATCAATCACGGGGCCGAGCACCGCTTCGCCTATTTCACCGCCTGCCTGATCCTCCCCGGGGCAACCCGCGCCGAGGCCAACGAGCGGGCGGTGGCGACCTCGAAGATCCTCGAGGACCGCGGCTACTCGACGCGGATCGAAACCTACAACGCACCCGCGGCCTTTCATGGCTCCCTGCCGGGAGAGACCTCCGCCAATCTTCGGGCTCCCCTGGTCAACCTGGTGCCGATCGCCGATCTGATGCCGCTGACGGCCCTCTGGCCGGGCTTGAACCGTCATCCCTGCCAGTTCTTCCCCCCGTCGTCGCCGCCGATCCTGATCGGCCGGACCGAAGGCTCGACCCCGTTCCGTCTCTATCTCCACAGCGGCGATCTGGGACACACGATCATTGTCGGTCCGCCCGGAGCGGGGAAAAGCACTCATCTCGAGGCTCTTGTGACGGGGTGGCTTCGCTACCGCGGGAGCCGGGTCTACTTCTTCGACCGCGACCACTCGGCCCGGCTTCTCGCCAAGGCGATCGGCGCCACCTACTACGACCTGGGCGCCTCCCCGATCTCCTTCCAGCCGCTCCGCTCGATCGGCACCGAGGCGGAGCGGGCGGTCGCGATCTCCTGGCTCGAGGCGCTCCTCGCTCTCCAGATCCAGAAGCTCTCGCCACACCAGAGCCAGCTTCTGGCGCGGGCCGTTCAGACGCTGGCGAGCGCTCCGCCGGAGCACCGAACGCTCCTGATGCTGCGCAATCAGGTCCAGGACCTGGAGATCTCGACGGCTCTGGCTCCCTTCGTCAAGGGTGGTCCCTACGCCTCCTATCTCGACGGGGGAACGGACTCTCTCGATGACGGTCGCGTCCAGATCTTTGAGATGCGGCGGCTCCTGGAGCTGGAGGTGAAGGCCCACCTTCCGGTCCTCCTCTATCTGCTCAACCGGATCGAAGCGTCGCTCGACGGCTCTCCCACCTTGATCGTCCTCGACGAGGCGGGTCTCGCCCTGCTTCACGAGGTCTTTGCCTCACGAATCAATCAGTGGGCGCTCACCCTGCGAAAGAAAAACGCCGTCATCGTCCTGGCCGTCCAGGCGCTCTCACAGCTTGAAAACAATCATTCCTTCTCGACTCTCCTGCAGTCCTGCCCGACCCGCATCTATCTGCCCAACCCCGATGCGGTGAGCCCCAGCATTCGCCCGATCTACGAGGCCTGCGGGTTGAACCCACGGCAGATCGAGCTGATCGCATCCTCGATGCGGAGAAAACGCGACTACTACCTGGCCAACCCCGACGGCTGCCGGCTCTATGGTCTCGCCCTGACCCCCGCGGAGCTCGCCTTCTTCGGGACGCTTCCTGGCAGAAGCCTTCAGGAGACTCACGCCGTCATGGATCAACACATCGCCAGCTACGGCGACGGCTGGACCGCCGCCTGGCTCCGGACCTGCGGCCTCGCTGACAGAGGCCGCAACGCTCCATAACCAACTCGATAGCCAGAACAAGGAGGCAATCACGTGAAACGAAAGCTCTTGGTGGCGCTGCTGCTCCTGGTGCTGCTGTTCGGTCCCCGGCAGGCCTGGTCCTATGGACCTGTTCCCGTCATCGACTACCCCCATATCGCGGTGTCGGTGTGGGCGGAGTACCTGCGCTACGCCCAGGTCGCCTACAACATCATTCAGGAGGCGACCCAGATCTACAACCAGGTCAAGCAGATCGAATATCAGGTCCAGGCGCTCAAGAAGCTCGACTACCACTCCTGGCGAGACATCGGTCCGCTCTACCATCAGCTCAACGGCCTTCTCAATCAGGCCGATACGCTCACCTACACGGTCGACGACCTGGAGAGCCGTTTCTACGAAGCTTTCCCGGGCTCCTCGCGGTTCACAAGCTTTCCGGAGGAGCACTTCGAAGGGGTGCAGAAGACGCTCGATACCTTTCGGCTGAATCTTCAGTCCCTGCACCAGATCCATGAGGACTCGGAAGGCTCGCTGCAGGTTCTGGGCGAGCTTCAGCGCCAGGTCGACGCAGCCGAAGGGCACGAACAGACGCTCGAGGTCCTCGGCGAGTTCGCCTCGTGGCAGGCCGACGCTCAGGCCACGATGGGCTCGACTCTCCAGTCGATCGCCAACGCCCAGCTCGTCTACAACTCCTACCAGGTCAACCAGGACGCCCGTCTCAAGCAGACCGCGGCCGATGCCATCAGCGCCACCCTGGCCCGCGCCCAGGCAAACGCCGCGCAGGTGGGCACTCTCTATACCGTCGTTCCCTCCTGGATGCCGCAATGAGGAGGCTACCAGGTAGCGGGCGCCGCCTGCGTCCTGGGCATCCTGGGCGGCTCGGCGCCAGCCGCGCTCCTCGCCCAGGACAACCAGCTCGACACCATGGTCAACACGGCGATCTTCGCGAGCCAGGGGTGGCTCGCGAGGGTCCTCCCGCAGGCGCAAGGGATCTTCCTGGTCCTCGTGGGTCTGGAGATCGTGATCACCGTGCTGGTCTGGGCCTACCTCTTCCTCGCCGGCAAACTGACGCCCGGGAGCATCCTCGCGGCCACTATCCAGAAGGTCATCCTGCTGGTCATCTTCAGCATGACCCTCCAGACCTTTCCGCTCTTTCTTCCCAAGATCGTCCAGACCTTTCAGACGATCGGCGGCGATGTCGCGGGGATCCGAGGCGTCTCCCCGACAGCGCTTCTCGACCAGGGGATCTATCTCGCCTCGCAGGTGATGTACGACTCGAACCAGGCGGGTCTGCTCGAGCTTCCCGTGATGTTGACGAGCTTCGTCCTTACGCTGGTGCTGCTGGTCTGCTTTGCCCTCCTCGCCTGGAGGATGACGTCTCTTCTCGTCGAGGGCGCCGTCCTCGTCGGCGCGGGCGCCCTCTTCATGGGCTTCGCGGCCAACCGCCTCACCATCCAACTGGCTGAAAACTACATCGTCAGCCTCTTTCGGCTCGGCATCCACACCTACCTCATCCTCTTCATGGTGGCGGTGGGAAACCAGCTCGTCCCCATCTGGGGCGGGGAGCTCGACAACTACCTCTTCACCGTCGACGGCTACGCCCTTCTCTTCCGAATCGGCGGCGAGGTCCTCATCTTCACCCTCATGACGCTGCGCCTGCCGAGCAAGCTCGCCTACGAGCTGACCGCGCCGTCCGGATTTCTTCACCTTCGCCAGTCGCTCCTGGCTCAGTACTAGACCATGAAAAACCTTTTCCGGCGCGAACGCCGTTCGCCTCAACCGTACCTCCGGCCTCCCGATCCCCGCGAGGAGTTCTTCTCGCTGTGGGCGAACCTGGGCAAGCAGCGCTCTTATCTCTTTCTCATCACGCTGCTTGCGCTGGGCGCCCTGATCTTTCTCTCGGTCTCCTACGTCCGCCTGGCCCACGCCACCCGCTTGGTGCCCTTCCTCTACGTGGTCGATCGCAGCGGCGAGGTTCTGGCTCTGGGGAGTGCTCACCCCGTCTCCGCGGATGCCGATCCGATCGTCTACAACGTGCTGGAGACGTTCATCACCAGCGTCCGGGCGGTGTTTCGCGATCCCAACGCCGAACGGTTCGTCTTGAAGCGCGCCTATGGCTTTCTCCCCGGGGACAATCCGGATGCAAGCTCCACCGGCTTTCTCGAGGCCTACATGTCGGTCAACGATCCGCGGCTCCTCGCGGAGCGCCTCTCCAGGACCGCCGACATCGTCTCGATCCTCAAGCTCCCCCCAAAACCGGGCGAGCGTCCTTCCACCTCGCATGCTTCGACGTGGCGCATCCGCTGGCGGGAGACGACGATTCCGATCGGCACCGCCCAGGCCGAGACCGCGGACTGGGAGGCTTTCGCCCAGGTCCGGGTCCATCCCAAAAGCTCCGTAGAAGCCTTCGACCCCAACCCGTTCGGGGTCTACATCGACCACCTTTCCTGGTCTCGCCTGACGCCCGACCCGCGCCGGTGAGAAACCCTTTTGACCACCCTGCCCAAAGGAGATCTCTGATGCTTCGAAGCACCACGCTCGCAACGACCCTCGCGATGACCCTCGCAATAATTCTCGCCCTGGCCTCGACACTCCCCGGCCATGGTTCGGAGATGCCGGTCCCGGATCAGATCGGCGCCTGGACCATCCTTCCCTACGGCGCCGCCAACCCGGTGCTCAACTGCATGCCGCTCGGCGCCTGCCTCGTGGCCCTGGAGGACGGCGAGGCCGTCCAGAGCCGGTTTCTTCCCGACAGCGCTCGCTGGCAGGTCGAGCCGGGAACCACCGGACCGGGTGAACGGACACCCGTTCTCGCGATCAAGCCCAAGGAGTGCGGGATCAGCACGAACCTGTTCGTGACGACCGATCGGCGCGTCTATACCTTCCTGCTGAATTCTCCGGCCTGCGAGCCCTCGCAACTCTCGGCCTCGACGATCAAATTCGATCAGGTCCGCTTCTCCTATCCGGAGGCATTCCTGAAGATCTGGCAGGAGAGCGCTCCCAAGCCCGTCGCCGGGATCACTCTGTCAGCCGCCCGGGTGAACGATCTCAACTTCGACTACACCTGGTCGGCCGGTCGCCGCGCCGTCGAGCCCAGAGTGGTTTACGACGATGGCTCCCGCACCTACATCGTGCTCAAAGAGGAGGACCGCGGCCGCGAGGCTCCCGCCGTCTTCGTGCACGGCGACCACGGCAAGCTCGAGGCCGTCAATTTCACCCCCCCGACGGCCGGCGCCACGACCTACACCGTCGACCGGGTCGGCGCCGAGCTCGTCCTCGTCTCCGGCGCCAACTCGAATCAGAGAACCCTCATCCGCAACCGCAAGGCGCACTGACCATGTCCGATCCCCAGAACGTTCTCAATCCAGCGGTCAATACGGTCTCTCCCGTGGCCGCCGCCGCGCCGCAACCGGCCCGGCGGCTGAGCCGGGTCGCCCTCGGCATTGCCCTTCTCCTGGGAGCGCTCCTCGTCACCATGGGCGCGCTGGTGATTACCTCGCCCCCGGCCAGGTCCCCTCTGCGCGCCGGTGGCCCCAAGGATCAGCGGCCGGCCGAGGCGGCGTTCCTTAACAACCCTCCCAGGCACGCTCCCAGCAACTCCGCCCAGCGGGAGGAAGAACGGATCGCCAACCTCCTCCGCCTGGCCCGCGAGGCGCAAAGGGCTCCTTCCGGGCCCCTGGCCCTGGGAGAGCAGAGGTCACCTGAGCCTGCCGGGCCCGGCGAGCTTCCCTCAGACCGCGCTCTCAAGACGGAAACCCGCTTGGAGAGGGATAGCCCCAGCGTCTCTTCGTTCGACGGCGAGGCTCCGCCCCAGGGCGCCTACCGCCCGTATCCCACCCTGGCGCGCCAGCCGCTTGCCGCGCCCACGGTGAAGCCTTCCTGGCAGGCCGCGTTTTCCAGCTCTTTGACCGCTGCCTCGCCGGTTCCTCCTTCCCCGTACTCGCCTCTCGCGCCGTCGCTATCGCCGAGCACCCTCTCGTTCCCGAGCTTCCCTCCCCTCCCGAGCGTGCCTCCCCCGGCCCCTGCGATCGATCTGGCCGAGAAGACCCAGGACTCTCCTGGCAGCGCTTCCTCACCTCAGAGGAGTCTTGTGAGGCCCACGGCTTCGCTCAGGAAACGCCGTACGCTGCCCGCCGGTACGGTGCTCAGTGCGATTCTCCTCACCGCTGTCTCGACCGAGATGCCGGGCGACGCCGTGGCGCACGTCGCGGCGGACATCCTGGCGACCGACGGCTCGGTCCTTCTGCCCCGCGGCGCCCGGCTCGTGGGCTCTTACAAGAACCGCGTTGCTCTCGGGGAGAACCGGATCGCCATCGCCTGGGACCGGGTCCAGTTCGACGGCCGCTCGTACGACATCCCAGGTCTCGCCTCGACCTCGCCGGATGGCGCCGCGGGTCTCCCGGGCGATGTCAACAACCATACGGCCCTCGTCTTCGGCCGGGCTGCGCTGCTGTCGCTGATCGGTGCCGGAGCCCAGTTGGGGCAGCCGTCGCAGAGTCGCTTGGGGGCCGCGCTCAGCTCTCGCGAGCTCATCGCCGGGTCCGTCTCGCAGCAGCTCTCCCAGGCCGCCAACGAGTACTTGAGCCGCGCCGTCAACGTCGCTCCCACGCTCACCATCCCGGCAGGGGCCCGCGTGACCGTGCTCCTTCCCTATGACCTCGAGCTTCCCAGCCGCTAAACGCCGGACCCAAGAGCCTTAAGGAGATCTCCGCTCATGACCCTCGAAACCCCCGCTGCGGCGGCCGTCCGCGCCGCGCCCCTCGACAGCGTCCTCCGGGATCCGGACCAGCCGCGCAAGAAATTCGAGCCCGCCTCGCTCGACGAGCTCGCGGCCAATATCTGGATGCACGGATTGACGCAGCCCATCTCCGTCACGCCCGGAGAGGACGGCTGCTCGGTCATCTTCGTCGGCGAGCGCCGCTTCCGGTCCTTCCAGCAGAACCGCGAGCGCGCGGTCCGCCTCCTCGCCGACTCGCCCGATCTTCCGGACGACCATCCGGCCCGCCGCTATCAGGACTGGACCGTCATCCCGGTGATCGACGTCGAGCCGATGGCGGCCGACATCCGTCTTCTGCGTCAGCTCTCGGAAAACGATCAGCGCGACGACTTGAGCCTCTATGAGCGAGCGTTGGCGATCACCAAGGCGGTCGCCCTCTCCGGTCTCAAGGGCAGGGAGTTTGCCGCCCGTCACGGCATCCCGACCAACCTGCAGTCCACCTGCAAGGGGCTCGCGAATTCCAAGGGCCCCACCAAGCTGGCGCTCGAGCGGGGCCTGTTGAAGGACGCCTACGCGGCCAACCTCTTCCAGCAACTGCCTGCCGATCTGCAGGAGGACCTGATCGAGCGCGCTACGGAGGAGGAGACGTTCCTGACGCGGGTGCAGCTCCGGAGGATTCTCGACCGCGTGCTCGACGCCGACAAGAAGGCGGAGCAGGCCGCGGCCGCCGGCTCCCACAGCTCCGGAGATGGCGATGGCCGCGAGGACCCTGACGCCTCAGGATCGAGATCCAGCCGCGAGGGGAATGCGCGTTCCACCAGCTCTCGCGAGTCGGCAGGCGCACCGCCGCCGGCCGCGGGTCCCGTCATGAGCGTCGACGCCCTGCTCTGGCTCCATGGGCACGTCGAGGAGATCAACGGCGGGGACGACGAGCCCCTCCGCCTTGCGGCGCTCGAAGCCTTGAGAGCCGCCGTCTTGACGAGCGCTCCCTGCATCGTCTTCCGGGAAACCCTTGGGGTCCTGCCGCCGCCTGGAAACGTCGATGGGAAGGACCTCAGGCCCTCGTGACGTGAGCGGTTACCGACGAAAAAGTGCCTTGGAGATCGAGGGTCCAGCTCGATCCCCAGGGGATGGAAACCATGTGTACAACGCCAAAGGACAACTGATTATGAACCGAGTTATGAACCGAATCACGAAACGGAGTCTGAACAGATGGACTCTGAGAGCCTTGACCGCGGCGGCTCTCCTGCTCGCGGCCCTCTCGCCGGCCGAGGCCGAGCAGACCTTCAAGCTCACGACCGAGTCCTTTGCCGACGCGAATGGCAACGGCCTCATCGACTGTGGCGAAACGGTCAACATTCAGGCCGTGCTCTTTGATAACAACCCCCCGGTCGACGTGCCGTTCACCGGCCGCTTGACGATCCCGTCGAACTTCCCCAATCACTTCAGCTACGCCTCTTTCGAAGAGGACTTCGTCTTCACCAACCGGTGCCAGGTGACGAACGTCGTCCGGGACCTCCCCGGCGGCGGTTTCATCCTCGATTACTCGTGCACCGGTCTTGAGGCTCCCAACAACGGCTACATCCTGGCTCTTCACATCCACGGGGCCTATACCGGCCCGTCCGGCACGATTCAGTTCCAAGGTACCAACGACGTCACCTCGCCCGCCGTCTTGAGCTTCAACGCCAACTACCTCGAGACCCGGACCAAGGCCTGTCCGCTGGCCGACCTCCAGCTCACGAAGTCCGATGGCGGCATCAGCAGCGCGCCCGGCAACACGGTGCCGTACACGCTGACGGTCGTCAACCGCGGCAACTCCTCCGCCGACGAGCACGGTCCTGTCGGAAACCGTGCCCGCCTCTACGAGCCTCAACGTCTCCGCCAGCTCGGCGGGCTGGATCTGTACCCCGAACAACCTCGCCGGGGCGGCCTGCACCCTCTCGCTCGGCAACCTGGTCGTGGGGGGCTCGGCCTCTCGCGTCTTCGCGCTCGACGTCGGGACCAACGTCCCCCCCTCGGTGACCCAGATCAGCAACACCGCTACCGTCACATCCTCGGTGGCCGACGCCAACCCGGCCGACAACACGGCGACGGACACCACGCCGCTGGCGCCTGGGGTGCCCGACCTTTCGTTGACCAAGATGACGAGCGCGACCGGGGCGATGCCCGGGCTCGACGGTGACCTGGACGCTCACGGTCACGAATGGCGGCAACGCGCAGGCTGACAACGTCGCGATCTCCGAGACGCTCCCGCCGGGGACGGCCTTCGTCGCGGGTCTCTCGTCGGCCGGCTGGAGCTGCTCCGGCTCCCCCTGTTCGATCTCGATCGGATCTCTTGCCGCCGGCGCCACGGTCTCGCGGCAGTTCGCGGTGCGGATCGTCTCGCCGGCGCCGGCGGGGCTCACCTCGATCACCAACACGGCCTGCGCGTCGACCACGACGGCCGGCGAGCCGGCCGGTAATAACTGCGGCTCGACGACGACGACGGTCGGCGGCTCGCCACGCCTCCAGATCAACAAGTCCGTCGCCTCGGGAACGGCCACCCCCGGCACCTCGCTCGTCTGGGGCCTCGCGGTGTCGAACACAGGGGACCGCGACGCCGGCATCGTAACCGTCCGGGAAACCGTTCCGGCCGGAACGACCTTCGATGCCTCGGGTTCGAGCGGCGGCTGGAGCTGTCCGTCGACGGCCGCGGGCTCCGTCTGCACCCTCACCCTGCCCTCTCTTGCCGGTGGCGGCGGCTCGGCGAGCCTCACCTTCGCGACCCGCATCAACAATCCCCTGCCGGCCGGTCTCACCTCGATCGATAACACCGCGTGCGCCTCGACCTCCGGATCCGCCGACGCCTGCACGACCGTCTCGATTCCGTCCGATGGATCGCCCAATCCCTCGGTCTCCAAGCGGCTCGTCTCCGGCAACGGTGCTCCCGGAAGCGTCCTGGTCTTCGGTCTTACCGTGCAGAACACCGGCAACCAGGACGCGACGAATGTCCTCCTGGAGGAGTCCGTCCCCGACCACACGACCTGGGTCGACGCTCAGAGCTCGCCGGACTGGAGTTGCTCCGGCTCGGCCGCCCAGTCCTCCTGCTCGCTCACCATCGCCTCGCTTCCCGGAGGCGGGGCGAGCGTCTCGCGAACCTTCGCCGTCCGGGTCGACGACCCCTTGCCGGCGGGAGTGACGTCGCTTGAGAACACGGCCTGCGTGCGCTCCGGCGCGGTCGGCCAGGCGGGCCAGGCCGGGAAAGCCCGAGTGCGCCGCCAGAAGGTGAACGGCGGCCCCTGCGACACGGTGGTGGTCACGCCGAGCGCGGCTCCCGTTCTCGAGATCCAGAAGGCTTTGACCGGCGGCACAGCCGCGGCCGGCCAGACGGTCGTCTATACGCTGACGCTCGTAAATTCCGGCAACCAGAACGCCGCCAACGTCACGGTCACGGACGCCGTGCCGGCCGGTGCTTCTTTTGCCGGCGGTGGGGGCTGGACCTGCACGCCTTCGCCCCAGCTCGCC
The DNA here is from genome assembly GCA_963761645.1 of uncultured Acidobacteriota bacterium. Lineage (GTDB taxonomy): Bacteria > Acidobacteriota > Thermoanaerobaculia > Multivoradales > UBA5704 > DATARR01. The sequence continues at coordinate 131,266 of CAVXIG010000011.1, forward strand.
GTCGAGCTGTGCGCTGGCGGTGGGAACCTCGACGGCCGGAGAGCGCATCACCCGCCAGATCTCCTTCGTCCTCGACTCGCCTCTCCCGGCCGGTCAGATCGACGCTTGAGAATCAGGCCTGCGTCTCGGACGGCTCCCGGAGAGCTTGCGCCTCGACGAGCGACCCGATCGTCCCTTCCGGGCAGCCGGTCCTGGAGCATCCGGAAGACCTACAGCGGCGGCCCCTTGCGCCCCGGGGCTCTCCTCGCGTTTCACCTCCGGGTCACCAACAGCGGCACCGCCTCAGCCCATGATCTCCGCATCCAGGAGACGGTCCCGGTGGGCGTCGTCTTCTCGGCGGCCGACTCGGACCCGGCCTGGGCCTGCGCCGGGACAAGCCCCGGCTCCGCCTGCTCGCTTCCCATCGCCACCCTGGCGGCGGGAGCGAGCCGGGAGATCATCTTCGCGGTCAGAGCTCCCAATCCGCTGCCGCCAACGCTACGCCAGGTCGCCAACAGCGCCTGTGTGATCGATAGCGAGTGGAAGCAGCGTCGACTGCGACTCGACCTCGACTCCGCTCGACGTCGCCGTCTACGTGTCTCTCAACGACGCCTTGCTCGACGACAGGAACCATGACGGTTTCCTGTCCAAGGGCGACACGCTGCGCTACACCTTGGTCGTCAAGAACACGAGCGGCCAGGACGCTACCGCCCTCACCATCCTGACCCACGTCGATCCTCATGTCGCAGTTGCTCGTCGGGCTCCGTCGTGACCAGTGCCGGCTCGGTCTTTTCCGGCAACCACGCCGGCGACACCGTGCCGACGATCCTCCTTCCCACCCTCGCGCCGGGTGCCTCGGTCTCGATCACCTTCGACGTTCTCGCCGGGAGCCTCACGGGTCTTCGCGAGATCTCCTCGCAGGCGACGGCCTCGGGCTCGAACCTCGCGGATCAGCTCTCGGATGATCCCGAGACCCCCGAGCCGGCAGATCCGACGCGCACGCCCCTTTCCGGCGTCGTTCCCGCCTCCATCCCCACCCTGGGCGAGATTGGGCTCGCTCTGCTCGGGCTCAGCCTCTGTGGAGCGGCGGTTGTCGTCCTCCGCAGGAAAACGGCCTGACATCCAAACGAGCCGGGGCCGGCTTTCGAGCCGGCCCCGGTCCCGCCTTTCCTGGGAGAACCACGCGTGATGATTCCCATCGCTCTTGCCCTTCTGCTGGCCGCCGGCTCGTCGACCGCGTCAGGACCCAGCACCACCACCACGTTCTCGACTCCGGGGACGAAGACGGTCACCCTCAAGGCCTGCAATAGCGCGGGCTGCTCGACGACGAGCAAAACGATCGTCGTTCTCGATCCCGTCCCCAAGATCCTCTCGACGTTCGTGCCGGCGACGATCGGCACCTCCGATCCCCCAGTCACGTTTACCGCGACCGCCTCGGGCCGCCCACCGCTTTCCTACAACTGGGCGCTGACGCCTCCGGACGGTGCCGTTACCACGGCCTCCGGTTCGAGCTTCCTCTGGACCCCTTCGACGGTCGGTGCCCATCAGCTCGCCCTCACCGTCTCGAACCTCTACGGGGTCAGGACGGCGACCGTGCCGTTCAGCGTGATTCCTTCCGTTTTTGGCGATGTCTCGCCAGGGTTCTGGGCCAGCTCTCCCATCGAGACGCTCTACTTCTCCGGCCTGACCGGCGGCTGCGGAACGGATGCCTACGGCCACCGGAGCTTCTGTCCTGGAAACTCGGTCACGCGGGCCGAGATCGCCGTCTTCCTGGGACGCGCCCTTCATCCAGCTCCCTTCAACCCGCCGGCCCCCACCGGGATCTTTGCCGACGTCGCCCGGGATCACTGGGCGGCGGGCTGGATCGAACAGATCTACCGCGACGGGATCAGCTCCGGCTGCTCCACGACCGGTTCCTCGCGCCTCTTCTGCCCGGCCGCCCTCGCCAGCCGGGCCGAGGTCGCCGTGCTGCTCGTGAGGGCCGTGCATTCGGTCTCTTTTGTCCCTCCGCCGGCCGTTGGGGTGTTCGCGGACGTGCCGCCGTTTTTCTGGGCCGCGCCCTCGATCGAGCAGCTCTATCGGGACGGCATCACGGCGGGCTGCGACGGGTCGGGGCTGCTGCCGCTTTTCTGCCCTTCCCGATCGCTGTCCCGGGCCGAGATGGCGGTCTTTCTGGTACGGGCGTTTCATCTCGAGCAGAGCCCCGCGCCGCTCGCATTTTTGGCCAGGCTCTGCTCCGCGAGCTCCTGCTCGTACCCCGCCGGGATGCCGATCGACTTCGACGTACAGGTGCGAGGGGGGATTCCGGCCTCCTATGACTACGATTGGAACGGGGATGGGACCTATGAGGAATCCGTTGCCTTCCCCAAGTCCCACACCTATACGACGCCGGGAACCTTCACCCCCAGGCTCCGGCTTCGCCGCGGCGCCTGGTCGGCCGTGCTGGCCCATCCCTATCCGGTGAGAATCCTGCCGGCGGTCTACTCGACGCCGTTGCCGCCGGCGAGCTTTTCAGCGTCGGTCGACATCGTCGTCCCCCCTGGCGCCACCGATCCTCCGGGGACCCCCCTCCGGATCGCTTACCGGATCTCGATCCCCATGCAGGCGGGGATTCTGGGCTACGCCCTTTTCATCAACCCCGGGAGTCCTGGCGCGCTCTACCAGTTTGCCGGGCTTTTAGAACCCAATCGAGCCACGGCCACGGACCGGCTCCTGCTCTCTTTTCCAGCTCCTGGAGCGGTCCGGTTTCTCTCTGTCCGCGCCTTTTCAGCTACCGGCTACGGTCCTTCCAGTCTGCCGATCCCCCTGCCTTGAAAGGAGAACCTTGATGAAGATCATCGATCATCTGCCGTTCCAGGCCGTGAGCGCCTTCTTCCACGAAACCGCGGCGACTCCAGCGCCCCAGCTTCCCGAAGACCCGGGCCAGCTCCTGGAGCTGGCACTTCTTCAGCACGAGTCCTTTCGTGCGGTACATCTCGACGATCCACCGGTTGAGAGGCTCAAAGGGGCCGCTGTTCTCCAGTTCTACGTCCTGGCCGCCCTTTTCGATCTCCACGCGCGGCCGCTGTTTCAGGTCGGTCACGACCGGACGGTCTCGACGGCTCTGCTCTATGCGGAGATGATCCGGCGGCTTCTTACCCATACGCAGCAGGACCAGAGCTTTGAAAACCGTCCGGCGCGGTATTACCTCCACCCTCTGAGGACGACCTTCAACCGCCTGACCCAACCCTTCCACGAGGAGCTGTCGAGCGTCGCCTCGCTGCCGGCTCTCCACCAGCACTGCGCCGACTATCTGAACTACCTGGCCTTCGCTCTCTACAAACTGCAGCACTTCCCACTGCCGGCCTGATCTCCTCGGGCCCCCCGGCCGGAGAGGCTCGGGGGGCGGTCTCTCCCCCATCTCCTCGCGCCGGCTCCAGGTGCTGCCAGGAGGGTTTCCGGCAAAGCCCTCCGGCTCTGCGCGGGCGAAGCCCTCTGCCGTCGCCTCCTTTCGGATCCGGGGCCCGGGCCGACGTTCCCCTCGCAGACGCCGCAGAAGCAGCCTCGCGGACCCTTTCGGCCGCTCGCCACGCCGCCGCGCATCCGGCAAAAGCCGCCGTCAAGGTGACCGCCAAGACTCTGGGGATGCCTGCACTTCCTCTACGGCTCGCCGAGCTGGCGTGGTCGGTGGCTCAACGGGTGGACCGCTCACTTTTCCGGTAGCGTGGGCAGTAGCTTTTCAAGCGGTGTCGGAGCTCGCACTGAAACGCGCGCAAGCGGGCGGCTTGCGCTCTAGTCTCTCGCCTCACCGCTTCTTCTCGAAAACATGCTCTCGATGCCAAGGCAGGTAGACCCTATGGCCCGGTGCGAGCGCCGTCACGCGCTGAGGAGTGGCGAGCCCCAGAAGGCTTCTCGCTGCCTCTTCGAGCCGGTCCGAGACTACGACTGTGCCGTCGTCGGCCACGGTGATGAAGCCGCCGTCGAATGCCGCGTCCAGAGTCGGAGCCAGCAAGAAACCATTGAACACGTCGAGCCGCTCGGCGTCACTGGCACAGCCCGCCCAGGGCTTGATGTGGCTCGCGCGCAGCAGCTCCGGCACGGCGAGGCCGGTGACGGCACAGCGGCCTTCCCAGTATTCGAGGAGGCCGGCGCGGAAAATGTTCTGGCCAACGCGCTGCACCACCAGGCGCTCGGCCTCGGTCGAACGCGGCAGGAGGGCGGTCTGCTTCTTGAAGGTGTGGAGCAACTCGTTGGGCAGGGTCTTCGAGAGCTGGAAGGCACGCCGGACGAGGCGGTGCAACGCCGGAAGACCGGCGACTCCTCGAGCGGCGACCGCGCCCCCGGGAAGAAGGGGGCTGGCCTCGGTGCCCAGGTCGAGCGCCGCCGCGACATTGCTCTGAGAGAATGCGACCAGGAACAGCCCTCCTCCAGGCGCCGAAAGCCAGATTCGGAGGGGGCTCTGGGTGCTCGCGAAGACCAGCCATTCGCCCTCGCGAGGCAGCTCGCGGTCGAAGCCGTTGTCGACGGCCAGCTTCTCGAGCAGGGTGAGCGTGGCGGCGGAGGGGCCAGCAGTCATCAGGGTTTCACCTGGCGTCTTTAGGATCGGGCTGCCCGCGGGTCGCCAGCCAGGCTCGCCCCTTCTCGGTGAGCCGGTAGCGCTGGAGCCGGCTGGTCGGGTTCTCCGGGGCGGTCCTCTCGATCAGGCCGGCGGCGATCGCGGGTGCCAGGTAGGTCGCGCGAAAATGCTCTCGATTCTTGAGGCCTAGCCTCTCCTGAAGCCCGCGGCGCGCCGTCTCGCCGGTCGTCACATGCAGGAGACGCTGCACCTCCGGCGAGAGATCCTCGTCCGCGCTTTCGACTTGCTCGGTGACTTGCTCGGTGACTTGCCCGGTGACTTGCTCGGTGACTTGTCCGGTCACGTCTTCCAGAGCCTCTTCGGGCTCGGGCCGCCTCAGGGTCTGGACGAACTCGCCCCCCTCCTGCCGGAACTCCGGCGCCGGAAGACTGGCCTCCCGGCATAGCGCGATCATGTCGAGGATTCCGCTCCCCCGCCTTCTCGACGTAGCGGGCGAGAAACATCGGGTCCGCCAAGAGCGGGTTGCGCGGAATGGAGGCATGAGGCCGCGTAAGCTGCTCGAGGCTGAGGGTGGCGGGGAGCCTGCCGGGATTCACACCTCCAGCCGGTCAGCGAAGAGCATCACCTGCACGCTGGCATTGCTCGCGTAGTCGCGGTGCGCGACTGCGTTGACGATAGCTTCGGCGACCGCCTCGCGGGGGATCTCGTAGGTCAGCGGCGCCTGGTTGCTTTCGGCGCGGGTCCCGACCCGTGCCGCGAGCTTGGAGAGGACGAAGTCGACCGCCCGGTCGACCAGCTCGAACACGGTCCCCTTGAAGACCTGGTAGGACGGGATCGGCTTGCGCACTTCCTTGCCATGGAAGTGCATGCACTTGACCTCGGAACTGGGGAGAAAGCGCTGGGGCTTCGTCCCGAAGAGCAGCACCGCGGCATGGGTGGGCTCGCTGCCGTCCCAAAGGTCGAGGTGCGCCAGCGCGGTGGGCATCGGAGTCCCGGGCCCGAGGGCATATCCCCGTTGCGACTGGGCGCGCGACAGAAAGAGATCCAGCAGATCGGGCGAGAGGTCGTCGACCGTCGCGCCCGGGCAGGCCGCCGCATCGAAGGGGCGCGTGCGCAAGCGTCCGGTGCGATCGAGGTGCTCCACGAGGCTCGCATAGACCGCGCCGGTCAAGTCGGCGACGTCGGCGACTCGCTTCCGGATGAGTTGGCTCCCCGCTTTGCGAATCAGCGCCAGCATCCGCGGGTCGCGGCGCACGTCGTCGGCACCGCGCACGAAGATCAAGCGCACGGTTCCGCACCGGGTCGCCTCATCGAACTCGCGTTCGGTGGGCGAGATCCCCGCCGCGTCGGTTGAGCCGTAGTCGTCGCCCAAGAGACCCAGGTAGATGGCCGAGTGGGCGACTTCTTCGAGGTAGACGTCGTCAGCGCGGCGGTCGGAGGCGGGTAGATCCTCGAAGAGAAAGACCTCGAAAAAGCGCCGCAGGAGGGCGTCGCCCTGAATGAAGTCCCGCAACGCTCGGCGCTCGGCGGCAAACTCCTTCTGGACGCTGCTGACGAAAAGACGCTCGGTCATGTGGTGCTTTCCCTTGTTCGTTCGCGCGCCGGGTCGGGTGGGTGCGCGACGCGTGGGTCTGCGGGCGGCGGATCGAGCCTCGTGGCGTAGGGCTGGCCCGTGCGGGTGGCCTCGGTCATGGCGTCGTAGATTTCGAGAATCACGCGCTTGGTGCGGTACTCCCCGTTTGCCTTCTCGTCGTTCCTGCGCACGATGGGGAAGGTGTCGAGAATATACGCAGTGTCGTCGCGAGATAGTCCGTAGAGATGGAAGAAGGCGGCATCGAGCTCAGCGCGCAGCAGGAAACGGCGTTCCGGATCCCAGCGAAAGGGCGGGCCGTCATGGCCGATGTCGCGGGCGAAGGGTTCAAGGTCCCAGGCGGTGAAAGTCAATTCGAGGACGCGAGGGAGGAGCCAGCTAGCCAGTCTCTGACCCCTTGCCCATTGCGGTTGCGTCATTATAGCGTCGGCAGGCAGAATGGGCAGCTGCTCAGCGACAAAGTTGCTCATGTGCGTGCCCCCGATCTTCTGGCGACTCACGAAGTCGAAAACGAATGTCCCAATATTTGCGATTAGTACTGGAAGCTCCTTTACCAGGGATTCTACTGCGAAGATAACCTTCGCAGAATTGGGCACCGCAAGCGATGGAAGAACAGACGCGATGAATGTTCGTTCGTCCGTTGAGCGAGCAATGTCTCTCCACGCTAGAACCCACAGATGTTTCCAATTAGAGCCAAAGCGCTGGCGCGCATCGGCCTCGGGATACCAGAAGCGGGGGCGAATAAAGAATCGGGGGTCCGCTTGTTCGCGATCCGTGAGTTCTCTGTCGCCGTCAGTAGCGTTTGTTACCCAGCGATGATTGTAATGATGGAAGTACTTCCCTTCATACAGGGGCAGCAAGCCCTCTGCTGCCTGATTCTTAAAGCTTCCCGAATCATCGGACTGGTTGATAAGTCGTTTCAGATCAAGTTTCCAGCCTGATGCCATGAGCACTGGTAGTCGGCGGTAAATGGCCTTTGCAATCTCGGCGTCGCTACGGGAACGGAATACCGGACAAGTCTTCGTTGCAGGGTTAAGCAGCGCAATGTCTTGGGCTGATAGCGTAATACGCCGCTCAGGCTCTTTCAGATGGTCAATACTCGTAGCAAAGAAGACGAACTCCGGCTCGGTGCCCACCTCACGCGCGCCACCGAGCGTGAGGATTCCGAACTTGAATGAACGATGGACGGCGCCAAAGATACCGTCCCGGTTCTCGAAGTCGAAGAAAGATACAAGCTGCCGGCTTTCCACTATACTCTGAAAGAACAGCTTAGTAGAGTCGTCGGAGACTATACCGGAGGGAAGAATTTGCCCGACGCGGCCTCGCTTGCCCACGATTGAACGAGCGGCTTCAGCAAAGAGAGCGTAGAGGTTGACTCGGCCCACGCCGCAGAGCGGATAGCGTAAGCCCGAACGTACGAAAGCGTTGATACCATCCACCTCGCGCACTCCTGCTCGATAGACCTGAAACAGAACAGGATCCCGTGTTTCGAGCTTTGCCACAAGCTGCTTACGGACAGCGGCAGTGGGGGCCTGCGCGATATCTGGTCGCGGCCCGGCGAAGAATTCCTCCTCGTTGAAGCGTAGCGAGTCCCATGGCGGGTTCCCTAGCACGAGATCGAACCCACTCCGCCCCATTACTTGCGGGAATGCCAGATGCCAGTGGAAGAAGTGGTATTGCTTCGCCAACTCCTTCGTCGTCTTTACCGTGAGCCGGTTAGGCTGTCCCCTTCGATCGCGGATCTGAAGCCACACGTCATTGGTCGGCGCCGCATCCTGAAGAGCCCCCGGTTGCTTGGGCCAGACGAATGCGGCACACCAAGTGTCAGCGACTAGCCTTTGGTGTCGGTAGGCCTCGGAGTCGAGAATGTCTTCCCACCGCTCTTCCTTGCGCGCAAGCGCCTCGGCATCGGTGTCTGGCGCCGCCTCTAGCTCGGCGACCGCGTGCGCTATGACCTCTTCTTCGCTTTCGGTCGGCTTTGTCCATAGGGTATCGAGCGCGCGCTGTCCTCCTTCGGATCTCTTGTTGCGCTTCTTCAGGCCGCTCGCGACTTTGCGATCGTCGCCCTCGATCGGATCCCATGCGACGTCCGGGATACCGCCCGCCATGAGCTCTGGCGTCGTGCCGAGCAGGGCATTGCCGTGGCGGATGTGCGAGTCGAGGAACGTAAGCGGCAGGCCGGGCTCGACGGCCTCCATCCAGAGGCTCACCTTGCACAGCTCGACGGCCATCGGGTTGAGGTCGACGCCGTAGATGCAGCGACCGACCACCTGGCGGAGCGCGTGGCGGTACTCCGCGGCGGACGGCGTGCCGTTCGCCTGGAGCCGCGCGACGTGCGCCGCGAGCCGGCGCGCGGCCGCGAGCAGGAAGTGACCGGAGCCGCAGGCCGGGTCGACGATGGAGAGCTCGAGCAGCGCCTCGACGGGCTCGCTCGGGGTTCGCCGCGATGGTCGTCGGCGACGACGGGCTCGAGCGCGCTGTCGAGCAGCACCTGCACGAGGCTGTCGGGCGTGTAGTAGCTGCCGGTGGTCTTGCGCGCGTTGCCTTTGGTCTCGCCGCCCGTCGCGAAGGCGAAGCCGCGGCCGTCCTTGCGTGAGCTGCGGCACCAGCTCGAGCAGGCTCTCGTAGACGCTGCCCAAGCTCCTCGGGTCCCATGTCGCGCCAGTTGACGCGCGCGAGCCCCGAGTCCTCGCTGCAGCCACGCGAGCCGGAACACTGCCAGCAGCAGGCCGGTTCTCGAGCTTCGCGGCGTCCAGCGTCGGGCACTGCGCTCGTCGCGAAGAGGCCGGCCAGCGCCGGCAGCGCCGAGCCGCGGCTCGCCCTGCCGCGAGGCCGCGGAAGACGATCTTCAGCCGCCTCCCAGAGGTCGGCGAAGCGGTCGTGCGCGCTGCGCCGCACCGACGCGCTCGCGGAGGCGGCGCAGGCTGTAGCCCTCGGCGTAGAGCCCGCGCGCGGCGGCCTCCGAGCGTTCGCGGATGCAGCAGGCCGCGCTCCTCGACGGTGAGCAGGAAGATCAGCCGGTAGACCAGGCGTAGAAGCTGCCTGGAAGTAGGCCGTCGTCGGCAGGTCGCCGTTCTGGAGAGCCGTCGCGCAGCGCCTGAGTTTTCGGGGTGGGCGAGGAAGCCCTGACCGAGCGCGAGGAGCGCCTCCTCGACGCCGTCGCGCAGGTGCTCGCGGGCGCGCGTTCCCTCCTCGCGACCGGCGTTGCGCCAGGCTTCGAGCGCGCATTCCGTGCGGCCGGCTGGCCGGCGCGGCCGAAGCGCGTCTCGTGGGCGAGCAGCCAGAGCGCCGCGAAGTCGGCAGTAGCGCTCCTCGGTGAAGATCCGCGCCAGGTCCGCCTCGATCCACGCCGGCCGCGTGAGGCTCGCGTTGTCGCGCAGGATGCGGAGCGTGAGCCCGTCGCTGGCGAGGCCCCAGAGCGCGCCTTCGGCGGCGTTCAGGTACTCCTGCGCCAGGCCGAAGGCGCTGCGCCGCCGGCCGCCGTCGCCGAAGGCGGGCGACGAGCGTGTCGAGCCCGAGGCCCGCGGGCGCGATCACCACCGGCACCCGCCCGCCCAAGGCGGCAAGGCCGAGGGGGTAGCTGCGCTCGGCGAGCACGCGGTTCGACGTGGCGGCGAGCGAGCCGAAGCCGAAGCTGTCGCGCAGCAGCGCGAGTGACGAAGCGCTCGCGAGAGGCCAGCGCGACTCGGCGTGCGGCGCTGGCGCGTCCTGCCGCGAAGTCGCTCCAGTGGGCCTGCGCGATGCGCCAGTAGCGGCCGATCTCGTCGCGGAGGTTGAGGCCCTTGGGGACGCGGTAGTCGGCCTCGCTCTGGCCGCCGGCGTCGAGAGCTGCGCGACCCGGGCGAGCCAGTCGGGCGAGAGGAGGCCGCCTTCGATCGAGAGCGCTTCGAAGGCGAGCTGGCTCGCGGCGTCGCGGCCGCGTCGACGCATTCGGTCTTTCCGTGCGGTGCGGCGCGCCATCGCGTCAGCCCATCCCGGCAGGAGGACGAAGACGGCCGATGACGTCGGCGGGCAGGAGCGCCTTGACGCTGTAGCTGCCGCGCGCGGCGGCGGCCTCGCGCACGCGCCGATGGTCGGCGAGGAGGGCCTGCGGCGCGGCGCTCGGCGAAGGCTTCGAGGTCCGCGCGCGCGAAGCGCTCGAGCTGCGAGCGCCTGGGCCGCCATGCGCGCTCGCGCACGTGCGGCGGCGGGTCGCCGCCGGCGCGGGCAACGAGGAGCGCGAGCGCGTCGGCGCCCTCGGCGAGCGAGCCGCCCGCGGCTCCGCTCCAGGCGAGCGCCGTCGCCTCTTCCACGAGGAGCGTGGTCGCGCCACGGCCGGGCCTCTGAGTGACGAGCTGGTGGCGCAGGCGGAGGAGCGCCACCGTCGTACGCTCGGCGACGGCGCGGCGAGACCCAGCAGCCGACGCGGCCGAGCACGCCCGGATCGGTCGGCGTACCGCCGTCAGCGGCGGCTGGCCGGGCGAGAGTGCGCTCGAGCAGCGTCTCGGCGAGCACCGACACCAGCGGGTGGCTGCGCTGCACCGGGCGGCAGCCCGGGGCGGGCGGATACGACGAAGTCGATGCGGAGCGTGCCCGTAAGCCCCTCGGCCTCGAGGCGCTCGCGCACGTCCTCGGGAAGGGCGGCGAGCGGGTGCCTTGAAGCCGCGCCGCAGAGTGCTCGAGCCCGGACCCGAGGCGAGCCAGGGCGCGGTCCGTGAAGCGCCGCACGTCGCTCCGGCCGCCGAGCGGCGCGCCAGCGTCTTCTGCCACTCGGGCAGCACGTCCTCGGGCTTGAGGCGGCGCTGGGCGAAGACGGTGCGGTTCTGCTTCGCCTTCTCCGCCGCGTCGCTGCCAGCGTGCTTCGATGGCCTTCGCCTCGGCCAGCTCGCAGCGAAGTCGAGATGAGCTGCTGCTGCCGGCCTCTCGCGCGTGGCGCAGCAGCACGGCCTTCATCAGGGCCTGCGTGAGCGTGTGGCCGTCGTCGGGCAGCGGCACCGGCACGCCGAGCTCCTCGCGGATCTTGGTCGGCCTTGCGCAGGATGACCTCGAGCACGGCGCCATCGACCGGGTTGTTGGCGCCGTAGATCAGCGTGGCGCGGACGACTTGCTGCTCCTGGCCGAAGCGGTCGACGCGGCCTTCGCGCTGCTCGTGCCGCGTGGGGTTCCAGGAGAGGTCGTAGTGGACGACCGCGTCGAAGTGCTCCTGGAGGTTGACGCCCTCGGACAGGCAGTCGGTGGCGATCAGCAGCCGCCGCTCGGCCTCGCCCAGCGCCTCGACCCTCTCCCGGCGCTCGTCCGCGGTGAGCTCGCCGGTGACGACCGCGACGGTCACGCCCGCGAACGTGCCTGTCGAGGTGGCGCGCCGAGGTAGTGCGCGGTCGCGATGTAGCGGCAGAAGACGACCGGGTTGAAGCCATCCGCGACGAGCTCGGTCAGGTGGTCGGTCAGGAGCTTCAGCTTGGGATCGCCGGCCTGACCGGCCAGCTCCTCGGCCTGCGCGATCAGAGCGCCGAGTGCCTGGTCGTCGTCGCGCCGGCGGCTCGACGTCGTCGTCCGGAGCGCGTCCGCGGCGCCGTCGAAGACGCGGTCCTCGAGCTTCTCGTCCTCCGCGGTCTCGCCTGCAAGCCCGGCGCGGGTGCGCAGCGCCTGCGACCGCGGCGGCCGGGCTCGAGGCCACGCAGCGCATCAGCGCCAGCGTGCCCCAGAAGTTGAGGCGCTGGCGGCGCTCGTCGCCGCCGGCCGCCTCGACGACGGCCGCGCAGTAGTCGAGCACGCCGTCGAAGAAGCTGCTCCCACGCGCCCGTGAGCCGTAGGTCAGCTCCTTCGTCTCTCGGCGCGGGAAAGAGGTTGCCTTCCTTCCACTCGGCGATGTCGGGCCGGCGGCGCTGCACGAAGTGGCGCGCGAGGCGCTCGCGCAGCGCGTCGCGCTCGTCGCCGGTCGCCTCGGCGAGCCTCGAAGTCCGGTCGAGCAGGCCGAGCAGCCGGTAGAACGCGGCCTCGTCGCCGCTGTGCGGCGTCGCGGTGAGCAGCACCAGGTGGCGCGTCGCGACTCGGCGAGGCCGCTTGAGCAGCTCGTAGCGCTGGTGGCGGCCCTGGCCGGTGGACGGCGCAGGTGTGGGCCTCGTCGACGATGACGAGCTCGGGCAGGCGCGCAGGAAGTCGGCGCGCCGGCGCTCGCTCTTGATGTAGTCGAGGCTGACGACCGTGTACGGGTGGGCCGAGAAGATGCTCTCGGCTGGCGGCAGGCCGCGCTCGAGGCGGCGGCGCTCGCGGCGGTGACGGCGACGGCGCGGATGTGGAACGCGCTCTCGAGCTCGCCGACCCACTGGTCGACGAGGTGCGGCGGGCAGAGCACGGCGAAGCGCTCGATGTCGCCGCGGTCGAGCAGCTCGCGGGCGATCAGCGCGGCCTCGATGGTCTTGCCGATGCCGACGTCGTCGGCGATGAGCAGGCGCACCGGATCGAGCTTCAGCGCCATCAGCAGCGGCACGAGCTGGTAGGCGCGCGGCTCGACGGCGATCTGCCCGAAGCTGCGGAACGGGCCGGCGCCGCGGCGCAGCGAGAGCAGCAGCGCGTCGCGCAGGAGCAGCGCGGCGTCGTGGCCCGGCCTTCTGGTCGGACTCGGGCTGCGGGAACGTGCGCCTGCGCGACCGGCTCGGCCTCGAGCGCGAGGTGGATGAGCGTCTGGTCCTCCTCGGAGCCGGAGACCGGGCGCACGCGCAAGCGTTCGGCGTCGCTGCCGGTCAGCACGATCCACTCGCGCCCGCGCGCACGGACGAGGCTGCCGGGGCTGTAACGCTCGCTGGCTCGCCGAGCGTCGAGGCGACGTCACGCGTTCGCGCCCCAAGGCGTTCGCGAGGCGGCCGAAGCCGGCCTCCGGCCAGGACGCTTCGTCGTCGCCGAAAGGCGATGACCTCGAAGCCCTTGTCTCGAGGCTGCCTGCGCTGCGGCGACGTCGTCCGTCGAAGAGCGCCGCGACATAGTGGTCACGCCACACGAGCGGAACGCTCGCCCGTCACTCCGACGAGCAGCGGCTCGGCGTCCGGGGCGGGAGTCGCGCTCGCGGGCCAGCGTCGAGCCAGCGACGCGAGCGTCGCCACTCGGGCTGCGGTCGCGGCGTGCTGGCCTGCGGCCGCGGGCGCGGCGCCGAGGCCCGTGACGTCGGTCGAGCGCGCGAGGCGCAGCAGGAGGCTCGCGCGCCTTCGTCGCGCCGGTCGAGGAGCTCGTGGTCGGGCTGGTTGTAGTACGACATCAGGCAGCGGTAGCAGGCGGCGACACAAGCGGTGTCGGGTACGTCGGCGAGCGTCCGCGGCCGGCTCTCGCCGTCGACGTCGAAGTGCATGATCGACAGTGCTTTGCGTGCCACTTCGGCCAGCCGCTCCGGCTCGCCGACGAGCCGGGTGAGCACACCCGCGCCGCCCTCCGTCGCCTCGTAGAGGAGGAAGCCGCTCGCTCGCCTCGCGCGATTGGGCATCGGCTCGGCGAGGATCTCGCCCTCCTCGAGCTGGAACACCGCTTCGATGCCGCGCAGCAGCGCGTGCTGGATGGTGGCGAACGTCTGCTGCGTGAGCAGCGGATCCAGCTGGCTGGAGCAGGAGAGCGTTCTTGCGGTCGCGCACCGAGGGCACGATCCACTGGCGCGGCGATACGGTCGGATCCGGGGGCGTCGTTTCCGTCCTCGGTCTCACTCTCGTTCTTGGCCCAGCAGCCGGAGACCGGGTCGATCCGGAACCCGAGCTGGGTGCGGTCGGCGCGCCGGCGAAGCCCTTTGTTCAGCCGCGTGATCGTCGCGCCGGGGCCGTAGGCGAGACGGGCGATGACTCCGTCGCTCCCGTCATCGGCCTCGCTGGCCATCGCGGCACCCGTGCGCACGTCGAGCAAGTTGTCGCGCACCGCCCACTCGAACGTCGTCTGCAGCTCGAAGCCCTGGCGCTGGCGCTCCTCGTCGTTGGCGGTGATGCGCTCGGCGGGCTGGGTCGCCACGTTCTCGATGCGGAAGACGTTGGTTGACGATCTCCGCGTCGCCGAGCGGAGCGCCGCAGGCGTGGCACAGCGACGCTTCGTCGTCGAAGTGGCCGGCGCCGCAGGCGCTGCAGATGCGCACCGACTTGGGTCGGAGAGCGAGCGCCTCGGCGTTGGCGGCATCGCTGCGGGCCGAGCGCGAGCAGCGCGCGCACGACCCGGTAGGCGCGGCCCTCGTGGTAGACGAGGCTGCGGGGCCCGAACTCCGAGAGCGCGAGGAAGCGCGGGCGCTGCAGGTAGGTCTGCTTGCCGCGACCGTCGCTGGTGGCCGGAACGTAGGCCATGAGCGGCAGGCGCGGGAAGTTGTAGCCCGGCAGGAAGCCCTCGGTCGCGAGGTAGCGGTAGGTGTAGAAGTCGCTCGACTGGCGTGCTGGTGCCCTTCTGGAGCAGGTTGAGCTGGTCGATCGCCTGCGCGTGCCGGCTCTGGCGGCGCGCTTCTCGTGCTGCGGCGCGGCGTAGTCGTCCATGATCCGGCGTGCGGCATCCCGTTGCTGCTCGGCGGCGATGAAGAGATCGCGCCAGCGGTTGAACGCCTGGTCGAAGCGCGCGAGCGCGCGCCTCAGCGACGCTCGTCGCGTAAGCATCGCTCCGGCCCGGATACCAGGGCGCCGAGCTCCGGCGTGAGATCGTCGTCGAGCAGGTCGAGCACTCGCCCGATGCGCTCGATCGCCTCGTCGGCTGCGACGCGGGCGTCGCCATCGGCTGCCTTGACGTCCTGCTTGAGCGGGCGCGCCGGCATCCTGCGAGCACCAGCAGCTCGGCGATCGAGGGGTCGAGCGGCTCCTCGGTGCAGGCGAGCCAGACCGCCTGCAGGTGGCTCTCGACGAGATCGCGGTTGGCGAGGTCGAGCAGCGGCGGGCGCACCTCGCCGTGGACCATCGCCTTCGGGTCGCGGAAGAAGTACTGGTCGTGCGGGCTCTTGCGACGAGCAGTAGGTGAGCACCAGCGCGGCCTGGCCGCTGCGGCCCGCGCGCCCGCTGCGCTGCGCATAGTTCGCGGGCGTCGGCGGAACGTTGCGCAGATAGACGGCGTTCAGCGCCGAGATGTCGACGCCGAGCTCCATCGTCGGCGAGCAGAAGAGCACCGGCAGGAAGCGGTTCGCCTCGCCGATCTCGCGCAGATGCTTCTCGTCGGCGCCGAGCTCCTCGCGCTCCTTGCTCGCCGAAGCGGAAGCGCTTCTCGCGCACCGCGCGCTTCTCGCCGTCGACCTGCGCCGTGTGCTCGCGCGCCTCGAAGCCGAAGAGCGGGTGCACTGGCTCGCGGAGCAGTCCGCGCGAGGTTGCGCGTAGAGGTCGCGGAAGAAGGCGTTCTCGTTCGGGCGGCTTCGGCTCGCTGCGTCGGCGTGCCGCGCTTGAACAGCACGCAGGCGTCGTTCAGGCGCCAGCCGGTGTGGCTGCCGAAGGGCGTGACCTCTTCCGAGACGAGGCCGTGCGTTGAGGCCGCGCGTGAGCAGCGCCTCGACGAGCGCGTCGAACTCCTTGGCCTTCAAGCGTCGCGGATGGCGCTGCACGTCGCTCCCACGAGCTTCTCGGGATGCGACTCGCAGAGCGTCTTGCCGAGCGCGCTCCGCGAGCCACCGCGGACAATGAGATCCTCGTCGCGCAGGCTGTCACGTCCCTGCGCGGCGGCGAGACGATCATCAGCCACCGCGCGCGCGCGCGGCTTCTCGTCGATGCCGAAGCCCCACGGCGCCCGCAGGCGGCTGTGCGACTTCTGCGAGCATCTGCTCGATGGCGGTCGGGTCGAGGACCTGGCTGCGAATCGCCATCCACTTGCGCAGGTGGTCGAGGAGCTCGCGATAGACTTGCGCGCGTACCCTTGGCGACGCATGGCGCAGCACGTCGGGCGCGCCCGCGAACAGCTGCGTCGTCCGCGGCAAGGTCGTCGAGCCCGAGGTAGTCGACCTCCACGAGCTCGAGCTGCTCGAGGTTCGGATTCGTGTATCGCCATCCTCGGCGCTGGTCGAACCAGACCCGGTAGGCGAGGACCTGCCGCAGCGTGCCTCGGCCTCCTGCAGGTTGAAGCCCTTGAGCTCGGGCTCGAGCAGCCACTCGGCGCGCAGCTCCGGGGTCGGGCGGTCGAAGCCGAGCGCACTTCTGCTGTGCGCAGCGCCGAGCTCGTCGCTGCGAGGCCCGTTGTCGCCGGCGGCCTCGAGCGCGCCGAGGAATCCGGCGCGGATCAGGCTGACGAAGAGGAAGTCGTTGAAGTGCCCCGCCTGAAGCGCGGCGTCCTGGCGGTTGTCGGTGAAGCCGAGGAGCTTGCGCGTGTGGGCGTCGAGCCCCGAGTCGCGTCCGTGCATCCAGCGAAGCGCGCTCGACACGAGCACAGTCGTCGCCGAGCTGCGGCCTTCCGCCGAGAGCGAAGCGAGGCGCTTGCGGTCCTGTGCCGACGTCGCCTGCGTCGCACCGCAGCGAAGGCAGAAGCGGAACTTGCCCGGCATGAAACCACGCTCGGACGCCGGAGCCCACCTTGCCGGTCGGGCGCGACGCATGACTCGAGCGCGCGCGCGCGGCGCGATAGTGCGCTTAGAGCGCGGGTTCCCGTCGGCGTCGAACTCGAGCCAGGTCTTCGGGATATTCCTCTTCCTCGGTCGGCGAAGTCGAAATCGGCGTCCGCGCGCATGAAGCGTGAGGAAGCCGAACATGCTCGCGGTCGGGTCCTCTCGTCCTCGTCGCTCTCGGGCTCGTCGTCATCGCTCCGTCTGGCGCCGGGGGCGCATCGTCGATGTCGCGCGCGAGGAACTTCCGCTCGCCGCCTTCAGTCACCGAGCCGGACCGGGTGGTACTCCTGCCCGCAGTCGCGGCAGAAGTGGACGGCATACAGACGCTTCTCCGGATCGCCCGGCAGAAATTGCTGCCCCTCGACAGTCACCGTTCGCGCTGCCGGGCGGCTCGAGCGTCGCGAAGGCGTGCCCCGCGCCGGAAATGAACTGGTGCAGCTTGAAGGCGAAGAAGCTGCGGGGATTCGCTTCCCGCGTCACCGGTGCGCTCCGTCTCTGGGATGCTCGAAACGAGCAGTAGGTCGCGGAGGGCGTGCTGACAAGCTCGGGGTCACGGCCCGCGGCCTCGCAGAGAGCTTGGCGACCGCCTCGGTAATGGTCTGCGGCTGAGCCCGTACCCATCGCTGGTCGCGGTCGGACCACTCGATACCCAGCCGGGTTTCGATCCAGATGGCCAGCGGGTGGCCGCGCAGCTCGAGGTCCGTGACCGTCAGCCGCGATCCCAGCGTCGATCGCGGGGCCGAGCGCCTTGAGCACGGAAGCTTCGGCGACGTGCGGGTCGGTGACTCGCTCCAGCGTCTCGACGATCACGTTGCTCTCTGGGATGGCCGCCGCGAAGAGCTTCGAGGCGACGCCGGCGACCACGCGGCTCTTATCCGTCTGCGAGCCCTCGCTCGCCATCGTCGCCGATGTGCCGATGCACTGCAGGCGCTCGGGCGACAGGCGCTCGCGCACGCGGCGCACGAGCAGCGCGACGTCCGCGCCTTGGCGGCCGCGGTAGGTGTGGAGCTCGTCGAGGACGAGGAAGCGCAAGCCCGCGCAGTTGCCGATCACCTTGCGGTCCAGCTCGTCCTGCCGGGTCATCAGCAGCTCGAGCATCATGAAGTTGGTCAGCAGGATGTCGGGCGGGTTCTCGGCGATCTGCTGCCGCTGCTCGGCTGTCCTCCTGGCCCGTGTAACGAGCAACGGTGACGGGCTTCCGCCGCTGACGTTGGCGAGAAACTTGTCGAGCTCCTCGAGCTGGCTGTTGGCCAGCGCATTCATCGGGTAGATGACGATCGCGCGGGTCCGTCGCGTCGCCGCCGTGCCGCCTTGGCGGCGAGCACGGCGTCGACGATGGGGATGAAGAAGCAGAGCGACTTGCCGGAGCCCGTGCCCGTGGTGACGACGTAGCTCTCGCCTTGCGCGGCGAGCGCGATCGCCTGCTCCTGGTGCTTGTAGAGCGAGAGCGGCGCGCCGTCGGCGTCCTGGAAGATCTCGGCGCACCTCGGGTGGAGCGCGCCGGAGGCGACGAGCTCGCCGACGGTCTTCGACCGCGCTTGTAGCTCGGGTTGATCTGGAGGAGCGGCTCCGGCCAGAACCGCCCTTGAGCGTAGATCGCGTCGACCTGCTGCCGGATGTCCTCGGCATGAATCGTCGTGAACGACGTCGCGAAGCTTTTGTACTCGTCAACGATCCGGTCGCGAAGCGCGAATACGTCCATGTTGCGGACGCTGGGCCCGGTGGCCTTCTCTTGGTAATCAGTCAGCTTCATCGCACTCCGATGTGAATTAGCGTCCACGAACCGCTAGCGACTCGCCGTAAAACGGGGCCAGGGTGCGCTTCAGATTCATCCATCTCTCTCATTCTTCAGGTTCTTAGATCATATGTCAGTTCCTGCGCTTCGACAATGTCTAGGCGAGAGTCTCGGGCTCCAGGCAAACTTTCAGTCACGACACTCGATTCAACTTCCCCTGGACTCTACCTTTGTGGCGGTGACGCCCATGCGTCCGGCCCTTTGTACCCGAGGGCGGCCAGACCGCAAGGCGACCCCTGCGGGGCGTGCTCCGCACGGCCTTGCCGTCTGGCCTCTTCTCCCTCGGGTCCGGGTCCTCCCGTCATGGACGACACCACCACCCAAAGGAGATCTGCGGCAAGCAGGTTCGACTGCGCAAGGGTGGGTCGCCCAGCCGAAGGACCGTCTGGAGATCGCAGGGCGCAAGCCCGCGACGGCGGCGGTCCGGAGCCCATCAACGGCCCGGCGGCGTGCGCTAACACGTTCGCCGGACCTAACCCGGACAGGAGTGTGATTCATGCCCGAGCTAGTTCCGCATTCTACCCTCTCGCCCCTCGATCTCACCCGCTACACGGAGGCCACCCGCCGGGAGCTCTACGATCGGGTGCTCCGCATCCAGTCGGTCCCCGATGCCGAGGAGCCGGCTCCGCCGTTCGACCCCGAGGCCGCCGGCCTGACGGTCTTCTACATCCTGGGAAGGTGGTTCGCCACCTGGACGGACCTGGAGGCGCCGGCCGAGGCTCCTGAGGACCGCCGCCAGGAGCTGGTGCGCATCCAACCGGCCGACAACCCGGACGGCATCCTCCTCTTCGAGGTGTGACGCTCAGGGTTGCGAGAGGGTTCGAGTGAGGGTCAGGCCTATCGGGGCCTGGCCCTCGTTCGTTGGATCGACTCGAAGATACGGCATCTACTCTTTCCTTCGAGGCAGAAGAGCCGGTGCTCGTTGAGCCGTCCCGAGCGCCGATAGAACCGCCGGCGTCCCTGGGTGCGGCCCCGTAGCTCTGTTCAGAGGATCATCTACGCCGCAGGCTTCTTCGGAAGGCCTCAAAGCCGGTCTCCACAACGAGCCGCAGCCTGGTCTCCGCCCTCGTCGAGGTTCGCCGCCGGAAAGCACTCGATCTCCAGCTCCTCCCTGCTCACGGAAGGCTCCTTCCGCGCCCGGGACCGCCCATCCCTGCTCGCTTTTTACCCAGGGGGCGGCTGACCGCAAGGCAACCCTTCGGGCGTGCTGCGCACGGCCTGGCCGGCCACCCTCTCTCCCCCTGGGTCTTGGCGAGACGTGACGAACGGACCCGAACCCGGAAGGAGACATCCCATGAGCCAGGAGACCCAGGTTGTTCAGACCCTCACCTTCACCCTCACCGGCAACGTCGGCGCTGACCCCAAGCATCACAGCCTCCCCGCCCAGACCATCCTCTGGACCGATTACGATCCCATCACCGAGGAGCCCGTTGAGAAGGCCTACGACGAGCCCGGGCTGAATTTCCTGACCTTCCCGCTCGCGACCGGAGGTTCCTGGGACCTCTCTACCGACTGGCACCACTGCATCGATTGGGAAGGGCGAGCCCGCCACCTTCGCAAGGGCGATTGCATCCGGGTGACCGGCTACCGGCAGACTCGCAGGTACCTGAGGGGCAGCGAGGAGAAAACCTGCGTTCAGTTCGTCATCACCGAGCTTCAGGTCCTGAAGACGAAAAGCCGCGCCCAAGCCGCCTGACGGGGTGCTCGCCCGGTCACTTAGCT
>CAVXIG010000012.1:0-179761 GCA_963761645.1 uncultured Acidobacteriota bacterium
CCTTCAAGAAAACTCTGAGCTTCGGCGCCGGATCGAGGAGCAAGAGCGCCGGATCGAGAGGCAAGAGCACCGGATCGCCCAGTTGGAGAAGATCATTGAGGAGTTGCGGCGTGGCGGCAAACGCCAAGCGGCGCCGTTCTCAAAGGGGGAGCCAAAAGCGACCCCAAGACTCCGGGGCGCAAGCCCGCTGAACGGTACGGAGAGCGGGCTTTCCGTCCTGTCCCCGATCAGGTTGACAAGACCCTTGAGGTCGATTGCCCCGCGGTGTGCGAGGTCTGCAACGGTTCGGTGCGCCTGACCGGCAAGGAAAGCCAATACCAGATCGACCTTCCGGAGATCCGCCCGCGGACGACAGAGTTCGTCTTGCACTGCGGCGAATGCTCGGTGTGTGGGCGCCAGGTGAGGGGGCGACATCCTCGTCAGAGCTCGCAGGCGGTGGGCGTGGCCGGTGTTCAAATCGGTCCGAGAGTGGTGTCCCTGGCCCTCTATTTGAACAAAGTCGGGGGGTTGAGCTACGGCAAGATTTCTAGCTTGATCGAGCAGATAACCGGACTTCAGGTGTCGCGCTCGACGCTGTGCCGGGCGCTGCTGCGGACGGCCTCGAAGTCGCGGCCGATCTACGAGGAACTGGTGAAAACGATCCGCGAGTCGCGGTGGTCTACCCGGATGAGAGCGGCTGGCGTATCGGCGGGCTCGGCGCCTGGCTGTGGGCGTTCACCAATCGATGCGAGACGGTCTATCGATCCAACGCGGCCGAGGCTTCGCCGAAGCGGCGCAGGTGCTGGGGCAAGACTATGCGGGAACTCTGGTTGCGGATGGATGGGCCCGTACCGGCGTTTCGCTGAAGCGACGCATCAGACCTGTCTGGCCCATCTGCTGCGGCGATGCAGGGAGATGCTGGAGACGGCTCAGGGCGGCGCCGTGAGGTTTCCCCGCCGAGTGCAGGCCCTCTTGCGCGCCGCCTTGGCCGTGCGGGACCGGCGGCAGGCCGCAACGATCAGCCTGCACGGGGTGAAGGTCGCCAGGGACGCTTGGCGGCGCAGATGGATCGCTTGCTCCATGGCAGCCTCACCCATCCCGGCAACCTGCGCTTGGCCAAGCACCTGAAGCGCTACCAGAAAGCTCTGTTTGTCTTCATGGACCGGGAGGATGTCGAAGCCACCAACTGGCCGGCTGAGCGCCGATCCGGCCCGCCGTCGTAAACCGCAAGTCCTGCGGTGGAAATCGCACCCGCCGCGGGGCCGAGACCCAAGCCATCTTGATGAGCCTCCTGCGCACCTTTCAACAAAGGGGGCTCAACTCTATCGCCACTTTCACCGCCATCCTCCAAAGTCGCAAGGCGCCTTCATACTCCGACCTCCTGGAGCCTCACTGAAGGCTTTAGGCCGGTAAACAGATACGGTAGATCTTTAATGCCACTCATCTTCATCAGCTACCGCCGAAAGGATAGCAGCGGCCACGCTGGCAGGATTCATGATCATCTGAGGAGCGCTCTCAAGGTCGACGAGGGCGACATCTACCTGGATGTCGAGTCCATGGCTCCGGGGGCGAACTGGCTACGGGAGGTCGAAGACAACCTCTCCCGTTGCGCCGTGCTTCTGGTATTGATCGGGGAGAAGTGGCAGCCGGAGAGGCTCCAGGACCCAAACGACTATGTTCGTGCTGAGCTCCTCGCCGCGAAGCAGCAGGGTATCGCACTTATCCCCGTCCTATTGGACGGCGCCGAACTCCCAGCCGAGAGCCAATTGCCGGCCGAGCTCTGCTTCCTGCGATCCTACCAGTTTCATCGCCTTGATGGCGAGAGCAACCGCGCCTACCTCCACGATCTGGCTGCGCTCGTAGACGCCGTTCGCCATGCCATCGCACCGGCAGGCCTCGAACGCCTTCTCAGCAAGCGGACCCTCGTCGAAATCGTACGCTGCGGTCGAAGCTCAGTTGATGACGGAGCCGTTTACCTGATCTTCGGCAACGGTCTCTTTTTTGGGGGAGTCGCTAAGGACGGAAGCGCGAGGCTCGTAGTGCCCCCCGGCCTGTTCGTGATGCATCTCGAATTTGCCAATCACTGGCGGACGCCACGGGGGGGAGGGGTGAATCGCGGGCGGAGCCCTCAATGGCACGGGACACTGGAGCCCGGCAAGTATCGGTTCGAATGCGGTGTCGACGCCAACTGGCTGAACTGGCTTCCGTTCCTGGATGTCGACCTTTACCTGAAACTGGTCGGTCACGAACCTTGGCCTCACAATCTCCACCAGTTGGATCCAGGTGACCGGGAACTGATCTCGCAAGCCGAGTTGCCAAGCTGACGAAGTGCCTGGCAGTGCGGCACGAAAGGAGATCTGACGTGAGCTGAGTTCAGTTGACGGAGAGACCTCCTGGGTCTCGAAGGCCAGCGGGTGTAAGTCCCGTCCGGGGAATTGTCGGTTCGCCCGGTAGCCACTGGAGCAGTTGAGGCGAGAGATCGTCCACTGGAGCCTCCGGGGAAGTCCTTGGCGCAACCAAGGTGCAAGTGCGCAGGCCGAAAGGAAGTTGAACCCTGAGCAGGCCTCGATAGTTTCTCGCTGGAGCCGACCCTCCTGCCAGAAGGGGAAGGCCGTCGGAGGACGGGGGAGCAACCGACCCGAGAACTCGTCCTCTCCAGCCGGGGTAGTGGGGTCAGCATGCGCACAAGGTCTTCGAGGCAACGTGCGAGATCCATGACGGTGGTGGGTCGCGTCCACCAACCGGGTGGCCTGAAATGGTCAGCCTTGGGCCGTTGTGGAAGTCGGAGGGGCTCATGGTACCGAAGAAGCCGGTTAACGCCGGTGGAGGGACGGAGCCCTGGTTCGGGCATGCTTCCAAACGAGGCGGAGACAGGGAATTGACGATGAGTCTAGAACCCGATCAAGTCGAGCGACTCCGGAAGAAGCTCTGTGAGAAGGCCAAGCGGGAGCCGGACTTCCGGTTCTATTCGCTGTACGACAAGGTGTGCTGGGCCGCGACCCTGCATCGAGCCTACCGGCAAGCGAAAGCGAATGCTGGTGCGGCCGGTGTCGACGGGGTACGGTTCGAGGATATCGAGGCGTACGGGGAGGACCGGTGGCTGGCCGAGCTTCGCCAGGAACTGGTGGAAGAGACCTACCATCCGCAACCGGTTCGGCGGGTGATGATCCCGAAGCCCGGCGGAGGCGAGCGCCCTCTCGGCATCCCAACGATTCGGGACCGGGTGGTGCAAACCGCTGTCGTGCTTCTCCTTGAACCGATCTTCGAGGCAGACTTCGAGGATAACGTCTATGCCTATCGGCCCGAGCGCAGTGCGCACGACGCACTGGCTGAGGTTCGGAAGCTATTGTATGGAGGCCAGCAGCACGTCGTCGATGCCGACGTGACGCAGTACTTCGACACCATCCCTCACGCCGAGCTGTTGCAAAGCGTGGCCCGGAGGGTGGCCGACGGAAAGATTCTCCGCTTGCTCAAGCTGTGGCTGAAGTCGCCGGTCGAGGAGAGGGACGAGGGTGGAAACCGGCGGATGACAGGCGGCAAGAAGAGCAAGAGGGGGACTCCCCAAGGTGGCGTTGTTTCACCTCTGCTGGCCAACATCTATATCAACCGCCTCTTGCGACACTGGAGGAAGACAGGAGCGTGCGAACGGTTGGGGCAGATCGTCTCTTATGCCGATGACTTCGTCATCGTCTGCGCGAGCCGTCGCCAAGCCGAAGAGAGCTTGGCGCTGGTATCGCGCTGGCTGGAGAAGCTCGGCCTGACGATTCACCCCACCAAGACGCGCCTCTGTCACGCCCGAGAAGAGCCGTTCGACTTCCTGGGCTACACCTTCGGTCCGACACGGCATTGGCAGACCGGGAGGCGAATCCTGTCGGCCCGGCCCTCGAAGAAAGCTCAGAAGAGACTCAAGGGGAAGATCAACGCTCTGCTGCTGCGGGGAAACCCTACGCCCTGGCCCGAACTGCATACCCGGCTCAACCGACTCTTGTTGGGATGGGCCGAGTACTTCAGTTTCGGCTTCACAGGCCAGGCCGATACAGCGATTCGCTGGCACGTGATCCAGCGTGTCCGACAGTTCCTCTGCCGACGGCACAAGCTGCGCGTCAGCGGAACGAGTCGCTTCGGCTATGCCGAGGTCTATGGGAAAGCAGGGGTGGTCGACCTCCATCAGGTGCGCCTGCGACGAAGACCCGCGCATGCCCTCTCGTGAAGCCCGTCCGAGAGCCGGATGCGGGAGATCCGCAAGTCCGGTTCGATGAGCGACGGTGGGAAACGGAGCTATGGCCGAGTCTGAGGCACCGGCACCAAGGCGAAAGCCGCCGGCAACAGCTAATCCCTCAGCCTAAAGCCACCGCGCCCGCCGTCGACTCTACCCTCTCTCCTCTGGGCGGGGTGACCGGGCTGAACCAGATCTCGTGGTCGCCTTTGCCTTGCCGCTAGAAACGGCACCCCTGAGAGAGCAGGAGCTTCTTGAGTTGCGGGATGAAGGACGAGCCCATCAGGAAGCCAGGCGGAATCCGTTCCTGGCGGTGGCTCGTCAGCTCGAAGGCGATGGCATCGGGCTGACCGCCACCGCTGGACAGGAGTTGATTCGATTCCAGAAGCTCAGGGACTATAGTCCGGAGCTTCTCCGAGAGAGCCTCAACGGTCGGCGCTTCTGTGGCCAATCCAGGCACATCATCGCTTGTCGCGACCCAAACCCCGGCTTCGGAGTCCCAATCGGCATGGACGTGGTAGACCAAGCTTCCCATCAGAAGGTCAGGGTACCACAGCGATTTGTGAGCTGGTGCAGAGAAGGAGGAAGTGGTGCAGCCAGGAGGACTCGGGGGAGCGTCGTGCTGTGCGCCCCCGTCACCCCGGTCCTTTCGCGGTCCCGGGTCCGGATTCCGGGACCCGCTCCAAAAAATCATCCTCGGATAAGCCTGCGAGGCCTGAAAGCGCCGGCCTATCCATCTCATCCTTGTCTCCTGTTCATGCAGCGGCGTGCTCAGGGATCTTCTGAATTTCGTCGCGCAGCTTCCGCTCGGCGTGCCACAGATCATGAGCTGTCTGCATGCGAAGCCAGAAGCCGGCACCGTTGCCGCAAAACCGCCCAAGGCGCACCGCCATCTCGGGCGAAACGGCCGAACGTTCGGCAAGGATCGAATGCAGCATCTGCCGGGAGACGCCGAGCTGCCGCGACGCTTCGGTAACAGTGAGATTGAGCGCTGGGAGCACGTCCTCGCGCAGGATCGCGCCGGGGTGGGTGGGCTCCATCTTGGGTGGTTGCTTGGCGGAATACTCAGGCATGGCCGGCTCCTCAGTGGTATTGCTCAAGGTCTACTTTCAGGGCGTCGCCGTCTTCCCATTCAAAGGTGATACGCCACGGGCCGTTGACCGCGAGTGCGTAGCGGGTGGGCTTACCTTGAAGCTGGTGGAGTCTCCATCCCGGCATGCTCAACTCCCGCAAGTCCTGCACCTCGTTGAGTGCCGTCAACCGCGCTCGCACGCGGTCGAGCAAGTCGGCTCTCACCTCTTTAGGATCGCCCTCGTTCCAGAGCTTGGCTAGCCCCTTGTGCTTGAAGCTCCGGATCATCAGGACTAGGGTAGGCAAGTGCGGCCAATGTGTCAAGCATGGCTTTACGACTCTGGCGGGTTGGGAGAAACAGAGGGCGGCCCCCGATCGCTGCTCGGGCATGGACTCATGCTCCTGCTCGGGTCAGGTCCGGCGGACGTGTTCGCGCACCCCGCCGGGCCGTCTGAGTGGTCCCCGGGACACAAAGCCCCCAGGAGCATTTCCGAGTCGTGCCGCTAAGTGCTTGATTTGAGGGGGATTACGTGGTGCAGCCAGGAGGACTCGAACCTCCAACCTACAGATTCGTAGTCTGTTGCTCTATCCAATTGAGCTATGGCTGCGGAATCCCATGAGGAGAGCGGATTGTAGGACAGCTCCGCGCGGTACGCAACCCCCTCTTGGAGAGCCCCGGGGCGGAGAGGCGAGGAAGCGAGTGGTGCAGCCAGGAGGAGTCGAACCCCCGACCTACAGATTCGAAGTCTGTCGCTCTATCCAGTTGAGCTATGGCTGCACGAGGGCCTCGAGTGCGGACGAGGAAGTTTAGTGCGGCCCGAGGGCGGCTTGCAACTTCTTCATTCGATGAGGCCGGTCAGGGGGGAGGAGGCGGAGGCGTAGAGCTTCCGGGGGATCCTCCCGGCGTGGGCGGCGAGCCAGCCGGCTTCGACGGCGAGCTTCATGGCCCTCGCCATGCGGACCGGGTCCTGGGCCTCGGCCACGGCGGTGTTCATCAGCACGCCCTGGGCTCCCAGCTCCATGGCGAGGGCGGCGTCGCTCGCGGTGCCCACGCCGGCGTCCACGATCACCGGCACCTTGGCCTGCTCCAGGATGATCCGCAGGTTGGCCGGGTTGCGGATGCCCATCCCCGAGCCGATCGGGGCGCCCAGCGGCATCACCGCCGCCGCTCCCAGCTCCTCGAGCCGGCGGCAGACCACCGGGTCGTCGTTGGTGTAGGGCAGGACGATGAACCCCTCTTTGACCAGCGTCTCGGTCGCCTTGAGCAGCTCGACGTTGTCGGGGAAGAGGGTCTTCTTGTCCCCGATCACCTCCAGCTTCACCCAGTCCCACCCTCCCAGCTCGCGGGCCAGGCGGGCGGTGCGGATCGCCTCGTCGGCGGTGTAGCAGCCGGCGGTATTGGGGAGCAGCAGGTACTTTTCGGGATCGACGAAGTCGAGCAGCGAGCCCTGGCCCCGTTCGCCAAGGTTCACCCGGCGCAGCGCCACGGTCACCACCTCGGTGCCGGACGCCTCCAGGGCGGCGGCCATGGTCGGGAAGTCGGGATATTTGCCCGTCCCCAGGAAGAGGCGCGAGCGGAAGGTGCGGCCGGCGATGGTGAGCGGCTCGACCTCGAGAGTTGGTCTTGGGAGTATCCAAGGGTGACGGTCATTGCTACCTCCTCGGCGATTCTAACGCACGGGGAGCGGGCCGCCTTCCCGGTTCGGGAAGCCGATGAGCCGGCAGACGGCTGCCGGCTCATCGCAACCGCTACGAGCCGCAGGAGGTCTGCCCGCGGGTGACGACGAAGCGCGGGGTCCCTGCGGTGCGGGGAAGGCGGACGGCGTGGACCGGCCGCGAGGAGACGATGCAGCGGCAGTTGGGGGCCGGCGGCGCTTCGAGCAGGTTCACCAGCAACGTGCCGCCCGTCGGGTTGCCCAGGTGGCCGATCGACTGGATGGTGACCTTCGAGACGCAGCTCTGCGTGGGCATCGCCACCACGAGCACCATCTCGCGGGGGAAGTCGACCGCCGGCGGCTCGGCGGGGAGGGCTTCGCCGCCGTCTTTCCGCAACGCGGCCCAGAGGGCGCGCCAGGTGTCGGCGTCCCGGGCCACCGCCCGGATCTGCTGGCCGGCCTGACCCGGGATCGCCTGCTGGACGATCGTCGTGAAGGCGACCGGCTTTCCTCTCTTGGCGGCCCGGTCCGGCGGCGGGGCGGCCACCCCGGCGCAGGCGAACGCCAGGAGGGCCACCGCCGACGCCGCCGCAACAACGGCCGGGCGGCTCACAGCATCCCCGCCAGCACGGCTTCGTCGATCCGCTCGTGCGATTGGGCGACGATCCGGTTTTTGGCGTCCACGAAGACCAGCGAGGGCTGGTGGGCGCGGCACTCCGCGTCCTCGTAGTCGGCGTAGGTGGCGATGATGACCACGTCCCCGGGCCCGGCCTTGTGGGCCGCCGCGCCGTTGAGCACGATCTCCCCCATCCCCGGCGTGCCCGGGATGGCATAGGTCGCGAAGCGCTCGCCGTTGGTGCAGTTGTAGATCTCCACCCGCTCGAACTGCACGAAGTCCGCCGCTTCCATGAGCAGGGGATCGATGGTGATCGACCCCTGGTAGAGGAGGTTGGCGTCGGTCACGGTGGCCCGATGAATCTTCGACTTCAGAAGCGTGCGCTTCATATCCTTGACTCCTCAGGCGGCCGGGTCTCCCCGACCGTCAGACGAATGTTGTCGATCAATCGCGTCCCCCCGATCCGTACCGCCAGGGGGAGCACCAGCCGGCCGCGCAACGTATCGACCGGTTGAAAGCTTTCGGCGTCCACCACCTCGGCGTATTCAACACGCGCCAGGGGCTCCGTATTCAATACCTCCCGCAGCCGTTCCCGGACGGCCTCCCCCCGGCGCTCCCCCTCGCCGATCGCCGCTTCCGCGGCGCGCAGGGAGCGATGGAGCACCGTCGCCGCCCGCCGCTCCTCGGGGGAGAGGTAGGCGTTGCGGGAGGACATCGCGAGCCCGTCCGCCTCGCGGACGGTGGGGCCCGGCACGATCTCGACCGGCAGATGCAGGTCGCGCACCATCTGCCGGATCACCGCGAGCTGCTGGGCGTCCTTCTCGCCGAAGACGGCGACGTCGGCCCGCACCAGGTTGAAGAGGGCGCAGACCACGGTGGCGACGCCGCGGAAGTGCCCCGGCCGGCAGGCCCCCTCGAGCCCCTCGGCGGCGCCGGCGGGCTCGACGAAGGTGGCGTTGCCGGGCGGGTAGATGGTGGCCACGTCCGGCAGGAAGAGGAGGTCGCAGCCGGCCTCTTCCAGCATCGCCCCGTCCTTCTCCGGCTGGCGGGGGTAGCGGTTGAAGTCCTCGTTGGGACCGAACTGGGTCGGATTGACGAACACCGACGCCACCACCCTGGTCACCCGCCCACGGGCGAGCCGCACGAGGGACAGATGCCCCGCGTGGAGCGCGCCCATGGTCGGCACGAAGCCGATCCGCTCCCCCGCCGCCCGCCAGCCGTCGACGGTCCGGCGCAGCTCGTCCTGCGTCCGCGCGATGATCATCTCTGGATCATCACCCGTACAGCTTCGCCGGCTCGTCGACCGGCCGGGGCGTTCCCCCGCCGTACCCCTCTTCGGGCGACGGGAAGCGGCCGGCGCGGACATCGTCCGCGTAGCGCGCGATCGCCTCGCGGGAGAGCCTGCCGAGCTCGGCGTAGCGCCGCACGAAGCGGGGCGCGATCCGCTCCTCCATCCCCAGCAGGTCGTGGTAGACGAGCACCTGCCCCGTGCAGCCGATGCCGGCGCCGATGCCGATGGTGGGGATCGAGAGCCGCTGGGTGACCTCGGCGGCGAGGTCGGACGGCACGCATTCGAGGACCAGGGAGAAGGCGCCGGCGGCCTCCGCCTCCTCGGCCGCCTGCAGGATGAGCTCGCGCGCCGCGTCCCCGCGCCCCTGGACCTTGAAGCCGCCCAGGCGGTGGACCGACTGCGGAGTGAGCCCGAGGTGGGCCATCACCGGCACCTCGGCCTGGGTCAGGGCGGCGACCAGCTCGGGGCGGTGCCCCTCGATCTTGACCCCCTGCGCGCCCGCCTCCTTGATGAAGCGGATGGCGCTGCCCACCGCGTGCTCGGTCCCGAGATGGAACGAGCCGTAGGGCATGTCGGCCACCAGCAGGGCGCGCTTGACGCCCCGGCGGACGGCCTTGGTGTGGTGGATCATCTCGTCCATGGTCACCGACAGCGTGTCGGGGTGGCCGAGCACCACCATGGCGAGCGAGTCGCCCACCAGGATGATGTCCACCCCGGCCGCGTCGGCCGTGCGTCCCTGAGGAAAGTCGTAGGCGGTCACCATGACCAGGCGATCGCCGCGTTCGGGTGCCCCCGCCACCCAGGGAACCGTAACGGTCTTCGGTTCACCAGCCATCTGAAGCTCCTTTCGGAATTCAAACGTGAAAAGCCCTTCCGCACGCAGAGACGGAAGGGCCTTTGGCGGGGCCCGCGGGTTCGCGGCGATCCCGGCGAGAGTTGGGAGGTAGCTGTCCCCGCCGGGGGATCAGGTCCTCGCTCGCCAGTGCCGCGCCGCAGGGGGCGCTGTGCTCCGTCCCGGTCCCGCCTCAGCGGGATCCAAGCGGTTGGAAGTACTCGGTCCCCTTGATCGGCTTCGACAGCCGGTTCAACAGCTCGTCGAAGTCTTCAGGCCGCTGGGGGAAGTTGAGATGTCTCGTGTCCACCACCAGCAGCGGAGACCGGCTGTAGTAATGATAGTAGTGATTGTACGCGTCAATCAACTCCGAGAGATATTCCCGGGCAATCGTCTTTTCGATGTTGCGCGCCCGCCTGCGGATCCGCTCCATGCAGGTGTCGACGTCGGCGACCAGGTGGATGACCAGATCCGGCACCGGCACCTGCGGCTCGAGCAGGGCGTAGAGCTTGTCGAACAGCATCAGCTCGTCGTCGGTCAGGTTCAGATAGGCGAAGATCCGGTTCTTCCAGAAGGTGTAGTCGGAGACCAGCACGCGGTCGAACAGGCCGCGCTGGCCGAGGTCGCGCTGCTGCTTGAAGCGGGAGAGCAGGAAGTAGAGCTCGGTCTGGAAGGCGGCGCCCGGACGGTCCTGGTAGAAGTCCCCGAGGAAGGGGTTGTCCACGTCCTCGAGGATCTTCACCCCCTCGAACTGCCGGGTCAGC
This sequence comes from uncultured Acidobacteriota bacterium, assembly GCA_963761645.1. GTDB lineage: Bacteria > Acidobacteriota > Thermoanaerobaculia > Multivoradales > UBA5704 > DATARR01. The sequence continues at coordinate 10,425 of CAVXIG010000012.1, forward strand.
AGCTCGACCAGCGTCGTCTTGCCGACGCCGATCGGGCCGTCGACCGCCAGATAGTGGAAACCGAGGGTGTCGGGCTTCAAGAGGCCAGGGCCGGAGCGGGCGGCGTTATCGGCGACGACATCGGCGCCATGGGGTTGTAGAGCGTGTCGCGCTCGACCGGCACGAATCCCGCCTCGCGCACGATGCGCTCGAGCTCCGGCCGCGTGAGCTGCTGGGAGGTGCCGGCGCCGGCCATGTGGTAGATCTTCTCCTCGACGATCGTGCCGTCCAGGTCGTCGGCGCCGAAGCGCAGCGCCACCTGGGCCAGCTTGGGGGTCACCATCACCCAGTAGGCCTTGATGTGCGGGATGTTGTCGAGCACCAGCCGGGCGGTCGCGATGTGCCGCAGGTCTTCCGTCCCCGTGGTGTGGTACTTCAGGCCCATGTAGTTGTTCTCGGGGTGGTAGGCGAGCGGGATGAAGGCGTTGAAGCCGCCGGTCTCGTCCTGGAGGGCGCGCAGCCGCAGCAGGTGGTCGACCTTGTGCTCCGGCCGCTCGACGTGGCCGTAGAGCATGGTGCAGTTGCTCTTGATCCCCATCTTGTGGGCGATGCGGTGGACCTCGATCCACTCGCCGGCGTCGAGCTTGCCGTCGCAGATGATCTCGCGCACCTCGGGGTGGAAGATCTCGGCGCCGCCGCCGGGGAGCGAGCCCAGGCCGGCGTCGCGCAGCCGGCGCAGCACCTCCTCGATCGACAGCTTCTCGCGCTTGGCGAACCAGCCGATCTCGATGGCGGTGAAGGCCTTGAGGTGGGCGTTCGGGAAGCGCTGCTTCAAGCCGCGGAGCATCTCCTCGTACCAGGCCATCGAGAGGTCCGGATGCAGCCCGCCGACGATGTGGAACTCGGTGACCGCGTTGCCCCCCTGGTCGGCGGCGTGCGCGTAGACGTCGTCGTGGCTCATCTCCCAGGCGTGGGACTCCCCCTTCATCGCCGCGAAGCTGCAAAATTTGCAGTTGTAGGTGTAGACGCAGACGTTGGTCGGGTTGATGTGCCGGTTGACGTTGAAGTAGGTGATATTGCCGTTCAGCCGCCGGCGCACCGTGTCGGCCAGCTTGCCGAGATGGAGGACGTGCGGGGTGGTGAAGCAGGTCAGGGCGTCCGCTTCGTCGAGGCGGAGGCCGTCGCGCACCTTGGCGGCGATGTCTTGCAGAGGCTTGGGGAACGCCTCGGGGCGGATGGGAGAAAGCGTCTCGGTGATCATCAGGACCTCAGTATATCAAGGGCGGTCGCGGCGAAGAGCCAGAGCGACAGGGCGCCGTTGGCGGTGAAGAAGGCGGCGTTGAGGCGCGACAGGTCCCCCGGCCGCACCACCCAGTGCTGGTAGGCGATCAGCAGGAGGCAGCCGATCCATCCCACCCAGTAGGCGGTGCCGAGCACCGGCGGCCCCGGCAGATAGACGCGGGGGAGCAGGGCGAGCAGCGTCAGCGTCAGGGCATGGAGGGCGGCCGAGATCCAGAGCGCGCCGACCACCCCGAAACGGGCGGGGATCGAGAACAGCCCCGCCCGGCGGTCGAAGTCGAGGTCCTGGAGGGCATACAGAATGTCGAAGCCCGCCGTCCAGGTCAGCACCACGCCGGCGAGGAGCAGCGGGGTCGCCTGGACATCCCCGCGCACCGCGATCCAGGCGCCGAGCGGCGCGCCGGCGAGCGAGAGCCCCAGGAACAGGTGGGCGGCCCAGGTGAACCGCTTGGTGTAGGAGTAGAGGAAGAGGATGCCGAGCGCCACGGGCGACAGCGCCAGGGCCAGCGGATTGAGCTTCCAGGCGGCGAGCACCAGCACGCCGGCGCTCGCCGCCGTGAAGGCCGCCACCGCCCCGGGGCTGATCTGCCCCGCCGGCAGGGCGCGGCCGGCCGTCCGCGGATTGGCGGCGTCGATCCGGCGGTCCACCAGCCGGTTGAACGCCATCGCGGCGCTCCGGGCTCCCACCATGGCGACCACGATCCAGAAGACCGTCCGCCACGAGGGCCACCCGCCGGCGGCGAGCAGCATCCCCAGGAAGGCGAACGGCAGGGCGAACAGCGTGTGCTCGATCTTGATCATTTCGAGCACGGTCGAGAGTGTGCGGATTGGGCGCATGGCGGGGATTGTACAAACGAAAGCCCCTCTCCTCCCAGGAGAGGGCAGGTGAAAGCTCGAAGGGGCATTACCGCGCCTTCTTGACGTCACCGCCAGCAGCCGCAACGGCTGCGGGCTGAAGCTCTCCACGTCGAGCGTGTTGCCCTTGAATCCTCACTTTCGCCGCGGCGTAGAACTGCCCCTGCCCCTTGCCGTTGCGGTCGAGCTTGATCTCGATGAAGCTGAACGGGTAGTCGACAGTGCGGGTGTTGTCGATGACCTCCGCTGGGAGATCGGCCGGTCGATCATCAGGCGGATGATCCGGCCTCCGTTCTCCGCCGCGCATGCGAGCGGGCAGCCGCGATCGGATAGCCGAGGCCGCCGCCGACGCGGATGATAGCCGACTTCCTGGTCCCAGAGGGCGTCCTGCAGGTCATTGGGACCCTTTGGCTTCAGGATGCCGGCCAGACTCTGGACCTCGGCATCCTCCGAGTAGTGGTCGATGTGGATCAGGACCGACGCGGTGTTGGACCGGGCACGTCCGAAATGGCCCGCCGGGTCCACCAGGTTGGCCGTGAACCGCTCCCCCCCACCGGCTGCGCGAAGGCGGCCGAAACAACGAGCAGCGCGCCGAGAATGAACAACGCCGCCCTGGACAGTACAGGGTTTCTTTTCTGACTCATGGTTGAACTCCTTGGTGAGAAAGCCGTGACTTGGCGCGGTCACGGCTCATTCCTCATAGAGACAAAACACGAACCGGACGGAGGCCATTCCTCGGCCTGTCCGCCCGGTTCGGTGATGTCGCTCAGGAGCGTTGCTTAGAAGTTGTAGGGCGGCCGGTAGCCGTTATCGTGGTCATGGTCATGGTCCCGGTCACCATCGTGGTCGCGGTCGTCGTTGCGGTCGTAGTGGTCGTGGTCCTGGGAATACCGGGGGTGACCCCAGGAGCCGTAATAACCGGCGCGGTGGCCGTAGTAGCCCGCCAGCTCGTTCATCAGACTGTAGATCCGTACCATGCCGCGGTTGACATAGGAACGGGACCCGGTCCGGCGCAACGACCTCACGGTATCGTTGAAGGCGATCTCCAGGGCCGCGAATTCGCGCGCGGTGCGGCGAGGGTTCTGACGATAGCGCTCGACCTCATCGTGAAATTGCGGCGGCTTGCTCGTTGAGCGCGTGCAGCCGCTCCATCACCCGGGCCTCGTCCCGGTCCGGACGGCGGTTGTTGCGCTCGAACTGGCGGTGGATGTAGGCGGAGGTCTCGTCGATCTCGTGCGCCAACTCGGCGACCCGGCCGATACGGGCCGCGTCCGGGTAGGAATAGCGATCGTCGTTCTGGTACCGGTCCCGGGGCTGATACCGATCCTGGGGCTGCTGGTACTGGACCTGAGCCGGGTACCGATCCTGGGGCTGGCTGGTATGGGTCCTGAGCCTGGGGCTCGGGCTGGGCCTGGGGCGGGTGCGCCCGGAGAGCGGGGGTCAGGGAGAGGGCCAGCAGGGCCGTGGTCATCAGAGTGGTCGTGTGTCGCATGGTTTCCTCCTTGTTAAGGCTAAAAACCGGGCGGAGCGCCTCCGTGGGCTCCTCCGCCCAGTGTCAGGCGGTGGTGTCAGTGTCCGTAGGGCGGCTGATAGCCGTCGTAGTCCTCGTCGTACTGGTCATCCTGGTCGTACTGGTCGTGGCCGTAGCGGCCGTGGTCATACCGGCCGCCGTCGTACCGGCCATGGCCCCAGGAGCCGTAGCCGGAGCTGCGGCCGTAGTACCGCGACAGCTCGTTCATCAGGACGTAGATCTGCTCCATGCCGCGGTCGATATAGGGGCGCGGCTCGATCCGGCGCAGCGACCTCGCCGCGGTGTAGAAGGCCCCTTCCAGCTCCGCGAAGTCGTTGACGGTGTGGCGGGGGTTCTGCCGGTAGCTCTCCACCTCGCCGTGAAAGTGGGCGGCCTGCTCGTTGAGCTCGTGCAGGTCGGCGAGCGCCCGGGCCTCGGCCCAGTCCGGCCGGCGGTTGTTGCGCTCGGCCTGGTAGTGGATAGAAGGTGGCGGTCCGGTCGATTTCATGCGCCAGCCGCGAGATCCGGTCCACGTGACCGAGTGTCGGGATAGGAGTAGCGATAGCCGTTGCGATAGCCATCGGTGGAACCGAGCTGGACATGGACGCCCCAGGACTGCGCCTGCGCGGCGGGGGCGAGCGAGAGGGCCAGGATGGAGGCGGTGATCAGAGCTGTATGTCGCATCAGATTTCTCCTTGATGTCTGACGCCACTCCATAAACGCAAGGTCGATGCCAAGGAGAGTCCAGGCTGAAAATAAAGGGCTTACGAGAGCTGAGCCCTGGAAACCAGGAAAAATGTCCTCCGGGGAGGACGGAGGACGGAGCCGTCCTCGAGCCATGTTTCCAATTCGGATTTCTGGCGGAGGGCTCAGCCCCAGCGCAGCCCCGGCTCCCCCGGCTCGGCGATGCCGAAGCGGTCGAGGATCCGGAGGGCGTAGTGGTCGAGGAAGCGGCCGAGATCCTCGCCGCCGATATAGAAGGCCGGGACCGGCGGCAGGATCACCGCTCCGGCGTAGAGGAGGCGGCGCATGTTCTCGACGTGGATGAGGCTGTAGGGGGTCTCGCGGAACCCGAGCACCAGCGGCCACCGCTCCTTGAGGGCGACCGCCCCGGCGCGGTGGACCAGCGTGCGGGCCGAGCCGGTGGCGAGGGCGCCGAGGGTGCCGGCGCTGCACGGCAGCACCACCGCGCCGGTGAGCCGGTAGGAGCCGGAGGCGATCGGCGCGTCGAGCTCGTTGTCGCGGTGGACGACCACCTTCGCCCGTTCCGCGTCCCCCAGCCCGGCCGCCTCGACGAGGTCGGCGCCGCCGGTCTTCTCCGGCCCCAGCTCATGGCGCAGCACCTGGCTCGCCCCCGCCGAGACCACCAGATGGATGCGCTCGATCTCCGGATGCGCCGCCAGCCGTCCGAGCACGTGCCGGGGGAGGAGCATCCCCGAGGCGCCGGAGACGAGGAGGGCAAGGCGGTGGGGCATGGCGGGCCCATCGTATGGGATGGGCCGCCCTCTTGTCCCCCTACAGCGGAAAATCCAGGTTGTACACCCACCGCCCCCGCTGCACGGCCAGGAGCAGCCCGCCGCGGTCGAGGCCGCGCAGGACCTCGCGGCCCAGGTTCTCGACCGAGTCGACCTGCTGGCCGTTGGCGCCGAGGATGACGTCGCCCGGGCGGAGCCCCTTCTGCTCGGCGAGCGAGCCGCCGGCCACCCGGCGGATGGCGAGGCCGCCGCGAGCCCCCTCGACCGCGAGCCCCACCGACCGCTCCAGCACCTGGAGACCCAGGCCCTGCGGCGGATGCACCGCCCGCAGCTTCACCCGGACGGTCTGGCCCCCCCGCCGCACCTCGGCGTCGAGCGCGGCTCCCGCCGACGCCGTGTAGAGCGCCGTCGTCACGTCCTCGCGGGCGACGACGGGATGGCCGGCCACCGAGACGATCACGTCCTTCTCGCGCAGGCCGGCCGCGGCCGCCGGCGAGTCCGGGGAGACCTTGAGCACCAGCGCGCCGCGCCGCACGGACGCGGGCAGGCCGTAGCGCCGCGCCAGCTCGGGGTCGACGCTGACCAGGCGGGCGCCCGTCCAGAGCGGCTGCAGCTCGCCGAAGCGCAGCAGGTCGTCGACCACCCGGCGGGCGCGGTCGGCCGGGATGGCGAAGCCGATCCCCGTCGCCCCCGAGATGATGGCGCTGTTGATGCCGATCACGTCCCCCTGGATGTTGACCAGCGGGCCTCCCGAGTTGCCCGGGTTGATCGAGGCGTCGGTCTGCAGGAAGTCGGTGAACAGCCGCTCGCCGCGCTCGGAGGGGACGGTGCGCCCCACCGCCGAGAGCACGCCGGTGGTCACCGTGTTCGACAGGCCGAACGGGTTGCCGATGGCGACCACGGTCTCGCCGATCATCAGGTCCGAGCTGTGCCCGAGGGGGACGGCGGGCAGGCCGCTCGCCTTCACCTTGAGCACGGCGATGTCGGCGTCGCGGTCCGAGCCGAGCAGGTCGGCCTCGATCTCGCGGCCGTCGAGCAGGGTGACGGTGATCCGCGAGGCCCCCTCGATCACGTGGGCGTTGGTGACCACGATGCCGTTGCGGTCGACGATGAACCCCGAGCCCAGCGACTGGGCCTGGCGCTCGGCGCCGAGGCCGAAGCGGCCGAAGAACGGGTCGGCCTCGCGGACCGTCGACTCGGCGGAGATGTTGACCACCGCCGGCGCGACCTTCTCGACCAGCGCCACGACCGGGGTCCGGCGGGCGGCCTGCGGGGTCTGGGCGGCGGCGAGGCCAGGGAGGAGCAGGGTCAGGGAAAGGGCGGAAAGCGTGGTTCGGCTACTCATGATAGGTAGGGTAATATGGGAATCCTGTCCGGGGAATCACCGTTTCTTGCCTTGAACACCCCCTCGACGGGGGTCTGATCCAAAAGAAGAACGCCTTGACCGGCGTCAAAGTTCCGAACCGAAAGGAGCTCAACTCGTGCACGCCCGAAGAATCACTCTGCTGCTCTGCGGCCTGCTGGCGGTGGCGACACTGGCCGGCGCCGCCGAGAAACCGGCAGCTTCCGGGGACATCTTCCCCTTCAAGGTCCATAAACAGACCCTCGACAACGGCATGAAGGTGGTGGCCGTCCCCTACGACAGCCCGGGGACGGTGGCCTACTACGTCGTGATGCGCACCGGCTCCCGCGACGAGGTCGAGGCGGGGCACAGCGGCTTCGCCCACTTCTTCGAGCACATGATGTTCCGCGGCACGGAGAAGTACTCGAAGGACGCCTACAACGATGTCATCAAGCGGCTGGGCGCCGACTCGAACGCCTTCACCATCCGACGACCAGACGGTCTACCACATGGTCGCGCCGGCGAGCCAGTTGCCGCTGATCATGGACATCGAGTCCGACCGCTTCAAGCACCTGAAGTACAGCCAGGACGCCTTCCGCACCGAGGCGCTGGCCATCCTCGGCGAGTACAACAAGAGCGTCTCGAACCCCTTCCAGCCGCTGTACGAGAAGGTCCGCGACCTCGCCTACGACAAGCACACCTACAAGCACACGACGCTCGGCTTCGTAGCCGACATCAAGGCGATGCCCAACGAGTACGACTACAGCCTGAAGTTCTTCGACCGCTTCTACCGGCCGGAGAACGCCACGCTGCTGGTGGTGGGCGACGTGCAGCCGGAGAACGTCTTCACCCTGGCGAAGCAGTATTTCGGCGACTGGAAGAAGGGGTACAAGGCGGCGGACATCCCGGTGGAGCCGCCGCAGAAGGAGCGCAAGACGGCGGCGCTCGACTGGCCGAATCCGACGCACCCGTACTCGATGACGGCCTACCACATTCCGGCCTACTCGGCGACGTCGATCGACACGGCGGCGCTCGACCTCATCGAGCAGCTCCTGTTCAGCGAGTCCGCCCCCCTCTACCAGGACCTGGTGGTCAAGAACCAGTGGGTGGACTTCATCCAGGGCGGGTCCTCCGGCAACCGCGATCCCGGGCTGTTCATGATCGTCGCGCGGGTGAAGTCGGACGATCTGCTCCCCAAGGTCCAGGAGACGGTCAACCGCTACATCCAGCAGCTCCAGGCCAAGCCGGTCGACCTCAAGCAGCTGGACCGCATCAAGTCGCACCAGCGCTACGCCTTCGCCCTCGGGCTCGACACGCCGGGCAACGTCGCGGCGCAGGCGGCCCAGGCGATCGCGATCGCCGGCGACATCGACGCCCTCAACCAGCGCTTCGCCACCTATCAGAAGGTGACGCCGGCGGACATCCAGCGGGTCGCCCGCGAGGTCTTCAAGCCGCAGAACGAGACCTACGCGACCCTCACTCACAAGGCGGCCCCCGCCGCCCAGGGCACGCAGGGAGGTGCGCGTCATGATTGATCGTGGAAGAAGAGGATGGATCGGAGGAGCGCTGCTCGCCTCCGCCCTCATGCTCGCGGCGGTTCCGGCCACCGCGCAGGCCAAGGCCGCCGCCGCCGCGCCCATCGAGGTGGTGGCGCTCCCCAACGCCGGCTCGCCGCTGGTGGCCCTCCGCCTGCAGTTCGACGTCGGCTCGATCCACGATCCGGCCGGCAAGGAGGGCCTGGCGACCCTGACGTCGATGATGATCGGCCAGGCCGGGACTCAGAAGCGCTCCTACACCGAGCTCGTCGAGGCCCTCTACCCGATGGCGGCGGGGGTCAGCTCCGACACCGACCGCGAGGTGACGGTGATCGGCGGCATGATCCACCGCGACAAGCTGGCCGAGTACACGGCCCTGATCGAGGAGGCGCTGCTCAAGCCCGGCTTCTCGCAGGAGGATTTCCAGCGCAACAAGGACCAGCTCACCTCCGCCATCACCGACTCGCTGCGCGCCAATGACGAGCGGCTCGGCCTCGAGCTGCTCCAGCAGAAGATCTTCAAGGGGCACCCCTACGGGCACTCCCCGCTCGGCACCGTCGAGGGGCTCCAGCACATCACTCTGGACGACGTGAAGCAGTTCTACCGGCAGCACTACACGCAGGCGAACCTGATGGTCGGCGTCGCCGGCGGCTACCCGGCCGATTACCCCTCCCGCCTGACGCGGGACCTCGCGGCCCTGCCCGCGGGGCAGAAGGGGCGCATGGCGCTGCCCCCCGCCCCCAAGGTCCAGGGGCACAACTTCACCCTGGTCGAGAAGCAGACGGGGTCGGTGGGGATCAACTTCGGATTCCCGCTGCCGATCACCCGCGCCGACGCGGACTACTACCCGCTGATGGTGGCCAACAGCCTCCTCGGCGAGCACCGCACCTTCAACGGCCGGCTGATGAACGAGCTGCGGGCGAACCGCGGCCTGAACTACGGCGACTACTCCTACATCGAGTACCTGGCCAACCCGCCGTTCGTCACCACGCCGCCCCCCGGCGTCGCCGCGCCGCGAGCAGTACTTCTCGGTCTGGATCCGGCCGGTGGTGCCGGCCGACGCCCAGTTCGCGCTGCGGGCCGGCCTCTACGAGGTCCAGCGGCTGCGCGACGAGGGGGTGACGGAGGCGGACTTCAATCTCACCCGCGACTTCGTCCTCAACTACTCGAAGCTCTGGGCGCAGAGCCTCCACGACCGCCTCGGCTTCCAGATGGACAGCCGGTTCTACGGCATGCCGTACTACATCGACGAGATCCAGTCGCGGCTGAAGAAGCTGACGGTGGATGACGTCAACGCGGCGATCAGGAAGTACCTGAGCACCGACAACTACGAGGCCGTCCTGGTGACCGCCAACGCCCAGCAGCTCAAGGACACCCTGCAGAAGGACGAGCCGAGCCCGAAGACCTACAACAGCCAGGTGGACGCCAAGGTCACCGCGGCCGACAAGATCATCGTGCCGCTCAAGGTGGCGCCCACCCGGATCGACATCGTGCCGGTCGCGGAGGTGTTCCAGAAGTAGTCTTCAGAAACGATCAGAGCCGGAAGTACCTCGGAGAGGCGTCGATGTCCACCTCGACGCCCTCCGGGGCCCGCCAGCTCCTCGCCATCACGGCCGATCACGACCACCGCCGGACGCGGCAACGCCGCCCGGGCCGGCCGGTCCGCGGCGCTCCAGCCCACGACCACCTCGGCGCCGTCCGGACGGCGGAAGCGGTAGAGCCGGGCCGGCGGGGGAGCCGCCAGCACCTCCTCCAGCCGGGCGCCGTCCAGCTCGCGCACCAGCGTCTTCAGAGCGTGGAAGCTCGGCCGCCGCCGCGGCCGCGCCGGATCGGCGGGATCGACCAGGCCGTACCCCCGCGCCACCACCTGCCACCAGAACACCCGCTCGACCAGCCCCGTGCCCAGCGTCAGGAGGTAGTAGCGGACCAGGTAGTCCGCCTGCGCCTCCTCGTCCACCGAGACGTCGCGGCCGGCCGGCGAGTGGGGCCCCTCGCGCAGCGGCCAGTTGACCTCGGTGATCCAGCAGCGGCTCGCAGGACGACGTTCCTGGCGGTCTCCGCGATCGCCCGCAGCAGGAGCGCCTTGTCCTCCGTGTCGAGCCCCGCCTGGCGGTTCTCCGGCGCCCCGCGGCGGTCGACGTAGAGCAGGGCCGAGACGGCGTCGAAGCGGAAGCCGGGATCGCGCAGGTTCAGCACCGCGGCGGTGACGTGATACTCGAAGTCGATCACCGACGGGCCGAGGAGCTCGACGCCGGGATAGGGACGGAGGATCTCCTCGGCCGCGCGCGCGAGCTCGACGTACTCGCGGACGTTCCAGATCCCCCACTTGCTGCGGTTGATCGCCTGCCCCACCTGGAAGTGCCGGCCATACGGGGTGAAGCGGGGGGCGATCGCCTCCAGGGCCCGGCGCCAGCGGGCCGGATCGCGCACCAGCTCGCGGTTCTGCGGCAGGGCGAAGCTCACCTCGAGGCCGCGGGCATGGAGCTCGCGCGCCAGCTCCTCCTCGGCCGCGTGGTCGTCCTCCCAGGGGTGGAGGCGCAGCAGCACGTGGCGCGCCCCCAGCTCCTCGACCAGGGCGAGCAGCGCCGCGGGGTTCTCCGGCCAGGGGCGGACGCAGACGCCGATCCCCGCGAAGTCGACCGGCGCCGCGTGGAGCCCGCGCCTTCAGCTTGCGATACCGCCGCCAGATCCGCGGCAGGGCGCCGGCGACCGCCGCCGCCTCGACGCCGTGCGAGCGGGCGTCGGCCAGGCGCACCCGCAGCTTGTCGAGCCGGCCGGCGTGCTGGTGGGGCTGGTCCGAGAGATGGTCCCAGACCACCTTGTCGCGCGCTCCGGCCCCGGCGGGCGCCTCCGGGATGTGGGCGTGCGTGCCCCGCGGCAGGAGCAGCCGCTTGACCCGGTCGCGGGCGCCGCGCGCCCGCCGCTTCGATTCGTTCTTCCACAGGAAGCCGCGGTGGTAGGCGAGATAGATGCCGCGGCGGAGCCCGGCCGCGGGGTCCCCCCAGTAGCTCGCGGAGCAGCAGCTCCTGGTGCTCGGGGCGGAAGAGCGCCAGGCGCGAGAGGTCGCGCAGCCGCTCGGAGACGCTCGGCGGGCGGCCCATGCGGGTCCGGTTGAGGTCCACCAGGTGGATCTCGGCGGGACGGCGGTCGGCGCCGAAGCGGAGGAGCAGGTTCCCTCCCGAGAGGTCGCGGTGCCAGAAGCCGGCGTCGTGGAGGCGGCGCGCCGTCCGTCCCAGCGCCGCGACGAAAGCGGGGAAGTCGACCTCGGGGAAGCGCTCCGCTTCCTCGCCGGCGTTGGCGGCGCGGAAGAGGTAGCGCGCCTCGGTCAGGCCGGGGAGATAGCGGCAGACATAGAAAGCAGGGCCCGCTTCGCCGGCGGACTCGATCCGCATCACCGGCTCTGGGGTGGAGAGCCCGGCCGCCAGCAGGGCGGTCGCCACCCGCCAGCTCTTCTCGGCCTTGCTCCCCTGAAGCCGGCGCTTCAGCCGGTCGCGGAGAGTGCGGTGGCGGAACTGCTTGACGACCACCTCGACGGCTCCCGCCGCGGTCTCCATCCGGGCCACGTAGAGGTAGTTGCGCCCCCAGTGGAGGGTCTTCAGGGCGGTGGCGGGATCGGTCAGGGCGCGGACCGCCGCCGCGAGATCGGCCGGGCGGACGGCCGACGCCAGCTCGCCGGTCCAGCCGGGGAGGGCGAAGGGCTCGGTCCGGATCGTCAGACCTCCACGACGTCGAAACGCTCGTGGTGCAGCTCGGGATCGCTCTGGATCAGGATGTGGACCCCGAGCGAGCGCTCCAGCTCGTCGAGGATCGCCCGCTCCTCCTGTTGCAGGGCACGCGCGATCTCGGGGTGGACGCGCAGCAGGAGCTCCGGGGCGGCGATCCGTCCGCGCAGGTGGAGCAGCTCCTTGCGCAGGTTGAGGCAGATCGTGGCGTTCGACTGGATCCGCCCGCGGCCGGAGCAGTAGGGGCACCCCTGGGTGAGCAGGCGCTCGAGGTTGGAGCGGCTGCGCTTGCGGGTGACCTCGACCAGGCCGAACTCGGAGATGTTGAGCAGCTTGGTCTTCGCCCGGTCCTTCTTGATCTCGCTCTCCAGGCTGGCGAAGACCTCCTCGCGGTGCGGGATCTCGACCATGTCGATGAGGTCGATGACGATGATCCCGCCGAGGTCGCGCAGGCGGATCTGCCGCACGATCTCCTGGACCGCCTCGAGGTTCGTCTGCAGCACCGTGTCCTCGAGGTTGGTGGCGCCGACGAAGCGGCCGGTGTTGACGTCGATCGCGACCAGCGCCTCGGTGGGGTTGATCACGATGTAGCCGCCCGACTTGAGCCAGACCTTGCTCTTCAGGGCGGCCTCGATCTGCTCCTCGATGCCGAACTGCTCGAACAGGGTGGCCTTCTGCTGGCGGAAGAGCTTGACCTTGGAGACCAGGGCCGGCTGCACCTGGTCGAGGAACTCGACGATGCGCTCGTAGGTCTCCTCGCCGTCCACCCAGAGGACGGCGAAGTCCTGGCGCAGCAGGTCGCGCACGACCCGCAGGGCGAGGTCGAGGTCCTGATGGAGGAGCGTGGGGGCCGAGACCTTGCCGGCGCGCTGGCGGACCTTCTCCCAGAGGCGGGAGAGGTAGAGCAGGTCGCTCTCGAACTCCTCCCGCCCCTTCCCCTCCCCGGCGGTGCGGACGATCAGCCCGCCGCTGGTGACCGGGAGCTGCTGGAGGAGCGCGAGCAGGCGCTCCCGCTCGGCCTCGTCCTCGATCCGCCGCGAGACGCCGAAGTGGCGCACGGTCGGCAGCAGCACCAGGTAGCGCCCCGGCAGGGTAACGTGGGTGCTGATGCGCGCCCCCTTGCTGGGGAGCGGGTCCTTGACCACCTGGACGATGATCTCCTGACCCGCCTTCAGCAGGTCGTCGATCGAGGGGGAGGGCTGGGCCTGGTGGTGGTTGTTGTTGAGCTCGTCGGAGCGGCCGTCGTCGATCTCCAGGTCTTCCATCTCGACGTCGGAGGTCACGTCGCTGACGTAGAGAAAGGCGTCGCGCTCGAGGCCGACGTCCACGAAGGCGGCCTGCATGCCGGGGAGCACCCGCGTCACCCGCCCCTTGTAGACGTTGCCCACCAGCCCCCGATGGCGGTGCCGCTCGACGAAGATCTCCGTCAGGCGGTCGTCCTCGAGGACGGCGATCCGGGTCTGATGCGGATCGCTCTCGATGAGCATCTTGAGACTCATGGCGAGGGGGATTGTAGCGGAGGCGGGCGATTCGCGCCCGCCCCGCCCGCTTACCGGTTCACGTACCTGCGGATGTCGACCCCCAGGATGATCCCCAGCGAGATGAAGTTGATCATCGTGAACGAGCCGCCGTAGGAGAGGAACGGCAGGGGGATGCCGGTGATCGGGACGAACCCCACCACCATCGAGCTGTTGTAGAGCACGTGGAAACAGGTGATCGAGATCAGCCCCACGACCAGGATGATGCCGGCGCGGTCGCGCGCGCGGATGGCGATCCGCGCGGCGCTCGAGATGTAGAGGGCGAAGAGCCCCAGCACCGTGACCACCCCCAGGAACCCCCACTCCTCGGCCAGCACGGAGAGGATGAAGTCGGTGTGGCGGGCGGGGAGGAAGCGGAGCTGGCTCTGCGTGCCCTGCATGTACCCCTTGCCCATCAGCTCGCCCGAGCCCACCGCGATCTTGCTCTGCCGCACCTGGTAGCCCGCCCCCAGGGGGTCGGTCTCGGGCGCCAGGAAGGTGAGCACGCGCTGGCGCTGGTACCCCTTGAGGCCGAACGTCCAGACCCCCGAGACGAGGACGATGCCGAGCAGCAGCGCGGTCACCAGCAGGCGGACCCGGATGCCGGCCACCAGCAGCATGCCGACCAGCAGCGGCGCGTACATGGCGGCGCCGCCCATGTCGGGCTCGACCGCCACCAGCACCATCGGCACGGCCACGATGACGATGGCGGTGACGATCTGGCGGAACTCGAGCACGCGCAGGTTCAGCCCGGCGAGGTAGCGGGCGAGGAAGAGGCCGGTGGCGATCTTGGCGAACTCCGACGGCTGGAACTGGAAGGCGCCGATCTTCAGCCAGTTGGCGGCGCCGCCGTGCACGACGCCGAAGGCGAGCACGGCGATCAGCGAGGCGATCCCCAGCCCGTAGAGCACCACCGAGAAGTCGAGCAGCACGTGGTAGTCGATGCTCATCGAGATCACCAGCAGCACGAGCCCGATCGCCACCCACCCGGCCTGGCGGGGGAAGTAGTCGACCAGCATCTCGGAGCTCGCGCTGTGGACGGTCGCGAGACCGATGGCGGCGAGCAGGAGGGCGGAGAGGATCAGCCCGCCGTCGATCGAGGAGAGCAGCCGCAGCCGCGGCCGCTCCTCAGGGACTGGGTGACTTCCCGTTATCGATCCCGAAATACTTTGCATAGAGCGCCTGTGCGATCGGTGCGGCCACCCTGGAACCGCCGCCGCCGTGCTCGGCGAAGACGGTCACCACCAGCTCCGGGTTGTCGGCCGGAGCGAAGGAGGTGAACCAGGCGTGGTCGCGGTATTTGAAGGGGAGGTTGTGCTCTTCGGTGCGCTGGGCCTGCGCGATGACCTGCACGGTGCCGCTCTTGCCGGCGATCACGACTCCCGGCAGGCGGGCCGAGCCGTAGGCGGTGCCGCCCGGCTCGTTGACCACCCCCACCAGGCCGCCGCGCACGGTGCGCAGGGCGTCCTCGTCGAAGGCCACGTGCTCGGGGGGCGGCAGCTTGGCGTCCTTGATCAGGTGCGGGACGACCTTGTGGCCGCCGTTGGCGACGATGGCGGTCAGCTCGGCCATCTGCAGCGGGGTGACCAGCACCGGCCCCTGGCCGATCGAGACCGAGATCGTCTCGCCGGGGTACCAGGGCTGCTTGCGGACCTTCTGGCTCCACTCCGGGTCGGGCACGTTGCCCCGCTTCTCCCCCTGGATGTCGATGCCGGTCGCCGAGCCCAGGCCGAACAGGCGGGAGTAGCGGGCGATCTTCTCGATCCCCATCTTCTGGCCGAGGGTGTAGAAGTAGATGTCGCAGGAGAGCTTGATCGCCGAGTGGGCGTCCACCGTGCCGTGCCCGCCCTTCTTCCAGCAGCGGAACGGCCGGCCGTAGAAGGCCTTGGAGCCGGAGCAGCCGACCGTGGTGTGGGTGTCGAAGATCTTCTCGGTCAGGCCGGCGGTCTCCATCACGATCTTGAAGGTCGAGCCCGGCGAGTAGGTGTTCTGGATCGCCCGGTTCTGCAGCGGGTGGTTGGGATCGTCGATCAGCGCCTGCCAGTCGGACTGCTGGAGGCGGCGCGCGAACAGGTTGGGGTTGAACGCCGGCGCGGAGACCAGGGCGAGGAGCTCGCCGTTCCTGGGATCCATCGCCACCACGGCCCCCACCTTCTCCGGCCCGTCGAGCCAGCGGGCGGCCTCCTGCTGGAGGTCGAGGTCGATCGACAGGGTCAGGTTCTTGCCGGGGACCGCCGGGATGCTCTTGTACTCCTCGAGCAGCTCGCCGCGGCTGTCGACGACGACCACCCGCTCGCCGTCCCGCCCGCGCAGCTCGGCGTCGTAGGTCTGCTCGATCCCCTTCTTGCCGATCATGTCGCCCGGCTGATAGGCGCCGTTCCCCTTGGCGATCTCGTCCAGGCTGGGCTCGCCCAGATAGCCGAGGATGTGGGCGGTCTGCTCGCGGTGCCGGTAGAGGCGCTGATGCTGGACCTCGACCTCGAACTCCGGGTATTCGAGCCCCTCGACGCCGAAGCGGGCCACCTCGGAGAGCGAGAGGTTCTCGGCCAGGAGCACCGGCTTGAACACCGGCACGCCGCGGTACTGATGGAGGATCTGCTGCAGCTCGGCCACCGGCCGGCCGAGCACGCCGGCGGCGTACCAGAGGCTGTGGTCGAGGCTCGCCGCGCGGCTGCGGTCGATCATCAGGCTGTAGCTGGGGACGTTCTCGACCAGCAGGCGCCCCTTGCGGTCGAAGATCAGGCCGCGGGGAGCCTTGATCGGGAGCTTGCGCAGCCGGTTGTTCTCGGCGAGCTCGCGGTAGTAGTCCCCCTGGACGAGCTGGGTGAACCAGAAGCCGGTGGCGATCACCACCAGCACGCCGGTGACGACGGCGGTCAGCACGCGGACGCGGCTGACCAGATCATCTCGATGCTCACGAACGACCCGCATGATGCTGCCTCGATCCCTGCCTGAAGTCTGCCGGCTATTCTGCTATGAACAACGATAACGCCTAGCCCAGTCGGAGCCTGCTCATCCGGCCGCGGCGGCGCGTCTCGGAGGAGTTTCGCCAGCGCCCCGCCACGATGTAGATGGCCATCCCGCAGGACCCCGCAGGCGCCGGCGCGGATCACCGCCCAGACCGGGCTGGGCGTCTCCGGGGCCGGCAGCAGCAGGAACGCGAGCCCCACGGTGATCGCCTGCTGGAGCACGGCGGCGAAGCTGACCAGCGCCAGAACGCCCGTCGGCCGCTGGATCACCAGCCGCTGCGCCAGGCGCGCCGTGACGTAGCCGATGATGGTATCAGCGAAGCCGAACAAGCCGAAGGGGCCGCTGGTCAGGGTGTCCTGGAGGAGGCCGACCAGCAGGCCGACCAGCAGCCCCGAGAGCGAGTTGCCGCGCAGGCCGTGGAGCGCCACCACCACCAGGAAGACGTCGACCGCCCGCACGAAATCGGGCCAGAGCCGCACGCCGATGAAATGGACGAGCGCGGCGAGCGCGATGGTGGCGATCAGCTTAAGGCTTTCCACTGGGGCTGGTCTCTTTGAGAGTCTGCGGCACGGCTTGATATTCCAGCAGGTAGACCTGGTCGAGAGTGCCGAAGTCGACCGCCGGAGCGACGTTGATGCGATGGAAGAGCTGCCCTCCCGGCTCGACGGAGGCGACCGTGCCGATGGGGATGCCGCGCGGATAGACGCCGTCGATGCCGGCGGTCAGCACGCGGTCGCCCGGCCGCACGTCGGCCTGCAGGGGGACGTAGTCGAGCTCGAGCCCGGTGCCCAGGCCGCCGCGCACCACCCCCTGGCGGCGGGTGCGCAGGATCATGCCGCCGACGCCCGCGGCGCGGTCGGTGATGAGCTGCACCTTGGCGTAGGGGCCGGCGACGTGGACCACCCGGCCGACCAGGCCGTCCGGGGAGAGCACCGGCTGGTTGTGCCGCGCCTCCACCTCGCCGGTGTAGAGGATCAGGGTGCGCAGCCAGGAGGTGTGGTCGGCGTAGACGATGTCGACGGCGCGGATGCGCCCGGCGGGCGGGGTGGGGTAGCGCACGGCGTTGCCCAGCCGGATCAGCTCCCCCTCGACGTCGGTCAGCCGCAGCAGTTGCAGGCGCAGGTCCGCGGCCTCCCGGCGCAGCTGCCGGTTCTCCTCGAGCAGCGTGCCGCGCAGCTTCACCCCCTCGCGGGCCCCCGCGAACTCCTCGGGGATCGAGGCGACGCCGTGGGCCATCGGCCCCAGCACGCGCAGGCCGACCTCCTCCAGCCGCGTCTCGCCGGCCCGCGCCCCCTGGATCGCCAGGTAGACGAGCTGACCGACCAGCACGACGATCAACACCCAGCCGGTGCGGCGCTCGTCCACGGCTTCCCGATGATCCCGGTCGAATAGTTCCGGTCTGCCGTTCCGGGCTAGCGGATGGAGACCTTGCGCAGCAGGTCGATGTCGGAGAGCACCTTGCCGGTGCCGAGCACGACCGACGCCAGCGGATCCTCGGCGAGCACGACCGGCAGGCCGGTCTCGTCGCGCAGCCGCTGGTCGAGATTGCGCAGCAGGGCGCCGCCGCCGGAGAGGACGATCCCCTTGTCCATGATGTCGGCGGACAGCTCCGGGGGCGTGCGCTCGAGCGCCATGCGCACCGCCTCGACGATGGTCGCCACCGGCTCGGCCAGCGCCTCGCGGATCTCCTCGTCGGAGATGGTCAGCGTCTTGGGCACCCCCTCCACCAGGTCGCGCCCCTTGATGTCCATCTTGAGCTCCTCCTTCAGCGGATAGGCGGAGCCGAGCTGGATCTTGATCTGCTCGGCGGTGCGCTCGCCGATCAGCAGGTTGTACTTGCGCTTCAGGTACTGGATGATGCCGACGTCCATCTCGTTGCCGGCGATGCGCACCGAACGGCTGTAGACCGTGCCGGCGAGCGAGATGACGGCGACGTCGGTGGTGCCGCCGCCGATGTCCACGATCATGTTGCCCGACGGCTCGGTGATCGGCAGCCCGGCGCCGATCGCGGCCATCATCGCCTGCTCGACCAGGAACACCTCCGAGGCGCCGGCCCGCATCGCCGAGTCGCGCACCGCCCGCTTCTCCACCTGGGTGATCTCGGAGGGGACGCCGATGACGATCCGCGGGTGCACGTACATCTTGCGCCCATGGGCCTTCTTGATGAAGTACTCGAGCATCCGTTCGGTCACCTCGAAGTCGGCGATCACGCCGTCCTTCATCGGCCGGATCGACTCGATGTTGCCCGGGGTGCGGCCGAGCATCTCCTTGGCCTCGCTGCCGACGGCCTCGATCCGGTTGGTGATCTTGTTGATGACGACGACGGAGGGCTCGCGCACCACGATGCCCTGGCCGCTGGCGAAGACCAGGGTGTTGGCGGTGCCGAGATCGATGGCCAGGTCTTTGGAGAAGTAGCGTAACAGCGAGGCGAGGGGCATCAGCCTTCTTGATCCTTCTGGGAAATGCCACGCCGCGGGATGCGGCGGCGGCGAGAGCGTTTACGGATTCAGCGTCGTCCTTTTCAGGGATTTTCGACGAATACGCGGTGACGACGGACGGTCTCGGTGCCCGACGCGTTCCGCGCGCGGATCTCGAGGATGTTCCAACCTTCTTTGGTCAATTGGACGGCCTTGGTGAACGAGCCGTCCGCGTTGGTCTTGACCTGCTCGCCGTTGACCTCCACCCGCGCGCCCGGCTCACTGTGTCCGCTGACCATGAAGATACTACCGTAGGTTTTGATCTCGTCGAGGTCAAGCGCCGGCGGATTCGCATCGCCGCTCTTCTCGCCGGCACCGCCGCCGGCGTTGCGGACGGCGGCGGCGACGCGGAATTTCCGCGTCTCGCTCCAGGGGCCCTGCAGGCCGTTCGGCCCGAAGGCGGCGACCCGCCACTGGAAGGTCCCCTCGCCGCGCACGCCCAGGGTGGCCCGCGTCTTGGTGCGGTTCTCGGCGTCGATGACGTTGTCGACGAACAGGTGGGAGCGGGAGACCTGGAGCGCATAGCGGGTGGCGCCCGCCACCGGCTGCCAGGCGAGCACCAGCCGCTTGGTCGAGTCGAGATCGACCAGCAGGTCGTCCATCGGCTCGGCCGGCTCCGGGCGGTTCGGCATCGGCTTGGGCTCGGAGAGCAGGTCGCCGGTCTGCACCACCTGCTGGAGCGCGCCGACCTCGCGGGTCAGGCCGCCGTTCGAGGCCAGCTCCATGCTCCCCTCGTAGGCGCCGAAGCGCCCCTGGCTGGTCCCCTTGTCGACGGCGACGAAGGCCTCGGACGACTCCTTGACCCGGGCCACGGCGCCCGGCGTCTTGATGTTGCTCGAGCCCTGCGAGGTGCTGAGGTTGACCCAGCCGTACTTCATCTCGATCGACTGCTCCGGCGCGCCGCTCGGCCCGGCGCTGGGGGGCGAGACGATGAACTGGGTGTTGGGGCGCACCGTGTAGAGCGTGCCGTCCTGGAACATGATCTGGGCCGAGCCGTTGTCCGCCGTCCGCACGGTGTCGCCCGACTGGAGCTGGATGCGGCTGCGCGCCTCCTGCCAGTCGCCGCCGTCGCCGCGCCGGAACTCGACCTCCCCCTGGAAGGAGACGAACTGCGCCTGGCCGGCGCCGCCGCGCAGCGCCAGCGCGTCGAGGATCGCCTGCAGGCTGTCGCGGCTGTGCTGGGCGCTGTCCAGGGCATGGCTGAAGTCCTGCGCCTTGAGCTGCGCCCGGGCCTCGTCGAGGCGCTGGCCGGCCGCCTCGTACTCGCCGGCGAAGCTGGTCGCCACGCGCTTCTCGTCGCTCAGCCGCAGGCGCATCGCGTCGGCCTGCTCGATCACCGCTCGGGCCGAGCGCTGCAGCGACTGGCGGTCGTAGCGCAGGTAAAGGAAGACGCCCAGGGCTACCAGCCCCAGGAGCACCAGCAGCAGACCCCAGCTCTGCAGGGTCTCCACCGAGACGCTGTACCAATCCTTCCCCGGTCGATCAGCCTTTTGGACGGGCTGGGCGGGCACTTCAGATTCCTTTCATGTAGGGACGTCAATATAACACGGAACGTTTTTCCTGAAAGGCGGTTTTTCTCCGCCGGGACGCGGGATGCCGAGGGTTGTGCGGCCGGCCTGGCGCTGCTAAAGTGCTGGGTTCCTCCGGGTAAAGGAGAAGGAGTCCGTTTATGCTCAAGGTATTTCGCGACAATCTGAAGAATCTCGCCTGGATCCTGTGGGTGATCATCGCCCTGTTCGTCCTCGCGCTCGCCGCCGACTTCGGCGCCAGCTCCGGGGGACGCGGCAACATGACCTCGGTCGCCCAGGTGGGCGGCGAGTCGGTGTCGCAGCAGGAGTTCCAGCGCGCGTACAAGAACATGACCAATTTCTATCGCCAGATCTACGGCGACCAGTTCACGCCGGAGGTCGAGAAGCAGATGTACCGGCAGGCGCTGAGCCAGACGGTGGTGCAGAAGATCCTGCTCGCCGAGGCCCGGCAGCAGGGCCTGCGGGTCACCGACGCCGAGCTGCGCGACCGCATCCTCTCGATCCCGAGCTTCAAGGACGAGCAGGGGCGCTTCATCGGCGAGGAGATCTACAAGCAGACGCTCGCGGCCAACCAGATCAGCGTCGCCGACTTCGAGACCGAGCTGCGCGACGAGGTGCTGATGAAGAAGCTCAACGACGCCCTCGCCGCCAATCTCTACGTCAGCGAGGACGAGATCCAGCAGGCCTACCGCAACCAGGTCGAGCGCGCCAAGATCCGCTACGTCCAGCTGCCGCGGATCAACTTCTCCCTCCAGGTGGCGGCGCCGCAGAACGAGGTCGAGGCCTTCTTCCAGGCCCACAAGGCCGAGTTCAAGCTGCCCGAGCAGCGCGACTTCGCCTATCTCCTGGTCAGCGACGCCCAGCTCGCCAGCCAGGTGAATCCCAGCGAGCCGGACCTGCGGGCCTACTACGACGCCCACAAGGCCGAGTACACCCAGGAGGACCAGGTGCAGGCGCGCCACGTCCTGGTCATGGTCAACGACCAGCGCAACGACGCGCAGGCGCAGGCCCGCGCCCAGGAGGCGAAGAGGAAGCTCGACGGCGGGGCCGACTTCGCCGCCGTGGCCAAGGAGTACTCCGACGACACCGCCTCGAAGGACAAGGGCGGCGACCTCGGCTACTTCGGCCGCAACCGCATGGTCAAGGAGTTCGAGGACGCGGCCTTCGGCGCCCAGCCGGGCAAGCTGGTGGGGCCGGTGAAGTCCTCGTTCGGCTATCACGTCCTCGAGGTCACCGGCAAGCGCCCCGGCGGCACCCAGCCCTTCGAGCTGGTCAAGGACCAGATCCGCGCCCGCCTCACCGCCGAGCGCACCCGCCAGCTCGCCGAGACCCGTGCCAAGGAGCTCGCCAGCCGCCTGGCCGCCAACAAGCCGGCCAACGCCGAGGCCCTGAAGACCCTCGCCGGCCAGAACCCGGGCGTGACCTTCGGCGAGGCCAAGGTCGGCGCCGCCGAGCCGGTGCCCGGTCTCGGCGCGGCCCTCAACGCCACCGCCTTCTCGCTCAAGAAGGGGGACGTCTCGCCGGCGGTCCAGGTGCCGCAGGGTTGGGCCGTCGTCTACGTCAAGGACGTCATCGCGCCGCACGCGCCCGAGCTCAAGGAGGTCGAGCAGCGGGTACGGACGGCGCTGGTGAACCAGAAGCTGCAGCAGATGACGACCCAGAAGCTCCAGGAGGCGCGCCGCCAGATGGCCCAGGGCAAGACCCTGGACCAGGTGGCCGCGGAGCTCGGCGTGCCGGTCAAGGAGACCGAGGAGTTCGGCGGCCAGGGAGCGATCCCCGGCATCGGCTACAACCCCGAGCTGACCAAGGCGGCGATGGCGCTGCCGGCCGGCCAGGTCGGCGGCCCGATCAACGACGCTCAGGGCGCGCTGCTCTTCCAGGTGACCGACCGCAAGGGCTGGGACCCGAAGCAGTACGCCGCCAACCGCGAGCAGACCCGCGCGACCCTCCTGCAGCAGAAGATCGCCAGCGTCGAAGGCTCCCTGATCGAGAAGCGCCGCCGCGAGCTGAACGTCACGTTCAACCAGCAGTTCCTCGATCAGCTCGGCATCGCCCCGCCCAACCAGGAAGGGTAGGCGAGAGATCCAGGGGCGGCCGCCGTGGCCGCCCCCGCCGTTCTACAATCCCCACCATGATCGGATATCTCCAGGGCACCCTGCTCCGGGACGACCCGGAGCGCCTGCTCCTCGACGTCCATGGCGTGGGCTACGAGGTCAACGTCCCTCTCTCCACCTGGTACGAGATCGAGAAGCGGCGCGGCGAGCCCATCCGGCTGTTCATCCATACCCACATGCGCGAGGACGGCATCGCTCTCTTCGGCTTCTGGACCGAGCGCGAGAAGGCGCTGTTCGAGAAGCTGATCGGCGTCAACGGAATCGGGCCGAAACTGGCGCGCGTGATCCTCTCGGGGATGGCGCCGGACGACCTGATGGGCGCCATCGCCGCCGGCGACCTCGGGCGCCTGGGGACGATTCCGGGCGTGGGCAAGAAGACCGCCGAGCGGATCGTGCTGGAGCTGCGGGAGAAGATACGGATCCTGGCGGCCGACCTGCCGGAGACGGCCGCCGCCGCCGTTCCCGCCGACCACGACGTCGTCTCCGCCCTGGTCAACCTCGGCTACAAGGCGAACCTGGCCGAGCGGGCCGTCGCGGAAGTTCGCCGCGAGAAGCCGGACGCCGCCTTCAATGACCTGCTGCGGGCGAGCCTCAACCGGCTCTCCCGGGCGTAGAATCCCGGCATGTCCGAGGATCGCATCCTTTCCGGCGTCCCCGACCCCGAGGACCTGGGAGTCGAGCCGTCGCTGCGCCCGCAGCGGCTCGAGGAGTACATCGGGCAGAAGAAGGTCATCGACAACCTGCGGGTGTTCATCCGCGCCGCCCGCGAGCGCCGCGAGTCGCTCGACCACGTCCTGCTGTTCGGCCCTCCCGGCCTCGGCAAGACCACCCTCGCCAACATCGTCGCCAGCGAGATGGGAGCGCCCCTGCGCACCACGGCCGGACCGGTCCTCGAGCGGGCCGGGGACCTGGCGGCGATCCTCACCAACCTCGATCCGGGCGAGGTGCTGTTCATCGACGAGATCCACCGCCTCGGCCCGACCGTGGAGGAGATCCTCTATCCCGCCCTCGAGGACTTCCGGCTCGACCTCGTGATCGGCCAGGGGCCGGCGGCGCGGACGGTGAAGATCGAGCTTCCGAAGTTCACCCTGGTGGGGGCGACCACCCGCGCCGGGCTGATCAGCGCCCCGCTGCGGGCGCGCTTCGGCATCGTCCACCGGCTCGACTTCTACCGCCCGGAGGAGCTGACCGAGATCGTCCTGCGCTCGGCCCGGCTGCTCGGCGTGCCGATCGAGCCGGAGGGGGCGATGGAGATCGCCCGCCGCAGCCGCGGCACCCCGCGCGTCTCCAACCGCCTGCTGCGCCGGGTGCGCGACTTCGCCCAGGTGGACCGCGCGAAGGCGATCGACCTCGGGGTCGCCCGCCGCGCCCTCACCCTGCTCGAGGTCGACGAGTTCGGCTTCGACGACGTCGACCGCAAGATCCTCAGCACGCTGATCGAGCACTACGACGGCGGGCCGGCCGGCATCAAGACGCTGGCCGTCTCGGTCGGCGAGGACACCGGAACGCTCGAGGACCTCTACGAGCCCTACCTGATCCAGGAGGGGTTCCTCCAGCGCACCCCCCGCGGGCGGGTCGCCACCCGCCGCGCCTACCAGCACCTCGGCTATCCGCAGCGCCCCGGCACCACGGGGACGCTGTTCTGACCCGTCCGCCCGTGCGCCGCGCCGCCCTGATCTACAACCCCCGCTCGGGGCGCCAGCGGCATGCCAGCCAACTGGAGGCGATCCTCGCCACCCTGCGCGCCGGGGGCTTCGAGGTCGAGCCGGTCCCCACCGCCTTCGCGGGACAGGCGACCGAGCTCGCGCGCGAGCGCCGCCAGGACGCCGAGGTGGTCTTCTCCTTCGGCGGCGACGGCACCGCGCGGGAGGTGGCGGCGGGCCTCCTCGGAGGACCGGCGGCGCTCGGCGTGCTGCCCGGCGGGACCGCCAACCTGCTGGCGCTCGCCCTCGGCCTGCCGCGCGACCCGGTGGCCGCCGCCGCGGTGCTGCGGGATCTGCCGCCGCGGCCGTTCGACGTCGGCCTCGCCAGCGGCGTCCCGTTCCTGATGATGGTCTCGGCCGGCCTCGACGCCGCCATGCTCGCCTCGCTCGACACCCAGCTCAAGTGGCGCTTCGGCAAGCCGGCGCTGATCGGCCAGGGCCTCCGCGAGTGGTGGCGCTACCCCTACCCGATGCTGGAGGTGACGGTGGACGGCGAGCGCCTGGAGGCCTCCTTCGTCTCGGTGTCGAACATCCCCTACTATGCGGGGGCCTACCGGCTGGCGCCGAAGGCCCGTACCGACGACGGGCTGTTCGAGCTGGTGCTCTTCCGGGGCACCGGCCGCGCCGCCACCTTCGCGTTCGCCTTCGACGTCCTCCGCGCCGCCCACGTCCGCCGGCGCGACGTCGAAATTCGCCAGGTGCGGGAGGTCACCCTCGCCGGGCCGGGCGGCTCCCTGGCCCAGGTGGATGGCGACGTCTGCCAGGAGCGGCTGCCGTTGAGCATCCGGCTCGCCCCGGAGCGGCTCCTGATGCTGGCGCCCGACCCGGTGCCGGGCGTGCGACAATCCTGAAATCAACGCTGTCCTATCGATAAAGGGGGAGTGGATGCTGAGGAAGCTGATGCAGACGGACGACGACGCCGGAATGCTGATCGTGAGGGTCTTTCTGGGGCTGGTGATGTTCCCCCACGGCGCCCAGAAGCTGCTCGGCTGGTTCGGCGGCGGCGGGTTCGCGGCTACCTTGCAGGGGATGACCTCGATGGGCCTGCCGGCGGCGGTCGTCCTGCTGGTGATGATCGCCGAGTTCTTCGGCGCCCTCGGCCTGATCAGCGGCTTCCTCGGCCGCGTCAGCGCCTTCGGCATCCTCTGCGTGATGGTGGGCGCCATCCTCACCGTCCACCTCCACAACGGCTTCTTCATGAACTGGATGGGGAACCAGAAGGGGGAGGGGTTCGAGTACCACCTGCTGGCGATCGGCATGGCGCTCGCCGTGATGGTGAAGGGGAGCGGCCGGCTCTCGATCGACCGCTCGCTGACCCCGGACCGGGGGATCTACCGGTAGCTGCTTAGGCCTGCCGCATGAAGTGCCACCGGAGGTCGCCTTCCTGGCGGCGGTAGACCTCCGGGTGGATCTTCGGGGCGAGGCGGTGGAGCAGGGAGCTCACCGACTCGCCTCGCGCCGCGGCCTCGATCGCCTCGGCGGCGTCGCTGCCGGCCTTGCTGATGTAGGTCTGCCAGATCGCCTGGCGCACGGAGACCGAGCCCATCGAGATGTTGGGCATCTTCGTCACCGCCTTGCGCAGCAGGGCGAGCTTCTCCTTCAGGCTCTTCTCCTCGTCCATCGGCTCGCGCTGCCAGGGGGTGTAGGGCTTCGGCACCAGGACGTTGACCCCCAGATGGATGTTGCCGATCAGCCCCTGCTTCGGCAGCTCCTCGAGCATGATCGCCCGCGCCTGGTTGGCCAGGTCCAGGATCCCCTGGACGTCGGCCATGGTCTCGCCCGGCAACCCGACGATGAAGTAGAGCTTCAGCGAGGTGAAGCCGTGGCGGAAGATCCGCCGCACCTTCTCCAGCAGGAAGGAGTTGGGGATCGGCTTGCCCATCTTCACCCGCAGCTCGTCGGTGCCGGTCTCGGGGGCGAGGGTGATCGAGCGGTCCCCCGAGGCGTGGAGGGCTTCGAGCACCCCCTCGGTCACCGCCGGGATGCGGATCGAGGAGACCGAGGTGCGGAAGCCGAGCAGGTTGGCCTCGCGCAGGATCTTCTCGATGTCCGGATGATCCCCCACGGCGGTGGCCACGAAACCGAGCTGGTTGGTGACCGGCCGGGCGCGCTCCAGGGAAGCCAGGATGTACTCGGTCGGATGCCAGCGGAAGCGCCCCATGCCGAAGGTCGCCCAGCAGTAGCGGCACTTCTCGGGGCAGCCGCGCGACATCTCGATCAGGAACTTCTCGGAGAACTCGGTGTGCGGGGTGACGATCGCGGTGGTCGGCAGGAAACCCGGCTGCTTCATCTGCTCTTCGGTCAGCTCCAGCTTGTTGAGCTTGGGGAGCTCGCCTTCCTCCTCGGGATGATGGAAGGCGGGGACGTAGAAGCCGTCGCGGGAGGCCAGCCGCTCGATCGCCGCCTCGCGCCCCTCCTCGCCCTCGAGGGCGGCGAGCAGCTCGGGCAGCACGTTCTCGGCGGCGCCGATGGCGAAGACGTCGACGAACTCCGACATCGGCAGCGGGTTGATCGAGGCGCAGGAGCCGCCCATGACGATCACCGGGTCCCAGGGGCCGCGGTCCTTGCGGCGCAGCGGGATGCGGGCGCGGTCGAGCATCTGCAGGAGGTTGACGTAGTCCTCCTCGAAGGAGACCGAGAAGGCGATGCAGCCGAAGTCGTTCAGCGCGCGCCCGCTCTCGACCGAGATCGGCATGCCGACGCCATCCGTGAAGAAGCGCTCGCAGGCCCACTCCGGCCGGCGGTGGATCACCTCGTAGACGCGCTGGAACCCGAGGCTGGACATTGCCACGTGGTAGCTGTTCGCGTACGCCAGCGCCAGGCGGTACCGGGCGTGGTGCGAGAACGCCTCCACCGGCCGCTCGGCGGCGCGGATCGAGGACCAGTCGTGATTGGAGGATCTCATGGCTACATAAGCGGCCGAAAGGAATACAGACCTCGGACGAGGGCAGCCCTGGCGCGCAATTCCTGCCTCAGGCCACCAGCCGCCACGCCAGCCGCAGGGCGCCCAGCCCCAGCCGCCTCGGCGGCAGGGTGCGGGCGTGAATCCCCAGCAGCCGCGAGAACAGGGCCGGCTCGGCGGCGAGCGCCCGGATCGCCCGGGCGCGCAGCCGGGGGCGCCGCTCCATGGCGAGCACCAGGCCGGTCATCAGGTTGGGGAGGCGGTTGATCCGCCGGTGCGCCGCCGCGTAGAGGTCGAGATCCCCCGCCAGGATCGCCTCGACCAGCGCCGCCGACTCGTGGAGCGCCACCGCCAGCCCCTCGCCGGTGATGGCGTCGAAGTACCCCGCCGCGTCCCCGACCAGCGCCACGTTCCCCTTGTGGACCGCCCGGGCGCGCTGGCGCAGCGGGCCGATCCCGCGGTCGCGCGAGGCTTCGGGCACTCCGGCGAGCCGGGCGCGCAGATCGGGGAGGCTCTCCAGGAGATCGTCGAAATCCGCCTTGCGGCCGCTCCAGAGGAAGGCGACCCCCACCTGGTCTCCG
This sequence comes from uncultured Acidobacteriota bacterium, assembly GCA_963761645.1. Lineage (GTDB taxonomy): Bacteria > Acidobacteriota > Thermoanaerobaculia > Multivoradales > UBA5704 > DATARR01. The sequence continues at coordinate 37,935 of CAVXIG010000012.1, forward strand.
GCGACCGGCGTCACGTAGGCCTCGCAGTCCGGACCCCAGTAGACCTCGACGAAGTCGCTCCAGGGGGGCATCGCGAAGTGCCGCCGCACGCCGAACCGGCGGAGCGGGGCCTCGCCGCCGTCCAGCCCGGCCCAGTGCCGAACCGGGGAGCGCAGCCCGTCGGCGCCCACGATCCAGCGCGCCGTGAAGATCCCCTGATCGGTCGCGATGCCGCCGTCCTGAATCCCCTCCGCCTTGATCCCCCAGCGCAGGACCACGCCCACCTCCTCCGCCCGGCGGACCAGCGCCTCGTGCAGCTCGGTCCGCCGCACTCCCAGCCCCCCGGAGTGCGGGAAGAGCCCTTCGGCCGCGAGCCCGCCGTCGAAGTAGCGGATGCCGCGGAAGGGGAGGCCGCGCGGCTCGACGCCGATCTCCCGCAGCCGCGCCACGGCATCGGGCATCAGCCCCTCGCCGCAGGCCTTGTCGATGGGCGGGCGGGCGCGGTCGAGGACGGTGACGGCGAGCCCCGCGAGCCGGGCGCGGATCGCCGTCGCGAGCCCGGCCGGGCCGCCGCCGACGATCAGCAGATCCGGCAGGTCGCTCATCCCCCTCGCCTCTCGAAGCGCATCTTCGCGTAGGCCAGGCTGGAGCGGGCCATCGCGCCGGCGAGCCGCAGCGGCGTAACCGGATCGGGCGCCGTCAGCTCCTCCGCGAGGTAGAGGCGCAGCGTCTCGGCCCGGCGCAGCTTGCCGGAGGAGGTGCGGGGGAGGGTGCCCGGCGCGAGGATCACGACGCGGTCGACGGCGAGCCCGGTGGCGCCGAGCACCGCCGCGCGGCAGGCCTCGGGCAGGGCCTCGCGCTCCACCGCCGTCGCCGCGCGCGACGCCTCGACGAACAGCGCCAGCACCTCGCCGGGAGCGTCCTCCGGCAGCCAGCTCGCGGCCACGGCGCAGCCGGAGCGGACGCCGGGGACCGCCTCGACGGAGCGCTCGATCTCGTCCGGCGCGTAGTTGCGCCCGCGCAGGATCACCACGTCCTTGGCGCGGCCGGTCAGGTAGAGCTCCCCGTCGCGCAGGAAGCCGAGGTCGCCGGTGTCGAGCCAGCCGTCGCGCAGGGCGCGGGCGGTGGCTTCCGGATCGCCGAGATAGCCGTCCATCAGCGACGGCCCCTGGGCCCAGACCCGCCCCACCCGCCCCTCGGGCAGATCGCTCCCCATCTCGTCCACGATCCGCAGGCGGAAGCCGGGGACGGCGCGGCCGACCGAGACGATCTCCCGGCCGTCGGGCGCCTCGCGGGCGACGCGGTCGCGGGAGAGCCCCTCGCGGTCGAAACGGCGGCCGCGGAACGGCCGGTCGAGATCCGAGAAGGTGACGGCGAGCGCCGCCTCCGAGAGGCCGTAGACGGGGGTCAGGGCCTCCGGCCGGAACCCCCAGCGGGCGAAGCGCTCGCAGAAGGCGCGCAGCACCGAGGGGGCCACCGACTCGGCGCCGTTCAGGGCGGTCCGCCAGCCGGAGAGGTCGGCCCCCTCCATCTCGGCGTCGGAGACGCGGGTGACGCACAGGCTGTAGGCGAAGTTCGGGGCCGGGCGAGATCGTCCCCCGGTAGCGGGAGAGGGCGCGCAGCCAGAGCGCCGGCCGGGCCACGAACAGCTCCGGCCCGAGAAGCGTCAGGGTGGCGTCGCGCGCGAGGGCCGGGAAGACGCAGCCGATCAGCCCCATGTCGTGGTAGAGCGGCAGCCAGGAGACGCAACTGTGGCGCAGCTCGTCGGTGTCGCTGCCAGAAGCCGTTCAGGATGTCGACCTGGGCGGCGATCGCCCGGTGGCTGAGGGCGACCGGCTTGGGATCGACCGTGGTGCCGGAGGAGAACTGGATCAGGCCGAGGTCGGCGGGGGCGACGGCGACCGGCTCCATGGCCGATCCCGGCAGATCGCCGATCGTCCGGCAGCCGAGATCCGGGCCGCGCCTCGGCGATCGCCTCGCCGAGGATGCGCCGCACCCGGGAGTCGGCGAGGACCAGGCGGGCGCCGGAACGCTCCAGCATGCGCGCCGTGCGGTGGAGGTACTCGCCCATCCGGCCCAGGCGCACCGGCGGGTAGAGCGGCACCGGCACGGCGCCGGCGAGCAGGGCGCCGAAGAAGCCCTCGAAGAACTCGATGCCGGTGGGGAAGATCAGGGCGACGCGGTCCCCCGGCCGGACGCCGAGGCTCCGCAGCCCGCCGCAGACGGCGAGCGCCCGCTCCCGCACCTCCCCCCAGCCGAACCAGGTGGCCGCCTCGGAGCGGTCGACGAAGCGGAGCCCCCCCTCGGGGTGGCGTCCCGCCGCCGATGAGCCAGTCATTGATCGTCTTCAGCTCACCGAGCTTCCTTTTCACGGTCGCCACCAGATCGCCCACCGTCTCGATCCCCCCCTCGTCCAGTTCGTCCAGGCGGACCCGGAAGCGGTTCTCCACCTCCACCGCCAGGGTCAGCAGGCGGATCGAGTCGAGCCGCAGGTCCTCGACCAGGCGCATGTCCGGCGTCAGCGGGTCCTCCCAGCCGAGATGGACCCGGGCCACCTCGGCGACGCCGGCGAGGATCGCCTCGTAGCTCATGGCCTCTCCGGGGCACCCGGCATCAGGCGGGAATGGCTCGCGAACACGGTGCCGTAGTCGGACATTCGCGACAGGGCCTCCTCCTCGGCTCGGATGCGGACGCGGAGGATCAGGGCGTTGAAAACGCTGAAGACGATCGCCGTGATCCAGGCCGTGTGCACCAGCGGCAGGGCGAGGATCTCCGTGATCACCGCCAGGTAGTTGGGGTGCCGCAGGAACTTGTACGGCCCGCCGGTGACCGGGGACGACCCCGGCAGCACGACGATGCGGGTGGTCCAGCGGCCGTCGAGCGTCGTGATCACCCAGTACCGCAGCCCGGTCGCCAGAACGACGAGCAGGAGCATGGGAATTCCGAGCGCCGGCAGGAACGGCCGGCCGAGCAGCCAGACCTCCAGAGGGCAGCAGACCAGGAAGGCGGTGTGCAGCAGCACCATCCACCGGTAGTGCCCCGGCGCCACCTCGACCCCGCCGCGGGCGAGCAGCGCGCGCCGGTTGCGGGCGGCGATCCGCAGCTCGACCACCCGGCCGGCGGCGACCAGGACGACCAGGAGGGTGTAGAGGACGCGGGTGTCGAGGGGGAGGCGCGATCAAGGCTACCTCACCACTGAAGCAGCACCAGCTCCGAGCAGAAGCCCGGTCCCATGGCCAGCAGCATCCCGTAGCTCCCCGGGGGCGGCCGGTGATTCGCCAGGGTCTCCTCGAGGACCAGGAGCACCGAGGTCGAGGAGAGGTTCCCCACCTCGCGCAGGCTCCGCCAGGTGACGTCGAGCGCGCCGGGGGGGAGCTCCAGCGACTCCTGCATGGCCTCCAGCACCTTGGGGCCGCCGGGGTGGCAGACCCAGGAGGCGATGTCGGCGCGGGTCAGGCCCTGGTCGGTCAGGAAGGCGTCGACGTCCGGGCGCAGCTTCTCGCGGGCGACGACCGGCACGTCCCCGGAGAGGACGATCTTGAAGCCGGTCTCGGAGATGTCCCAGCCCATCACCCGCTCGGAGTCGGGGTAGAAGACCGAGCGGGTGGCGACGATGCGCGGCCCGCTCGTCTCGCCGGCCGGCCGGTCCTCGCCCGTCACCACCACGGCGGCGGCGCCGTCCCCGAACAGTCCCGAGGCGATGAGGTTGGGGATCGAGAGGTCCTCCGGCTGCAGGGTCAGCGAGCAGAGCTCGACCGAGAGGAGGACCGCCACCTGGTCCGGAAAGCCCCGGACGTAGTCGGCCGCCCGCGCGATCCCCGCCGCCCCCGCCACGCAGCCGAGGCCGAAGATCGGCATCCGCTTGACCCGCGGCGGCAGGCCCAGCCGGTTCATCAGCCGGGCGTCGATCGAGGGGGTGGCGACCCCGGTCACCGTGACGAAGATCAGCGCGTCCACGTCCGCCGGCGACAGCCCCGCCCGCTCCAGCGCCTCCAGCACGGCGGCGGCGCCGACCTCCTGCGCCACCCGGATCCAGGCGTCGTTCGCCTTCCCCCAGGTCGCGAGGCCGGCGTACTCGTCGATCGGCAGCGCCAGGTGCCGGCCGCCGACCAGGACGTTCTGGTGGAGGCGCTCCAGACGCTCGGTGTTGAAGTTGCGGTCCGCCCAGCGCTCCCGGAGAGCCGCGAGGAGCGTCTCCTGGTCGTAGTAGTTGGGTGGGAAGGCCTTCCCGACGGCGGCGATCTTCAAGGCAGGAAAAGGCTAGCACAGAGTCTGCCAGGGCCTCCCTTCAGGGCTTGCGCTATGATCTGCGCGCTTTGAGACGATTCCTGATCTTCGCCCTGCCGCTCCTCATCCTCACCATGGGCCTCTTCCACTTCGTGCTGGAGACGCTCGGGCTGGCTCCCGACCCGGCGGTCCTCTCGCGCTCGGGGGTGGCGAGCCTGCCGGGATGGGTGGTGCTCGCCACCTGGATCCTGGAGGCGGTGGGGCTCGCGGCCCTCTATCTGCTGATCCTCGGGCGCGGCGGATCGCGGTGGGCGGCCGGCCTGCTCGCGGGGTGGATCGCCTGGGTCTTCCGCGGCCCGCTGCTGGTGGTGACCGTGGTCGGGCTCGCCGGTCTCCCCCCGCGACCGTGGTGGGCGCTGGCGTTCTCCTGGTGGATCCTCTACACGCTCTGCGGCCTGGTGCTGGGCGGCGCCGCCTCCGCCTCGCGCCTGCAGCCCTGAAGGAATGCCGCTCTGCCGTCATCCGGTTGAAGACGGTGACCGTATCCTGGTTGGAGCATGCACCCGAACGCCACCCCCCTTCCCGTTGCTCCCCGCGTGGAGCTCAAGAGCCTGGACACCCTCTGGTTCCAGGTCGGGGGCACGGTGTGCAATCTGGCCTGCACCCACTGCTTCGTCTCCTGCTCGCCGACCAACCACACCCATGAGGTGATGACCCTCGCCGAGGTGGCGCGCTACCTGGACGAGGCCGCCCGGCTCGGCGTGCGCGAGTACTACTTCACCGGCGGCGAGCCGTTCCTGAATCCCGAGATGGAGGCGATCCTGGCGGCGACCCTCGCCGTGGGTCCCGCCACCGTGCTGACCAACGGCCTGCTGCTCGATCCCGCCCGCTGCGCGCGCCTGCAAGACCCTGGCGGACGCCTCCGACTACTCGCTCGACTTCCGGGTCTCGCTCGACGGCTGGGACGCCGCGAGCAACGATCCCATCCGCGGCGCCGGAACCTTCGAGAAGATCCTGGCCGGCATCCGCAACCTCTACCAGGCCGGCCTCAACCCGGTGATCACGGTGACCGAGGTCTGCGAAGGCGCGGCCACCGACTCCGGCAAGGAGCGCTTCTTCGCGCTGCTGCGGTCGATGGCGATCGAGCGCCCCCGCCTCAAGATCCTCCCCGTCTTCCGCATCGGCGCCGAGGCCGAGCGCGGCGGCGCCTACGAGAGCTGGCAGCGGCTGCGCGAGGGGGAGATGCCCGAAGGGGGGCTGGACCACCTGCAGTGCAGCTCCTGCCGGATGGTGACCGACCAGGGGGTCTGGGTCTGCCCGATCCTGGTCAACGAGCCGGAGGCGAAGATGGGCGAGACCCTCGCCGACACGCTGGGCGCCTTCCCCCTGGAGCACCCGGCCTGCTGGACCTGCCACGTCTACGGCGTGAGCTGCCGGACCTGAAATGTCCTACCGGCCGCCCAAAGACCTCGACGAACAGGCGCGCCAGGCGCGGGCCAAGCTCACCGCCCATCGCGGCATGGCGACCTGGGGAGAGAAGCTCGTCCCCATCGGCGCGTTCCGCCAGGCCGCGGCCGAGACAGGCCTGGCGCTCTCGCCCGCGGAGCGGGAGGCGGCGGTGCGCTCCCGCACGGCCGGCCTCGACGACCCCACCCCGGTCGAGGGCCCCTACGCGCGCGTCGCCGTCTTCGGCGGCATCTACAACAACCACTTCGCGCTCCTCGAGCTGCTGGAGGACGCCACCCGCCGGGGCGCCGAGGCGATCTACTGCCTGGGGGACCTGGGCGGCTTCGGCCCCAACCCGGAGAAGGTCCGGCCGCTGCTGGCTGAAGGGGGCGTGCTCGCCATCCAGGGGAACTACGAGGAGTCGCTCGCCGCCGGCCGCGAGGACTGCAACTGCGGCTACACCGATCCGCGCGACAACCACTTCGCCGAGATCTCCTACGGCTACACCGAGCGGAGCTGCTCGCCCGAGTTCAAGGCCTGGATGGGCGCGCTCCCCCGCCGCCGCCGGGTGCGGATCGGCGGCCGCGAGCTGCTGCTGGTCCACGGCTCGCCGCGCCGGGTCAACGAGTTCCTCTTCCAGAGCACCTCGCCGGTGCCGTTCCTGGAGGTGCTGCTCGACCAGAACCGGTGCGACGGCATCCTCGCCACCCACACCGGGCTGCACTGGCACCGCCGCCTCCCCTCGGGGCGCGACGTGGTGAACGTCGGCGTCATCGGCCGCCCCGCCAACGACGGCAACACCAACGTCTGGTACGCGATGCTCGAAGCGCGCGACGAGGAGCTGGGGGTCGAGCTGGTGCCGCTCCCCTACGACCACCTCGGGCTCGCCGCCGAGATGCGGACCGAGGGGCTGCCGGAGGAGTTCGTCGAGACCATCCTGACCGGCTGGTGGACGACCTGTCTGGAGATCCTGCCCGCCCGCGAGCGCGCGGCTTCCCGCTTCTGAGGAGAAGCCTCATGTCCAAGCGCATCGCCATCCTTGGAGCGGGTCCCACCGGGCTCGAGGCCGCTCTCGCCGCCGCGGAAGCCGGGCAGCCGTTCACACTCTACGAAGCGGCGCCCACCGTCGCCGGCAACGTCCGCGCCTGGGGGCACGTCCGGCTGTTCACCCCGTGGGAGATGAACGTCTCCCCGCGCATGCGGCGCCATCTCGAAGCTCCCGGTGGCCCTGAATGCCCCACCGGCAACGACCTCGCGGAGCGTTTGCTCGAGCCGCTGGCGGCGCTGCCGGAGATCGCGCCGAGCCTGAAGCTGGGTACCCGCGTGCTCGCCGTCGGCCGCGAGGGGCTCCTCAAGCACGAGGAGATCGCCACCGCGGAGCGCGGCCGGCGCCCCTTCCGCATCCTCCTCGCCGACGGCTCCGGCCGGGAGTGGACCGAGACGGCGGACGTGGTGATCGACGCCACCGGCACCTGGGGGCACCCCAACACCCTGGGCGACGGCGGCATCCCCGCGCCGGGGGAGCGCGCGCTCGCGGGGGAGATCCGGCGCGACATCCCCGACCTCGCGGCCGAGCGGGAGGATTGGGCCGGCAGGACCGTCCTCCTCGCCGGCGCCGGCCACTCGGCGCAGACGGCCGTCCGCGCGCTCGCGGAGCTGGCGCGGGAGGCGCCGGGGACGCGGGTGATCTGGGCGCTGCGCAATCCGGAGCCGGGCTGGGGCACCCATGAAGGCGATCCCCTCCCCGCCCGGGCGGGTCTCGCGGCCGCGGCGGCGGAGCTCGCCGGCGGAGCCTCCCCGGCGGTCGAGGCCCGGCGCGGCGTGGTCGTCGAGGAGATCGCGAAGCCGGACGGCCGCTTCGAGGTGGTGCTGCGCAACGGCGCCGGCCCCGAGCGGATCGCGGTCGACCGCATCCTCTCGCTGACCGGGGCGGTGGGCGACCCGTCGCTCTACCGCCAGCTCCAGGTCCACGAGTGCTACGCGACCTGCGGCCCGATGAAGCTCTCGGCGGCCCTGCTCGGCGCCGGCGGCGGGGACTGCCTGGCCCAGACCACCCACGGCGCCGACACCCTGACCAACCCGGAGCCGGGATTCTTCATCCTCGGCGCCAAATCGTACGGGCGAAACAACACCTTCCTGATGCGGATCGGCTGGGAGCAGGTCGGCGAGGTGTTCGGGCTGCTCGGACCTGTCCCTCGGCTGTGACACAATGGGGACCAGCCGGCTTCCATCGGTCCCACCCATGAACGATTCGACCTTCCTGACCAGGGTTCAGCTAGAGAACTACAAGAGCATCGCGCGCTGCGATGTTTCTCTGTCCCCCCTGACTTTCCTTGTCGGTCCGAATGGCTCCGGCAAAAGCAATTTCCTCGATGCCCTGCGCTTTGTCGCCGATGCTCTCAGAACCGCATTGGACCACGCGATCCGGGATCGTGGTGGAATCAAGGAAGTTCGTCGGAGGTACGTTACTCATCCGACACACTTTGGCATTCGACTCGAGTTTGCGCTGCCGGCAGGCCAAAGAGGGTTCTACTCGTTTCGCATCGGGGCCTTGCGCGAGGCCGGCTATGAGGTCCAACGGGAAGAATGCTTGATTACGGCCCCCGAAGCCTTGGCACCGGAAGCTCATTTCCGTGTGAATCAGGGGCGGGTGGTATCGACGAGTGTCCAGGTTGCTCCCGCGGCTTCCGCGGATCGGCTCTATCTGGTCAACGCCTCTGGATTGCCGGAATTCAGGGGCGTGTTCGAGCTCCTGTCCAACATGGGGTTCTACAATCTCAACCCGGACGAGATCCGCGACCTCCAGTCTCCGGATATTGGAGAGATCCTGTCCCGGGACGGCGATAACATCGCGAGCGTTCTGGGACAGCTTACCGCGCACAATCCCGCGGCCAAGAAGCGAATCGAGGAGTACCTTGGCAAAGTGGTCTCGGGCATTCAGGCGGTGGATGCGAGGTCCATCGGTTCGAAAGAAACCCTCGAGTTCCGGCAGCAGATGGCGGGATCGGAGCACCCGTGGAAATTCCTCGCCTCCAGCATGTCGGACGGAACGTTGCGAGCCGTCGGCATCCTGGTCGCGCTCTTTCAGTCTTCCAACGGCCAGCGGACCCGGGTGCCGCTGGTGGGGATCGAGGAACCCGAGGTGGCTCTCCACCCCGCGGCAGCCGGTGTCCTTCTGGATGCGCTCATGGACGCCAGCCGGAAAACACAAGTTCTCGTCACCAGCCACAGCCCTGAGCTGCTGGACAACCACCGGGTCTCCGCGGACTCGATCCTGGCGGTAGAGGCCGCTGGCGGGATCACCCGTATCGCTTCGCTGGACGAGGTTGGAAAATCGGTTCTCCGCGATCGCCTCTACACGCCGGGAGAGCTGCTGAAGCTCAATCAACTCTCTCCGGATCCCGCCGCCCTGGAACGGATCGGCAATCGTCAGATGAATCTTTTCAAGAAGACCCTCGCCTGAATGCTCGTCGATCTGGCCTGTATCGTGGAAGGAGACGGGGACGTCGACGCGGTGCCCATCGCTCTCCGAAGAATCGTTCAGGAAACAGATCCACGTCTGACGATCAAGGTTCACCCGCTTCGAGTCCCGCGGACAAAGCTGGTGAAACCAGGAGAGCTGGAACGCTCGATCGAGCTGGCTGCCAGGAGGGCGGGAAGGCGCGGAGCCATTTTCGTGGTTCTGGACAGTGACGATGATTGTCCCGCGACCCTCGGGCCCGAGCTTCTCGGCCGCGCCAGGAAGGTTCGTCCTGACCTGCCGATCAGCGTCGTGCTCGCGAAGCGGGAGTTTGAAGGCTGGTTCCTGGCCTCCGCCGAGTCCCTGCGGGGGCTTCGCGGCCTGGCGAATGATCTGAAGCCTCCCTCGGATCCGGAGTCCATCCGAGGAACCAAAGAGTGGCTGACTAAGCGAATGACCGCAGGGCGTAGTTACGTGGAGACCTTGGATCAACCCGCGTTGGCGGCCTCGTTTGACCTGCTGCAGGCGAGGACGGCTCCCTCGTTCGACAAATTCTTTCGCGACGTCGTGGCCATCGTCGAAGGATTCGCGGTCAGGTAAGCCCACAGGTAGACTTTCCGGATGAAGTACTTCGGCCAGCCTGAATTCCAGCATGGGGAGGTGCCGGCGGTGGGCGTCCTCCTGGCCAACCTGGGGACCCCCGACGCGCCGGACACCCCGGCGTTGCGCCGCTATCTCCGCGAGTTCCTGCTCGATCCGCGGGTCATCGAGCTCCCGCGGGCGCTCTGGTGGCTGATCCTCCACCTGTTCGTGCTCCCCTTCCGGCCGGCCAAGTCGGCCGCGCTCTACCGGAAGGTCTGGACCCCGGAGGGCTCCCCCCTCCTGGTCATCACCAACCGCCAGGCGGCGGCGCTCCAGCAGGTGCTGGCGCGCGAGATCGGCACGCCGGTCCACGTCGCGGTCGCCATGCGCTACGGCAATCCGTCGGTCCGCGCGGCGCTGCGCGAGCTCGCCGCCAAGGGGTGCCGCCGGCTCCTGGTGCTGCCGCTCTACCCGCAGTACGCGGCGGTGACCACCGGCTCGACGATCGACGCCGTGGCCGCCGAGCTGACCACCTGGCGCTGGGTGCCGGAGATCCGGACGATCCATCACTACCACGACGACCCCGCCTACATCCGGGCGCTGGCGGCGAGCATCCGCGAGCTCTGGGAGCGGGAGGGGCCGCCGGAGAAGCTCCTCTTCTCCTTCCACGGCATCCCGAAGCGCTACTTCCTGGCGGGCGACCCCTACTTCTGCGAGTGCCACAAGCTCGCCCGCCTCGCCGCCGAGGAGCTGGGGCTCCCCCGCGAGCGCTGGCAGGTCTCCTTCCAGTCGCTGTTCGGCAAGGAGGAGTGGCTCCGGCCCTACACCAACCAGACCATCACGGCGCTGGCGAAGTCCGGGCTCCGCCAGCTCGACGTCGTCTGCCCGGGCTTCTCGGCCGACTGCCTGGAGACCATCGAGGAGATCGACCAGGAGAACCGCGAGGTCTTCCTCCACGCCGGCGGCGAGCGCTACCGCTACATCCCGGCCCTCAACGACCGGCCGGACCACATCCGCGCGATCGCCGACCTGGTCCACCGCAATCTCCAGGGGTGGGTGAAGACGCCCGCCGAGTGGAGCGAGGAGGGGGCGCGCCGCGAGGGCGCCGAGTCCGGCGGCGGGCGGAAGCGATGATGGCCGAACCCGCCGTTTTACAAAACTGATACCCCCCGGCGGCGGCCGGCTTTGGTACATTCCCTCTTCTTGAGAGATCTCTATAAGGAGAAGCCGAAAATGAGAACTCTTCGACTCCCGTGACGGTCCTTTCCGCCGCCGGCCTGCTGTCCTTCCTCGCCGCCGGCGCCACCTTCGCGCAGCAGCTCGACCTCCCCCGCCCGAGCCCCAACGCATCCGTGTCGCAGACGGTCGGGGTCACCGAGATCACGATCAAGTACAGCCGCCCCGGGGTGAAGGACCGGCCGATCTGGGGCAAGCTCGTCCCCTACGGCGAGGTCTGGCGCACGGGCGCCAACGAGAACACGACGATCAAGTTCAGCACCCCCGTCAAGGTCGACGGGCACGAGCTGGCGGCCGGCATCTACGGCCTGCAGACCATCCCCAACGCCGGCGACTGGACCGTCATCTTCAGCAAGGACGCCGACGAGTGGGGGGCCTTCAGCTACAAGCAGGAGGACGACGCGCTGCGCATCCAGGCCAAGCCGCAGCCGGCCGAGTTCCGCGAGCGCATGGCCTTCGACTTCGACGACGTGACCGACACCGCCGCCAAGGTCGTCCTCCACTGGGAGAAGCTCAAGGTCCCCTTCACCGTCGAGGTGGACACGCCGGCGCTGGTGGCGGCCAAGGTCAAGAAGGCCGTCACCTGGCAGACCCCGTATCAGGCGGCGAACTACTGCATCCAGAACAACACCTGCCTCGACGACGCCTCGCGCTGGCTCGACGCCTCGATCGCTCTCGAGGGGAACTACAACAACCTCCGCGCCAAGGCCATGCTGCTCGCCAAGAAGAATGATCCCGCCGCCGCCGGCTACGCCCAGCGGGCGCTCGCCGCCGCGAAGACCCTCCAGCAGCCGCCGGCCGCTCAGCAGATCAAGGATCTGGAAGGGATCGCGGGGTCGAAAAAGGGGATGTAGGACCTGCTACGCGGTGACCGTGGCCGCGCGCGCCGCCAGCCAGGTCCCCAGATCCACCACCTGATCCAGGCAGGCGAGGGGCTCCAGCTCCAGGAGCTCCTCGCGGCCGTGCCCTCCCGAGCAGACGCCGACCGCGTGCGTCCGCGCGCTCCGCGCCATCTCCAGGTCGTAGGTGGTGTCGCCGATCATCACCGCCTCGCGCGGCGCCACCCCCATCTCGTCGAGGATGTCGAGCAGCATCTTGGGGTGGGGCTTCGAGAAGGCCTCGTCGACGGTGCGCGTGGCGTGGAAGAGTGGGCGCAGGCCGGTCTGATCGAGAGCGTAGTCGAGCCCGCGCCGGCTCTTGCCGGTCGCGACCGCCAGCAGGTACCCCTCCGCCGCCAGATCCCGCAGCATCTCGCCGACGCCGGTGAAGAGCAGCGGCATGTCGCGGTAGGTCGAGTGCCAGTGGTTGCGGTAGGCGTCGAGGATCCGTCCGAAGAGCTGCTCGTCGCAGCCGGGGCTCAAGGTTTCGATCGTCTCGCGCAGCCCGAGGCCGATCATGCCGCGGATGGTCTTCTCGGGCAGCTCCCCCAGCTCCAGCTCGCGGATCGTCGCCTGGGTGCACGCCACGATCGTGCCGATGGAGTCCATCAGCGTCCCGTCCCAGTCGAAGACGAGCAGGCGGAAAGGCGTTATTGCGTGGGTGTCGGTCGAAAGGCATCGTGGGGAGCCGGAGAGTCTCCGGTCCCGCGATCATGACAGACGGGAGCGGCCCGTTCAACCTTCGGCGTCGGGTCCGAACGGCGTATACACGGCCCCGCCCACCACCGAGTCGTCGAGCCCCGGCGCGAACCCGGGGGACTGCGGCATGACGATCCGCCGCTCGACCCAGGTGCCCGGGGGGATCGCGGCGCCGAAGCCGACGATCGTCTCGCGGACGACGCACCCCTTGCCGATCCGCGCTCCCGGCAGCAGCACCGAGCGCTCGATCCGCGCCCCCTCCCCCACCTTCGCTCCCGGCTCGATCGCCGACCGCCGCACCCGCGCACCCGCTCCCAGGCTCGCCTCCGGGGAGATCCACGACCGCCGCCAGAGCCGCTCCGGCCAGTCCGCGTGGGCCCAGTCGAGCGCCCCTTCGAGGAAGCGCTGCGGCGTCCCCATGTCGTGCCAGAGCCCGGCGTCCACGATCGAGTCGATCACCGCCCCCTCCGCCAGCATCGGCATGTAGAGGTCGCGCACGATGTCCGACTTGCCCGGCCCCACCCGCGCCAGGAGCTCGGGCGAGAAGGCGTGCGCGCCGGCGAAGACGTAGCGCCGCGCCAGCCGTCCCCGGCTCCGGACCGCCCGGCCGGAAGGAGAGGATCCGCCCCGCGCGATCGATCCCGACGCCGCCGCCGAAGCGCGCCGGATCGGGGCGCGAGGTGAGCAGCAGGGTCGAGCGGGCGCCGCTCGCCAGGTGCTTGCGGATCAGCTTGCGCAGCGGCCAGCGGCAGAGGCTGTCGCCGTTGACGAGCAGCACCAGGTCGGCGGGGGCGAAGAACTCTTTCAGGGGGTGGAGCGCTCCCAGGGTGCCGAGGACCTCGGGCTCCTCCGACCAGGTGAGCGGCATGCCGGCGTGGGAGTCGCCGAAGCGGTGGCGGATCTGGTCGCCGAGGTAGTGGAGGTTGACCGCCACCGCCTCGCAGCCGGCCGCGGCGAGCTGCGCCAGGGTGTGGCCGAGGATGGGCACGCCGCGCACCGGCAGCAGCGGCTTGGGGGTGAGGCTGGTCAGCGGCCGCAGCCGGGTGCCCAGCCCCGCCGCGAGCACCAGCGCGCGGATCCGCCTACCCTGCATCGCTCGGCCGCAGGGCGGGGGTCCTAGCGGAACACCATCTCGGGCGGGTCATCCGGATGCAGCTTGAGGTGCTCCTCGTAGAGGCGCAGGTAGGAGCGGCGCTCCGCCTTGCCGGGATCGAAGCCGCAGCGCTTCGCCACCGTCTCGGCGCCGTCCCCCTCGAACTCGGCGAAGTCGCCGATCGGGGTGTGATCGAGCGCGATCGTGACGCCGCCCAGCTGCCACTCCTCCCGCATCTTCTGGTAGCGGCGCACCACGGCGTAGCCGAGGTTCTCGAACAGGGCCATGGCCTCCTCGGCGCTCTGGACCTCGATCTCGCGCTCCTCGCGCACCTTGACGTTCCCCTCGAGGCTCATCGGCCCCTTGAAGGTCAGCCGGGCGCGGCCGCCGTCGGTGCGCAGCCGCAGGATGCGGCCCGAGGAGATCAGCTCCTGCTCGCGGTCGAGGATCCAGTTGTCCTCGAAGGCCGACGGCCCGACCCGCTCCGCCTCGAGCTCGATCAGGCGGTCCCGCAGCTTGTCCAGCTCGACGCGCGGGAACTTGATCTCGCGCTCCCGGTTGTCCTTGCTCCTCATAGATCGCCCAGGCGATCCAGCAGCCGTGCGACGGAGCGGATGCCATTGTAGAAGTGGCTGATGTTGAACTTCTCGTTCGGCGAGTGCAGCCCGTCGTCGTTCAGCCCGAAGCCGAGCAGCAGGACCGGACACTTGAGGACCGCCGCGAACGTGGAGACGATGGGGATCGAGCCCCCCTCGCGGATCCGTACCGGCCGCGCGCCCCAGATCTCCTCCATGGCGTCGAGGGCGGCGTCGACGATCGGGCCCTTGACCTCCACGACGACGGCGTCGCCGCCGTGGAGACTGGTCACCTCGACGGTGACCCCCGCCGGCGCGATCGACTGGACGTGCGCGGTGAACAGCTCGGCGATCTTCTTCGAGTCCTGATCGGGAACCAGGCGCATCGACACCTTGGCGCCGCCCCAGGAGGGGAGGACGGTCTTCGCCCCCTTTCCCATGTAGCCGCCGAAGATGCCGTTGACGTCGCAGGTCGGCCGCCCCCAGGTGCGCTCGCGGGTGGAGTACCCCTCCTCGCCGAACAGCTCGGGGACGCCGAGCTCCGTGCGGTAGGCGTCCTCGTCCCACGGCAGCTTGGCGAACTCCTCGCGCTCCCAGGCCTCGAGCGGCCGCACGTCGTCGTAGAAGCCGGGGATCAGGATCTTCCCCGTCTTCGCGTCGCGCAGGCCGTCGACGATGTGGCAGAGGGCGTTGAGCGGATTCCAGACCGCGCCGCCATAGGTGCCGGAGTGCAGGTCCCGGTTCGGTCCGGTGACCTTGATCTCCATGTAGCAGAGCCCCTTGAGGCCGTAGATCAGCGACGGCTGGCCGGGCGCGAACAGCGACGAGTCGGAGATGACGACGCAGTCGGCCGCGAGCCGCTTGCCGCCGTCCCGCTTCACGTACTCGTCGATCGCCTGCCCGCCCGCCTCTTCCTCCCCCTCGACCAGGAACTTGACGTTGACCGGCAGCCGCCCGCGCTCGGCGAGCAGCGCCGCCACCCCCTTGAGGTGGGCGTAGGACTGCCCCTTGTCGTCCGTCGCGCCGCGCGCCACCAGCTTGTCCCCCTCGACCGTCGGCTCGAAGGGCGGGTTGCGCCAGAGCTCGATCGGATCGACCGGCTGCACGTCGTAGTGGCCGTAGAAGAGGACCGTCGGCTTGCCCGGCGCGCCCAGCCATTCGGCGTAGACCAGCGGATGCCCGGCGGTGTCGATCCGCTCGGCCTGGAGCCCCGCCTCGCGCATCTTGCCGACCAGGAAGTCGCTCGCGCGCAGCACCTCGTCCTTGAAGTCCGGATCGGTCGAGATGGAGGGGATCCGGATGTAGTCCTTCAGCTCCTCGAGGTAGCTCTCCTTCTCCGTATCGATGCGGGCGAGCACATCCCGCGAATCACTTGCCATCCCTTTGATTCTCCTTTTTCGCTGCGGGCGTCACCCGGCGTTGAGTCTAACAGAGTCCTCCATGCGGCCGGCCAGGCGCCGGAGGTTCACGGCGTTGACCACGAAGTGCCCGACCACCGGCCCGAGAAGGTTGCCCCGCCAGACCATGATGCCGCCGAGCAGCGCGCCGGCGACGATGGCGAACAGCGTCCAGAGCCGGAACGCCTTGCCCGGACCGCTGTGCAGCAGGCCGAACAGCAACGTGGCCGCCGCCCAGCCGACCGTCCCCTGCACGGCGCCGCGGAAGAACAGCTCCTCGGCGAAGCCGGAGAGCAGGGCCAGGGCGAACGCCTCGGAAGGGGTGATCGGCCCCAGCGCGCCGGCCAGCCGCCCCTCGAGCTCCCTCGCAAGAGGAAAGGTGCGCTCGGCCGCCCACCACGCGCCGAGCAGCAGCAGCCCCGCCCCGGCGCCGAGCCCGAGGTCGAGCCACCACCGGTCGCGGTCGAAGAACAGCGACAGCGGGATCCTCCCCCGTTGCACGCCGATCCAGATCACCCCGGCCAGGGCCAGGACCAGGTAGAGGCCCCAGGCGAAGCGGTAGAGGCGCCCCGGCGGCAGAGGAGGGGGAGGTTCCAAGAAAGCCAGCGGCGCCTACTCTTCGAAGCTCTTGCCGGTCTTCTTCCAGTCGGCGGCGAAACGGTCGAGCCCGGCGTCGGTGAGCGGGTGCTTGTAGAGCTGCTCCAGCACCTTGAACGGGATCGTGACCACGTCCGCCCCCAGCATCGCCGACTGCAGGATGTGGATGGGGTGCCGCACCGAGGCCACCAGCACCTGGGTGTCGAAACCGTAGTTGTGGTAGATCGTCACCACATTCTCGATCAGCTCCATCCCATCCTCCGCGATGTCGTCCAGCCGGCCGACGAAGGGGGAGATGTAGGCCGCGCCGGCCTTGGCCGCGAGCAGCGCCTGCATGGGAGAGAAGCAGAGCGTCACGTTGGTCCGGATCCCCTCCTTCTTGAAGGTGGCGACCGCCCGCAGCCCGTCCGGCGTCAGCGGCACTTTGACCACCACGTTCTCGGCCAGCCCGTGGAGACGCCGGCCCTGGGTGAGGATCTCCTCGTACTCCGTCGCCAGCACCTCGCCCGAGACCGGGCCGGGCACCAGCTTCGCGATCTCCTGCACCGTCGCCAGATACGCCCGGCCCGACTTCGCGATCAGCGACGGATTGGTGGTGATGCCATCGACCATGCCCCATTCGAGGCCGGCCTCGATCTCTTTGATTTCAGCGGTATCGAGGAAGAATTGCATCGGATGAGCCCTCCCTTTCCAGGTTCGTGCCCCCGAACGGGGCCTGACTAGGGTAGCACCGGAGAGAAGAGGAAAGGGGCGGGGGTTGAGCCCCGCCCCGAGTGACAGAACCGATCGGGTGCTCAGTGCACCGTCTCGTCCGGCTCCTCGCCTTCGTCATCCTCCTCGTCCTCGCTCTCCTCGAAATCGGAGCCGTCGAGGACCTGGAGCTCGTCGCTGTCGTCCGGCTCTTCGGCCGCCTCCATCTCCAGCTCGGCCGGCACCGCGCCGCCGTCCGCCTTGGCGAGCTCGATCTCCGTCTCCTCGTCCTTCTCGGCGAGCTTGGCGACCGCGACGATGCAGTCCTCGGCGTCGAGGTTCATCAGCTTGACCCCCTGCGCCGAGCGGCCGACCTCGCGGACGCCGGAGACGTTGAGCCGGATGATCATCCCCTCCTGGGTGATGAGCATCAGCCCCTCGTCCGGGGTCACGTACCGGACCCCCACGACCTCGCCGGTCTTCGGCGTCACCTTCAGGTTGATGATGCCGAGGCCGCCGCGCCCCTGGAGGCGGTAGTCCTCGACCGGCGTGCGCTTGCCGTACCCGCGCTCGGTGACGGTGAGCACCTGGCCGTGCGGATCGAGCTCCTCCATGGCGACCACCCGGTCGCCCGGACGGAGCACCAGCCCCTTGACGCCATAGGTCGCCCGGCCCATCGAGCGGACGTCGCTCTCGGGGAAGCGGATCGAGAACCCCTTGGCGGTGGCGAACAGGATGTCCTTCTTGCCGTCCGTCTCGCGCACCGCCAGCAGGCGGTCCCCCTCGTCGATGTTGATGCCGATGATGCCGCCCACCCGCGGGTTGGCGTAGGCCGACAGCTCGGTCTTCTTCACCGTGCCGTTCGCCGTGGCGAACACGAGGTAGCGGTCGTCGCGGAACTCGCGCACCGCGACCGTCGTGGCCAGCCGCTCGGTCGGCTCCAGGTTGAGCAGGTTCACGATCGCCTTGCCGCGCGCCGTCGGGCTCGCCTCCGGGATCTCGTGCACCTTCAGCCAGTGGATCCGGCCGCTCTCGGTGAACACCAGGATGTAGCTGTGGGCGGTGGCGACGTAGAGGTGCTCGACGAAGTCGTCGTCCTTGGTCACCATCCCCGTCCGCCCCTTGCCGCCGCGCGCCTGCGCCCGGTAGAGCGACAGCGGCGAGCGCTTGACGTAGCCGGACTGCGAGACGGTGATCACCATCGGCTCGTCGGCGATCATGTCCTCGATCGAGATGTCGTGCGTCTCGGGGATGATCTCGGTGCGCCGCTTGTCGCCGTAGCGCTCCCTGAGCTCGGCCAGCTCCCCCTTGATCTCCTCCAGCACCAGCCGGTCCGAGCCGAGGATCGCGCGCAGCCGCTCGATCGTCACCATCAGCTCCCGGTACTCCTCCACCACCTTGTCGCGCTCGAGGCCGGTCAGGCGCTGCAGCCGCATGTCGAGGATCGCCTGCGACTGCACCTCGGAGAGCGCGAAGCGCGACATCAGGTTCTCGCGCGCCTCCGCGGGGGTCGCGCTGGCGCGGATCGTCGCGATCACCTCGTCGAGATGATCGAGCGCCTTGAGGATGCCCTCCAGGATGTGGGCGCGCTCCTCGGCCTTGCGCAGGTCGTAGCGGGTGCGGCGGATGATGACCGTCTTGCGATGGTTGAGGAAGTGGTAGAGCAGCTCCTTGAGCGTCATCACCTTCGGCTGGTTGTCGACGATCGCCAGCAGGATGATGCCGAAGGTGGTCTGCATCTGGGTCATCTTGTAGAGCGAGTTGAGGAGGATCTCTCCGATCGCGTCGCGCTTCACCTCGATCACGATCCGGATGCCCTCGCGGTCCGACTCGTCGCGCAGGTCCGAGATCCCTTCGATCTTCTTCTCGCGGATCAGCTCGGCGATCCGTTCGATCAGCCGCGCCTTGTTCACCTGATAGGGGATCTCGTTGATGATGATCGCCTGCCGGTCGGTGCGCTCGTTGGTCTCGATCACGGCGCGGGCGCGGAGCTGGATGATGCCGCGGCCGGTGGTGTACGCCGAGCGGATCCCCTCCAGGCCGTGGATGAAGCCGGCGGTGGGGAAGTCCGGCCCGGGGATCACGGTCATCAGATCCTTGACCAGGACATCCGGGTTTTCGATCAGCATCAGCAGGGCGTCCACCACCTCGCGCAGGTTGTGCGGCGGGATGTTGGTCGCCATGCCGACCGCGATGCCGGTGGCGCCGTTGACCAGGAGGTTGGGGACGCGCGCCGGCAGCACCATCGGCTCGATCTCCGAGCCGTCATAGTTCGGAACCCAGTCCACCGTCTCCTTGTCGATGTCCTCGCGGAGCATCTCCTCCGCGAGCTTCATCAGCCGCACCTCGGTGTACCGCATGGCCGCCGGATTGTCGCCGTCGAGCGAGCCGAAGTTGCCCTGGCCGTCGACGAGCGGATAGCGCATGGCGAAGTCCTGGGCCATGCGCACCACCGTGTCGTAGATCGCCGAGTCGCCGTGCGGGTGATACTTACCCATGACGTCGCCGACGATGCGCGCCGATTTCTTGTACGCCCGGTCCGAGCGGTTGCCGCTCTCCCACATGCCATACAGCACGCGCCGGTGCACCGGCTTCAGGCCGTCGCGCACGTCCGGCAGCGCGCGGCCGATGATCACGCTCATCGCGTAATCGAGATAGCTGCGCTTCATCTCATCTTCGATGCCGACCGGGATCGGTTGATCGAAGAGATTCTGGTCGTCGTTATCGCTCATATTTGGCTAGCTCGTCACTTTCAAAATGACGCTTGGGTTCGAGCGCGACCACTTCACGATGGCTCTTGCCCTCACGAGCCTTCGCATCGCGGTAGATCGCTTCGACGTCGAAGTCGAATCGCTCGGCGTAAGCCTCGCGAATGGCTCGGACCTCTTTGATGCATTTCGTCCTGAGCCATGAGTCACTCCTCAAGCAGTTCTTCGGGTGTACAAATTACGCAAGGCTCGTATCCATGAGTCCGACAGATTATCTCGATCATGCTCCGCATGGCTGCGTTCGCCAAGTGCTTGAAGTTCCAGGTCAAGCAAGTAGTCCACGCCACCGCTGACGGCAGCCGCAATATGAAGGGCATCGATCGCAGCCTTTTTCGGCAAGAGGGCCTTTCTCTACGAGCTCCCTGGCGAGTCGAGCCGCATTTTCCGTCAAA
Source organism: uncultured Acidobacteriota bacterium (assembly GCA_963761645.1). GTDB lineage: Bacteria > Acidobacteriota > Thermoanaerobaculia > Multivoradales > UBA5704 > DATARR01. The sequence goes on from CAVXIG010000012.1 coordinate 57,954, forward strand.
GCGATCTCGGGAATCCCGTCCAGCGCCGACATTCGTAGGGAGGCGACTTGAGCATCCCCAGAGCCTGCCTCACCCAGGACGAATTCGGAGATGTAGAGATCGAACTTGTTTCTCCTCGTCAGCCACCAGTCCCGAGTAATCTGCTGCCGCGCCGCGGTGAACGATATCCCGACTCGGCTGCGACGTCAGATAACTGACGATCGATGTCTCGATATAAAGCTTCGCTCTCGTCACCGCCATGCTCAGGCCTGATCTACACATCCAGGTTCCGCACTTCCAGCGCGTTGTTCTGAATGAACGCCCGCCGCGGCTCGACCTCGTCGCCCATGAGGACCGTGAAGATGGCGTCGGCTTCGACGTCGTCCTCGACGTGCACGCGGAGGAGGCGGCGCTTGGTGGGGTCCATCGTGGTCTCCCAGAGCTGCGTCGGGTTCATCTCGCCGAGGCCCTTGTAGCGCTGGATCGAAAGGCCCTTCTTGGCCCCCTCGTAGAGACTGTCGATCGCCTCCTCGATGGTGTTGTACATGTTGATCGTTTCGCCCTTGGTCAGGGTGAAGCTGGTCGCGGAGATCGCGTCGAGGCCGAGCTGGTTGTTCGCCATCGCGCGGTACTCGGCGCCGGTGACCAGGTTCCAGTCGATCCGGATCTCGCGCTCGACGCCGTCGCGCTTGGAGAAGAAGCGGATGTAGAGCGTGCCGTGCTCCTCGTCCTGGCCGACGACCACGTCGTGGAAGCCGGAGGCCTCGATCACGTGGGCGATCTTCTCGACCTTCTCCGCGTCGGTGAGCGACAGCTTGTCCTTGACGCCGTTCTGCAGCGCGATCTTGATCGCGTCCGCCGGATAGCCGCGCGAGACGAGCTTGTCGAGGTTCTGGCGGAAGACGGCGATCTTCTCCAGGAAGTGGGCGAGCCGCACGCCGGTCAGCCGGCCGCCGTCGTCCCGTTCGTACCGCCATTGCCGTTGCCGTCGTGCGCGATGTCGAGCTCCCAGGCGTCCTTGATGCGGTCGACCAGGAAGACCTGATACTCGCGGTCGTCCTTGAGATAGGTCTCGTTCTTGCCGTGCGCCACCTTGTAGAGCGGCGGCTGCGCGATGTAGAGATAGCCGCGCTTGATGATCTCCGGCATCTGGCGATAGAAGAAGGTCAGGATCAGCGTCCGGATGTGGCTGCCGTCGACGTCGGCGTCGCACATGATGATCAGCTTGTGATAGCGCAGCTTGTCGATCGCGAAGTCGTCCTTGCCGATGCTGGTGCCGAGAGCGGTGATCATCACCTTGATCTCGTCGGACGACAGCATCTTGTCGAAGCGCGCCTTCTCGACGTTGAGGATCTTCCCCTTGAGCGGCAGGATGGCCTGGAACTTCCGGTCGCGCCCCTGCTTGGCCGAGCCGCCGGCGGAATCGCCCTCGACCAGGAACAGCTCGGCGAACTCGGGGTTGCGCTCCGAGCAGTCGGCGAGCTTGCCGGGGAGGTTCGAGGCGTCGAGCGCGCCCTTGCGCCGCGTCAGGTCGCGCGCCTTGCGCGCCGCCTCGCGGGCGTGCGCCGCCTCGACGCACTTCTCGACGATCCGCCGCGCCTCGCGCGGGTTCTCCTCCAGGTGGGTGTTGAGCCGCTCGAAGACCACCTGCTCGACCCAACCCTTGATGTCGGAGGAGACCAGCTTGTCCTTGGTCTGCGAGGAGAACTTGGGGTCCTTGATGCGCACCGAGATCACCGCCGTGAGCCCCTCGCGCACGTCCTCGCCGGTCAGGTTCTCCTTCAGGTTCTTCGACAGGCCGCTCGAGCTCGCGTAGGCGTTGATCGCCCGCGTGAGCGCCGCCCGGAAGCCGGCGAGGTGGGTGCCGCCGTCCCGGTTGTTGATCGTGTTGGTGAAGGCGTAGATCAGCTCCTGGTAGCCGTCGTTCCACTGCAGGGCCACCTCGACCGCCTCCGGACCGGTGCCGTCGTCGCGCACGTCCATGAGGTGGATCGGCTGCGGGTGAAGCGGCGCCTTGTTGCGGTTCAGGTGCTCGACGAACGAGGAGATCCCTCCCGCGTAGACGAAGTCGGCTTCCTTGTCGGTCCGCTCGTCCTTGAGGTGGATGTGGATGCCGCGGTTGAGGAACGCCTGCTCGCGCAGCCGGGTGGCCAGCGTCTCGTAGTTGAACTCGAGGATGGCGAAGATCTCGGCGTCCGGCCAGAAACGGATCTTGGTGCCCGTCTGCTCGCTCGCGCCCACCGGCTGGATCGGCGCGTCGGGGAAGCCGCGGTGGTAGGTCTGGCACCAGACCTGGCCGTCGCGCTTGACCTCGAGCTCCAGGGTCTCGGACAGGGCGTTGACGACCGAGACGCCGACGCCGTGGAGACCCCCGGAAACCTTGTAGGAGTTCTTGTCGAATTTTCCGCCCGAGTGGAGCTCGGTCATGATGACCTCGGCCGCCGAGCGCCCCTCTTCCTTGTGGAGGTCGACCGGAATGCCGCGGCCGTCGTCCTCCACCGTCACCGAGTTGTCGGTGTGGATGGTGACGTCGATCCGCGAGCAGTAACCCGCCTGGGCCTCGTCGACCGAGTTGTCGACGACCTCGAAGACCATATGGTGCAGGCCGGACGCGTCATCGGTGTCGCCGATGTACATGCCCGGACGCTTGCGCACAGCTTCCAGGCCCTTGAGGACCTGAATGTTGTCAGCCGTATACGTAGCCTGTGGATCTGCCAAAACAGGATCTCCGTTCTATCCCTGAAGCTTGGGTTGGAACCCCGCGGGAGGAGGGGCCCGAGAATATGAAAATTATACCACTAAATGTGCCTTCTTACGAGTCTGATTAGCGCTGAAAATTCAACAGCTTAGACCCGAATTTCCGCGGGCGGTGGAGGGCTCTCTTCATGCGCCCTCGGGTACTCCTGCAACAAGAAAAGGAGGGTAAAAGATTCCCTGACGCGGATTTCCGGTTTTCGGCTCTGACTTCCTACGTTGAGAGCAGCCTGAGCTCGCCCCGCTCCATCTCCCAGATCGTCGCCACGTCCAGGGTCAGCCAGACCTGCGGGCGGTTGGAGGTGGCGAAGAGCTGGGACGCGCCGCGGAAGATCCCCCAGACGGCGGTCACGGTCGGCGGCGCCAGCTCCGCGTCCATGTCGTCGAGCATGTAGAGGGGGGGCCTGCCGGCTTCCTCCATGACTTTTCCGTGGGCGGCCAGCAGCATCAGGGAGAGGGCCTTGCGCTCGCCGGCCGAGGCCACGCGCCGGATCTCATGCCCCCCCCAGAGGATCTCGAGCTCGTCGCGGTGAGGCCCCAGCAGAGGCATCTGGCGCCGGCGCTCGCGGTCGGCGATGCGGTCGAGAGCGTCGGCGATGACGGTCGCCCCTTCGAGGCCGGCGGCGGGCGACGGGCGGTAGCGCAGCTCGATGGCGGGGAACTGGAGCCCGGAGGCGTCGAGGACCTGGGCGAGCTGGACCTTGAGCAGCTCGACGTAGCGATGGCGCTGGGCGATGACGTCCGCGGCCGTGGCGGCCAGCATCTCGTTCCAGATCTCGATGCCGGCGCCCTCGGAGAGCAGGAGCCCCCTTTTCTGCCGCAGGGCCTCACGGTAGCGGCCGAGGACCTCCAGGGCCACCGGCCGGATCCCCACGACGCCGCGATCCATGAAGCGGCGGCGCGCCTTGGGAGCCCCCACCAGCACCTCGGCCTCCGCCGCGGCCGTCCAGGCCACCACGGGGAGCACGGCCAGATGCTCGGCGAGCGGCGTCACCTTGCCGTTGAGCGCCCGCACCCGCTGCCCATCCATCCAGCCGACTTCCAGGGTGGAGCGGCGGTCGGTCTCGATCTCCCCCTGGATGTGGAAGGAGCCGGCGCCGTGCCGGGCGCAGTCGCCGATCTGGGCGGCGCGGAAGCTGCGGGTGGTGGCGAGCGCGTAGACGGCCTCCAGAAGGCTCGTCTTGCCGGCTCCGTTGCCGCCCAGCAGGAGATGGGACCCCGCCCCAGGCTGCCAGGAGAGGGGCTCCAGGTTGCGGAAGTCGCGGGCGGTGAGGCGGGTGAGCATGGCCCGGGGATCATTGCCGCATCCCCGGACCATGGCGCTACTTCAGATCCGCATCGGCATGATCACGCAGAGGTACCGGGTGTCCGGACCGTCCTGCGGGTAGCCGACGCACTGCGTGTTCTCGTCCTTGAGCTCCAGCCGGATCTTCTCGGTCTCGACCGCGGAGAGGAACTCCCGCAGGTAGTCGGGGTTGATCCCCACCCGGAACTCGGGACCGTCGTAGTCGCAGGCCACCTCCTCGACGGCTTCGCCGAGGTCGGAGTTGACGGCCGAGATCACCACCTGGTCGGGCGCGAACTGCAGGCGCACGGCGCGCGCGCGGTCGCCGGTCATCAGCGCGGCGCGCTGGACGGCGTCGATCAGGTTCTTGCGGTCGAACATCACCTTCTTGTCGTTGTCCTTGGCGATCACCCGCTCGTAATCGGGGAAGGTCCCCTCGAGGATGCGGCAGATCAGCTCCCGCCGTTCGAGGCCGAAGGAGAGGTGATGCTCGCCGCGGCCGTAGGAGAGCTTGCCGTCCCCCTCGAAGCGCTGCAGCTCCTGGAGCGCCTTGCGCGGCACCAGGACGGAGTCCTCGACGCTGGCGCTCTCGAGGCCCCCCTCGACCAGGGCCAGCCGGTGGCCGTCGGTCGCCACCATCTCCATCGAGCCCTCCTTGAGCTTCAGCAGGGCGCCGTTCAACTGGAAGCGGGACTCCTCGGCCGAGACGGCGAAGAGGATCTTGGCGACCATCCGGCGAAACTCGGCGAACGGGATGTCGACCCGGCGCCCCTCCTCGACGTTGGGGAGGGTCGGGAAGTCGTCCGGCGCCAGGCCGTGGATCTTGAAGCGCGACTTGCCGGCCCGGATGGAGAGCACGCGCGGCTCTTCCTGGATCAGCAGCACCTCTTCGCCGGTGAGCGAGCGGATGATCTCCACCAGCTTCTTGGCCTGGACGGCGATCCCCCCCTCGCGCTTGATGTCGGCGTCGCACCAGGAGGTGAGCGAGACGTCGAGGTCGGTCGCCGCCAGGTGAAGCTTGTCCCCGCGAGCGGTCAACAGCAGATGAGAGAGGACCGGGATGGTGGTCTTGCGCTCGACGATGCCCTGCATGGGGGCCAGCTCGCCCAGAAATTCGCTACGGGTGACGCGGATCTCCATTCACTCTTCCTCTTCTAGAAGACATCTGAATATAGCATAGCAGTAGTAGTACGTAGGCGCTGCGGAAATGGGGAAAAGGGGTCTAAGTGCCTCAAGCACCGAGCCTTAGGTTCATGGGTGGGGGGTGTGCAGAACCTGTGGACGGATTGAGGAGACGGAAGGAAAACCCGTAAGCCGGAGAAAAATTCCGCAGAAGCTCCACAACGCTTCCGAAGCGCCCTCCGCAGGTTTTCCCCAGGCAGACCGCTGGCCTGGTGGACAGCCGAAAAGAAATGCAAGCAATATGCCGGCAAAGAGGGGTAAGCGAAGAAAAGGGCCACACCAGGAGGATGGCCCTAGGCGAAGTGCTGCTCGAAGCCCTGGAGGGTACGGTCGAAATCCGTGTCGGTGCCGCGCTTCTTCTGCACCATCTCGCAGGAGTACATGACCGTCGAGTGGTGCTTGTCGTTGAAAAGTTTGCCGATCTCCGGGTAGGAAAGATCCGTCAGCCTCTTGCAGAGGTACATCGCCACCTGCCGCGGGATGACGATCTGCCGCGAGTTGCTCTTGCTCTTGATCTCGGAGACCTTGAGGTCGTAGTGGCGGGCGACGACCTTGATGATCTCGGCCGCGGCGGGGCGCTTCCCCTCCTCGGGGAGGATGTCCTTGAGCGTCTCGCGGGCGAGCGCCGGCGAGAGCGGCTTGCCGGTGAGCGAGGAGAAGGCCATCACCCGCGTCAGCAACCCCTCGAGCTCGCGGATGTTCGACTTCACCTGCTGGGCGATGAACTCCGCCACCTCCTCGGGGAGCTGGATGTCCTCGAGCGAGGCCTTGCGCTGCAGGATCGCCACCTTGGTCTCGAGGTCCGGCGGCTGGATGTCGGCGATCAGCCCCCACTCGAAGCGGCTGCGCAGCCGCTCCTCCAGCGTCGGGATGTTCCGCGGCGAGGAGTCGGAGGAGAGGATGATCTGCTTCTGGCTGGTGTAGAGCGTATTGAAGGTGTGGAAGAACTCCTCCTGCGTCCGCTCCTTGTTGGCCAGGAACTGCACGTCGTCGAGCATCAGCACGTCGATCGTGCGGTAGCGCTCGCGAAAGGCCGGCATGCGGTCGAAGCGGATGGAGTTGATCAGCTCGTTGACGAACTGCTCGGCCGGCAGGTAGAGCACGCGCAGTTGCGGCCGGCTGCGCTGGATCTCGTGACCGATCGCGTGCAGCAGATGGGTCTTGCCGAGGCCGACTCCACCATAGAGGAAGAGCGGGTTGTAGGAGAACGACGGGTTCTCGGCCACGCGCTTGGCGGCGGCCAGGGCGAACTCGTTCGACTTCCCCTCGATGAAGCTGGAGAACATGTACTTGTGATTGAAGCTCGACGGCGTGATCGGCTCTTCCGGGGGAGAGGCGGCGGCGACCTCGATGTCGTCGAGCGAGAACAGGACCTGGAATCCGGCATCCCCCAGACCCGCGACCGCCCGGTCGACCATCGGCCGGTAGCTCTCCTCCAGCGTGTGGAGGAACCGTGAGTTCGGAGCCACCAGCACCAGCCGGCGGCCGTCCTCATTCACCTAACCCGCAAGGGGCGGAACCAGGTGGCGAACTCGTCGGGATCGAGTTGCTGCTGAAGCTGTCTCTGGAGAAGAGACCAATAGGATTGCGACATGACACCTCTGACAGCGATAGCTAGACTATTTCCACACAATTTCCACAGGCTGTGGAAATCCTTGCCTTGAAGAGGATTGCTTCCGAAGCGGCTTAGGTGACTGCGACCTGAGAGATCATAACACAGCCGCGACGGCCCGCAAGCCCCTCGGGACCAATGTTTGAAAAATCCTGCAAGATGAATAAAATCAATACTTATACAATTCAGTAAAAGGACGGGCGATTCTGGACACTTCCGGCGGCAATTCAAGCAGACGGGGAGGGGCGGTTTCAAGCCCCTTGACAACCTCCGCCAGAGCTGTCGGGAGGCGCGGCTGCCGTTTCTCCAGGAAGAGATCGAGCCACGACGGCGGCGACGGGTAGAAATCCAGGCCGACCGTCTCGCCGGCGCCGATCCGCGCCTCCCGGCGGGCGATCTCGACGGCGCGGTCGAGCCCGCCGAGCTCGTCCACCAGCCCGATCTTCTGGGCCGCGGCACCGGTCCAGACCCGGCCGCCGGCGATCCCCTCGACGGCCGACCGGCTCATCTCGCGGCCGGTGGCGACGTGGCCGATGAAGGTCTGGTAGGTGTGGTCCATGAGCTGCTGGATCCGCGCCTCCTGCTGCGGCGTGTAGGGCTGGAGAGAGGAGTAGATGTCGGCGTTGGCCCCGCGCTTCTGGGTGGCGTGGCCGATCCCGAGGATCTCCTCCTCGAAGCGGCGGGTGACGAACTTGCCGCCGAAGATGCCGATCGAACCGGTCAGGGTGGCCGGCTCCGCCACGATCCTGCTGGCCTTGGCGGCGATGTAGTAGCCGCCCGAGGCCGCCTCGTCGGACATCGAGACCACGACCGGCTTCTTCTCCTTGAGCTTCTCGATCTCGCGCAGCATGAAGTCGGAGGCCAGGGCCGAGCCGCCGGGGCTGTCGATGCGCAGCACGACCGCGGCGATCGAGCCGTCCTCGCGGACGTCGTGCAGCACGGTCGCGAAGTCGTCCGAGCCGAGGTAGATCTCCTGCGTCCAGGGAGCCGAGCCGCCGTCGCCGCGGACGATGGTGCCGAGCGCGAAGACGATGGCGACCCGCTTGCCGGCGAGGACCGGACGGGGCTGATAGTCCTCGACGGCGACGTAGGACGGCTTGCGCCCGGCCCGCTTCTCCAGGTGGTCCTTGAACTCGTCCGGGTAGGAGAGCTCGTCGACCAGGCCGCGCGCCAGCGCCTCCTCGGCCGACCAGGGGGCGCCGTCGATCAGCGCCCGCACCTCGGCGCCGCTCTTGTGGCGCGCCTCGGCGATGGCGGCGACGATCTGCGCGAAGTAGCCGTCGAGCACCGCGGCGATCGCCTCCTCGGCCTCGGGGCTGTACTGGTTCTCGGTGTAGGACTCGACGGCGCTCTTGTAGCGGCCGACGCGGTTGAAGTTCGGGTCGATCTTGAGCTTGTCGAGCGCGCCGCGCAGGAACCGGCTCTCGGAGTAGAGCCCGAGCAGGTTGAGGTCCCCGGCGGGGGCGAGGTAGATCTTCTCGCAGGCGGTCGCGAGATAGTAGGCGAGGGTGCCGTTCGATCCCTCGCCCGCGGTCTCCAGATAGCACTCGACGAACTTGCCGGCCCGCCGCAGGGCCATCATCTGGCGCCGCAGCTCCTGGGCCTTGGCGAGGCCGAGATCGGCCTCCTGGATATAGACGGCGAGACCGCGCACGCCGGCGTCCTGGCGGGCGGCGCGGAGGGCCGGGTAGAGCTCGGCGATGCTGACCGGCGCCGCGGCGTCGCTGAAGGGGAGGCGCGGCTCGCGCTGCTCCAGCACCGGTCCGGCGAGGTGCCAGACGAGGACCGTCGGGCCCTCGCCCACGGCGCTCCCCTTCCCTCCCATCAGGATGCCGGCGACGGTCGCCAGCACCGCCACGCCGAGCAGGGACAGGAAGATCAGGAGCAGCTTCTTCATGACGGCATCCTATCCCCTTGTCTTCTTCCCGGTAGTTTCCTGGCCATTTCCCAATAGATCCGCCAGGCGTCCATCTCCTGCGGATCGACGCGGGCGACGTGACAGATCGCGTCGCCCGGGTGGACCAGCGGGAGCTGGGTGAGGCCGAGGACGATCCCCGCGCAGGGCGCCTTGAGCACGCTACGCTCGCGGCCGAAGGGGTTGCTGTGGGTCGAGATCGCCTGCCCGCGGCGCAGCGGCGCCCCGAGGTCCACCGCGAGCTCGAGGATCCCCCCCTTGCGGGAGCGGATCCAGCGCGTGCGCTCGATCCACAGCCGCAGCGGCGGCGAGGCGGGCTCCCCCGGCATCATCTTCAGATGGCGCAGGACGTTGAGCACCCCCTGGATGCCGACCTCGATGAACGGCCGTTCGAAGCGGCGGGCGCTCCCCGCCTCGTAGACCACGGTCGGCACCCCCGCCGCCACCGCCGTCTGCCGCAGCGACCCCTCGGGTCCGGCGCCGCCGACGATCAGCGGGCAGCCGAACGCCCCGGCGAGCTCGACCACGGCGGGGTCCGCGAGGTCGGCGCGGATCTGCGGGTAGTTGGTGCGCTCGCCGCCGGCGGTGTGGAGGTCGAGGCCGAAGTCGCTCTGGCGGATCACCTCGCGGAAGAGGACGTCGGCCAGCCGGGCGGTGAGCGACCCCTTGCGGCTGCCGGGGAAGCTCCGGTTGAGGTCGCGGCGGTCGGGGAGGCGGCGGTCCTGGTTGAGGAAGCCGGGGACGTTGACGACCGGCACCGCGATCAGCGTCCCCTTCAGGGCGCTGAAGTCGGTGTCGTTGAGCAGGCCGCGCAGGATGCCGACGCCGTTGAGCTCGTCGCCGTGGACCGTGGCGGTGACGAACAGGGTGGGACCGGGCGCGCCGCGGACGACCGTCACCGGCACCGTCACCGGCTCGGCGGCGTAGGACTCGGCCACCCGCAGCCGCAGCTCGGCCGTCTCGCCGAGGGCGACGGGGGTGCCGGCGAAGCAGAGGGGCTCGCGCGCCTTCATCCTCTTGATCTTTATCCCCGCCCCTGGGTGCGCGGGTGGCCCTGATGGGCGCGCTCGAGGACGAAGCCGATCATCGCGCCGGCGACGTCGACGCCGGTCGCCCCCTCGATCCCCTCGAGGCCGGGGGAGCTGTTGACCTCCAGCACCATCGGGCCGTCCTTCGAGGGGATCATGTCCACCCCGGCGATGTTGAGGCCGAGCACCTCGGCGGCGTGGATCGCGGTCTGAACGTAGGCCTCCTCGAGCTCGACGCCGGTGGCGGTGCCGCCGCGGTGGAGATTGCTGCGGAACTCCCCCTCGCCGGCCTGGCGCGCCATCGCCGCCACCACCTTGCCGCCGATGACGATGGCGCGGTAGTCGGTGCCGTGCGCCTCCTCGATGAAGGCCTGGATCAGGATGTTCTGCCCCAGCGAGCTCATGGCGTCGAGCACCGACTCGGCCGATTTGGCCGACTCGGCCAGAATGACGCCCATCCCCTGCGTCCCCTCCAGCAGCTTGAGGATGACCGGCGCGCCGCCGACCCGGCGGATGGCCGAGCGCACGTCCTCGCGGCTGCGGGCGAAGGCGGTGGGCGGAATGCCGATGTCATAGCGCGAGAGGAGCTGCAGGCTGCGCAGCTTGTCGCGGCTGCGCGAGATCGCCTGGCTCTCGTTGGCGGGGAAGACCCCCATCATCTCGAACTGGCGCAGCACGGCGAGGCCGTAGAAGGTGATCGAGGCGCCGATGCGCGGCACCACCCCGTCGACGCCGGTCACCCGCTCGCCGTCATGGAAGACCTCCGGCCGCTTCTTCGACACCTTGACCACGCACCGCAGCGGGTCGAGCACCGCCACGTCGGCGCCCCGCTGGCGGCAGGCCTCGATCAGGCGCGAGGTCGAGTACAACGTCGCCTTGCGCGACAGGATGGCGATCTTCATCGGTTCTCCGCCTCTCGCCCGCGCGACCTCCGGGGGTGCCATTCGCGGAGCAGGTACTTGCCGGCGACGTCCACCCGGAAGTCCCCCTCCAGGGCCTTCCGGCCGAGGATCATACGAAACAGCATGCCGGAGCGGTTGGTCAGCGTGACCAGGATCTTCTTGCGCACCGGCCCGAGCACCATCTCCGTCTCGATCACCGGCCGTACCTCGGGGTGCCCGCCCGAGTCGACGACGCGCATCCGCCGCAGCACCCGCGCCTCGGCCTGGACCCGCCAGTCCGGCCGGCGGCGGTCGGGGCGGAACACCAGCTCCACCCGCTCGGAGCCGTCCGCGAGCACCTCCAGCAGCCGGACGGAATCGACGTGCAGCGTCGAGGTGCGGGCCCCGGTGTCCACCTTGGCCTTGATGCGGACGATCCCCAGCTCGGGAAGATCCAGATGCTCCTTCCAGCCGACGGTCCGGACTTCCCGAAACTCCGACATCTCCCATCTCCCCGTAGAGCGGACGATCCTATGTAGAAATGCCTAACTCGGAGGAATGCCTTTGTACGAATGAGAACGATTGGCCAGAGTTCCTGGCCCGGCTTCCAGGGGGAGCTTCGCGCAAACGCGTATTTCATGGGCTCTCGGGCCGTGGACCTCCACCGGGCATGTGACTTGCAGATGAAGCAGGGTACAAATTAGTCGGAACCGAGGGGGAAGTTTCATCCAGCCAACCTATGTCCCACCCTTTTAGAGATCCTAACGCGATCTCGTCCTCAAACAAGCCCACCTTGATCCCCTGATCAGGGGTAGAGCCACCCAAGCCAACCCGAAACAGGAACCTCCCCCCTTAAGCCCTCTGGCCCAGCGCCAGGGGGCCTCTCTTTTTATGGGCGGTTTTTTTCAGGAATGCTCCCTTGGCCCTGCCGGTTGCGAGAGAGGGATGGGAGAGGTGAGGGGAACCGGCCTCTCCCGGCGTTCTTTGAGGCAAGAGCAAGCAAGTGGCCGACCGGAAGGCTGGAATGCGCGACCGGGCACGGCTGTTGCAGATGACAAGAGACAGGAAATGACGAGGGGGAGAGTTCCAGACCAACCTAACAAACCCCACCTGTTTTCGAGATCCTAGTGATCTCAACCTCTTTGACTCCAACCTTAATCCCCTAACTACAGGGGTACAGCCACAATAGCCAACCCGGAGAGATGGGGCCTCCCCCCCTACTTCCTCCTTCCCTCGGGAAGGAGGGGGCTCCCAGCGCAAGCTGGGAGCTTTTTCTTTTCTGGCACCCGCCTGCCAAATTGGCTGTTGTACATGTCTGGAATGACGCGATGCGGCACGCCGAAGATCTCCTGACCTGGTTCGACCAGCACCGCCGCGACCTTCCCTGGCGGCGAACGAGCGATCCCTACAAGATCTGGCTCTCCGAGGTCATGCTCCAGCAGACCCGGGTGGAGACGGTTCTCCCTTTTTACACGCGGTTCCTGGAAAGATTTCCCACCGTCGGGGATCTGGCGCGGGCCGAGGTCGAGGAAGTGCTGACTCTCTGGTCCGGTCTCGGCTACTACCGGCGGGCGCGCCAGCTCCACGCGGCCGCCCGCCAGATCGCCGCGATGGCGGCGTTTCCGTCCACCGTCGAGGGACTGCTGGCGCTCCCCGGCATCGGCGCCTACACGGCGGCGGCGGTGGCGAGCATCGCCTTCGGGGTCGCCGCGCCGGTGATGGACGGCAACGTCGAGCGCGTCCTCTCGCGCTGTCTCGCCCTCGACGAGGATCCGCGGGCAGCGGCGCGCGCCGGCAGCTCCTCGCCGCCGCCGCCGAGCTGCTCGATCCCGCCCGCCCCGGCGACAGCAACCAGGCCCTGATGGAGCTCGGGGCGACCCTCTGCTCGCCGCGCCGTCCCAAGTGCCTGCTCTGTCCCCTGCGCCCCGGGCTGCCGGGCGGCGCGCGAGGGGGACCCCGAGCGGTATCCGATCCCGAAGGTGAAGCGCGAAGGGGAGCGGCACCGGCTCCTGGTGGCCGTGGTCGAGGAGGGGCCGGCGTGCTCCTCTTCCGCCGCCCCGAGGACAGCACCCTCCTCGCCGGCACCTGGGAGCTGCCCGTGGACGACCCGCGAGCGCAACGGCACGCCCGAGCCAGGGGACCCCGAGTCCGCCCTCGCCGAGCTCTACGGCGGCCGCTGGACCGTAGGCCCCCGGATCGCCGGGGCGCGCCACGGCATCACCTACCGCGATCTGGAGATCGACATCCACCGCGCCGAGCTCGCCTGGGGTGGGGAAGTGCGCGAGGAAGGGATGGCCGCCGGCTTCTTCGACGAGGCCGGGCGCGCCAATCTGCCGCTGTCGTCGCTGGTGGGGAAGGTGCTGGGAGCGCTGGAGGCGTCGGGATGACGGGTCGGCTACTCCATCGGCGGCGGCACCGGCCAGGAGATCCCCGAGCCGCCGGCGATGATGAACCAGCCGATGATCTTCTCGTCCAGCTCGCGCAGGCGGCTCGCCACCAGATTGCAGAGGATGGTCAGCAGCCGGATCGACGACAGCTTGTTGATGTCGAGGATCCCCTCGAGCACCTCGCGGGAGATCACCAGCACCACGGCGCCCCCCTCGTGGGCCTTGGCGTCGGCCGAGCGGGGCTCGTTGTCGATCAGCGCCATCTCGCCGAAGTAGCCGCCGCGCTCGAGGAAGGCGAGAGCCTCCTCGCCGGCGCCGGGGATGAACTTGCTGATCATCACCCGCCCCTCGAGCACCACGTACATCTCGTTGCCCATCTCCCCCTCGCGGAAGATCACCTGGTTGGGACCGTACTTCCGCTCCTTCGAGAGGGAGGAGAGGAAGTTGATCTCCATGCTGGAGAGCTTCTGCTCCTGGAACAGCTTGCGCTTGGAGGCGAGGTCGACGCGGAACTCGGCCGTCCGCTCGTCGCCGGAGGCGGGCACGGCGTCGGGCGGCTTGCCGGTCTCCGAGAAGAACTGGGTGAGGTTGGCGTTGGTCTGCCGGAGCTTGGCCGACAGGCTCTTCCAGAACGCCCAGTAGAGGGCCAGCTTGAAGCGCGGGATCGCGCTCCATGAGCGTCGAGAGCGCCATCGGATTGAGCCCGATCAGCTCCGTCTCCATCGTCGTCACCGCGTCCCCCGAACGGGGCACGCGGTCGACGAAGGAGGTCTCGCCGAACAGGGTGCCGGCCTCCAGGGCCGCGAGGCTGAAGTGGCCGTAGGGGGTCTTGCGCTGGATGCGCACGCCGCCGCTCTCGATGAGGTAGGCGTCCTGCGTCTCCTCCCCCTCCTTGACGATCATGGCGCCGGCCGGGAAACGGTTGCGCGTGGAGCACTGGGCGAGCTGGGCAAGCTGCTCGTCCGTGAAGTGGGCGAAGATCTCCCACCGGCGAAGAAGGTTCTCAATTCCCAAGGTGCGCCTATTGTAGCCGGAGTCGGGCTCTTTCTATCAGGAAGGCAGCTATACGGACGGCAGCGGCAACTGGGCCGGCCGCAGCCGCTCCCAGGCCGTCCGCTCGACCGTGTCCAGCCAGTCCGGCCGCGCCCCGGGGTCGAGCTGCAGGACGGGGAGCCGCCGCTCGGCGACCTCCTGGACCAGGCGCTCCTCGACGGCGCGCTGGAACCCGGGATCGGGCGAGCGGACGCCGTCCGGGCTCAAGGTCTCGACGATCGGGACGTGGACCAGCAGGTCGTACCCCTGGAGCCAGTACTCGACCAGCCGCTCCGGCCCTTCCTGCCGGCCGGCGGCGAGGAGGAGGTAGACGTAGTTGTCGAGCACGCTGCGGTCGCAGACCACGACCGGATACCGCGTCTGGGCGACCAGCTCCTCGGCGATCTGGGTATGGAGGATCCACGACTGCGCCGCCACCGACGTCTCCTCGTTGATCGGCAGCGGGCACCGCCGCGCCACCTCGTGGACCACCTCGATGGCCACGTCCCGCCGCTTCAACCGCGCCGCGAGCCCATAGCAGAGCGTGGTCTTCCCCACGCCGTGGGTGCCGATGAACGCGATCTTGAAGCGGGGGGTGCGGAGCATGGCGGGCCGCAGTATATCGGCGGCAAGCGGGCAAGACGATCGGCCTCGAACGCCAGGACGCACCCGCGCGAAGAAAGACGGAGCCCGCGGGAAACAAAGACGGAGGCGAGGATGGCGGGACGGGCACCGTCTTACGAAGACGGCGGCGTGGATAGAAAGACGGACACCTGAAACTCCACGACGGCCGCCGGGAAAGAACGGCGGGCATCCGTCCAGCTAAAAACGGCGCCGTCCAGCCAGAAAATCCGTCTGGAGGGCGGAAAACGACGGCCGTCCTGGGAAAACAGGTGGCGTCGAGCCTCGCGGCCGGTTTTTGGGCCGCTAAGACTCTCCGTTCGCCGATTTCAAGGACTCCTCCAGAATTTCCACCGCCGTCGCGAGCTGCTCCTCGTTCACCGTCAGCGGCGGCACGATCTGCGCCACCCGCCCTTCCGGCCCGCCGGCGAGGAGGAGGACGCCGCGCGACCAGGCGGCGAGCATCCACTTCTTGGCGGTCTCCGCCGCGCGGAGCTGGACCCCCCAGAGGAGCCCCCGGCCGCGGATCTCCTCGACGGCGGGGAAGCGCTCCGGCCAGGTGGCGAGGCGCCGGCCGAGGATGTCGCCAAGGCGGGCGGCCCGGGCGGCGAGATCGTCTTCCTGGAGGACGTCGAGCGCGGCGAGGGCGGCGGCGCAGGCGAGCGGGTTGGCGAGGAAGGTGGCGGTGTGGCGCGCCTCGCCGGGGGTCTCCCAGCAGCGGAAGAGGTCGCGGCGGGCGATCACCGCGGCGATCGGCAGTCCGCCTCCCAGCGCCTTGCCGCAGCAGAGGATGTCCGGCCGCACCCCCTCGTGCTCGACGGCGAAGAGGCTCCCCGTGCGGCCGAAGCCGGTGAAGATCTCGTCCGCGATCAGCAGCGTGCCGTGATTCCGGCAGATTTCGGCGAGCCCCGAGAGCCAGCCGGCGGGGGGGATCAGCACCCCCTCGCGGCCGACGATCGGCTCGACGATCGCGGCTCCGATCTCCTCACTCTCCAGGATCTCCGCCACCCGCGCCAGATCGCCGCCGAAGGGGAGCCGGCGGACGTGGCCGTGGAGGTGGGCGGCGAAGGGGGCGCGGAACTCCTCCCGCGAGGTGACGTTGAGCGCCCCGAGCGTCGTGCCGTGGTAGGAGGGCTCGAAGGCGAGGATGCCCGGCCGGCCGGTGGCGCCGAGGGCGGTCTTGAGGGCGATCTCGACCGCCTCGGCGCCGGAGATCGCGAAGAAGACCTGCGGCTCGTCGACCGGCGCGATCTCCACCAGCCGCCGCGCGAGCTCGACGCGCAGCGGATGGGCCATGACGTCCCCCAGGGCGTGGAGGAGCCGGCCGGCCTGCTCGCGCACCGCCGCCACCACCCGCGGGTGGCGATGGCCGACCGCCGCGACGCCGAAGCCCGAGGTGAGGTCTATATAGAGGTTGCCGTCGACATCGCGGACGTTGGCGCCCCGCGCCTCTTCCCAGAGGATCGCGGGCTCGCCACCCACGAGCGTGTTGATCCCGGGAGCCTCGAGCCGTCCGAGGGCGGCCGACAGCTCGCGCGAGCGCGGCCCGGGGGGCGGGACGACGATCTCGGGGGGGAGGTCGCCGAAGGTCACATCTCGCGCCGGCCGGCGAGCGAGCGGCCCAGCGTCACCTCGTCGGTGTACTCGATGTCGCCGCCGACCGGCATGCCGAAGGCCAGGCGGGTGACCTTCACCCCCCGCGGCTTGAGCAGCCGGGCGAGATACATGGCGGTCGCCTCCCCCTCGACGTTGGGATTGGTGGCCAGGATCACCTCCTCGATCCCCTCCAGCCGCGCGAGCAGGCCGGGGATGGCGAGGCGGTCGGGGCCGATCCCCCGGTGCGGGGACAGCGCCCCGAGCAGGACGTGGTAGAGGCCGTGGTACTCGCCCGTGCGCTCGATCGGCTCGAGGTTGAACGCCTCCTCGACGACGCAGATCCGGCCCCGGTCCCGCCGCTCGTCGGCGCAGTAGCGGCAAGGATCGACGGCCGTGATGCTGTTGCAGACCGAACAGTGGAAGAGCTTCTCCTTGACCTCCACGATGGCCTGCGCCAGGGCCTCGGCCTCCGAGGCCGGCACCTTGAGGAGATAGTGAGCGAGGCGGGTCGCGGTCTTGGGACCGATCCCCGGAAGCCGGGACAGCTCGCCCGATGAGCCGGGCCAGGGGGTCGGACATCGTCTCGACGCGCGGGCTAGAAGAGGCCCGGCATGCTCGACGCCAGCGACCCCATCTTGCCTTGCATCGTCTCCTCGATCTTGCGGCCGGCCTCGTTGACGGCCGCGACGATCAGATCCTCGAGCATCGGACGGATCGTCCTTGTCCATCGCCTCGGGGTCGATCTTGCAGCCGACGAGCTGCTTGTGGCCGCTCATCCGGACGGTCACCATGCCGCCGCCGACGCTGGACTCGACGACCAGCTCGTTCAGCTCGCGCTGCAGGCGCTCCTGCATCTCCTGAGCCTGCTTCATCAGTTTCTGCATGCTGCTCATATCGTTTCAATCCTCCGTATAGCTGCCGTGCTCTTCCACCGTTTCGATCCGCCCTTTGAAGATATCGAGGACGGCCTGCACCGTCGGGATCTGCTCCACCTGCTGGACCGGCCCGGTCTTCGTCTCCGCGGCGGGGGCCTTGGGCGCGTTGCGGCTCTCCAGGATATCAAGTCGGGTCTCCGGACCCCAGACCGCGGCCGCCGCCTCCCCCAGAATGGCGCGGTTGGCGTCCAGACGGGTGCGCAGATAGGTGTCGCCGCCCGGGCAGAAGACCGTGACGCGGCCGTCCTCGAAGCGGATGTCCTCGGCGGCGTCGAGGAAGCCGCCGATGTTCTGCTTGCGCTTGCCGGCCTCTTCCTTGAAGGCGGTGATCGGATCGCCCTGCCGGCCCGGCGGCGGGGCGGCGGGCCGCGGCGGCTGCGAGGACTGCTGCGGCGGCGGCTCGGCCCGGGGCGCCGTCTCGGCGGGTTTCGGGGCCGGCTGCTGCTGCTGTGTTGCGGCGGCGGCGCGGCGGCCCGGGGGGGCGGCTCGGGGGCGCGGCTCCGTGAAGGAGCGGGCGCGCCGGAGCGGGCCTGGGCGCGGCGGCGGGCCGGACGGCCTCGGCGCCGGCAATCGTACCGGCGAGGATCTCCTCCACCCGGGTGAGCTTCGGCAGCTCGGCGGCGCGCAGCCAGGCGATCTCGACCGCCAGCGCGCCGGTGTCGCTGCGGCGCACGATCGGCTCGCTGGTCAGCAGCAGGTTCATCAGCCGCAGCAGGTTCTCGTAGCCGCTGGCGCGGGCGGTGGTGGCGAGCGCCTGGGCCTCCTCGCCGGGGAGGTCCACCTGCCCGGGCGAGCCGCCCATGGCGAGATGGAGCGCGTCGCGGCAGAAGGCGAGGAACTGGCCGTAGACGTGGCGCGGGTCCCAGCCTTCGTCCTCGATCCGGCGGACGGCGGCGCTCACCGCCGCGGAGTCGCCGGTGAGGATGCCGGCGATCAGCGTCTGGAAGAGGGCGGTGTCGAGGCCGCCCAGGAGCCGCACGGCGTCCTCGTCGGCGATCGCGCCGGAGCCGAAGGTGGCGAGCTGGTCGAGCAGGGCGACCGAGTCGCGCACGCTCCCCTCGCCGGCGCGGGCGATCAGCCGCAGCGCCGTGTCGCTCGCCTGGATCGCCTCGGCCTCGCAGATCGTCCGCAGGTGCGCCGCCAGGGCCGGCGACGGCACGCGCCGGAAGTGGAACTCCTGGCAGCGCGACAGGATCGTCGCCGGCACGGCGTCGATCTCGGTGGTGGCGAAGATGAAGACCAGGTGCGGCGGCGGCTCCTCGACGATCTTGAGCAGGGCGTCGAACGCCTGCCGCGACAGGCGGTGGATCTCGTCGAGCACCACCACCTTGTAGCGGTTGCGCGCCGGGCCGTACTTCAGGCTCTCGGTGAGATCGCGGACCTGCTCGACCTTCGAGTAGGTGGCGGCGTCGACCTCGATGACGTCGAGGTCCGAGCCGCGGGTGATCTCGATGCAGGGCATGCACTCGTTGCAGGGGTCGGCGGCGGGGCCGCGCTCACAGTTGAGCGCCTTGGCGAGCACGCGCGCCGCCGTCGTCTTGCCGACGCCGCGGATGCCGGAGAAGAGATAGGCCTGCGCGATGCGCCCCTCCTGCAGGGCGTTGCGCAAAGCCGTAACGATCGGCTCCTGGCCGACGAGGCTGGAGAAATTCTGCGGGCGCCACTTGCGCGCGAGGACCTGATACGTCATGGGATTTGGAGGTGACAGTGGTCGACGAAGGGTTCCGGTGAAGCTGCGGCACTCGACCGCATACCTTATCGCTGCTCCCTTCCGGGCCTGACGAGGTTCGGTAGTGGCCGATGCACAGGACCCGAACCCTTCGTGGGCCACTGCAAGGCCCTCATGCTACGTCGTGGGATCGGGGAAGTAAAGAACACGTGCTGGAGGTCCAACCGGGGGGCGGCGGGCGGAATTCCCCGGGCCGTTTTTTCGCAGTCGCCCGCCCCGGCGGTTTTGCGCCGCGGAAATTCTCGGGTAACATACGCGTTCCCGTTTGGGCGGGGGCGGCGGCATCTCTTGGAAAGACCCGAAGATCAGGTCTGGATGATGGAGGCCCTCGCCGAGGCGAGGCGAGCCGCCGAGATCGGTGAAGTGCCGATCGGGGCGGTGGTGGTCCGGGACGGGGTGGTGGTGGGGAGAGGCCACAATCGCCGCGAGACCGACGGCGACCCGCTGGCGCACGCCGAGATCCTGGCGATCCGGCAGGCGGCATCGGCCGCCGGCGGATGGCGGCTTGTCGGGTGCACGATGTACGTGACCCTCGAGCCGTGCGCCATGTGCGCCGGAGCCCTGGTCAACGGCCGCGTCGAGCGGCTGGTCTACGGGGCGCCCGATCCGAAGGCCGGCTACTGCGGCACCCTGGGCAACGTGGTCCAGGACCCGCGGTTGAACCACCGGCTGGAAGTGACGGCCGGCGTGATGGAGAGTGAGAGCGCCGCGCTGTTGCGCGGCTTCTTCGCGTCGCTGCGGCGCAGGCCGTGAGCGGCAGGGTTCTTTGGAAGGATCGGGAGAGATGTCCGAGTGGCTTAAGGAGCACGCTTGGAAAGCGTGTGTAGGGGAAACTCTACCGTGGGTTCGAATCCCACTCTCTCCGCCATCGATCTCAAACGTAAGACAACCGGAGAGGTGCCAGAGCGGTCGAATGGGGCGGTCTCGAAAACCGTTGACCGGGCAACCGGTCCGTGGGTTCGAATCCCACCCTCTCCGCCATTCGCTGTTTCGTCTGCCGCTGAAGGACGGGCGTCCTTGACGTACTCCCCTGCGGTGCAATACTTTACGGGTTTCGTTCCAACCGAGCGGGCGGTTCCGGACCAGCCGGCGGTCCCGCGATCCATGACCTCGACTTCGAAGAAGGCGGCCACACGTGAAACGGACTTTTCAGCCCAACAACCGTCGGCGCAAGCGGACCCACGGCTTCCTGGTGCGCATGCGCACCCGCAACGGTCGCGCGGTGATCGCGCGGCGGCGCCAGAAGGGACGCAAGCGCCTGAGCGTCTGATGGCGGGCGATCGTCTCCCGCCGGGGCCTGTCACGGGCGCGGCGGGCGAACGCCTGACCTCTGAAGAGAGACTGCGGCGACGGAAGGACTACCTCGGCTGCTACCGAACAGGTCGCAGGCGGCACGGATCGTTCGCCATCCTCTACTTCGTTCCAAATCAGCTCGGGCATCCCCGGATTGGAATCACCGCCAGCCGGAAGGTCGGCAAGGCGGTGGTGCGTCACCGGCTCAAGCGCAGGATCAAAGAGGTCTACCGGCGATGGCAGGACCGCGGCAGCCTCCCCGCTCTCGACTTGGTGGTCCATCTGAAGCCGGAAGCCGGCAAGAGCGACTTTCCGGCGTTGCGGGCGGAGCTGCTGCGGCTGTTCGGGGGCCTGCGCGAGCGGCGGGAGCCGGCCAGATGACGCGCCTGCTCATCTACCTGCTCGGCGTCTACAAACGGCGCCTCTCGCCGCTGCTGCCGCGCTCCTGCCGGTTCACTCCGACCTGCTCCGAATATGCCCGCCTCGCCATCCTCAAGCACGGCCCCTGGCGCGGCGGGTTTCTCACCGCGGGCCGGCTGATGCGCTGCCAACCCTTTCATCCGGGCGGCCTCGACCTGCCGTAGCGCGGCCCCGAGCCCCCGTAGACATACGAACGAAAAGGACTCTGAATCCCCGTGGAAACTCGCCGGTTGCTCCTTGCCTTCGTGCTCTCGCTGGCGGTCATCGCCATCTGGTACACCCTCTTTCCGCCGGCGAAGCCGAAGCCGCCGGAGCCGCCGGCGGCCCAGAGCCGGCAGGCGGCCCCCGCCCCCGCGCCGGGCGCTCCTTCGGTGCCGGCGGCTCGCCGCCGCCGTTCCGGGCCAGCCCGCGGTGACGGCCGCGCCGGCTCCAGCCCCGGTCGCGGCGGCGGCCGAGGAGAAGGTCACCCTCCAGTCCGGCCGGACCGTCGCGGTGTTCACCAACCGGGGCGCGCAGCTCCTCTCGATGATGGCGCCGGAGAAATCGGACCCGAAGAGCGGTGTCCTGGAGCTGGTGCGCCAGCGGGCGGGCCTCGACTACCCCTACTCCCTCACCACCGCCAACGGCCTCCAGCCAAGCCCCCTGAACCAGGCCTTGTTCAGGACCGAGCGCGGGACGGACGGCCGTTCGGTTACTTTTCGTTACAGCGGCCCGCTCGGGGTCGCCGAGAAGACCTTCCGGTTCGACGACCGGGGGCTCTTGGCGGCCGACGTCCGGGTGCCGGGCCGCGCCGATTGGGGCCTGCTGCTCGGTCCCGGCGTGCGCAACCCGTCGGCCGAGGAGATGAAGAGCCGCTACGAGCACCGGCGGGCCGTCTACAAGGCCGGCGGCGACTACGAGACCGTCGACCCGGGCAGCGCGTTCGACCCTGTCGACATCCCCGGGCGCTCGCTCGCCTGGGTGGGGGTCGGGGACACCTACTACCTTTCGGCCGTGGTTCCGCAGGCGGCGGTCGACCGCGCGATCCTCGTGCCCCTGATGGTGGAGACCGGCGACAAGGGGGGCGCGCCGCGCTTCCTGCCGGTGCCGAACAAGGACCAGATCTCCGGTGATGAGAAGAAGCTCCCCCGCGAGTTCGCCGCCGTCCTGCGGCCGGCCGGGGACCACATGGCGCTCGCCTCCTACTGGGGATCGAAGGATTACGACCGGCTGAAGAGCCTCCCCTACGGCCTCGACGAGACGATCGAGCTCGGCACCCTCAAGCCGCTGGTGGTGCCGCTGCTCGTCGCCCTGCACTGGATCCACGACCACATCGTCGCCAACTACGGATGGGCGATCGTGCTGCTGACGATCCTGATCAAGCTGGTGCTCCTGCCGCTGACCCACCGCAGCACGATGTCGATGCGGAAGATGCAGGAGCTCAACCCCAAGGTGCAGGCGGTCCGCGACCGCTACCGCCAGAAGCTGCGCGACAAGGCGGGCAAGCCGAACCTCGAGGCGCAGCGCAAGATGAACGAGGAGGTGATGGGCATCTACAAGGAGGCGGGGGTGAACCCGGCGGGCGGCTGCCTGCCGCTGCTGATCCAGATGCCGATCCTGTTCGCCTTCTACCGCCTGCTGTCGACCGCGGTCGACCTGCGCCACGCGCCCTGGATGCTGTGGATCCATGACCTCTCGGCGGCGGACCCCTACCTCGCGCTGCCGATCATCATGGGCGTCACGCAACTCATCCAGGTCCGCATGGGCCCGCAGGCGGGCGATCCGATGCAGCGGCGGATGTTCCAGATCATGCCGGTGGCGATGACCTTCTTCTTCCTCGGCGTTCCCAGCGGGCTGGTGCTCTACTGGCTCACCAACAACGTCTTGACCATCATTCAACTTCAGGTTTACAACAGTCTGCGGGAGCGGGAAGCGGCGTGAGCGCGCCTCCCCCTGAGAGACCCATCCCTATGAACGACGCCAAGCGACGCTATTTTTCCGGCGACACCCTGCAACAGGCTCTGGTTCAGGCCGCCAACTATTTCAATCTCGACCCCAGCTACGTCGCCTATCGCAGCCTCGAGAAGCGCCACGGCTTCCTGAAGACCCGCCGCAAGGTGGTGATCGAGGTCGATCCCGAGAACCCGCGCCGGGAGACGCCGGTGTCGGTCCCGGCCGCGACCCGCACCTCGCCGCCGCCGGTGCCCTCCGCGTACCGGACGCGGCCGGAGGCGGCGCCGCTGCCCCAGGCCGATGTGGAAGAGGGAAGGGGGAGCACTTCCCCCGTGGCTCCTGCCGCCGCGCCGCCGCGAGCGCCGGAGGCGCGGGAAGCCCGTCCGCCGCGCGAGCCGCGTGGCGATCGCGGCGGCGATCGGGGTGGCCGCGGCGGCCGCGGTGGCCCGAGGGAGCGGCGCGGCGGCGATAGCGGCGGCGAACGCCCCCGCCGGCGCGAGCGGGATTTCGCGCCCCGGTCGCCGCGCCTGCCGGAGGCGGAGCCGTTCCGTCAGGCGGCGACGAGCCCGCAGGTCCAATCAGCAAGTAAGTCCGGAAGGTGATCTGGTGACGCTGCCGGAGCGGCCGCGGGGGATCTCCGAGCGCTATCCGGAGGCGGCCGGACCGATGGGTGAAGCCGCGATGAAGGCGGCGAACCTGCTGGTCCGCCTCGCGGGGCTGGATCTCAAGCCGCGGGTCTTCCAGGGGGAGGAGCGGCTGGAGGTGGATCTCGTGGGGGAGGATGTGGACTGGTGCTTCGCGGACGACGGCGAGATCCTGATGGCGATCGAGCACCTGCTGCCGCGGATGATCCGCTCGCTGAGCGGCGGCGAGACCACCGCCGTGCGGGTGGATTGCGACAACTTCCACGAGATCCGGGAGGAGCGCCTGCGCAGCCTGGCCCAGCGCGTGGCCGAGGAGGTCCGCAAGCGTGGCAAGCCGCGGGTCCTGGAGCCCATGAACCCGGGCGACCGGCGGATCATCCATACTACCCTGGCGGACGATCCCAACGTGGTCACCGAGAGCGAAGGGGACGGGTACTTCAAGCGGATCATGGTCCGGCCGGCGTAGCAGCCTTACGGTAACGATCGTGGAGAGAGCCGGCTTTCAGCCGGCTTTTTCTTTTAGGGCGACGTTTCACGTGAAACATGCCGCTCGGCATCTCCGCCCCGTGTTTCACGTGAAACAGTCCTCGCGTTCTAAGATCCCCCAGCCATGGCCTTCGTCCTCCCCGACATCTCGCGCGCCAATTTCGCCAAGGAGATCCGCCAGCTCTCCCCGGAGCCGCTCGACGACGCAGGCGATCGCCGCTCTGCTGGCCCACTATCGTGAGCTCGCGCTCTGGAACCGGCGGACGAACCTGATCGGGCCGGGCACGCGGGAGGAGATCCTCGCCCGCCACTATGGCGAGTCGCTGGCCGCGCTCCCCCTGCTGCCGGCGGGCGCCCGGCGCGGGCTCGACCTCGGCTCCGGCGCCGGTTTTCCCGGCCTCGTCCTCGCCGCCGCCCGCTCCGGGCTGGAGATGACCCTGGTCGAGGCGCGCGAGCGCAAGTGGGCCTTTCTCTCCGCCGCCGCCCGCAAGGCCGCTTTGCCCTGCCGCTGCCTCGATGCTAGAGTCCAGGTTCCGTTGCCCTCCGGCCTGCCGGAGACCATCGATGTGATCACCTCGCGGGCCCTGCGCCTCGATCCCGAGACCTGGAGAGCCCTCGCGAACCGCTTGGACGCGGACGGGCGCGTCCTCCTGTGGGCGGGTGAGCACGATCCCGAGCTGCCGGCGGAGCTCGTCTCCTGCGGCAGCCTGCCGCTCGCGGGGAGCGAGAAACGGCGCATCCTGGCGCTGCGCCGCGCCTCTCCCGGGCCTTTGAACCAGACCGAACCATGATTCTCGCCATCGCGAACCAGAAAGGTGGGGTCGGCAAGACCACCACCGCCATCAATCTCGGCGCCGGCCTCGGCGCCCTCGAGCGGCGCGTCCTGCTCGTCGACAGCGATCCGCAGGGGAACGCCACGCGCGGCCTCGGCATCAAGGCGGCCGCGCCGCACCTCTACCACGTGCTGTCCGGCGAGGTGCCGATCTCGGCGGCGATCCGCCCCTCCGGGTTCCCCAATCTCGATCTCGTTCCCGCGCAGCGCGACCTCGTCGGCATCGAGGTGGAACTCGTCGGCGAGAGCGGCTGGGAGCGGCGCCTCGAAGGGCGTTCTCGCCGAGGTCGCGGACCGCTACGACACGATCCTTCTCGACTGCCCGCCGTCGCTCGGCCACCTGACGGTGAACGCGCTCACCGCCGCGGACGGCATCCTGGTGCCGCTCCAGTGCGAATACTTCGCACTGGAGGGGATCAGCGAGCTGCTGGCCACCGTCGAGCGCATCCAGGGAGGTCTCAATCCGGCGCTCCAGATCGCCGGCATCCTGCTGACGATGTACGACGACCGCACCAACCTGTCGAAGGACGTCGCCGAGGAGATCCGCTCCCACTTCGCCGGCAAGGTCTTCGAGACGGTCGTCCCCCGCAACATCCGGCTCGCCGAGGCCCCGAGCCACGGCCTGCCGATCTTCCAGTACGACATCAAGTCGCGCGGCGCCGTGGCCTATCTGGCGCTCGCGCGCGAGTTCCTGCGGAGGGCGGCATGATGGCCGGCAGCATCGAGAATAAAGCGGAGAGCAAGACTGCGACGAAAAAGCGCGGGCTCGGGCGCGGCCTCGACGCGCTGATCGAGAAGGCCGAGCCGAAGCCGGAGGAGCCGGTGCGCACGCTCCCCATCGATCGCCTGCACCCCAACCGGTTCCAGCCGCGCACGCGCTTCGACGACGCGGCGATCGAGGACCTCGCGGCGTCGATCCGCGCCCAGGGGGTGATTCAGCCGCTGGTGGTGACGGCCGAGGGGGACGGCTACGCCATCATCGCCGGCGAGCGCCGCTGGCGGGCGGCCCGGAAGGCGGGGCTCGAAGCCGTTCCGGTGGTCGTCCGCCAGGTCGCCGACGACCGCGAGCTGCTGGAGCTCGCCCTGGTGGAGAACCTGCAGCGCAGCGACCTCAACCCGATCGAGGAGGCCGAGGCCTACGCCGCCTTGCAGGAGAAGTTCGGCCTCTCGCAGGAGGAGGTGGCCGCCCGCGTCGGCAAGGCGCGCACCACGGTCACCAACTCGCTGCGCCTGCTGCGCCTGCCGGACGATGTGCTCGATCTGCTGCGCGAGGGCAGGCTGACCGCCGGCCAGGCGCGCCCGCTGCTCGGCCTGCAGGATCAGGAGGAGCAGATCCGGCTCGCCGACAGCGCGGTGCGCGACGGGCTCTCCGCCCGCGATCTCGAGCGGCTGGCCGCCGCGCCCCGGGAGGAGCGACCCAAAACCAAGAAGCCGGACCGTCCGGTCGAGGTCCATACCGCCGCCGCCGAGGAGCGGCTCACCCGCCGCCTGCAGACCCGGGTCGAGATCATGCGACAGGGCAAGGGTGGCCAGCGTGGGCAGCTCCGCATCCACTTCCACTCGGAGGAGGAGCTGATGCGGCTTTTCGACGTACTGATCGAGCGGGGAGAGAACCGATGATCTTCAAGTCGGACGGTAAGCAGAGCGACCTCAATGGCTTTCTCGACGGCGGCAGTCATCTCCAGGGGGAGCTGCGCTTCGACGCCTCCTTCCGCGTCGACGGCAAGCTCACCGGCACGGTGGAGTCGGAAGGTGACCTGATCGTCGGGGAAGCCGGGGAGATGGACGGCGAGATCCGGGCGGGACAGGTTTTCATCTCCGGCACGGTAAAGGGGATTATCCGTGCCCTGCGCAAGGTACAAATTGCCCCCAGCGGTAAAGTATTCGCCGAGATCGACACGCCCTCGCTGATCATCGAGGACGGCGCCACCTTCGAAGGGCGCTGCTCGATGAGCCGCGAGGCCCGGCCGGCGGGCGCCGGGCCCAAGCTGGTGGCGAAGGCTTGAGAACAACACGGACGTGACACGGACTTACAAGGACAGACAGCCTGGCTTCGTGTTCGTCCGTGTTTGTCCGTGTTTGTCCTTGTGCTTTTCAGTTCCTTGGCGCCCGCGCCAGCCCCTCATAAGCGGGAAAAACCGCTACCGGATTCCGCGCCAGAAAGCTCTTGTCGAACGCCGAGGTGAGCACCTGGCCGTCGAGCTCGCGCGAGACGGGGAAGCCCAGACCGTAGAGCAGCGTGGGCGCCACGTCGACCAGCCGGGCGCCGGTGAGCAGGGCCCCGGGGCGGATCCCCTCGCCGTAGAGGAGCAGGACGCCGTCCGGCCCCCCCTGGAACTCGCCGCCGAGCGCCGTTCCCGGCGCCATCTGCCGCCTCAGCCACCCCGGGGGAGTGACCCCATAGGGGGAGACCACCGCCAGCAGACCGCGGGCCCTCGCCGCCTTCCCAGGCCGCCGCGAGAAAGCCGTCGAGCCGCCGGTAGTAATCGGCGACCCGATCGGCCGCGGCGCGGTCCGCCTCCGCTTCCTGCCTGCCCTCGAACTGCACGGCGTTGAAGCCGCCGAACCAGCGCCGCGACACCTCGCGCAACCCCGGCAGCAGCAGGAAGACCGCCTCGACCCGCGGGATTTTCGGCGGCGAGCCTCAGGGCCGTCGTCTGCCGCCGGAGGTCCGGGTCGGGGTCCCCCGAAAAAGCATCTTCTCCGAGCGCGAAAGTGGCTTCGCCGGCCTCCGGGTTGGCCGCCGGCCAGCCGACCACGCCGGCGGGAACGCCGAGCCGCGGCAGGATCTCCCAGAGCGCCAGCGCCTCGCGCCGCGGCGTGCCCGCCGGCAGCGGCCTGGCGCCCAGCACGCCCCAGCGCTGAAAGGAGATCCCGGTGGGGAGGAGGCGCAGCTCGGCGCCGGGAGCGAGGAAGGGCGCCGGGTAGGAGCGCCGGCCGGTGATGCCGTGCTTGAACGGGTATTTGCCGGTGGCGAGCGTGGTCCACAGCGCGTCGCGCCGCGTCGGCACGATCGAGCTCAGCCGGCCGTAGGCGCCGTTCTGGAGCACCGTGGCGAGAAACGGCAGGCGCCCCTGGCCGGCCAGGGGGAGGATGGCGTCGAGCGTCGCCGAATCGATGCCGATCACCCACAGCTTCGGGCGCTGGCCGGCCTCCACCACCGCGGGGCGGGGGGTGGGCGCGGGGCGCGGGTGAAACGCCTCCCGGCGCTCGACCATGGCGTAGATCGAGAGCGCCGCGACCAGCGTCAGCCCCCAGCGGCTGCGCCGGCCGTAGCGCCGGCGGCTGAGCGAGTGCAGCAGCGCGGTGTAGAAGGCGATCAGCGTGCCGAGGGTGAGCCAGAGGGCCGTCTTGATCAGGCGGTCGTTGATGCCGGGGGGGAGGAAGTAGGCGAAATAGGAGGCGTGGGCCCAGTCGAGCAGGGCGGAGACCGCGAGCGCGGCCGTGAAGGTCCAGGCGAGCGCGCGCCGGGCCCGCCGCGGCCGCCTCCAGGTGAACGGCAGGTGCAGCGCCAGGCTGATCGCGCCGATCAGGGTGCCGTAGATCAGGCTCCCGCGCAGCACCGGGCCGAAGGCGAACGGCAGGTGCGGATTGAGATAGAAGATCAGCCCGGCGAGCTGGATCCCGGCGAGCGCCCCGGGGGCGAAGCCACCCCCGAGGATCGCCAGCCAGCCGCGCATCAGACGATGAAGATCGGCCGGTCGAGCTTCTGGTGGAAGTGCCACTGATACGTATAGCCGGGGAACTGCACCGGAACGGTGTAGTCGAGCTCCATGAAGATGCGATCCCCGTCCCGCATGATTTTGACGTCCTTCTTCTCGAGTGGAATGTCGAGCTGCCGGGCGCGGGTGACGATCTGCTTCGCGAGCTCGTCAGGCGGCGTGCGGGCGGCCGAGAACTTGGCCAGCTCGTCCATGTAATCGTAGAGCTGGGTGCTCTGGATCTTGACCGGCACCGCTTTCCAGGCGATCAGGGTCGCGAGGCCCAGCGCGAGCAACCAGAGGATACACCCGAGATTCCCCTCGCCCCGTTCGGAACTCCGTCGTGGCATTGGCTCCCTCCGTAAGGATTCGTTGGAGGGTAGTTTATCGCACGATGCGAAAGGTTCTATCCCATCGCGTTCGCGGGAAGAAATTCAGGGCCATGTGGCCGATCTGCCGCAGCTTGCCGCCGTAGCCCGGCCACTCCGCCCCCTCGCTCGTCTCGTCGTCGCTGGCGAAGGACCAGTAGACCATGAACGCCCGCCCCTTGACGTAGCTCTCGGGCACCGTCCCCCAGTAGCGGGAGTCGTTGGAGTTGTCGCGGTTGTCGCCCATGCAGAAGTAGGTGCCGGGCGCGACGCTCTTGGGGCCGAAGTTGTCGCGCACCCGCTTGGCGTGGAAGAAGAGGTCGCGCGGATAGCTCTCGGAGTCGGCGTAGTAGGTGAACGAGGAGTCGTCGACGTGCTTGCCGTTGATGTAGAGGTCCTTGTCGATCATCTTCATCGTGTCCCCGGGCAGGCCCATGCACCGCTTGATGAAGTCGCGGTTGGGGTCCTCGGGGTACTTGAAGACCACGATGTCCCCCCGCCGTACCTTGCGGATCGGCAGCAGCTTCTCCTCCAGCGGGGAGAGCGTCGGCCCGTAGACGAACTTGTTGACCAGGATATGGTCGCCGATCAGCAGGTTCTTCTCCATCGACCCGGACGGGATCTTGAACGCCTGCAGCACCCAGGTGCGGGCGAAGGTCGCGAAGATCACCGCGATGAGCAGGGCCTCCAGGTACTCCCGGAGCAGGGATTTCTCGGCGTACATACCTGCGCGCATACTGCCACGGCTAGCGGATCAGGCGGAACGACCTCTCCCAGCGGGTTTTCGAGAAGAATCCGAGCGCGGTCTCCGCCCAGGTCCTTGACCTTCGAGCCCACCCCTTCCCACTGGCCGGTCGAGGTCTTCCCGCCGTAGGACCAGTAGATGAAGAGCGCCCGCCCCTTGACGAGGTGGGCGGGCAGCGGCCCCCAGAACCGCGAGTCGTAGGAGTTGTCGCGGTTGTCGCCCATGCAGAAGTAGTGGCCGGCCGGCACCTGGAAGGGGCCGAAGTTGTCCCGCAGCCGCATGCGCGGATCGGCGAAGTAGCCCACGCGGCTCGGGGTTCTTGTGCAGGGCGTAGCTCGCGTCCTTGACCGCCTTGCCGTTGATGTGGAGCTGCTGATCGATCACCTGGACCGTGTCGCCGCCCACCGCCACGCAGCGCTTGACGAGGTCGAGATCCGGGTTCTCGGGCGAACGGAAGACCACGATGTCGCCGCGGCGCACCGGGCGGAACGGCAGCAGCCCCTTCTCCGGGCCGGTCGGCGTCGGGCCGTAGATGAACCGGTTGACGAACAGGTGGTCGCCGATGAGGAGGGTGTCCTCCATCGAGCCGCTCGGGATGTAGAAGGTCTGCACGACGAAGGTGTTCGTGAACAGCAGAAACACCGCGGCGATGATCAACGCCTCGGCGTATTCCCGCCAGACTGACCGCTCGTCGGTCCGCTTGTCCACCCGTTCTTCCGCCATGGCGCGGCTACTGTACCCGAAAGGCCGGCGCGCCGCAAAAGATCACGCGCGGCGCCAGATCCTTTGACATGCCGGCAAACGCCCGGCCCGCCTCGATTCTCGCCTCCTCAATCCCGATTCCCCGCCAGATCCTTTGACACCGGCCCCTTGGGCCGGAGCTCCGCCTTTTTCCAGCAAATCCTTTCTTACCAACTATTTAGATCGCAATCACCCGCTTGGCAGGGAGCTTGATCTACAGGGCCGGCGTCAACCCGAGAGGAGGTGGCGCCCAGAGAGAGACGCGGAGCTGAAAAAGCAAACGGAAAGGGACCTCGACGAACCGTCGCAAAACCAACGCATCACGCAAACCAAAAGGAGCATCCCCATGAAGCATGCCCATCGCACCTGTCGCGCCCATCACGTCGTTGCCGGTCTGCTGGCCCTCGCCTTCCTCGCGAACACCCTGCCCGTCCAGGGCGCGGACAAGAAGGTGGTCAACATCAACAACGCCGACGCCGCGCAGCTCGCCCTGCTGCCGCGGGTCGGCCCGAGCGTCGCCGGCCGCATCGTCGATTACCGCAAGCAGAACGGCGGGTTCAAGAAGGCCGAAGACCTGATGCTGGTGCAGGGGATCGGCGAAAAGACCTTCGAGCTCATCAAGCCCTACGTCGCGACCGCCGGCGAGACGACGCTGCGGGAGAAGGTCAAGGGCAGCCGCTCCGCCTCGTCCTCCTCCTCTCCCAAGTCCGGCGGCAAGCCCGACGGCAAGTCCGACTCCAAATCCGCCGCCAAGCCGGACAAGCCGGAGTCGTCCCGCTGAAGAGCGCCGGGCGGGGCGGGGCCTGGAGCTCCGCCCCGCCCGGGCTTCTTTCCGGGGCCGTGCCATGACCTCCCATACGAAAGGCTTTCAACTGGCGGAGCTCACCGTCGCCCTGGCGGTGCTCGCCTTCCTCGTGACCCTCGGGGCGCCGCCGCTGCTGCGGTCCTCCGGCGATCTGCGGCTGCGGCTGGCCACGGGCGAGCTGGTCGGCGTCCTGCAACTGGCCCGCTCCTGGGCCGTGCGGCACAGCGCCAACGTGGCGGTGAAGTTCCGCACCGCCCGGGACGGCGTGGTCACCTACACCCTGTATCGCGACGGCGACGGCGACGGCGTGCTCAACCGCGACATCGACGCCGGCGTCGACCCGCAGGTCGAGCCGCCGCGGCGGCTCTCGAACCTCGGGCGGGGCTTCGGCTTCGGTTTCCCGCCAGGGCCGCCGGCGCCGGACCCCGGCTCGCCCGGGCACCGGGTGCCGACGAGCGATCCGATCCGCTTCAACCAGTCCGACCTCGCCTCGTTCAGCCCGCTGGGGACCTCGACGCCCGGCTCGCTCTACCTGAGCGACGGCCTGCGGCGGCTCGCCGTCGTGCGCGTCGCCAACAACGCCGGCAGGATGCGGGTCTACACCTGGGATCCCGAGCGGCGGGTCTGGCGTGATTGACTCGCTCGGAACGAGTGCAGTACCTTCGTTTCATGCGCGCGATAGTCGTCGTCACCACCGTTGGAACCGAAGAGCAGGCGTACCTCATCGCGCGCGAGATCGTCGCGCGGCGTCAGGCCGCGTGCGTCAACATCCTTCCCGGCGTCCGCTCGATCTACCGCTGGAAGGGGAAGATCTGCAAGGACGGGGAGCTGATGCTCCTGGTCAAGACCCTCGAGGGGGAGTTCGACGGGGTCGCGGCCACCATCCGCGAGCTCCATAGCTATGAGCTCCCCGAGATCCTCTCCTTCAAGGTCGCGGAGGGCGAGCGCGGCTTCCTCGACTGGATCGCGGGGAGCGTCGACAAGGACGCCGACTTCGGGGACGACGATGACGACGAGGAGGAAGAGGGGCTCGCCTACGCGGGCGTCGATGCCGACGACGACTGAGCCCCTCCTCCCGGCCCTACACCTTCGCCAGCGCCTGATCCAGATCGGCCAGCAGATCCTCGATGTTCTCGATCCCCACCGAGATCCGCACCATGCCGTCAGTCAGGCCGAGCTCGGCCCGCCGCTCGGCGGGAATCGAGGCGTGGGTCATCGAGGCGGGGTGGGAGATCAGGCTCTCGACGCCCCCCAGGCTCTCCGCGAAGCTCATCACCAGCATGGCGTCGAGCATCTTCTTGGCCGCCTCGAAGCTCCCCATCTCGATGGTGATCATCGAGCCGAACCCGGAGGCCTGGCGCTTCTGGATCTCGTGGCCGGGGTGATCCGGCAGCCCGGGATAGAGCACCCGCTTCACCTTCGGGTGCTCGACGAGGTACTCGACGATCCGCCGCGCGTTCCGCTCGTGCCGGTCCATGCGGACGACGAGCGTCTTGATGCCGCGCATCACCAGGAAGCAGTCGAACGGCGACAGGATCGCGCCTGACGACTTCTGGACCAGCGCGAACCAGTCGGCGTCCTCCCGCGTCGACGCGATCAGCACGCCGCAGATCGAATCGCTGTGGCCGTTCAGGAACTTGGTGGCCGAGTGCACGACGAAGTCCGCCCCGAGGGCCAGCGGCCGCTGGAGATACGGCGTCAGGAAGGTATTGTCCACCGCCACGCGCGCGCCGTGGGCGTGGGCGAGCTCGGCGACGGCCGTGATGTCGGTGATGTCCATCACCGGGTTCGTCGGCGTCTCGATGTAGACCATCTTCGTCTCCGGCCGGATCGCCGCCTCGACCGCCGCGAGGTCCGTGGTGTCGACCCACGAGAAGGTGAGACCGTAGCGCTCCAGGATGCGGGTGAAATAGCGGAAGGTGCCACCGTAGACGTTGCGGGAGAGCACCACGTGATCGCCCGCCTGGACCACCGTCATCAGGCAGGAGATGGCCGCCATGCCGGAGGCGAAGGCGTGGCCGGAGACTCCGCCCTCGAGGATCATGACCTGCTCCTCGAGCGCCTCGCGGGTGGGGTTCTGCACCCGGGCATATTCATAGTGGACCGCTTCGCCCAGATGCTCCTGCACGTAGGTGGACGTCTGATAGATCGGCACCGTCACCGAACCCGTGCGGGGATCGGGTTTCTGGCCGGCGTGGACGGCGCGGGTAGAGAAGCCAAAGTTCCTCGGATCGGCTTTCAAAGGCAAAACCCTCGATTCGCGAAATATTGCTGGGGAAGAATAAAACCGGAGCTTGAAAGATCTGCCGGTGACTCGGAGCATTCTATCAGGAGCCCCATCGGAGCAAGCGGGGCGAAAGGAGGGATAAGATGCGCGCCATGAGCGACCCTGCCGGCACCGCCCCCGAGACGTTCTCGCCGATGCGCTGGGAAGGCCCCGGGCTCCGGCTCCTGGAGCAGACCCTCCTCCCCGTCGAAGAGATCTGGATCGACTGCGAGACCCCCGAGCAGGTGGCGGACGCGATCCGCCGCCTCGCCGTGCGCGGCGCGCCGGCGATCGGGGTCGCGGCCGCCTACGGCCTGGTGCTGGGGCTGCGGACGGTGCGCGATCCGGAGCGCCTCGAAGAGCGCTTCGAGGAGGTCTCCGAGCTGCTCGGGGGCACGCGGCCGACGGCGGTCAACCTGCGCTGGGCGCTGGAGCGGGGGCGGAAGGTCTTCGCGGCGAACGCCGGCCGCGGACCGGAGGCGGTGACGGCGGCGCTCCTCGCCTGGGCGCGGGAGCTGCACGCCGAGGACATCCGGGCCAACCGCCGGATCGGCGAGCACGGCGCCACCCTCTTCGCGGCCGGCTCGCGGGTGCTCACCCACTGCAACACCGGCGCGCTCGCCACGGCGGGATACGGCACGGCGCTCGGGGTGATCCAGTCCGCATGGGAGGCGGGGAAGGTGGGCCAGGTCTGGGTGGACGAGACCCGTCCGCTGCTGCAGGGAGCGCGCCTCACCGCCTGGGAGCTCAAGAAGCTCGGCATCCCCTTCCGCCTGGTGACCGACAACAGCGCCGGCGCCCTGATGTCGCAAGGTCTCGTCGATCGCATCGTGGTCGGCGCCGACCGCATCGCCGCCAACGGCGACACCGCCAACAAGATCGGAACCTATACGGTGGCCGTCCTGGCCCACCGCCACAAGGTCCCCTTCTACGTCGCCGCCCCGCTCTCGACGATCGATCGCGCGACGCCGAACGGCGCGGGCATTCCGATCGAAGAGCGCAAGGAGATCGAAGTCACCGAGGTCTTCGGCACCCGCGTCGCGCCGGACGACATCTCGGCCCTCAACTTCGCGTTCGACGTCACGCCGGCCGAATTGATCACGGCGATCATCACCGAGGCCGGGGTGCTGAAGCCGCCCTATGAGCGAGAGCATCGCGGCGGCGTTCGACCGCGACTGATCAAATTTTTGTTGGGATTGGAAATCTGAGAGGAAGGCTTTGGTGGAGGTGGTGGGAGTCGAACCCACGTCCGAGAAACGCGTATCAGGAGCTTCTACGTGTGTATCCCTCTATTCTAAGTCTCGCCACCGTGCTCTGGAAGAAGGCCAACCTGGCACGGCAGCCAGCCTTGCTTTATATCAGGATGCGTCGCAAGGCCTCCGCACCCATTGATCCGCTTTAGCGTCGTTCCGGTGGGCGCCGCGAATCAAGGCCCACCATCGGAACGTCACGAGCCCTTTTTAGGCCGCGAGGGCGAAGTTATCGTTCGCAGTTATTTTTCCAGTGTTACGAGCGGAAGCTCGACACGCCGCCCACTGCTCCGCTTTGTTCCCCGTCGAAACCGGTACACCCCCAAATTGCCAAAGAACCGTACTGCCTGCAGCAGTATAAACCAGGATGGGGGTGGCGGTCATTCCCGCGCCGCGACGGCTGCCAGGAACTCGTCCGGGCCGCTGGTGCGCAGGCGCGAGATCACCAGGAACCAGCCGCCGAGGGCGATCAGGGCGCCGAAGGGGGCCACCTGCAGCAGCCCGGGGAAGAAGGGCCAGAAGACGGTGAGCAGGCCGCCCGCGGTGGCGAAGAGGAGGATCATCACGGCCTGGGTCTGGACGTGATAGACCGCCGTCTCCGGCCGGAAGATCAGCCGGGAGCCCCCCGGAGCCGGCAGGATCTCGACGTCGCCGCTGACGAGGCCCCGGCGGAGCCCCGCCAGCACGGGAAGGTGGAGCTTGCCGCCCATGCCGTCGGCCGCGAACTCGGCCCCCAGGTCCTCGGCCGTCCGCCGGAGAGCCGCGAGGGCCTCCGCCGGAGGGACGTCCATGCCGATCGCGTGCTCCACCGTCATGTATGAGGGGGGAGGATCAGGCCGCGGCTTCCTCGACGAGGATCTCGCCGAGGAACGCCTCGACCGTGGCGAGGAAGGTCGGGACGTCGGGGATCTGGTTGATCGCCTGGCGCAGCTTGCGGCCGTTGGGCAGGCCGTGGGTGTACCAGCCGGTGAACTTCCGCAGCTTGTGGAGCGCGAACAGGGAATCTTCCCGCTCGGCCACCATGCGGAAGTGCTCGAGGATCAGGTCGCGGCGGTCGGCGAGGGTCGCCTCGCCCATCCGGCTCCCTTCCAGGCGGGCCGCGATCTGCCGGAAGATCCAGGGGTTGCGGGTGGCGCCGCGGCCGACCATGACGCCGTCGCAGCCGGTCTCGGCCAGCATGCGCAGGGCGTCCTCGGGCTCCTTGATGTCGCCGTTGCCGATCACCGGGATCGCGAGGGCCTCCTTGAGCCGGGCGAGATGGCTCCAGTCGGCCTCGCCGGTGAACATCTGGCGGGCGGTGCGGGCGTGCATCGCGACGGCGGCGACGCCGTTGGCCTCGCAGATCTTCCCCAGCTCGAGGTAGTTGCGGCGGCAGTCGTCGAGGCCGAGCCGGAACTTGACGGTCAGCGGGATCGTGATGGCGTCGCGCACGGTGCGGACGATCGACTCGGCGAGCTTCAAGTCCCCCATCAGGGCGGCGCCCGCGCACCCCTTGAGCACCTTGTTGGCCGGGCACCCCATGTTGATGTCGCAGATGTCGGCCCCGAGCTCCTCGACGACGAGGGCGGCCTCGCGCATGGTGGCCACGTCGGAGCCGTAGATCTGGATCGAGAGCGGCCGCTCCTCGGCGCTGAAGTGCATCATCTCGCGCGTCCGCTTGTTGCCGCTGACGATCGCCTTCGAGGAGATGAACTCCATCGTCACCACGCCGATGCCGCCGATCCGCCGCACGATCAGGCGGAAGTCGCGGTCGGTCACCCCGGCCATGGGCGCGAGCCAGAGCGGCGGGTCGATGCGGAGGGAGCCGATCTCGATCATAGGACGGGGATTGTAACCCGTGGCAGGGTTCGGGGATTCCAAACGACAACGCCCCACCGGCGGGACCGGCAGGGCGTGGCTATCGAGACGGGAAGCGGCTCAGGAGATCTTGACGACGTTCTTGGCCTGCAGACCCTTCGGGCCCTCGACCACGTCGAAGCTGACGCGGTCGCCTTCGGCCAGGGTACGGAACCCCTCGGCGATGATCGAGGCGTGGTGGACGAAGACGTCCGCGCCGCGCTCCCGCACGATGAATCCATAGCCCTTGGCGTCGTTGAACCACTTCACGGTACCTTGCTCAGACATACGTTTGCTCCTTGCAACATGAAACAGGGTTGTTGTTCTTGCCGCGGTTTAGACGGCATCCTCCACCCCACAAGGGGGCCAAATCATTTGCTTCAATCGAGAAGCTCCGGCCGGCTCTCTCCTCTACGGACGACCCCGATGGGATCTGGCGTTGCATGGCTGCAAGGAGTGCGCTTCGGGAGCGTGTCGCGCTCGGTTCGCTGTCCGGGTCTGCTGAGTCCTCTCGCTACTTTGGAGTCCGGGCGATCCGCGTCTTATCTGGCAAGGTATGCACCTGAGTCGGTTGCTGCGGGGAAATGTGTCTATGGCAGGGCAATCTTCTTGAAACCGCTACCAACCTTTTCTGTGTGCCACTCGGTATTTCCGAAGACTATGGCATCTCCGTGAACAGAAATCAAGAGGATCCATCCGGTAAGATCCGGGGATGTCGACGCGCATTCCAAGAAAGCTCGATGCCGTGGAGGTGCGGGTGCTCGGCTCGCTTCTGGAGAAGGAGCAGACGAACCCCGAGACCGTGCCGATGACCATCAACGCCCTGATCGCCGCCTGCAACCAGAAGACCAATCGCGAGCCGGTGATGCAGCTCACCGAGAACCAGGTGGTCACCGCCCTCGACTGGATGCGGCAGGAGGTGCTCGCCTGGCGCTCGGAGGGGGCGCGCACGGAGCGCTGGCAGCAGAGCGTGGTGCGCCGCTGGGGGCTGGACCGCGCGGGCAAGGCGCTGATCACGCTCCTGCTGCTGCGCGGTCCGCAGACGGCGGGCGAGCTGCGCACCCGCAGCGAGCGCCTCCACCCCTTCGCCTCGCTGGAGGAGACCGAGGAGGCGCTGCGCCGCCTGGCCGCCGACGACGAGCCGCTGGTGATGGAGCTCCCCCGCCGGCCCGGCCAGAAGGAGGCGCGCTGGACTCACTTGGTGGGAGAAGCGTCCCCGGAGCCCGAGCCCGAGGAGATCTTCGAGGCCGCCGCCGATCCGTCCGCGCCCCCCCGGCCGGGCCTCGCCTCGCGGGTGCAGCATCTGGAGGAGATCGTCGAGCGGCTGGCGGCGGAGCTGGAGGAGCTGAAGCAGCAGTTGGGGGTGTAGCTCAGCTCAGGTCAGGTCACTTCGATCCGCGCCGGCCCTTCCAGCACCTCGCCGACGTCAGCCGCCTGATGGCCGCCGGCGAGCAGCGCGGCGAGGAGCGCGGGGGCGTTCTCGGCGGGAACGGCGAGCAGGAGTCCCCCCGAGGTCTGGGGATCGAAGAGCACCTCGCGCCGGATGCTTGTCGAGCTTGGCGTAGTCGCTGAGGACGGCGCTCACGTTCTCCTCGTTGGCCACGGTGCAGCCGGTGGTCACCCCCGCCTTGATCAGCCGGTAGACCTCCGCGTGGACCGGCAGCCGCTCGAAGATGAAGCGGACGGCGACCCGCGAAGCCTTGGCCATGCCCAGGGCGTGGCCGGTCAGGCCGAAGCCGGTGACGTCGGTGGCGGCGTGGGCGCCGTGCTCGAGGGCCAGCCGGCTCGCCACGTCGTTCAGCCGCTCCATCTCGAGCAGGGCGGGCTCGAGGCCGTCCTCGTCGATCTTGTCGGCCTTGAAGGCGTTGATCAGGATGCCGGTGCCGAGCGGCTTGGTGAGCAGCAACCGGTCTCCGGCCCGCGCTCCGGCATTGGTGAGCAGGCGCTCGGGATCGGCCTCGCCGACGACCGACAGGCCGAACTTGAGCTCGGGGTCGCGCACCGAGTGGCCGCCGAGCAGCACGGCGCCGGCGTCGAACAGGGCCTCGGCGGCGCCGCGCAGGACCCCCGCGAGCGCCTTGTCCCCTTCTTCGTCCACCTCCGGGAAGCAGCAGAGATTGAGGGCGAAGAGCGGGCGGCCGCCCATGGCGTAGACGTCCGAGAGGGCGTTGGCGGCGGCGACGCGGCCGAAGCGGTGCGGATCATCGCAGACCGGGGTGATGAAGTCGGCGGTGGCGACCAGGGCGCGGTCGCCGAGGAGGTAGACGCCGGCGTCGTCGCCGGTCTCCGCGCCGACGAGGATCCTCTCATCCCGTCCGAAGAGCCGGACGAGCGGAGAGATCATCGTTGAAAGGTCCCCCGGACCTATCTTGGCCGCTCAGCCGCCGGTGGTCGCGCAGGCGGTGAGGCGGAACTTGCGCCGGAACAGTGCCATAGGCGGGGGATTGTACTCGGATCTGAAACACCCTTCCGCTATCCTGCGTAAATCGAAAAGACGACAGGAGAAATCTATGATCTTTCGGAAGTCTTTGAAGCCCGTCCTTCTCGCCCTGACTCTCGCGGCCGCCGCGCTGTTCCCGCCGTCGCCAGGCCAGCCGGCTCCGAAGCCGGCGGCCCACCCCTACGGCGCCAAGCTCAAGCCCTGCAAGGTGCCGGGAGAGAATGGCAAGGTCACCGCCCGCTGCGGCCTCCTCGAGGTCTGGGAGAACCGGGAGGCGAAGTCCGGCCGCAAGATCCGTCTGAAGGTCGTCGTCCTCCCCGCCCGGTCGGCGGCGCCGAAGCCGGATCCGGTGTTCTTCTTCGGCCGGCGGCCCGGGCGAGGCGATCGCCGCGGAAGCGGGTTACGCTCGCGGACAGCGAGCTGCGCCGCGACCGCGACCTCGTCTTCGTGGACCAGCGCGGCACGGGGGAGCCGGACAAGCTGGCCTGCGAGCTCGGCGGCCACGAGGACGACCTCCAGAGCTATCTCGGGGAGATGTTCCCCGTCGCCGCCGTCCGCGAATGCCGCGAGCGCCTGGCGAAGACGCACGACCTGACGCTCTACACCACCGACATGGCGATCGACGACTTCGACGAGGTGCGGGCCTGGCTGGGCTACGGCAAGATCAACCTCGTGGGCGGTTCCTACGGCACGCGGGCGGCGCAGGTCTTTCTGCGGCGCCATCCGCAGTCGGTGCGCTCCGTGGTCCTCGACGGCGCGGTGCCGATGGACGAGACGCTCCCCATCACCCACGCCGCCGCCGGCCAGCGCTCGCTCGACCTGCTCACCGAATGGTGCGAGAAGGACGCGGCCTGCCACGGCAAGTTCCCGGAGTTCCGGCAGGAGTTCCAGACGGTGATGGACCGGCTCCGGCGGGAGCCGGCGACGGTGGAGGTCAAGCACCCGCGGACGGGCAAGCCCGTCCAGGTGAAGGTCGCCTGGAACGTCGTGGCGGACGGCGTCCGCTGGGCTCTCTACTCCCCCAGGCCGAGCTCCTGGCTGCCGCTGATGATCCACCAGGCGGCCACCGGCGACTTCGCGCCGCTCGCCCAGGCGAGCGTCAACTCGCGCCTCGGCGCCATCGACGGGATCACCATGGGCCTGTTCTTCTCCGTCACCTGCGCCGAGGACATCCCGTTCATCGATCCCGCCCAGGTGCCGGCGCGCACGGCCAACACCTTCCTCGGCGACTACCGGGTGGCGCAGCAGACGGCGGCCTGCGGCGTCTGGCCGCGCGCCAGGATCGAGCCGAGCCACCGCGAGCCCGTCCGCTCGGACGTGCCGGTGCTGGTGATCAACGGCGAGCGCGACCCGGTGACGCCCCCGGACTTCGGACCGCGGGTGACCCGCGCGATGACCCGCGCCGTCCGCGTCGTCATCCCCTGGGGCAGCCACGGCGGCAGTGAACCGTGCCGGGACAAGATCCAGGCGGACTTCATCGAGAAGGGCTCCGGCGAGGGGCTCGACCTCTCCTGCGTGAAGCGGATCGAGCGGGTCCCCTTCGTGCTGGAGCCGCCGAAGGAGAAGAAGGCGGCGTAGAATTCGCGCATGGTGAACGGAACGGGTGCGGGCGGACGTCAGACGGCCCTGATCACCGGGGCGTCTGGCGGGATCGGGTTGGAGCTGGCGCGGCTGTTCGCGGCCGGCGGGTACGACCTGGTGCTGGTGGCGCGGAGCACGGCCAAGCTGGAGGAGCTGGCGGGCGAGCTGCGAAAGCATGGCGGCGCCGTCCGGGTATTGGCGAAGGACCTCGCGAAACCGGAGTCGCCGGAGGAAGTCTTCCAGGAGCTCGCGGCGGCGGGGGTGGCGGTCGACGTGCTGGTCAACAACGCGGGGTTCGCGACCTACGGGCCGTTCGTCGAGATCGATCTGGGCCGGGAGCTGGAAGAGCTGCAGCTCAACGTCGTCACCCTCACCCACCTCACCAAGAAGCTCCTCCCCGGCATGCTCGCCCGCCGCCGGGGCGGGGTGCTGAACCTGGCCTCCACGGCCGGCTTCCAGCCCGGGCCGCTGATGGCCGTCTACTACGCCACCAAGGCCTACGTGATCTCCTTCTCCGAGGCGCTCGCCGAGGAGCTGAGCGGCACCGGCGTCGCCGTCTCCGTGCTCTGCCCGGGCCCGACCGCCACCGGCTTTCAGCGGCGGGCCGGCATGGAGGCCTCGAAGCTCTTCTCGGGGGTGCTGCAGGTGGCGGACGCCGCCGCCGTCGCCCGCGCCGGCTACGAGGGGTTCCGCGCCGGCAAGCGGATCGTCATCCCCGGCCTGATCAACAAGGTCGGCGTGCAGTCGATCCGCGTCTCCCCGCGCGCGCTCGCCACCAAGATCGTCAAGCGCATGCAGGAGCGCCGGCGGTGATCCCGAACGGCCCTCGAGGCTGGTAAGACTCTGCCCCGCGCTTCATCCATTCTGCCATTCAAAGGGGGGTCTTGCATGTACCACAAGCTCTCGACGTCTCTGCTCGCCGAGTTCATCGG
Source organism: uncultured Acidobacteriota bacterium (assembly GCA_963761645.1). GTDB lineage: Bacteria > Acidobacteriota > Thermoanaerobaculia > Multivoradales > UBA5704 > DATARR01. The sequence goes on from CAVXIG010000012.1 coordinate 99,162, forward strand.
CACGTTCGCGCTGATCTTCATCGGCGCCGGCGCCGGCGCCCTGGGGATCGGCGGGCTGGTCGGGGTGGCCCTGGCCCACGGCCTGGTCGTCCTCTCCTTCGCCTACGCCTACGGCCACATCTCGGGCACGCACATCAACCCGGCGGTGACCCTGGGGGTCTGGGCGGCCGGCAAGATCGACGCCGCGCGCGCCGGCTCCTACATCGTCTTCCAGATCGTCGGCGGCATCGTCGGCGCGCTGGCGCTGCGCTGGGTGCTCGGCGGCGCGGGGACCGGCCTGGGGGCGACCCAGCTCGCCCGCGGCCTCGAGGTGAACGGCACGACGATCACCATCACGCCGCTCATCGGCATGGTCCTCGAGGCGATCCTGACCTTCTTCCTGGTCAACGCGGTGCTGAACGCCGGCATCAGCGGCAAGGCGACGATCCCCGGCGGCCTCGCGATCGGGCTGACGCTGACCTTCTGCATCCTGATGGGCGGCCCGCTGACCGGCGCCAGCCTCAACCCGGCCCGCAGCATCGGCCCCGCGGTGGCGACCGGCAACTTCGACAACCTCTGGGTCTACCTGATCGGACCGGTCCTCGGCGGCATCCTCGCCGGCGTGCTCTACAAGTACGTCTTCGAGGAGCGGGAGATCCACAAGGCGCGGAAGAAGTAGAACGGTCCGGATCGTTGGGTGAACGGGGCTGCCGGCGGGCGGCCCCGTTCCGTTTTCAGGGACTTCATTCCCCCGGCCGCGGCAGCACGTCCGGCCACCACCCTCCCGGAACGTTCACCGGCCACGGGCAGGTCTGCTGGATGTGCAGCTCGCGGAACATCGGGCTGTCGTAGCGGAGATTGAAGCCGAAGCCGTCCTTGCCGGTGTGGCCGCCGCAGCGGTATTGCGAGCTGCCGAGGGCCATGGCGACGAGGAAGGCGATCGCCGCGACGGTATGGATCCGGGTCGCGGCCAGGATCCGCGGCGCCAGGCGGGACCGGCTGAGCGCGCCCGCCCAGAGGATCACCGGCAGGATGGCCGCGTGGAGCAGGATCAATCCCTGCCACATCATGACCGTCGTCGGCGAGAGCGCGTAGACGATCACCGCCGCGACGAAGCAGACCCGCGCGTACCCCGCGAGCCACGAGCGGCCGGTCGTGCCGGGAGCGAGCTTCCGCCGCCAGAGCCACTGGAGCCACGGTTTCCGGCGCCCTCTCCGGCGCCAGAGATAGAGGTTCGCGAGCAAGGGGATGACGAGGGTGACGCCGAGAGCCTGACCGAGGCGGGTGAGCCCGGGACCCAGCCAGGGGTCGGAGCCGAGAAGGTCCGAGAAGTTGAAGTCCCCGATCCTCTCCGCGACCGAGAGCGAGGCGTAGCGCAGCCAGTACAGAAGCCCCCGCACCAGCGGGAAGACGAGGATCAGCCCGCGCCCGAGGAACCCCTTGCTGGCCTCGGTGACGATGGCGGGGTGGGCCGTGACCTCGATCGCCCAGGGGACCAGGGGGATCGCCGCGACCAGCCCGCCGAGGATTCCCCCCGTCCAGTGCACCCGGAAGTACCGGCGCCACCAGAGCAGCAGCGAGGCGACCGCCAGCAGCAGGCACGAAGGGTGGATCTGGAAGGCCAGCCCCATGCCGGCGGCGTGCAGGAAGGAGGGCCAGAAGCGGGCCCGCTCGCGCTGCGCGAGAGCGCTCCAGAGGTGGATCGCCCCGTACAGAAAGAGATAGTTCGGATTCCAGAGGAACGAGGCGAAGTAGAGCTGCCAGGGGTTCAGCCAGTAGAAAAGGACGAGCAGCACTCGCTCATGGGGGGAGACGATGCGCTTGAGCGTGCCGTCCAGGAGCAGGTAGGCGAGGACGTGGAAGAGCAGCACGAGGGCGCTCGCCGCCCGGTGGTCCCGCCAGAGGAAGAGCGGCAGGCCGACCAGCAGGCTGGTGATCCCCCCCGGCGCCTTGCCCCCCGTGGACAGCGGGTTGCCGTAGGAGATCCAGTGCCCCTTCGCGGCCAGCAGCCAGCCGCGGGCGAGGAGGTTGAGCTGGTCGCCCGCCACTTGGCCGCGGGCGAGCATCAGGAGGGCGATCGCCAGCCCGACGGCAAAGAGAGTCCAGACGATGCGGGACGCGGCGGCGCGTTGAGCCGGCCGTTGAGCCGAGGAAGCGGAGCCCTCATGCGAGTGCGCAGGGTAGCGAAAGGCGGCGCCCGGGTCTACCCGCTGCTCGATCCGCCGGCGAGTCCAGCAGTCCGAAGCGGGCCGGCTTGTGAAAGTCGGCGGGACGGGTCAGGGTCGGGGACCAGGCGCTGAATTCGGGCTCGCCGTCGCGGGGGCGCTCGATCCGGTAGAGGTTGGCCCGCCAGATCCGCGGCGGACCGTTCCGTGGGTGAGATCGCTTTCCAGGGGATGGAGAGCCAGGCCCACCAGTCCTGCCGCACCGTCCCGGACCCCGCCGCCCAGCGCAGCCCGGGGCAGTCCCAGGACGGATCGCCCGTCATGTCGGCCCGCAGGGAGGTGGGGTTGTGGAGGGTGGCGTCGAAGAGGGTGCCGAGAGGGCTCACCTCGAGCTCGAAGTAGCGGACGGGGTCCTCCTCCCCTGGAGAGAGGAAGATCTCGACCGCCTCCTCCTGATAGACCGGGTCGTTCCGCTGCCGGAAAGTTCCCCAGGCGTCGCGGTCCTCGCAGTCGAAGCGGACGTGGAGCGCCAGCTCGTCCCAGCAGAGGCGTGCCCGCGTCTGCTGAACCGCCGGGCCGCTGCCGTCGGCGAGCTGAAAGGGGGGCAGGGCGGGGATCTCGTCCCAGGCCCAGGAACCGGGATCGGCGGGGTCCCAGGAGGCGGGTGCGCCGGGGGACGGGGTGGCGGAGAGGGTCATGGTCGGATCGGAGCGGCAGTCCCTGCTCAGGCATCCAGGCCGGGCATGGACGGCTGCCTGCGATAGACTCTCTGCGACCGGGAACACTCATGGCCAGACCCTTTCTCAACGACGAATCCAAGGCAGCGCTCTCCGAGGCGGTGCGCGCGGTCGAGGCGGCGAGCAGCGCCGAGCTGGTGATCGCGGTCCGGCCGCGGACGGGCTCGTATCTGCACGCCGACCTGGGCTTCGGCATCCTGGTGGGGCTCGCGGCGCTCGCCGTGCTCCTCTTCTCGCCATGGATCTTCGCGCCGGTCTGGGTCCTGGTCGATCCCGTCCTGATCGGCGCCCTCGCGGGGCTCGTGGGCTCGCGGAGCGCGCGCCTGCGGCGGGCGTTCACGCCGGGACGCGAGCGCCGGCTGCGGGTCGAGGCCGCGGCCCGGTCCACCTTTGTCGAGCGGCGCGTCCACGGCACGAGCGGGCGGACGGGCATCCTTTTCTACGTCTCCGTCCTCGAGCGCGAGGCGGCCTTCGTGGCCGACGTCGGGGTCGAGGCCCTGGCGGCCACGGAGGCGTGGCGGCGCGCGCTGGGGGAGATCGAGCAGGCGGTCCGGAACAAGGAAGATGGCGTCGCGGTGGCGGCGCGGATCCGCGCCCTCGCCCCCCTTCTGGGCCCCGCCCTGGCGCGGGGCGAGAACGATGTCGACGAGCTGCCGAACGAGGTGTGCTGACCGTGAAGTCTTCCCTCCGGCCGCTCCGCCATCTCCTCCCCTTCCTGGGTTTCCTCGCCCTTCTGCTGGCGCCCGCCGCGGCGTTCGCCCGGGCGGGCGGCGGCGAGAGCTACTCCGGAGGCGGGGGTAGCGGCGGCGGAGGCGGCGATGGCGGCGGCCTCATCTATCTGGTGATCCGGCTGCTGTTCTGGCTGATCTTCCATCATCCGGTGATCGGCATCCCGTTGACGATCGTGATCGTCTACGCCTTCATCAAGTACCAGAAGCGCACGGGCGCGCCGGCTCCCAGCGCTGGGACTCGGCGCCGCCCCGGTCCGCCCCGGCGCCGCGGGCCTCGCGCGACCTGGACGACCTGCGCGCGCTCGACCCCGAGTTCTCGGTGGTGCTCTTCGAGGATTTCGCCTACGCCCTGTTCGCCCGCGCCCACCAGGCGCGCTCCAGCGAGCGGGACCTCGAGGCGCTCTCGCCCTACCTCTCCCCGGCGGCCCGCGCGCAGCTCGCCCAGCGCCCGCCGGTGGGCGCCCCGGTCTCGGGGGTGGTGATCGGGGCGATGCGGGTCGTCGCGCTGTCGATCCCGCCGGCCGCCAGCGCGGTGCCGGGCGCACCGGGAGAACCGCCGCCGCGCGTGGTGGTGACCCTGGAGTTCGAGGCCAACATGACGGTGGGGCCGGCGGAGGGGACGACAGGAGGGGAGCGCACCCACTACGTCAAGGAGGTCTGGCGCCTGGAGCGCGACGCCAGTGTGCAGAGCAAGCCGCCGGAGCGGGCGCTCTCCTTCCAGTGCCCCAACTGCGGCGCGCCGTTCGGTCCCGAGGGCGGGGACCGCTGCCAGTACTGCGGCGAGGTGGTCTCGGGCGGCCGGTTCGACTGGAGCGTCGAGGCGATCGATCTGGCGCGGCTGGAGGAGCGCCCTCCGGCTCTCACCTCCAACGTCCAGGAGGCGGGCACGGACTTCCCGACGATCTTCCACCCCCAGTTGAACGCCCGCTGGGCGGAGCTGGTGCGCGAGGACCCCGGCGTGACCCAGGAGGGGCTCAACGCCCGGCTCCAGCTCATCTACGGCGAGCTCAACGGCGGGTGGTCCCGCCGCGACCTCGCGGGCGTCCGCCCCTTCGTCTCGGACGGCCTCTTCAACTACCTCCAGTACTGGATCGCCGCCTATGAGAAGCAGGGGCTGCGCAACGTCCTGGAGGGGATGCGGATCGTCGACTGGAAGACGGTCAAGATCGTGCGCGACCGCCACTACGACTCGCTGACCGTCCGCCTCTGGGGCTCGGGGCGGGATACCACCGTCCGCGAGACGACCGGGGAGGTCGTCTCGGGCAATCCCCGGCGCGACCGCCTCTACTCCGAATACTGGACGCTGATCCGCGGCGCCGGGGTGAAGGGCACGCCGCGCGCCGACAAGAGCTGCCCCAACTGCGGCGCGCCGCTCGACGTCAACATGGCCGGCCAGTGCGAGCACTGCGGCGCCAAGATCACCAGCGGCGAGTTCGACTGGGTCCTGTCGAAGATCGAGCAGGACGATTCCTATACGGGGTAGTCAACCGGGCAGGTCACCCCTGCGGGCAAGCCCCCTCGCGGTCCCTCTGGACCGCGGCGGCCCGGCGCATGCAGTCGTTGCCGTAGGTCTTGCCGTCGCAGCCGCAGACCGGCCGGTACTCCTTGGTGCAGGCGCCCGGCTTTTCCACGCAGGTCCCCTGGAGGTCGGCCGACCGGCACTGGCCGGCGGGCAGATCGCAGAACCGCCCTTCCGGGCAGGCCAGCCCCCGCAGACCGCCGCAGACCGTAGCCTGATCGGAAGATGGATCAGCGGGTTGGTTGGCGGCACAGGCCGCGACGGCCAGGAACAGGACCACGGGCACGTAGAGCAGCTTTCTCATCGCTCGATCCTCCTCAGGACGCCGCGAGATCCTCGAGCGACTTGCCCGAGGCGAGCGCCTCGTTGACCCAGGCCGGCCGCTTCCCGCGCCCCGACCAAGTGAGGATGGGGTTGTCAGGATTGCGGTACTTTACCGGCACCGATACGCCCTTGCCTTTCTCCCCCCGCACGACCTCCTCGAGGGTCATGCCGAGGCTCCCCGCCAGCTCCCGCATCTGATTCAGCACCCGTTCCCGATCCGCCTCGCGGCGGCTCACGACCTCCGTCTCGATGTCCCGCGCCAGGGCCTGCAACTCGTCCAGGGAAAGCTTCGAAAGATCGATACCCGTCTTCGCCATTCTCATCTCCCTCCTTGCTCAATCATCCGAAGTCTATCAACAGGCCGCCAGCAACTCTTCCCGTTCCGCGGCCGTGAGGAAGGCGGCCTCGACCGCGGTCTCCTGCATCCGGCGGATCTCCGGCTCCGTGAGGCCCAGCTCTGCGGCAGCGACCTGGTACTCGTGAGCAAGATCGAGGCCGCTGATGCTCGGGTCGTCCGTGTTGAGGGTGCAGCGGAGCCCCCGCCGCAGCAGGGCGGGCAGCGGGTGGGAGCGGTAGTCCCGCACGGTGCTGGTGTGCAGGTTGCTCGTCGGGCAGACCTCCAGCGGCACGCCGCGCTCGGCGAGCAGGTCGAGCACCGCCGGGTCCTCGATGGCGCGGATGCCGTGGCCGATCCGCTCGGCCCCGAGGCCGAGCACCGCCTGGCGGACGCTCGCGGCCCCCGCCGCCTCGCCGGCGTGGGCGATGCGTGCGCAGCCCCGCCTCGCGGGCCTCCTGGAAATGGCGGACGAACAGCTCGCCGGGGAAGTTCGCCTCGTCGCCGGCGAGATCGAGCGCCACCACCCCGCGGTCCCGGCCGCGGATCGCCGCCGCCAGCTCGACGCGGCCGATCTCCGGCCCGTAGTGGCGGGAGATGATGCCGATCAGCTTCGCCCGCACCGGGATCGTCCCCCGCCCTGCCTCCAGCGCGTCGCAGACGGCGTCGACCACCCCGAAGGTGTCGAGCCCGTGCTCCTCGCCCATGAAGTAGGGGCTGAACCGCAGCTCGATGTAGTCGATCCCCTCGCGGGCCGCGTCCTCCAGGTTCTCGCGCACGATCCGCCGCACGGCGTCGTAGTCCACCATCACCCGGCGTAGCAGAGCGAACTTGGCGATGAAGTGGACCAGGCTCGGCTCGCGCTCGGTGATCTGGACGTGGGGGCGCAGCCCCTCCACTGTCCAGGCCGGCAGCTCCAGCCCGTGGCGCCGGGCGAGGTCCAGCACGGTTTCGATCCGGACGTTGCCGTCCAGGTGGCGATGCAGCTCGACCAGCGGGTATTCGTTGCGCATTCGTTCTCCTCCCGGCGGAATCTTACGAGATCAGAGATTCGCGCGTCCGTCCGTCTACCAGAGCGCCGATATGAGAGTCCTACGCTTGCTGCGCCGGAGAAGCCGTCGCCACGCCTTCTGGCGGCATCTTCACCGGTTGGTCCAGAAGAGCCGCCGGTGGTGGGGGTCGATTTAGAGAGGCTTACCGGCACGCTTTATCGGCAAGAACCGCCCGAGCAGGCCCGCAGCTTCGCCAGACGGCTGGCGAGGTCCTTCCGGACCGCCGCGAACGCGGGGTCGGCGTGGAGGCTGCGCAGCTCGGACGGATCGGTCTGGAGATCGTAGAGCTCGCGGTCGCCGTTCTTGTACTCGGCGTAGAACCAGCGCGGATCGCGCAGCGCGGTGAACGGCGGCTTGCCGCCCCCCTCGCCGAAGCCCTCGATCAGCAGCGTCCGGCTCTTCCCCTGTTCGGGGTTGAGGGCCAGGGGGAGCAGCGGCTGGCCGTCCATCACCCGGCGGGCGCGGGCGCCGGTGAGGGCTACGATGGTCGGCGCGAGGTCGATGTTGGAGACCGGCTGCGTGACCGTGGCCCCGGCCGGGAAACCGCCGGCGGCGCCGCGCCCATCGAAAATGATCAGCGGCACCCGGATCGACTCCTCGTAGGGGAGGTACTTGCCCTCGGTGACGCGGTGCTCGCCGAAGAAGAAGCCGTTGTCCGAGGTGAAAATGATGACCGTGCGGCCGAGCTGGCCGGTGTCGTCGAGGGTTTTGACCAGCGTTTCGACGAGATCGTCGACGGCGAGCAGCGAGGCGAGGCAGGCGCGGTAGGTCTCCGCCACGCGGGCCTTCTTCGCCGCGCTGAGCCGCGGCCGGCCGCTGATGTTGGCCGGCTTGTCCGCGACGTCGGCCTCGTCGAACGAGGATTTGACCGGCAGCGGCTCCGCGCCGAACTTTCCCGCGTAGCGAGGGGCCGGCCGCGGCGGGATCTGGTCGCCGTTGCGGCCGAGCCTTTCGAGGTGCGGCGAGGTCGGCGCCACGGTGAGGAAGAACGGCTGGCCGGAGCCCGCCCGCGAGCGCAGGACCTCGTCGGCCTTGGCCGCGATCACGTCCGTCTGGTAATCCTTGGCGGCGCTCTTGTAGTTCACCGGCGTGCCGTCGTCGCTCACCGTGTAGTTGAACAGCCGGTAGGTCGTGGGATCGATCAGCCCGAACCAGCGCGACCAGCCCGGCGGGGGCTCGGGAGAGCTCACCCCGTAGTTGTTGAGGTACTTGCCGATGTGGGCGGTGTAGTAGCCGGCCTCCTGGAGCCAGACCGGCAGCGTGTTCTTGTGGTCCAGGTGCGGGTAGCCGCCGTGCGGTCCGCCGTTGGCGAGCACGCCGTGGTTGTGGGCGTACTGGCCGGTGAGGAAGGTCGAGCGCGAGGGGCAGCAGAGCGAGATGTCGACGAAGCTGTTCGCGAACGAGGTGCCCCGCGCCGCCAGCAGCGCCCGGGTCTTCGGCAGGACGCGCATCTGCTCGACCGTCTGGTCGTCCGTCATGATGACCAGGATGTTGGGATGCGGCATCCGCCGCCGCCCGCGCCCGTGTCGCCGCGCGCGCCGAGGCCGGCTGGCCGGACGGCCCCGCCGCCAGCGGCAGGAGTCCCAGGGTGAGGATCAGGGCGACCCGGCATAGACCGTTCATGACACGATTGTACGGATGGAATGAGGAGAACCGTCAGTTCCGTTCTCGCGGACGAAGACTTTCTTCGTCGAGGAGACCCGTATGAGCCAACCCCGCCATCTTTTCCCGCGCCGCTGGAGCCTTTGGATCGGGGCCGCCGCCGTCACGCTGGGGCTCCTCGCCGCCTGCGCCGAGCCGGGGCCGGGCACCCGCCTGGGCCCCACGCCCGCCGCCGGGCTCGCCGCCATGCCGTCGCCAAGCGCGAGCCGGCCAACGTGATGAGCTACGAGCATGCCGACTGGCTGGAGCGCGACGGGCGCGCCGAGCTGGAGAAGCCGGAGCTGGTGATCCAGGCGATGGAGCTCAGGGAAGGGATGAACGTCGCCGAGATCGGCGCCGGCACCGGCTTTTTCAGCCGCCGGATCGCCAAGGCGGTGGGTCCCACGGGCAAGGTCTACGCCGAGGACATCCAGCCGCAGATGATCGACCTCCTCGAGCAGTACACCGCCAAGGAGGGGGTCGAGAACATCGTCACCGTCCTCGGCACCGAGACCGACCCCAAGCTCCCCGCGCACGGCATCGACCGCATCCTCCTCGTCGACGTCTACCACGAATTCCAGAAGCCCGAGCCGATGCTCGCCCACATCCGCGACAGCCTGGCGCCCGGCGGCACCGTCACCCTGGTCGAGTACCGCCTCGAGGGGAACACCGCCTCCCACATCAACATCAAGCACCGGATGTCGGTCAAGCAGGTGCTCTCGGAGTGGAACGCGGCGGGCTTCGAGCTGGTGAACCGGCTCGAGACCCTCCCCACGCAGCACATCTTCATCTTCTCGGCCCGCCGCGGCGCCGTGCACGAGCTCCCGGCATAAGCGGTCTAGAATGGCGGCGGGAGGGGACGACATGGAACCCATGGAACCAGTAACCCGCAGCAAACCCGTGATCCTGGCGGCGACCGACTTCTCGGATACCGCCGCCGCCGCGCTCGACTGGGCCTTCGAGCTCGCGCGCCAGCAGGGTGGGAGCGTCGAGCTGGTCCACGCCGTCACCATACCCCCTTCCATCCCGGGCTACGTCCCCTCCGCCGGAGAACTTCCAGGAAGAGGTGACCCAGGCGGCCGAGGCGCGGCTGGCGGAAGCCGCCGCGGCGCTGGGCGGCCGGGGGGGCGAGGTCACGACCTTCCTGCAGGCGGGCACGCCGTCCCAGGTGATCCTCGACCGCGCCGATGCGATCTCGCCGCTGGCGATCGTCCTCGGCACGCGCGGGCTGACCGGCCTGCGCCACCTGCTGCTGGGGAGCACCGCCCAGCGGGTGGTCCACGACGCCCACTGCCCGGTGCTGACGGTCCATCCCGGCGACTTCGGCAAGCACCGCGTGATCCGCACCATCCTGGTGCCCACCGACTTCTCGCCGGCCGCCGAGCTCGCCATCGCCACCGCCCACCGGCTGCTGGCGCCGCTGGAGCAGGACGCCCGGCTCATCCTGCTGCACGCCTTCAACCTGCCGATCGAGTACACCGCCTACGGGGTGATCCCGACCTCGCTCCGCTATCTGGAGGACACCGGCCTGGAGGCCGAGCGGCGGCTCTACGAGGCCGCGCAGGCGCTGCAGCGGGAGGGGCTGACGGTGGAGACGGTCGCCCGCGAGGGGGACCCGGCGCACGTCATCGCCGAGGAGGCCGAGAAGCGCGGCGCCGACCTGATCGCCATGGGCACCCGCGGGCTCTCCGGCCTGCGCCACCTGCTGATGGGCAGCACCGCCGAGCGGGCCGTCGAGCACGCCCCCTGTCCGGTGATGACGATCCGGCGACCGACTTGATCCGGCCTACTTGATCCGGTTTACTTGATCCAGACTGTCTTGATGTTCACGAACTCGCGGATCCCCACCTCGGAGAGCTCGCGGCCGTAGCCGGAGCTCTTGACGCCGCCGAAGGGGAGGCGGGGGTCGGACTTGACGGTGCCGTTCACGAACACGCAGCCGGACTCGATCTCGGCCGCCAGATCCTCGCCGCGGGCGGCGTCGGCGGTCCAGATGCTGGCGCCGAGGCCGAACCGCGAGCGGTTGGCCAGCTCGATCGCCTCCGCGGCGTCGCGCGCCCGGATCACCGCCGCCACCGGCCCGAAGGTCTCCTCGTCGAAGGCGGCCATGCCGGGCTGGACGCCGGTCAGCACCGTCGGCGCGTAGTACCACCCCTTGCCTTCCAGCCGCTTGCCGCCGGTCCGGAGCTGGGCGCCGGCCGCGACCGAGCGCTTCACCTGATCGTCGAGCGAGTCGAGCAGATCCTCGCGCGCCATCGGGCCGACGTCCGTGCCCCGCTCCATGGGATCGCCCACCTTGAGCCCTTCCACGGCGCGGACGAATTCCTCCTCGAAGCGGTCGGCGATGTCGTCGATGACGATGAAGCGCTTGGCGGCGATGCAGCTCTGGCCGTTGTTGATCGTGCGCGCCTTCGCCGCCTGCCGGCCCGCCTCGGCGGGATCGACGTCGGACAGCACGATGAACGGGTCGGAGCCGCCCAGCTCGAGGACCGCCTTCTTCAGGCACCGCCCCGCCTCCGCGGCCACCTCCATGCCGGCGCGGTCGCTGCCGGTGAGGGTCACCGCCCGCACCACGGGGTTGCCGATCAGGTACTTGACCCGCGCCGAGGAGACCAGGAGGGTGGTCACCACGCCGTCCGGCAGGCCCGCCTCGCGGAACACCGCCTCGATGGCGAGCGCCGAGCCGGGGACGTTCGCCGCGTGCTTCAGCAGCGCCACGTTGCCCGCCATCAGCGCCGGCGCCGCGAAGCGGAAGAACTGCCAGAACGGGAAGTTCCACGGCATGATGGCGAGCACCGGCCCGAGCGGCTCGTAGCGGATGAAGCTCTTCGCGGCGTCGGTCGCCACCGTCTCGTTGGCGAGGAAGCGCTCCGCGTTCTCGGCGTAGAAATCGCAGACCCAGGCGCACTTGTCGACCTCGGACTCGGCGGAGGCGAGGGTCTTGCCCATCTCCTCCGTCATCAGCCGGGCGAAGTCCGCCATGTTCTCGCGCAGCAGGTCGGCGACGGCGGTCAGATGCCGGGCCCGCTCCTCGAAATCGAAGCGCCGCCAGGACTTGAACGCCGCCTCGGCGGCCTCCAGCCGCTCGTTGACCTCTTGCTCGTCGTGCTCGGGAACTTCGCGGATGGTCTCGCCGGTGGCGGGATTGATGGCCTTCAACATGTCCGTCCTCCACATCTGCCCACGCTCACCCTGGAGGGCTCCGAGGGCAAACGCGCGGGCGGCCTCAGAGTGCTGCAACCTCCGGGCCGGAATGCTTCCAGGGGAGAAAAAGGATGGCGGAGAGGGAGGGATTCGAACCCTCGGTCCGGGTTTACCCCGGACAACTGCTTAGCAGGCAGCCCTGTTCGGCCACTCCAGCACCTCTCCGTAAGGCCCGGCAGGGAGGTGAGATTGTAGGGGTAACTGGGTTTGGAGTCAAAACAAGGGGGCGGAAGCTCCCGAACGAGCTCCGCCCCCTCTGGTTTGACTTCAGATCAGTAGCTGACCTTCAACTGATAGGTCGTCCGGGTCGACGAGAAGCGATACACGCGGATGTAGACGTTGATCGCGGAGGCGCCCGTGTTGGTCCAGGACGCCTGGTCCGCGGTGGTGCCGCCGTTCAGCGAGCTCGCCACCTCGGCGCCCGACGTCGAGTTGTAGATGTAGACGTCGTAGTCCACCGAAAGGCCGTTGAGCAGCGCCGTCACCGTCCTGCCCGCCGGCAGGCTCAGGCGGAAGTAGTCGTTCTGCTGCGTCGACGCGTCGTTGAGGAAGGTCCCCGAGATCTGGTTGCAGACCCCCGAGATCGCCTGCGGCGCGGTGCGGCTGTTGTTCGGCTCGGTATCGGCGACCGCGGTGCAGACCGAGCAGGCCTGGGTCGTCGCCGACGCCTGCGCCGAGTTGCCGGAGGCGCAGCCGTTCGACGCCGTCACCACGTAGTAGTAGGTGGTGTTGCAGGCCAGGCCCGTATTCGAGAACGAGGTGGTGGCCGAGGTCCCCACCGACACGTAGGGCCCGCCGCTGGTCGTCGCGCGCAGGATCGTGTACGAGGTCGCCCCGGGGACCGCGGTCCAGGAGACGTTGACCTGGGTCTGCGAGATGGCGGTGGCGGTCACGCCGGTCGGCGCCGCCGGCGGCGTGCAGGGGCCGGTGGAGCCGTTGATGCCGTTGACGGTCGTGGCGCCGGTGTCTCCCGCGTCGAGCCAGTTCGAGAGGCGGGTGCTGCTGGTGCCGCCGCCGGTCCAGGAGACGCTGAAGCGCCCGTAGTAGTCCGAGAGGCTGTCGCCGGTGGCGCCGCAGGCGGACGGTCCGCCATGCAACTGGCCGATGAAGCGGCCCGCCTGGCTGTAGAGCGGCGAGCCGGAGGAGCCGGGCTCGGTCACGCCCGGCACCGTGAAGGTTCCCGGAGGGTCGGTCGCCCAGTGCGCCCAGACGTGGGTGCCGTCACCCGGCGAGGCCGGGTTGTTGTAGCTCGTGGTCGCCGTGGGGGTGGTGACGTAGGTGATCCGCTTCTCGTCGGTGTTCGGGTGGTGGATCGAGGCGCAGGGCGTCGCCGCGCTGCACGCGAAGTTGCCCGTCGAACGGTCCCATCCCGCCCAGAAATGGTTGTAGGCCGCGACCGGCGGATCGTCGAGCTCCACCAGCGTGAAGTCCGAGGCGGCGCTGGCGGCGCGGAAGAAGGAGCCGGTGTGGAACTGGGTGAGAGGGCCGTTGCCGGCCTGCCCGCTCGCCGCGCTGCCGGGCGTCCGGCAGAAGGAGTTCTGATAGTTCCAGTAGACCACCAGCGAGGCCGCGTTCGCGGAGGTGATGCTGCAATGGTTGGCCGTGATGAAGTACATCTTGTGGTCGCCGGCGGTGTCGTTGAGCAGCGACCCGGTGCAGAACCTGGAGCCGCCGGTCGAGATCACGCCCACCGCCCGCATCTGGTCGCGCCAGGTGTCGCCGGCGGCCAGGCACTCGACGTCCAGGTTGCAACTGCCGGATTTCTGATAGTCCACGCCGGGCAGCGTCCCGAAGCCGCGGTAGCCCTGGTTGATCCAGCCGAGCTTGAGCTCCACCTGCCGCCGCTCCCGCCGCGGCACGGTGAGCTCCACGATGAGATCGCTGGTGGTGACGACCGGCGTCCACAGCTCTCCGTGCGCCGCGTTGTCCGCCGCCGTGAAAGGCCGCAGCACCTGCTGGCCGTCCGCCGAATAGACCATCAGGCGTCCGTTCGGCGTCATCTTGAAGCGGGTGAAGCCGAGGTTCAGGGACGTCGTGCCCTCGCGGCCGAGGATGCGCAGGCGCCAGAGCAGCTGGCCGTTGCCCAGGTTCTCCCAGGTACCCTGGCGGTCGGGCGTGACGGAGACCCGCTCCGGAACGGCGAAGCGCGGCGGCGTCCCCTTCCGGTCGAGCAGCGCATCCTCTTCCCCGAGTTTCGCCAGGTCCAGCTTCTGGGGGAGAACGGAGTCCAAACGGCTGACGTCGAGCACCGCATTCTTGGCGGCGGTGGGGACGGCGTCCTGGGGGGCGGCGTGGACCACACTCCCAAAGGCGAACAGCAGAAGCCAGACCAGCTTGCGTGTCATACCCAATTCCTCCGATTCTCCCGTACGGCCGCGGCTGCCTTGCCGCGGGCCAGAGCTGCGCGGGTGTTACCCAAGAGGGTGCGCGCCGGGAGTTTTGGGGAGCCTGGAGGGGCGAAGCCAGGAAGGGACGAAAGGGACAGCAGGGACGACAGGGACAACAAGGACGAGCCGCTTCAGCTCCGCGATAGACTACCCACGCCCCCGAGGGGCCTATCCGTGGAGGGAGTGCCTGACCATGCCCGACCAAGACCCAGCAGACCGTCGACCAACTCGCCATCAACACCATCCGGTTCCTCTCCGTCGACCAGGTCGAGGCCGCGCAATCGGGGCACCCCGGCGCGCCGCTCGGGCAGGCGCCGCTCGCCTACCTTCTCTGGACGCGCTTCCTGCGCCACAACCCGGAAAACCCCGACTGGCCGAACCGCGACCGCTTCGTCCTCTCCTGCGGCCACGCCTCGGCCCTGCTCTACTCGCTGCTCCATCTCGCCGGCTACGACCTGCCGATCGAGGAGCTGAAGCACTTCCGCCAGTTCGGCTCCAAGACCCCCGGGCACCCCGAGCACGAGCTGACCCGCGGCGTCGAGGTGACCACCGGCCCGCTCGGCCAGGGGATCGCCAACTCCGTCGGCATGGCGATCGCCCAGTGCATGAGCGCCCAGCGCTTCAACCGCGAGGGGTTTCCCGTGCTCGACTACCGGACCTGGGTGATCATGAGCGACGGCGAGATGATGGAGGGGATCTCCCACGAGGCCTGCTCCCTGGCCGGCCACCTCAAGCTCAGCCGCCTCAAGGTCTTCTACGACGACAACAAGGTCTCGATCGACGGCCCCACCTCCCTCTCCTTCTCCGAGGACGTCGGCAAGCGCTTCGAGGCCTACGGCTGGCGCGTGCTGCGGGTGGAGGACGGCAACGACCTGACCCGCCTCGAACGCCGCCATGCAGGCGGCCGAGGCCGAGGACAGCCAGCCGACGCTGGTCATCGTCCGCACCATCATCGGCTACGGCAGCCCGCACCGGCAGGGGACCTCCAAGGCGCACGGCGAGGCGCTGGGAGCCGGAGGAGACCGCCGCCACCAAGAACAACCTCGGCTGGCCGCTCGAGCCCACCTTCCTGGTGCCGGAGGAGGCGAAGGCCCCGTTCGACGAGGCGCGCAAGCGCGGCCAGGAGCTGGAGCGGAAGTGGGAGGAGCTGATGCGGCGCTACCGCGAGGCCCACCCCGACATCGCGGCCGAGCTCGATCAGCGGCTCTCCGGCAAGCTCCCCGAGGGCTGGCAGGAGGCGATCCCGAAGTTCGATCCCAAGGACAAGCCGATCGCCACCCGCGCCGCCTCCGGCAAGGTGCTCAACGCCATCGTCCCCAAGCTGCCGCAGCTCGTGGGCGGCTCGGCGGACCTGACGCCGTCGAACAACACCGCCATCGAGGGGCGCACCGATTTCGAGGCCGCCAACTCCGAGGGGCTCTACCTCCGCTTCGGCGTCCGCGAGCACGGCATGGGGGCGATCATGAACGGCATCGCCCTCTCCCGGATCTGGATCCCCTACGGCGGCACCTTCCTCGTCTTCTCCGACTACATGCGCTCGACGGTCCGCCTCGCGGCGCTGATGAAGCTGCAGTCGATCTTCGTCTACACCCACGACTCCATCTTCCTGGGCGAGGACGGCCCCACCCACCAGCCGATCGGCGAGCTCGCCTCGCTGCGCGCCATCCCCGGCCTGACGGTGCTCCGCCCGGCGGACGCCAACGAGACGGCCGAGGCGTGGCGGGTGGCCATCGAGCACCGGCACGGCCCGATCGCCTTCGCGCTGAGCCGGCAGAACCTGCCGATCCTGGCCGAGACCGCCGAGAAGGCCCGCGAGGGGGTGCCGCGCGGCGGCTACATCCTCTCCGATCCGTCCGAAGGGGAGAGCCGGAGATCATCCTGATCGCCACCGGCTCCGAGGTCTGGCTGGCGCTCGAAGCCGCCAAGCAGCTCACCGGCAAGGGGCGCCGCGTCCGCGTGGTCAGCATGCCCTCCTGGGAGCTCTTCGACGCGCAGCCGGACGACTACAAGGAATCCGTGCTGCCGGACAAGATCCGCAAGCGCCTCGCCGTCGAAGCCGCCGCCCCCATGGGCTGGCACAAGTACGTCGGCCTCGACGGCGACGTCCACGGCATCCAGCGCTTCGGCGCCTCGGCTCCCTATAAGCAGATCCAGAAGGAGCTGGGGTTCTTGCCGGAGGATGTGGTGCGGCATGCGGAGGAGGTGTTGGGACGGTAAGGACGTCTATGACAAGTAATCTTTAGCTTGGTATAAACGAACTGTCGGATGATCGTGGCCGAAAAACAGAAGATGCTCGCCGGCGAGCTTTACAGCTCGACAGACCTGGAGCTCGTCGCCGATCATCTTCACGCGCAAATATTCTCGACCAGTTCAACGCGACGAGAGCCGATGCCGCCGAGGAGAGGCTGGCACTTCTCATGGAGCTCTTCGGCAACTTCGGCCGCGGCTCGGTTTTGAAACCCTCCTTTCGTTGCGACTACGGCTACAACATCCTGATCGGGCGGAACGTGTTCGTGAACTATGACTGCGTCTTCCTGGACTGCAACCGGATCACGATCGGTGACGACGTGCAGATCGGGCCGGCGGTTCAGATCTACACGGCGCAGCATCCGACCGATCCGGAGACGCGGCGGTCCGGGCTCGAATTCGCGCTGCCGGTGACCGTGGGCGACAATGCCTGGATCGGCGGCGGTGCGATTCTCTGTCCGGGCGTGACGATCGGTGCCAATACGGTGGTGGGGGCCGGCAGCGTGGTGGTTCGTGATCTGCCGCCGAATGTGATCGCGGCAGGGAATCCTTGCCGGGTGATCCGGAGCTGCTGAAGAATCCTACGGTCATTGACGGGAGAATTAAGCTTCCGTTGGAAAAAAATAAGCTTACGGAGCCGCGCGGGAGCTTCCATGAAACCACGGTAAGCTTCCGCGCCCGACGGAAGCTCCCATCGAGGGAATGGAAGCTTACCGTGGCACTCTGTCTCGGTATCTGGCTCGATGGAAGCTTCCGGAGCGACTCCGGAAGCTTCCGCCGGCAAAAATAAGCTTACAGAGTCACGCCGGAAGCTTCCGTTGAACCGGGGTAAGCTTCCGCGGCCCGCTGGAAGCTCCCATTGGCGCAGTGGAAGCTTACCGTGGCACTCCGTACCGGTATCTGGCGCGATGGAAGCTTACGGCGCGACTCCGTAAGCTTCCGCCGACAAAAATAAGCTTACGAAGTCACGCCGGAAGCTTCCGTGGTCCGCTGGAAGCTTCCATTGGCGCAATGGAAGCTTACCTTGGAACTCTGTACCGGTATCTGGTCCAATGGAAGCTTACGGAGCAACACGGTAAGCTTCCGCCGGCAAAAATAAGCTTACAGAGTCACGCCGGAAGCTTCCGCCAGCCGCTGGAAGCTTCCGTTGGCGGAACGGAAGCTTACCGCGGGAGTCCGCTGGGCTGAGGAAAGTCTCGCGGCCGGCGGCGGCAATCCGCGATTGCATGTTCGCAACGTCTACCTGATGGTCAGCCCCGAGGTAACCCTGGAGGTGCGCGAGCTGTATGGCCGGCTCGTGCCGATCCGGAAGGGTCAAAGTCGCGTTTCTGCTGGTGGCGATCATCTTTTCCCATGCTCATGCATATCGCTTGGAACCTGTATGCTGTCCGGTAACCGTCTGGTCGTGACGTGTATTGATACGGAAGGGAATCTTGATGTTCAACCGGCTCTTGTGGCGTTACTTCCGGGGCCCCGAGCATCCCGGGAAGCTGAGGGTGGTGAGGTGGCTCAGCAAAATGGCCGTGCCGGAGGCCGGTGTCGTGGCTCCGGTGCGGGGCGGCCTCAGTCTCTATTTGCATCCGAGGGACTGGATCGAGTATCTGCTGCTGCGCGGTGACGACTACGAGCCGCTCACGCTCGGTTTCCTGAGGGCGAACCTGGGGCCCGGGGATGGCGCCTTCCTGGCCGGCGTGAACTTCGGTCTGCATGTGGCCGTCGCGGCGGGTGCGGTAGGGGAGAACGGCCTGGTCCTGGGCGTCGAGCCACAGGCGGCGGCTCTGCTTCGCACGCGCTTGAATCTCGGTCTCAATAGGCTGCTTGCCCGTGTCCGGCTGGTGCAGGCTGCCCTCGGCCGCGAGGAAGGGCTCGTTCCAATGGCCTGGTCCGTACCTGGAAACGCCGGTGCCGCCAGCCTGCTCGACGAGGGAGAGGGGTTCTTCACTCCCATGAAGACGCTCGACTCGGTCAAGGGACTCCTGGGTGAGCGCCCCTTTCGTCTGCTGCTCCTGGATGTCCAGGGCTATGAGCTGGAAGCCCTGGGGGGACTGCGGCTCGACGACGGCCCGCAACTGGCGGTCGTCGAGCTGGACCCCGAGTTCCTCTCCCGTGCCGGCACGACCGCGTCCGCCGTGGTCGAATTGTTCACGGCCGCGGGGTACCGCATTTACGACGTGCATGGGAATCCGCCGCGGGATCTTCTCGATCTGCCGGAGAGGAACTTCGTCGCGGTCAGACCCTCTGCCGAGGTGCGATGGGCTTGAGCTTGTAAAAGAATCGAGGAAGCTACGAGCGCCTATGGATCTCGTCGCGGTTGAACCTCCAGCCCTGGGAGTTCCCCTGTCCGGAGAGACGGCGGAGCTCCACGATGTCTTCCTTGGCGGAGGACTGAGCGGTGAGATCTTCCAGGTAATGCCGAATGAGCTGGTCCAGACTCATACCCTGGCTCTCAGCAACCTGCTGGGCTCGCTGGGCGAGTTGCTCGTCTATGGATAGGTTCAGGCGTCATGGGTCACCTCGCATCTTTTGGTGCTTAGTATGGCACCAAGCCGGCGCAAGGTTTAGAGGCGAGGAAGCAAAATGGCGGAGGGGGTGGGATTCGAACCCACGGGCCGCGTGAACGACCGGCGGTTTTCAAGACCGCTGCTTTAGACCGCTCAGCCACCCCTCCGTGAGGTGTGCAACAGCTTACTCCGGCGCCGTAATCCTCTCCAGCCCCCCGGTGTAGCGGCGCAGGGGCTCGGGGATCACCACCGAGCCGTCCGCCTGCTGGTAGTTCTCCAGGATGGCGATCAGCGTGCGGCCGACCGCGAGGCCCGAGCCGTTCAGCGTGTGCAGCAGGCGGGTCTTGTTGCCCCCGTCGGGACGGTAGCGCAGGTTCGCGCGCCGGGCCTGGAAGTCCTCGCAGTTGCTGCAGGAGGAGATCTCCCGGTAGGCGGCCTGCCCCGGCAGCCAGACCTCGAGGTCGTAGGTCTTGGCGGCGCCGAAGCCCATGTCGCCGGTCGACAGGGCCATCACCCGGTAGGGGAGCTCGAGGATCTGCAGCACCCGCTCGGCGTGGCCGGTCAGCTCCTCGAGAGCCTGGTAGCTGGTCTCCGGGGTGGTGAGCTGCACCAGCTCGACCTTGTTGAACTGGTGCTGGCGGATCAGCCCGCGCACGTCCTTGCCGTAGGAGCCCGCCTCGCTGCGGAAGCAGGGGGTGTAGGCGGTGAAGCGGACCGGCAGGCGGGACTCGTCGAGGGTCTCGTCGCGGTAGATGTTGGTGACCGGCACCTCGGCCGTAGGAATCAGGTAGTAGGGGTGTTTCTCCAGCTTGAAGAGGTCCTGCTCGAACTTGGGGAGCTGCCCGGTGCCGAAGAGCGTCTGGTCGTTGACGACGAACGGCGGCAGGACCTCGGTGTAGCCGTGCTCGCGGGTGTGGAGGTCGAGCATGAAGTTGATCAGGGCCCGCTCGAGCAGGGCGCCGGCGCCGAAGTAGACGGTGAAGCGGGCGCCGGTGAGCTTGGCGCCGCGCTCGAAGTCGAGGATGCCGAGCGCCGGCCCGAGGTCCCAGTGGGCCTTGGGCTCGAAGTCGAATTCGCGCGGGGTGCCGACAGTCCGCTCGCAGCGGTTGGCCGACTCGTCCGCGCCGACCGGGACGCTCTCGTGCGGCAGGTTCGGCAGGCTGTGCTCGATGGCGAGCAGCTCGGGATCGATCGTCTGGAGGCGCCCTTCCAGCTCCTCGATGCGCCCCTTGAGCTCGCCGACGGCGGCGATCTCGGCCGAGGCGTCGCCGCCCCGCTTCTTGATCTCGCCGATGGCGCGGCTGGCCTCGTTGCGCTGCCGCTTGAGCTCCTCGGACTCGCCGAGGGCGGCGCGCCGTTCGGCGTCGAGCATCAGCCAGGCGTCGAGCGGCGCCGGGTTCGTATTGCGGTTGAGAAGGCCCTGGCGGACCTTTTCGGGATCGTCGCGGAGGAGGTCTCGGGAAAGCATGACGCGGGAGTTTATCTCACGCCTCAACGCTCCACCCCTCTCCTACGTAGGAATACCAGCGAGTCAGAGATAACATCCGGCAGCCGCAAGCCCCGGCGAGCGCTTCGCGTTCAAGGTTCGCATGAACGAACAGACCGCCCAACCCTCGCTCCGCAACGAGATCTTCCGCATCCTGGCGCCGCTCGCCGCGCTGGCGGCGATGGCCGCGCTGGCGGCGCACGAGGTGAATCCGGCGGGCGCGGCGGAGAGCGCCTATCTCGCGGTGCTCGCGGCGGCGGCGCTGCTGCCGATCGCGTTCCTCGCCCCCTGGCCGGCGTATGAGGTGGGGATCGGGGCCACGCTGGTCACGGCGGCGGTCTGGGCGCTGCCGCCCGGGCCGGGACGGGGGGCGGCGGTGGGGGCGCTGCTGGTGGCGGCGCTGGCGGTGGCGGCGGGACGGGCGCTCACCCCCCGACCCCCTCTCCCGTCCCCTCCCCCCTCCCTCACCGGGAGAGGGGGAGAAGAGGTGACGCTCGCGTGCTTCTGATCCCCCTGGCTCTCGGCATTCAGGTGCTGCTGCGGGGGGACCTGTTCCTCGCGCCGCCGCCGCCGTTGCGCATGGCGGTGGCGCTGGTGGTGCTGCCGGTCGTGGCCGGGGTGGCGCTGGCGATGCTGGCGCGGCGGCATGGGATGGCCCTGGCGCTGATCGCCGGCGGCACGGCGGTGGCGCTGGCGCCGGGGTTCAACGTCGCCTCCACGGTGGGGCTGATCGCGCTGGCGGCGGGGGATCTCCTGGCGCGGCGCGAGGCCGGCGCGCTGGCGAAGGGGGCGGCGTGGATCGCGCTGCTGGCGCCGATCGCCTGGGCTCCCGGGCCGGGGATCGCGGCGGCGGTCTGCGGGCTGGCGCTCTGGCGGCCCAGGATCGGGCTGGGGATCGCCGTGCTGGCCGCGGGCGGCCTCGCCGTCTATCTCCATGAATCGGCCGGCGGGATCGCGCTGCAGGCGGTCTGGCTCTTCCTGCTGGTGCCGGCGGCGGTGCTGCCGGATCGCGAGCGGCTCCCGGCGGTGATCGCGGCGGCGCTGATGGCGGGGACGGTGCCGCCGTTCCGCGGCGCCGCCGTTCTCGCGGCGCCGGTGGCCCTGGCGGCGCTCTCGCTCCGGCGCGGCGCGGCCTTGCTGGTGCCGCAGGCGGTCTGGACGGGCGCGGCGCTCGCGGGCACGGCGCTGCTCGCGGGCTACCCCTGGCTGCGCGAGGAGCCGCTGCCGGCGTACCTCTCGCTGCTCGGGCTGCACCCCGGCCCGGCGCTGGCGGCGGCGGCCGCCGCCCTGCTCCTGGCGCTCGCCGGCTTCGGGGTCTGGATGGGCCGCGGCTGGGGCGAGCCGCTGCGGTCGGCGCGGCTGGCGGGTCTGGCGGCGGCCTGCGTGGCGCTGGCGCTGCTGGCCGGGCTCCCCACGGCCGGCACGGCGCTGCTCGCGCCCGAGGTCCCGGTGGTGCTCGACGCCGGCCATCCGGCCTGGGAGGCGAAGGTCTCCGCGCGGCGGATCGGCAGCGTCGTCGTCGAATCCAGCCTGTCGCACGGCGCGGCGCTGGCGCCGGGCACGCCGGTGGCGATCGTGCGCCTGCGGGACGCCGGCGGACCGGGGTCGGACTGGGTCCTGCGCGCCGGCGAGGGGACGGGCGAGTGGGCGGCCCGGCGGCCGGACGTGGCCCGCGCCGGCGTCAAGGCGCCGCCCCCCTGGATCTCCTGGGTGGCGGGGGATTTCCTGGCCCAGCGCTACCGCTCGCTGTGGACCCTGGAGCGGCCGGAGCGCGCCTCGCTCCTGCGCATCGAGCGGGCTCCGGGCGTGCCGCCGGATCTGTCGGTCGCCGTCTACCAGTTGGAGATCCGGCGTTGAGAGAGGGGCGGGAGGGGCTCGCCGGGACCGCGGCTGGTCCTGGCGGCTGAGCTGCCGTCCTGCCGCCGCGCTGCTGCCCAGGCTCCTCCCCCTGGAGGCGCGCCGATCCGTTCCGCGGCACGCTGGCGGTCCTGCCGCTGATCCTGGGCGCCCTGCGCGAGATCCACCGCTGGGGCGCGCGGCTGGGCGGCCGGCGGCTCGGGGTGGCGGCCACGGCGGGGGAGCTGGGCGCGCTCGCGGTCCTGATCCTGCTCGTGCTCGTCCGGCCGCATCTGTCGCTGGCGGGGATGGACGAGGTCCTCGCCGCCGGGCTCCTGCTCGTCCTCGGCTGCCGGGTGGCGCGGCAGACGGCCGCGCTGCGGCCGCTGCTGGGGAACCGGCTGCCGCGGCGCCCGTCCATCCTCTTCTTCCTGCTCCCGCTCACCGTCTATATCGCCATCCTCCCCTGGTCGGCCCGGCACCGGCAGCCGGACGGCGACGAGCCGTTCTACCTGCTGATCACCCACAGCCTGGCCTACGACTTCGACGCCGACCTGACGAACAACTACGCGCACGGGGATTGGCGCCATTTCATGGATCGCCCGATCGAGCCGCAGCCGGGCGATCCGGTGGGGCCGCACGGCGAGAGGTACTCGCGGCACAACGAGCTCCTGCCGATGGTGCTGGCGCCGGCCTACCGGCTGGCCGGGAAGACGGGCGCGCTGGCCATGATGGCGCTGATGACGGCGGCCCTCGCCTGGCTGACGCTGCGCCTCGCCCGCCACTACGTTCCGGATCTGCCCGGCGAATCGCTGGCGGCCTGGGCGCTGACCGCCTTCGCGCCGCCGCTGCTGCTCTACTCGTATCAGGTCTGGGTGGAGGTGCCGGCGGCGCTGCTCCTGGCGGCGGCCCTCGACCGCATCCTGGTGATCGATCGCGGAGCGGGCGACGGAAGTCCAGTCGACGGCGGCCGCCCCTGGGGGATCAAGGAGTGGGTGGGGCTGGGACTGCCGGTGCTGCTGCTGCCGCTGGTGAAGATCCGGCTGATCCTGATCTCCGGGCCGCTGCTCGTCCTCGGCTGGTGGCACGCGGGGCGCCCGCGCCGGCCGCTGCTGATCCTGGCCGGGCTGCTCGCCGGGCTGGCGGCGGGGATGCTCCTCTACAACCAGTTCCTCTACTCGAACCCGCTGAAGATCCACACCTGGCAGGAGGTCGATCCCCACCACTACGGCGTGGTCTCGTACCTCAAGGGGTTCTCCGGCCTCTTCTTCGACGCCGCGTTCGGCCTGTTCGGCTGCGCGCCGCTCTGGCTGCTCCTGCTGCCGGCGCTCCTGCTGCTGCTGGCGCGGCGCAGCCCGCTGCTGCTCCACCTGGCGGCGCTGAGCCTCCCCTACCTGGTGATCGTGGTGCCGCGCGTCGAGTGGTACGGCGGCTGGTCCCCCCCGTTCCGCTACGCCCTGATCGCGATCCCCCTGCTCGGCATCGCCCTGGTGCCGCTGCTCGCCGCCGGCCGGGAGCGCGCGGGAGCCCGGGCGCTGCTCGGCGGCCTCGCGGCGCTGACGCTGGCGCTGACGCTCGTCTGGGTGGCGGTGCCGGGGTGGACCTACAACTTCGCGGACGGCCGCACCTACGCGCTCGACGCCCTGAGCGGCCGGCTGGGGGCGGACATCGCCCGCTTCTTCCCCAGCTCGATCCGGACGCGGACGGCCACCTGGGCTCTGGCCCGTGCTGTCGATCCCCCTGATCTCGCTGCTCTGGTGGCTGCCGGGGAAACGGCGGTATCCGGCCGGCGCGGCGGCTCTGGCCGGGATCGCCCTGATGCTCGGGGCCGTGGCGCTCCTCCCCTCGGCGGCGGCGCGGGTGCCGACGCGCGTCGTGGAGCTCGAGGACCCGGGGGTGCGCAAGAGCGGCGGCCACCTCCATCCCGACCGCTGGGTGGTGGAGCGGACCCGCTACCGTGGCGGCTGGGTGCTGCGGGTGGGCGAGCGGCTGGAGGCGCCGGTGGCGCCGGGGAGCCGCCGGGTGAAGCTCCGCCTTGCCGCCGAGCTCATCCGCAACCAGCCGGTCCCCTTCACCCTCGACATCCAGCAGGGGGACCGGCTGCTCACCTCCTGGACCCCGGGGCGGCAGCGGGTCTGGGAGACGGTCGAGGTGGGGCCGGTCGATTGGCGGGCGGGCGCGCCGCTGGTGCTCGCCGCGCGCGGGCCGGCGCCGCCGGGGCAGTTGAACGGGGTGATTCTGGATCGGGTGGAGATGGAGTGGCGGTGAGGGGGGCTCGGCGGCTGCGAGGAATCCGGGGCTCCGCTGTCAACGGGATCGAGGGGAGGTCGGGCGGAACGGTGACCCTCTCCGCCGTCGTCCCCACCCTGGGCCGCAGCCCCCTCCTCGTCCCCTGCCTGGAGGCCCTCCGCCGCGAGGGAGCCGAAATCGTCGTCGTCGATCAGGGGGATTCCCCGGCCGCGATCCCCGCCGGCCTCGCGGACCGCGTCCTGCGGCCGGGGCGCAACCTCGGTTTCGCGGCGGGGAGCAATCTGGGGATCGCCGAGGCCCGGGGGGAGTGGATCGCGACGGTGAACGACGACGCCATCGTCGAGCCCGGATGGGCGGGGGCGCTGATCGCGGCCCTGGAGGCGGACCCGCGGGCGGCGGCGGCGCAGGGGGTCAATCTCGTCCTCGATTCTCCAGACCTCGCGGACGGCTGCGGAATCGCCTGGAACCGCTGGTGGCAGGCGGTCCAGATCGGACATGGGAAACCGGCTCCGGGTCCGGGCTCGAGGATCGAGGAGATCTTCGGGGTGTCGGCCACGGCGGCGATCTACCGCCGGGAGGCGCTGCGCGCGGTCGCTCCCGGTGGCGAGGTCTTCGATCCGCGGCTCGGGTCCTACTACGAGGACGTCGACCTCGCCGGCCGGCTGCGCGCCGCGGGGTTCCGCGCGCTGCTCGTCCCGGCGGCGCGGGCCCGCCACGCCGGCTCGCTCACCGGCAGGACGCTGAGCCGCGAGCGCTGGCGGCTGATCTACGGCAACCGCTGGCGGGTGGCGAAACGCTTCCTCGGCGGCGGCTTCTGGCCGCGGTTCCCCATCCTGGCGGCCCGCGACGGGATCGACCTCGGGCGGGCTCTGCTGCGCGGCGACGGCGAGCTCGCGGCGGGGATCGTCGCCGGATGGAAGCGGGCGCTGCGCGGTCCGCGATAACCTCTGCGCATGCCGGAGCCCCTTCTCACAGGCGTCGTCGTCCACTGGCGCAACGAGGATCTCCTCGCCGAGCTGGCGGCGGCGTGGCCGCGCGATCCGCGGTTCGAGCTGCTGGTGGTGGACAACGGCTCCATGCCGCTGTTGCCGCCGCTGCCGGCCGGGGTGCGGGTGCTGGCGCCGGGGAAGAACCTCGGCTTCGCCGGCGGCGCCAACGCCGGCATCGCGGCGGCGCGGGGGGAGATCATTCTGATCCTGAATCCGGACGTGGTGCCGGACGAGGGGGCGCTCGACCGCCTGCTGGAGGGGTTCGCCGCCTGGCCGGACGCGGCGGGGCTGGCTCCCCGGCTGGTGGGGCCGGCGGGCGAGGCGCAGGCGGCGTGGCAGCTCCGCAAGCTCCCGACCGCTTTGGGATGCGTGCTCCACGCGCTGCCGGTCCCCGGTTTCTCCGGCGGCGCGCCCGAGCCGCCCGCCGGGGCGGCGGTCGAGCAGCCGGCGGCGGCGGCGCTCGCCTTCCGGCGGTCGGCGCTGGCGGCGGCCGGCGGGTTCGACGCGGGATTCCACCCCGCCTGGTTCGAGGACGTGGATCTCGCCAAGCGGTTCCAGCGCGCCGGGCTCGTCCTGCGCTACTGGCCGGCGGCCCGCTTCCGGCACCGGCTGGGGAGCACGGTGCCGCGGCTGGGATACGGCCCCTTCCTCTTCATCTATTACCGGAACCTCACGCGCTATCTCGCCAAGCACCATGGGCCGGTCTGGGCGCTGGTGGCGCGGGCGGCGCTGATCCCCGGGATCGCCGCCCGGCTGCTGGCGCTGCC
This sequence comes from uncultured Acidobacteriota bacterium, assembly GCA_963761645.1. Lineage (GTDB taxonomy): Bacteria > Acidobacteriota > Thermoanaerobaculia > Multivoradales > UBA5704 > DATARR01. Next base: position 125,311 of record CAVXIG010000012.1, read on the forward strand.
GTTCCGCCGCCCCCGGCGGGCGGCGTCGCGGCGGGAGGCGCTCGCCGGGCTGCTCGGCCTGCTCGCTGGCGCCCTTTCGGGTTGGACCCGGCCGCGGCGGCTCGCGGAGGGACCTTTCTTGAACGGCGTCGCGGTCTGCATCGTGACCCACAACTCGGCGGCCGACCTGCCGGGGTGCTTCGAAGCGATCGCCGCGCTGCGCCACCGGCCGCTGGAGATCGTGGTGGTCGACTGCGCGAGCGGCGACGGCAGCCTGGAGGCGGCGCGGGCGCACGCTCCGGAAGGCATCCCCTTCCAGGCGGTCGGGCTGGCGGAGAACCTGGGTTTCGCGGGGGGGATGAACGCGGCCCTCGCCCGCACTCAGGCCCCCTGGGTGCTGACCCTGAACGCCGACGCCCGGCCGTCGCCGGACTACGTGACCCGGCTCCTCGACGGCGCCGCGGCGCGCCCCGAGGTCCGCGTCGGAGCGGTCACCGGCCGGCTGGTGCGGCCTACCGATCCCCGGCGGCTGGACGCCTGCGGCATGAGGCTCACCCGCAACTGGCGCCACCTCGACCGCGGCTCGGGGGAGGTGGATCGCGGGCAGTTGTCGGCGCCCGAGCGGGTCTTCGGCGCCACCGGGGCCGCCTCGCTCTTCCGCCGCGCCGCGCTCGACGACGTGGCGGTCGAGGGGGAGATCTTCGACTCCCGCTTCCACTCCTTCCGCGAGGACGCCGAGCTCTGCTTCCGCCTGCGGGAGCGCGGCTGGGAGGTGACGTACGAGCCGGCGGCGATCTGCGAGCACCGCCGGTTCAACCTGCCGGAGCGGCGGTCGGCGATGCCGGCGGCGGTCAACCTCCACTCGCTCAAGAACCGCTACCTGCTGCGGATCTACCACCAGACGGCGGGAAACCTCGCCCGCACCTTCTTCCCCACCCTGGCCCGCGACGTGGCGGCCCTCGGCTGGGTGCTGCTGCGGGAGCGCTCGTCGCTCGCCGCCTACGCCTGGCTCTGGCGCCACCGCCGGGAGATCCGCCGCCGCCGGCGGCTGATCCAGGGGCGGCGCACCGTGCCGCCGGCGGCGATCGACCGCTGGTTTTCCATCTCGGGAGAGCCGCTGTGAAATCCCTCTCCGTCGCCCTGATCGGCAGCCGCGGCATCCCCGGGCGCTACGGCGGCTACGAGACGCTGATGGAGGAGCTCGGGCCCCGGCTCGTCGCCCGCGGCTTCCGGGTGACCGTCTACTGCCGCTCCCACTCGACGCCCCGGGAGCTGAAGAGCTGGCAGGGGGTGGACCTGGTCGTCCTGCCGACGATCCGCACCAAGTACCTGGACACCCCGGTCCACACCTTCCTCTCCTGCCTGCACGCCGCCGGGGCCGGCTACGACGCCGCCCTGGTGGTGAACTCGGCGAACGCCCTCTTCGTGCCGCTGCTGGGAGTGGGCGGCATCCCGGTGGCCCTGAACGTCGACGGCATCGAGAAGCGGCGGGCCAAGTGGGGGGCCTTCGGCCGCGCCGTCTACGCCTTCTCCGAGCGGCTGGCCTGCGTGGTGCCGGACGCCCTGGTGACCGACGCCGAGGTCATCCGCCGCCACTACGTGGAGCGCTACCGCGCGGAGTCGGTGCCGATCGCCTACGGCGTCGATCCCCGCCCGCCGGCCACCACCGGGGTGCTTGAAAGATTGGGTATTGCCCCTAGGCAATATTTTCTCTATGTCAGCCGTTTCGAGCCGGAGAACAACCCTCATCGGGTGGCCGCGGCCTACCGCCGGGCGGGCGGGGATCTCCCGCTGGTGATGGTCGGCGGGGCGCCCTACGCGGGAAAATTCATCGACGGGTTCACTCGCGGGGCCGATTCGCGCATTCTGTTTCCAGGGGCGATCTATGGCGAGGGGTATCGCGAGCTGCTGTCGAACGCTCTCGCCTATGTCCACGCCACCGAGGTCGGGGGCACCCACCCGGCGCTGGTGGAGGCGATGGGGTACGGAAATTGCATTTTAGTGAACGACACGCCGGAGAACCGCGAGGTGGCGGGGGGGACAGGTCTGTACTTCCGTGCCGCCGAGCCGGCCACGCTGGCGGAGCGGTTGGACTGGGTGCGCGGCAACCCCGCACGGGCCAGGGCGCGCGGGCGGGCGGCGGCGCGGCGGGCGGCTCTCCTCTTCTCCTGGGAGAGGGTGGCGGACCAGTACGCCGCCCTGCTCGGCAGGTTGGCAGGACGGTCGTCATAGAGCTATGCTGGGGAGGCATAGACGGAAGGTACCTCCCGCACGTTAGAATCGATAGCGAATGAGGCGCTCAGTGTTCTCCCAATAGAACCTATGCTCAAAGAACGAGCTCGCATTCTGGCGGTCGCGATCTTCTCGCTCGACCTGCTTTTAGTCACCGCCGCCTTCCTGTGTGCCTATGGGCTCCGCGACGCCGTGCTGCCGCAAGTGGCGCCGGCGACGTTCCCCAGCCGTCTGCGCGCGCTGGCGGACTACCTGCCGCTGCTGCCGCTGGCCCTCGCCATCTGGGGCGGCCTGCTGCTGAGCTCGGGGCGCTACCGGTCGCACCGCACCGTGCCGCTGCTCGACGAGGCGTGGGCGATCGTCCGCGTCTGTGTGAGCGGCGCGATCCTCTTCACTCTCGCGCTCTACCTGAGCCGGTGGGACGAGCGCCTGCTGGGCGACGACCGGATCAGCCGCTTCTGGTCGCTGCTCTTCGCGGCCTTCTCCTGCGTCTTCCTGCTCAGCGAGAAGCTGGGGCTGCGGCTGACCTCGCGCTACGTGCGGGCGCACGGCTTCAACTACCGCACCGTGCTGATCGTCGGCACCAGCGACGCGGCGCTGCGGATCGCCGACTCGATCCACGGCCACCGCTTCTGGGGGTACCGCATCCTCGGCTTCATCCGCAACGAGAACGCCTGGGAGGAGTCCTGGCCCCCCTACTACCCGATCCTCGGCGAGATCGAGGACCTGCCGCGGATCGTCGAGAGCCACGTGGTGGACGACGTCATCTTCGCCGTCCACCGCCGCGAGCTGGACCGGCTGGAGGACCTCTTCCTCAGCCTGCAGGAGCAGGGGATCCGCACCCGCTTCGCGATGGACCTCTTCCCGCACACCCGCGCCCGGGTGGAGCTGGAGGAGCTGGACGGCGTCCCCCTGCTCTCCTTCGCCACCACGCCGACCAATCCGCTCCAGCTCATGCTCAAGCGGGTGCTCGACGTGGCGCTGGCCTCGTTCCTCCTGCTGATCGGGATGCCGATCGCGGGGATGATCGCGCTGACCATCAAGCTGACCTCCGGCGGCGGCAGCGTGCTCTTCCGGCAGACCCGCTGCGGCCTGAACGGCCGCTCCTTCACCCTCTACAAGTTCCGCACGATGGTGGAGGGGGCCGAGGAGCGCCGCCGCGAGCTGCTGCATCTGAACGAGATGAACGGCCCGGTGTTCAAGCTGCGGAGCGATCCGCGGGTGACCCGGCTCGGCCGGCTGCTGCGCCGCTTCAGCCTCGACGAGCTGCCGCAGCTCTGGAACGTGCTGCGCGGCGACATGAGCCTGGTGGGGCCGCGGCCGCCGATCCCCGAGGAGGTGGCGCAGTACAAGCGCTGGCAGCGCCGCCGCCTCGCCATGAAGCCCGGCCTCACCTGCCTCTGGCAGATCAGCGGCCGCAACGACCTCGACTTCGACCGCTGGATGCAGCTCGACCTGGAGTACATCGACTCCTGGTCGCCGCTGCTCGACCTCAAGATCCTGCTGAAGACGGTGCCGGTGGTGCTGTCGGGGCGGGGGGCTTCGTAGGCTTCTTCACCAGCCGCGCGCACGTCGCCTCGACCTGACGCGCCACCTCGTCCCAGTCGTACCCCGCCGCCCGCTCCAGGGCGCTGCGCTGCAGGCGCCGCCACTCCTCCTCGTCGGTCAGCAGGCGGTCGAGGGCGGCGGCCAGGGGGGCGGGCTCCGGCGGCGTGCAGATCCCCTCGACGCCGTGGCGCACCAGCTCGGGCAGCGCGCTCTCGGGCGATTCGCAGTAGACCACCGGCAGCCCGGCCGCCATCGCCTCCAGGGGGAAGAGGCCGAACCCCTCGCGCTCCGAGGGCTGGACGGCGATCCGCGCCTGCCCGAGGTTGCGCCAGACCTCCTCGCTGGTCTCGACGTGGCCGCGGAAGTCGACCTGGGTCCCGATCCCCAGCTCCTCCGCCAGCCGGACCAGCTCCTCCTTGTGGGGGCCGTCGCCGAAGACGGTCAGTAGCACTCCCGGATGCCGGGGCGCGATCAGGGCGACCGCGCGCAGGAGGAGGTCCACCCGCTTGGCGCGCAGCAGGCGGCCGGCGTAGATCAGCGGCGGCACGCGGCCGGCGCGCGGGCCGTCCATCGCCGCGGCCCGCCGCACCTCGTCGACGTGGATGCCGCAGGGGACGAGCTCGACGCCCCCCCGCCGCTGGCCGGCGAGCCGCTCCTGGGTGAGGCGGCTGGTGGCCGTCACCGCCGTGCCGACCTGCCCCGTGCACCACTCGATCGCCTTGTAGACCGGCGCCTTGAGCCGGCCGACGTACCCCTTCCAGTAGTCCCCCCAGTACTCGTACCAGGTGACCAGCAGGGGCTTGCCGGCCAGCGCGCACTTCAGCGCCAGCGGGAAGATGTGGAGGTAGGGCATGTTCGCCGTCTCGACCACGTCGTAGCCGCTGACGTCGATCCGCGGCACGGTGAGGGCGAAGCGGATCGCTCCGCGGGTGCTGCGCTGGCCGGCGGCGTTGTAGAGCCCGGCGAGCTCGCCGAGCGACTGCACGCCGGGGCTCGGCGAGCCGTCCGTCCGCGGCTTGCGGAAGCCGGCGAGCGTCACCTCGTGACCCCGCCGCCGGAGCGCCGCCGCCAGCTCGTGGTTGCGGCTCTCGACCCCGCCGATGAAGTCCGGGTAGACCGTCTCGTAGACGAGGAGGATCTTCAATCTACTTCCACGGGGCTATTTCCAGGGAATCAGCGCCGCCAGTTCCGCCGAGCGGCGGTTGATCGTGGAGAGCAGCACTCCGCAGGTGAACGACAGCGCGGCGAGGGTGAACAGCGCGGCCGAGAGCACCGCCAGCGGGAGGCGCGGCACCAGGCCGGTCTGCAGGAACTCGGCGACCACCACGGCGCCGCCGGCGAGCGACAGGGCGAGGAAGAAGAGCGCCAGCAGGCCGAAGCAGGTCATCGGCTTGTAGTCGCGGAAGAAGGTCAGGATGGCGAGCAGGATGCGGTAGCCGTCCCGGTAGGTGTGGAGCTTGCTCGGGTTCTCCTTCGGGCGGGCGCGGTAGCGCACCGGCACCTCGGCCACCGGAAAGCGCTGCACCACCGCCTGCAGCGACAGCTCGGCCTCCACCTCGAACCCCTGGGCGATCAGCGGCGTCGCCTCCAGGAACCGGCGGGTGATCACCCGGTAGCCGGAGAAGAGGTCGCGCGTGCGCACCCCGAAGAGGACGCGCACCAGGAAGATGAACAGCCAGTTGCCGAACGAGTGGCCGGCGCGGAAGGCCCCCTCGTCGTAGGTGGCGAGGCGGGTGCCGATCACCATCTCCGCGCCGTCCTGGGCGGCGGCGATCAGCTTCGGCGCGTCGTCGGCCGGGTAGGTGTCGTCGCCGTCGACCATCACGAAGTACTCGGCGCCGGCGGCATGGGCGTGGCGGAAGCCGGAGAGCAGCGCGAACCCCTTGCCGGGGCGCGGCTCGCGGATCACCTCCGCCCCCGCCGCCCGCGCCCGCTGGGAGGTCTGGTCGCGCGAGGCGTTGTCCACCACCAGGATCAGGGCGTCCGGCAGGGTGGCCCGGAAATCGGCGACCACCTTGGTCACCGTGAGCTCCTCGTTGTGGCACGGGATGACCACGGCGACCGGGGATGAGGCGAGTTTTTCAGTCAAGTCGGAACCTCGTAGATCGGCAAAGACGACGCGGAATCCTACTTCAAGCCCGCCTCGTGGCCATAGACGATCCAGACCACCGTCAGCCCCCAGAGCACGATGTTGATCAGAAAGGGCGCGTCGCGCAGGATCGCCTCGGTCGGATTGCGCTCCCCCGGGCGCTGGTACATCAGGTAGAGATAGCGGAAAATCCCGTAGAGCACCAGCGGAATGGTGAAGACGAGGTCCTGGGTGTGGTACTTCTGCACCGTTTCCGGAGCCACCGAGTAGAGCGCGTAGGAGACCACGGCCGAGGCGGTGACCACGTTGATCATCTGGTCGAGGAAGGCCGGGCTGTAATGGTCGAGCACCGGCCGCTGCCCGGAGGCATCGTTGCGCTAGCAGGGTGATCTCGTGGCGGCGCTTCGAGAAGGCGAGGAAGAGCGCGAGGAAGGTGGTGCAGAGGAACAGCCACCGCGACACCTCGATCCCCGTCGCCCGGGCGCCGGCCTCGACCCGGAGCACGAAGCTGATGCCGATGCACATCACGTCCAGGATCACCATGTGCTTGAACCAGAGGGTGTAGAGCACGTTGAGGACCAGATAGGCGCCCAGGATCGTCCCGAAGGGGCGGCCGAGCCAGACGGCGAGAGCGCCCGCCGCCGCGATCAGGAAGGCCACGGCGGCGATCGCCGCGGGGACCCCCAGCGTGCCGGCGGCGAGCGGGCGCAGCCGCTTCAGCGGATGCCGGCGGTCCTCCTCGCGGTCGCGGAGGTCGTTGATCAGATAGACGGCGCTCGACGCGCAGCAGAAGGCGACCAGGGCGAGGAAGGCCCGCAGGGTGACCTGCCGATCGAGCAGCAGCCCGCCGAAGACGAGCGGCGCGAGGACGAAGACGTTCTTGGCCCACTGTGCGGGCCGCAGGGATTGCAGGAGTGGTCGAATCACGGGGCCTATTCTATGGGAGAGGCGTTGAACCCGACGGAAAAGCAGAAGGCGACCCGCGGCCTCGCCCTCGTGGCCTTCGCCGCTCTCGCGCTCTGGCTCTGGGCGGCCGTCCCCCTGGCTATGGGGCAGCGGACGCTCTACTTCCGCGACGTCTTCACCACCCATCTGCCGGTGAAGGCGTTCGGGGCGGCCGAGCTTCGCCAGGGGCGCATCCCGGCCTTCAACCCCACCTGGGGGTTGGGGCAGCCGTTCCGCGGGAACCCCAACGCGCTGCCGTTCTACCCCGGGAACCTGCTCTATCTCGCGCTCCCCTTCTGGAGCGCCTTCAACCTCCACTACGCCCTGCACTGGCTGCTCGCCGCGCTCGGCATGGCCGCCCTCGCCCGCGCCCTCGGGCAGGGGCGGGCGGCGGCGCTGGTCGCCGGCCTCACCTACGCCGGCTCGGGGTGGATCCTGACCGGCTTGAGCTTCTACAACCTGCTCGCCGTCTCCGCCTGGTGGCCGTTCGTGCTCCTCGGCGCGGCGCGCGGCGGCCGGCGGGGAGTCGCTCTCGGCGGGATCGCCTGCGGGATGGCCCTGCTGGCGGGGGAGCCGGTGACGGCCGCCCTCGGCATCGTCCCGCTGCTGCTGGTCGCCCTGCAGCGCCATGGGCCGCGCCGGGGCGCGCTGACCACGCTCGGAATCGGGCTCACCGGGCTGCTGATCGCCCTCCCCCAGCTCGTGGCGACCGCCCGCATCCTCGGCTTCACCTCGCGCGGAGCCCTCGGCGTCGGGGGCGCCGGCCGGTTCCATCTCGGCCTGGCGCGGCTGCTCGAGCTGATCGTCCCCTTCCCCTTCGGCCACCCCTGGGACCTCGGCAAGGGGGGGTACTGGCCGTGGGACGAGCAGCCGGGGCTGCCGTACATCCTCACCCTGCACCTCGGGATCGTCGGCCTCTGGCTCGCCCTTGCGGGAGCGCGGCGGGCGCGGGGGTGGGCGCTGCTGGCCCTCGCCGGGCTGGTCCTCGCCTGGGCCGGCGCGTTCGGCGGCGATGCCCTGGCCCTGCTCTCCCATGGGCTCGTGCGCTATCCCGAGAAGCTCCTCTTCTGGTTCGCGCTCGCCGCCCCCCTGCTCGCCGGCTGGGGGCTCGAGCGGGTGCGCGAGGCGCCCCGGGCCTGGATCGGGGCCGCCCTCGGCGCCGGGGGCGCGCTGCTCCTCGCGGTCGCCGTCTTCCTGCGGGGATCGCGGATCGCCGGCTGGCTGGCGGCGGGGCGGGTCGATCCGGAGCATGTGGCCGACGGCGCCGCAGACGCGGGTGGGGTCGTGGATCCTCGCGCTGCTCCTCGCGGCGGCGCTGCTCGGGCTCGCCGCCCTGGCCGCCCGCCGCCGGAGCGCCGCCGGGCTGGCCGCGGCCCAGCTCGCCGCCCTGCTGCCGCTCGCCGGGCTGGTGATGACGGCCCCGGTCGCCGGCTTCGCTCCGTCCCCCTGGCTGCCGCTCGCCGGCCCGGGAGCGGAGGTGTTGCCCGCGGGACCCTCCGGTCCGCTCTCCGACCCCTCCTATCTGACGCTGGTCCGCATCAGCGCGTTCAACCTCGGCGCCGCCCCGGGGGTCCTCTACGGCCTGCGCTATCCGCTGGCCCACGACCTCGACGGCCTCTACTCCCCCCTCTCCGCCTCGGTGCTGCTCCATTTCCCGGCTCTGGACGGCGACGGCCGCGCCAACTGGATGCGGGCGCTGGGGGTCCAGGCGGCGGTGCTGAACGAGGCGCCGGGGACGGCGAAGCTCCAGCCTCTCAGCGCCGCCGAGAGGTGCCAGCCGCCTGTTCGCGGTGCGCGATCCGGCCCCGCCCGTCTGGTGGCCCCGCTCGGTCACCGCCGCCGGGAGCGCCGGCCAGGCCTTCCGCTTCGTCAGCCGCGCGCCTGATCCGGTCGCCGACGTCATCGCCGCCCGGCCGGTCGTCCATCACCCCGGCGCCCAGGTGGCGCTCCGCGCGGAGACTCCGGACGAGATCGAGATCGACGTCGCGGGCCAGGGGGGCCTGCTGGTCCTCCGCCGCGCCTTTCAGCCCCTCTACACCGCCTCCGCCGAGGGGAAACCCCTGCCGACCCTCCCGGTGAACCTCAGCCTGCTCGGCGTCGAGGTGCCGCCGGGGACCCACCGCGTGCGGGTCGGCGGTCTCCGCCGGGCCGGAGAAGCTGGCGGGTGGGGTGGCGGTGGTGGCTTTTCTCGCGGCGTTGGGGTTGGCGTGGCGGCGCCTTTGGTAGTCTTCCCCGCCATGTCCGAAGAATCCAGGGAGAGTTCAGCCGAGCCCTCGCGCTGGCGCACGGCCCTCCTCTACGCCGGTCCGCTCCTGCTCCTCCTCCTCGTCGCCATGCTGCCGCTGGTGCGCGGCACGGAGACCCTGATCCTGCGCGACGTGCTCAACTCCCACTTCCCCATGAAGTGGTCGCAGGCCGAGGCCCTGCGGCATGGGCACTTCCCGATCATCGACCCCTACCGGGCCGGCGGGCAGCCGCTGGCGGGCAACCTCAACGCCGCGCCGTTCTATCCGGACAACCTGCTGGTCTTCCTGGGCTCCACCTTCTGGGCCTTCAACGCCCACTTCTGGCTCCACCTGCTCCTGGCGCCGTTCGCGTTCTACTGGATGGCCCGCGCCTGGGGTCTGGGGCGGCAGGCCTCCTGGGCGGCGGCGGTCTGCTGGACGGTCTCCGGCTTCTTCCTCTCGCACCTCAACTTCTACAACCTGATCGCCGGGGTGAGCCTGGCGCCGGCGCTGGTGGCCGCCTGCCTCGACCTCGTCCGCCGCCCCGAATGGCGCCCCTGGCTGGCGCCCGGGATCGCCCTGCTCTGGACGCTGCTGATCCTGGGCGGCGACCCGCAGACGGCCGCCCTCGCCCTCCTGCTGGCCGCCGCCGCCGTGGCCCTGACCTGGCGGCAGCGGCCGGCGGGCTCGGGCTGGGGCGTTCCCGCCCTGCTCGGCGCCGCGATCTTCTGCGGCTCGCTGATCGCCCTGCCGCAGATCGTCGAGTTCCTGCGCATCTTCCCGGTGTCGCTGCGCGGCTACGTGGGCTACAGCGCGCAGTCGGTCACCATGTCGAGCTGGGACCCGCGGCAGGCCGCCGAGTGGCTGATCCCCTTCCTGTTCGGCCGGCCGGACGTGATCGACAAGGGCTCCTTCTGGGGGATGCAGTTCTTCACCGGCGTCCCCCCCTACTACCTCTCCCTCTACCCGGGGCTCCTGGCGCTGATGCTGATCGCGGTCTCCGGCCTCCCGCGCACCCGGCCGGCGCTCTGGGCCTGGGGCGGGATGGCCTTCGGCGCCTTCCTCTCGCTCGGCCGCTTCAACCCGGTGTCCGCGTGGCTCTTCGTGCACGCGAAGTCGCTCCGCTACCCGATCAAGTTCTGGCTGCCGGTGGCGATCGGCGCGGCGCTCCTCTGCGGACTGGGGTTCGAGCGGCTGGGCCGCGACGAGAACGCCCGCCGGCTCTTCCGCTCGCTCCTCTTCGTGCTGGCGCTGGCGTTCGCCGGGTTCTGGGGCTTCCTCAGCTTCGCGCCGCGGCCGGCGGAGGCGTGGCTCAACTTCTTCATCCCGCGTCCGGCGGCGTTCATCGCCAACGAGCGCCTGCGCTGGGCCGGACTCGCCTTGCTGTCGCTGATCATCCTCGCCGCGCTGGCGATCGCCCTGCGGATCTCCCGGCGTTCGTGGGTTGCCGGAGGTGCGCTGCTGATCGCGATCCACGCCGCGACGCAGCTCTGGCTCCTGCGTCCGCTCTACCCGATGGACGCGGTCCAACCCTATCTCGTGCCGCCGCCGGCCCTGGCCTGGGTGCCGGCCGGCCTGCTGGTGGTCCATCCGGACTACAACTACCTCTTCGGCCCGTCGACCCTGCGCGAGGGGCGCTTCCCCGAGACCCATACCCGCTGGCTCGAGCGCCGTTCGTTCTACGAGCTCTACCCGTTCAGCGGTCCGGTCTGGGGGCTGCGCTACGAGCTGAACACCTCGCCCGAGGGGCTGGACACCTACCTCGCCCGGCGGGCGCAGACCGAGATCCAGCGCGCCAAGAACCCCGAGCGGCTGAAGCTGCTCGCCGCCTGGGGGGTGGGCCGGCTGCTGATCAATCACCCGCTCGACCCGGTGCCGCCGCACGCCCGGCTGCTCACCCGGATCCCCAGCTTCGGCCATGAGCTGCTGGTCTTCGAGGTGACCGATCGCGCCCCCGAGGTCGGCCTCGCCCGCCGGGTCTTCCGCGAGAAGGACATCCCCGCCATCTACAAGCGGCTGACCGCTCCCGGATTCGATCCGCGCGCCGACGCCGTGGTCTTCGGGACCGGTCCCTCGCCCCGGGTGACGGGGGGCGGCACCGCGCGGATTCTCCGCCGTGGCCCCGAGAGCTACGACATCAGACGTCGACGCCGGCCCGGGCGGCGCGCTCCTGGTGGTCCAGCGCTCCAACCTCCTCTTCGCGGCCACGATCGACGGCAAACCGGCGGAGGTCCGCACCGCCAACGCCTACCGGATCGGCATCGAGGTCCCCGCCGGGCGGCACCGGGTGCGGCTGTACGTCGACCGCGCGCCGCTGCACCGGTCGCTGGCGGCGGCGCTGGCGGGGCTGCTGCTGGTGCCGGGGCTGGGGTGGTGGGGGCGGCGGATGGGGCATGAGCGTGGCCTCGAACAGGAATCTGCCCTTGAGGAGGATCTGTTAGAGTAAATGCCAAGGGGGCTTTACTCTGCTCATTCGTTTCGCCATACTTACGCCCCTTGCGGGTTGCATGGCATATGGATTCTAAGAAAGCCGACCTGGTCATCCAGTATGCCTTGGCGGTAGCCGGCGAGGCGGAGGACTTCAGAGACCGAGAGCTCGGTCCGATCCATCTCCTCAAATTCGTCTATCTGGCGGATCTCGCGTATGCCCGGGCGGAGCGACAGTCCTTTACCGGGGCAAGCTGGAAATTCCATAAATTTGGTCCGTGGGCGGTGGACGTCTACCAGAGAATTCAACCGGCCATCCATTCCATTGGCGCCAGTGAGCGGCGATTTTCAGCCACAGCCAATGAAGAGGGCGTCCGCTGGCGAGTGAAGGACGCCTGTCTGGCAAAAGATCTCGAGCCCAAGTTGCCCTGGTCGGTGGCGCGAGAAGTCAAATCCGCAGTCCATCAGTATGGAAGCGATACTGCGGGGCTCCTGCATTTCGTGTATCGGACACCCCCGATGCTGAGGGCTGCTCCAGGAGAGGCGCTGAACTCTGTTGATAGAAGAGGCCACTGAGTCAGAAGCGATGCCGGTAACCACGGCGGAAACGAAATTGCCGGAGATCTCGAAGACGAAAGCCAAGAAGTTGCAGGCTCTGGTTAAGGATCGACTGGAGGAGAGACGTCGTTCAAGGATGCTTGTGGCACCAGAGCCAGCTCCTCGTTACGACGAAGTCTTCACAAAGGGGCAGGATTGGCTCGATGGGTTGGCGGGCGATCCTGTGACCGCGGAAAAGGGGCAGGTTCACTTCTCTGACGAAGTCTGGAAGTCTCCGGGGCGCCGTGACCCAGAAATACCCTGAAGACTCCCTACAGCATTACTGTGGTCCTTGGTGGGTTCGCGCTCAAGATCAGCAAGTGCGGCGAGGGCGTCTCCTTTGGGCATTCGTGCCGCATGTGGATCAGCACCCGTTCATTTTAGTGGCTGAGGGGAGATCCGAGGCCACCGAGCATAAATCCGCCAACTACCGGTTTGAACCGCTACAAGGCAGCAGCCTTCCCGCGGGAGCCAAACTGCCCGTGGCGGGACTCCCTCACTATCAGGGTGAAGTACGGCTGGTCCTGCGCGCGAAGAGACGCCCTGTCCTGGTCTTGAGCACCGGCGGATCGGAAGTCCCGAAGTCTCTTCGGGCCGGTGCCGCTCGATACCAGACCAACGCTACTCTCATTGCGGCACCCTATTACGGGGCGGATCAAGGTGGGTCGAGCGGAGGTTGGAAGCCTGATTTCGTGGAAAGGATCCGGAGATGTGAGTACCCACAATACATGTGGGACAAGCTGCCTCTGTCCGGCCGGGATGAATCTATTTTGCGGCTGGATCACCTGCAGCCGGTTGGGCGTCATGGGTCAGCGTATGAGCTGACGGATTTTCAGCTAGATGAAGAGGCGCTCGGCGTGGTGGATGAATACCTCTCGTGGTTCTTGATGGGCGGTCTTCCATCGGACGGGATCGTCAACGACATCCGAGCCGTGCTGTTGGGCACTGTCTAGACGGTACTGCCGTCCTTGGCCGACCATCGGGCCGGCCGCCCTGCTATAAGATACCCACCCTCACATGGCCGACAACATTCCACGCAAGCGCATCCGGAAGGTCCTGATCGCCAACCGCGGCGAGATCGCCGTGCGTATCCTGCGGGGCCTGAAGGAGATGGGCATCCGCGGCGCGGTCGTCTACTCCGAGCCCGACCGCCTGGGGCTCCCCGTTCTGCTCGCCGACGAGGCGTATCCGATCGGCCCGGCGCCTTCCCGCGAGAGCTACCTGCGCGCGGAGGCGATCGTCGAGCTGGCGGTGAAGATCGGCGCCGACGCCATCCACCCGGGCTACGGCTTCCTCTCCGAGCGGGCCAGTTTCTCCCGCCTCTGCCGCGACGCCGGGATCACCTTCATCGGCCCGTCGCCCGAGGCGATCGACGCCATGGGCTCCAAGGTCGAGAGCCGGCGGCTGATGATGGCCGCCGGGGTGCCCGTCGTGCCGGGCGGCAAGGACCCGCTGCCCGACCTGGACAGCGCCGCCGCCGCCGCCGAGACGATCGGCTACCCGGTGATGCTCAAGGCCGCGGCCGGCGGCGGCGGCAAGGGGATGCGGATGATCCCCTCCGCCGCCGAGCTGCCGAGCGCCTACCGCGCCGCCCGCTCCGAGGCCGGCGCCAGCTTCGGCGACGACTCCGTCTACCTCGAGAAGTTCATCGTCGATCCCCGCCACGTCGAGATCCAGGTGATGGGCGATCTCCACGGCAAGGTCGTCTCCCTCGGCGAGCGCGAGTGCTCCCTCCAGCGCCGGCATCAGAAGGTGGTGGAGGAGGCCCCCTCGTCCGTGGTCGGCCCCGAGCTGCGCCGCCGCATGGGCGAGGCCGCCGTCAAGGCCGCCTCCGCCGTGGGCTACAGCAACGCCGGCACCTGCGAGTTCCTGCTCGACCGCGAGGGGAACTTCTACTTCCTGGAGATGAACACCCGCCTGCAGGTGGAGCACCCGGTCACCGAGCTGGTCACCGGCATCGACCTCGTGCAGGCGCAGATCCGGGTCGCCGAAGGGGAGCCGCTCGGCCCCGAGTTCGACGACGTCCAGCCGCGCGGGCACGCCGTCGAGGTGCGCCTCTACGCCGAGGACCCCTGGCAGGGCTTCGCTCCCTCGCCGGGCAAGATCGAGATGCTCCGCTGGCCCGACGGCCCCGGCGTGCGGGTGGACGCCGGCGTCTACGAGGGGTCGGAGGTCTCGATCTACTACGACCCGATGCTGGCCAAGCTGATCGTCTGGGCGGCCGACCGCGAGCACGCCCTCAACCGCCTGGAGCGCGCCCTCTTCGAGCTGCGCGTCGAGGGGATCCGCACCACCGCTCCCCTCTTCCACGCCCTTCTGGCCGACGCGGACTTCCGCTCCGGCAATCTCGACATCGGCATGCTCGACCGCAAGCTCGCCTCGGGCGAGCTGCATCCGGTGGCGCAGGAAGGAGACGGCATGGCGGCCGATCTTCCACTCATCGCCGCCGCGCTCGCCCACTACGAGCAGGCGAACCGGCAGAGCGCCGCCGGCCCGGCCTCGCCCGCGGGCTCCCTGCGCTCGCGCTGGGGTACCGCCGGACGCCGCGGCTCCCTGCGGGGGGGAGGGTAGATCATGGATCTGGTCGTCCGTCAGGGAGAGCGCGAGGAGAAGGTCCAGGTGCGCCGCGTCGACGGCGGTTACGAGGTGACTCTCGGCGAGCGCACCTACCATGTGGACTCCCTGCCGGCCCGCGCCGGCCTGCACAGCCTGCGGATCGAGGGGGAGCACCACGAGGTCGCCATCCGCAACCAGGGGGAGGGCACCTACTGGGTGAGCACCGCCCAGGGCGCCGGCCCCGTCGAGGTCGTCGATCCCCTGACCTACCTGGCCAACCAGGCCCTCGGCGCCAAGGGCGGCAAGCGCCGCAAGCGGGTGGACGCCTACATGCCGGGCCGCGTCGTCGCCGTCCTCGTCCAGGAGGGCGAAGCGGTCACCGCCGGCCACGGCATCATCGTCCTCGAGGCGATGAAGATGGAGAACGAGATCCGCGCCGAGCACGACGGGGTCGTCAGCAAGATCCACGTGCAGCCGGGGCAGGCGGTCGACAAGGGCAATCCGCTGTTCGAGATGGAGTAGGGGGCTTCAGTGCCTCGGCGCGGCCTCACCCCCCGAGCCCTCAAGCTCCTCCTCCTCGGCGCCTTCGCCATCCTCTGCCTGCACGGGCTGGTCTGGGACTCCCCCACCGTCGACGAGTTCACCCATCTCCCGGTCGGCTACTTCTACCTGAAGACCGGCGACTTCGACCTCGCCGCCCGCACGCCGCCGCTGGTCAAGGCGCTGGCGGCGGTGCCGCTGCTGCCGCTCGATCCGCAGATCCGCACGGTCAAGCCCGCCCGCGAGAGCGCCTGGTACCCCTGGCTCCTGGGCACCGACTTCATGCAGCGGAACCGGCCGGTCTTCGACCGCCTCTTCCTGCTCGGCCGGCTGCCGATCGTCCTCCTCGGGCTGCTGATGGGGGTGATCGTCTACCTCTGGGCGCGGGATCTCTACGGTCCGGCGGCCGGAGTCGTGGCGCTCACCTTCTTCGCCTTCAATCCGACCCTGATCGGCCATTCCCACATCGTCACCGCGGACGTGGGGACGGCCACGTTCGTGGTGCTCGCGCTCTACCTGTTCCATCGCTGGATGCTCCAGCCGACTCCCGCCCGGCTGCTGCTCGCCGGCCTCGGGCTGGGGATCGCGCAACTCGCCAAGACCACGGCCGTGCTGCTCTATCCGATCCTCTTGCTTCTGCTGGTGATCGCCCTGATCCGGGGGGAGCGCCCCGTGGTCCGCCGCGTCGGGGGGCTCGCCGCGATCGTCCTGGTCAGCCTGCTCGTGCTCAACGCGGGCTATCTCTTCCAGGGGACGGGGAAGCCGCTGGGATCGTTCGAGTTCCAGAGCCGCTTCATGAAGGGGATCGCCGGCCACCTTCCGGGCGGGCTCCCGATGCCGCTGCCGGCTCCCTACCTCGTGGGGTTCGACGGCGTGCGGCTCGACGCCGAGTCGGGCGAGTTCCCCAACTACCTCTTCGGCCGCTGGTCGCGCCAGGGGACGCCGCTCTACTACCTGGTCTGCTTCCTGTTCAAGACGCCGCTGCCGTTCCTGATCGCCTGCCTGCTCGCCCCGTTCGTCCGCCTCCGGTCGCGAGCGCGAGGGGAGATCTACGCCGCCCTCCCCCTGGCGATCCTGCTGGTCTCCTACTCGGCGCTCACCGGCAACGTGAACTACGGCATCCGGCACATCCTGTCGGCGTTCCCGCTGCTGTTCATCTACGCGAGCCGCCTGACCCCCTTCTTCCTGGAACGGACCCCGCCTGTCCGCCGGGCCGCCCTGGCCGGACTGCTCCTCTACCCCCTCTCCGCGGTGATCGCGACGCCGGACACCCTCGACTACTTCAACCTCCTCGCCCGCGGCCGGGGGGACGAGATCCTGCTCGATTCCAATCTCGACTGGGGGCAGGGGCTGAAGCGCCTCCGCAAGTACATGGACCGCGAGGGGATCGACCGCATCGGCCTCGTCTACTTCGGCCACGTCGATCCCGCCCTCTATGGGATCGAGGGGTACTTCCCGCGTCCGGGCGAGCCCGGGCTGGTCGCCATCAGCGCCAACTTCCTCCATGGCTACGGCTATCTGACCTTCGCCGGCGGGCGGATGGTGCCCGTCCCGGCCGGGGCCTTCACCTGGGTCGCGCGCTACCCCCGGGTGGCGGACCTGGGCGGTGGGATGTTTGTTTACAAGATCGGACCCTAGAGGCCGAACGGCCGTCCGGCGCGCTATCATTCCTCCCGACCCCCGCCATCGCGGATCACGTTCTCCCCGGGAGACCTCATGAACGAGCCGACTTTCCGTTCCGTCGTCGAAATGTTCCAGCACCGGGTGAGCTCCACGCCGGACGCCGAGGCCATGTCCGGCCGGCGCGACGGCCAGTGGCACTCCATGACCTGGCGCGAGGCGGACCGCCGCGTGCGCAACGTCGCCGGCGGCCTGCTGAACCTCGGGTTCAAGAAAGAGGAGCGCGGGGCGATCCTCGCCACCAGCCGGCCCGAATGGGTGATCGCCGACCTCGGCATCCTCGCGGCCGGCGGGGCGACCTCGACGATCTACACCTCGAACACCGCCGAGGAGAGCGCCTACATCCTGGAGGACTCCGGCTCCCGCGTCTGCTTCGTCGAGAACGCGATGCAGGAGGCGAAGCTCCGCGAGGTGCGCGACCGGCTCAGCGGCGTCGCTCATCTCATCCTGATCGACGGCGAGCCGATGGTGGCGGACGGCTGGACGATCACCCTCGCCGAGCTGGAGAACCAGGGCAAGGCCTGGAACGCCGCGAATCCCGGCCATCTGGACGAGCTGGCGGAATCGATCGGCCCCGGGGATCTCGCGACCCTGATCTACACCTCCGGCACCACCGGCAAGCCCAAGGGGGTGATGCTCACCCATGACAACTGGATCTTCGAGGGGGAGTCCATCGCCGAGCTGAACATCCTCGGCCCCACCGACAAGCAGCTCCTCTTCCTGCCGCTCGCCCACTCCTTCGGCAAGGTGCTGGAGATGACCTTCATCCGCCTGGGGGTCGCCACGGCGATCGACGGCGTGGTCGACGACCTGGTCGCCAACCTCGCCGTGGTCCGGCCCACGATCATGGCCGGCGTCCCCCGCGTCTTCGAGAAGGTCTACAACCGGGTGGTCACCGGCGCGCGGGAGGGGGGCGGGCTCAAGTACAAGATCTTCCAGTGGGCGCTGGACGTCGGCGGCCGGGTCTCCCGGCTGCGCCAGCAGGGGGAGCAGCCGTCCGGCACGCTCGCCTTCCAGCACCGGCTGGCCGACAAGCTCGTCTACTCCAAGCTCAAGGCCCGCCTGGGCGGCCGGCTCCGCTTCCTGATCTCCGGCGGCGCGCCGCTCTCGCGCCCCATCGCCGAGTTCTTCCACTCCTGCGACATCCTGATCCTCGAAGCCTACGGCCTCACCGAGACCTCGGCCGGCAGCACCGGCAACCGCCCCGAGCGCTACAAGTTCGGCACCGTGGGCAAGCGCCTTCAAGGGCGTCGAGGCCCGGATCGCCGAGGACGGCGAGATCATGCTGCGCGGGCGCAACATCATGCGCGGCTACTACAACCTCCCCGAGGCGACCGCCGAGGCCCTGGAGCCGGACGGCTGGTTCCACACCGGCGACGTCGGCCAGATCGACGCCGACGGCTTCATCACCATCACCGACCGCAAGAAGGACATCCTGGTCACCGCCGGCGGCAAGAACATCGCCCCGCAGAACATCGAGGGCCAGCTCAAGGCGAGCTGCCCCTACGTCTCCCAGGTCGTGATGCTGGGCGACCGGCGCCCCTTCTGCGTCGCCCTGGTCGCGATCAACGAGGAGACCACGGGCAAATGGGCCCGCGAGCACGGCATCGAGTACAAGGATTACGCCGACCTCGCCTCCCGCCCCGAGGTCAAGCAGCTCATCCGCGACGGCATCGAAGCCGTCAACGCCAACCTCGCCTCCTACGAGCGGATCAAGGACTTCCACCTCCTCGACCACGACCTCTCCGTGGAGAGCGGCGAGATGACCCCCAAGATGAGCATCAAGCGCAAGGTCGTGGAGAGCCGCAACCAGGAGATCCTGGAAGGGTTCTACCGGGAGACGGTGGCGCGGATCTGAGGGGCGGCCCTCCTCCTCATCAAAAGATGCCGTCCTCCTGAAGCAGGGTCGGGGCCGGTTCGGCCAGCCGCCCCGCCTGCTTCCAGAGCTGATGCTCCGCCTGACCGAGCAGATAGGTGAAGATATGGGCGGGAATCTTGAGGAAACGCACCGCCACGCCGTCGAGGTCAGTGATGCCGAAATCCTTGTCTTCCCTGGTGATGAAATAGGCAAAGCGGACCTGCGGGTCCTGCTTGCAGTAGGTCGCCAGCCCGCCGGAGGAATCCAGGCTGGCCGACGTCCGGTATTTGACTTCGACAGGAATCACGTACCGGGGACTCTTGACAATGACGTCCACCTCCTTGTCCGTCCGCGGTTCCCGCCAATACACGATCCGCGGAGTGTCCAGGTAGTGATAAGCGTAAAGATGGCGCAGCACGGAAGTTTCCACCACCCGGCCGAGCTCCTCCGGATCTGAAAGCACCTCCTGGCCCCGCAGCAACACCGCGTTTCTCAGGGCGCCATCCGCCAAGTAGTACTTGTTCTGCTGGCGCAGCACCTTCTTGCCACCCATCTCCGAAGGGGAGAGCCGGTAGACCAGATAGGAGTTTTCCAGCAGCTCCAGATACCCCGCCACGGTGATGGCGGTCGTCCCCAGCTCCGAGGCACACGTCCTTACGGAGAGAATTCCGCCTGTGTTCAGGCACAGGTAGATAAAGAGCTTCTCCAGCTCATTGATCTTCCGGACCCCGAACAGGGCGACCATGTCACGCTTCAGCACGCGTTCGACCACATCCTCCCGGAGAATGCGCTGGCAGTAATCCGTCTCGTCGCTCAGCGCCGTCTCCGGGAATCCACCCACGAGAAGGTAGCGCTGAAACTCCGGCATCACCCCCCGGAAGCTCTCCGCCAAGTTCACCAAGTAAGCCTTGTTCTTCTGGAACAGATCCTGGGGTCGAAGATCCCGGGGTACGTTGGGCAGAGCCCGCCCGCGCATCTGGAGAAACTCGTAGAATGAAAGCGTCGGCATTGGAATGGTGATCCAACGCCCGACGCCGCTATCGATCGAATCCCGCCGCTGCCGCAACGCCGCGGAGCCGGTCGCCACGATCCGGAGCTCGGGACGATGATCGATCAGGACCTTGAGATGAAGGTCCCACTCCTGCGAGTACTGCACCTCGTCCAGCAGCAGGACGGCGGGCTCTCCCGCCGGCCGGATCTGGTTGTGGTACTCCGCCAGGATCTTCTCGATGGTCAGGAGCTTCAGGACCGGGTGGTCGAGGCTCAGGTAAAGGATGGATGTGGGCTCCTCCCCCCGCGCCAGGAGCCGTTCGGCGAGCTGATAGAGAACGGTCGTCTTCCCCACTCTGCGCGGGCCGGCGAGCAGGACCCCACGGCGGATGGAGGGATCGAAGAGATAGCGGCTGCACGCGTCGAACGCAAGGCGGTGGAACGATGGGACAGAGACCGACTTCTGGGTCCACCAGGGATTGAACCCGTATAAGACTCTGAGGACGTCCTCGGACTGAAGCAGACGCATGAGGGGAAAAGCTCCTCTTGAAAGTATAGTGTGCTCGCGGGGATCACCAGAAGCATAGTATACTATAGCATCGGTGGGTGCTGGAGATATGCCGCACTCTGCTTCCAGAATCTGTCCGCAGAAGGCTTGGAGGGCCCAAGACCGTCCCAAAGAGGTGAGACCGGAGTTTCCTGTGCCTTCCGGAGCCCAGGACGACCGCCGAAATAACGATCCCGGCGTCCCTCTTTCCTGGAAAACGCTCCAGATCGTATCCAAGCGCCGGTCCTGCTTGGACGACGCTCAAAACAACAGGACGGCCACTCGTCTTTCTTGGACGGCGGCGTGAATCGCTATCCAACCCTCTGTCTTTCTTTGACGGCGACACGGATCGCCTCCTCGACGCCCGTCTTTTGTGGACGGCGACGTAGATCGCCATCTAAGCCGCCGTCTTTCTTCGACAGCCATCGGGGAAGCGAAAAAGGACGTGGCAACGCTCAAAACAGATTGGGGAACCCAAAAAAGAGTGCGGGCCTTTACAAACGGGGCGATCTTGGCATCTTCAGTCCCGGTACACTACTCGGATGCCCATCTCCCGCCGAGACCTCCTCCGTCTCTCGATCGCCGCTGGCGCCGCCTCTTCGCTCGGCCTCGCCACGGATAAGAAGACGCCCCAGGCTCCCGCCGCGGCTCCCGGCTACCTCGACGCCGCCGTCCGCGCGGCCCGCTGGATCCGCACCGCCCGGGTCGAGACGCCGGCCGGCTATCTCTGGCTGACCGGTCCGGAGCGGCCGGAAGGCTTAGACACCACTCCGAGCCTCTACGCCGGGAGCTCAGGGATCGTCCTCTTCCTCCTGGAGCTAGCCCTCGCGACCGGGGACAAAGCTTACCGGGAGGAAGCCGCCACCGGGGCGGACCACCTGATCGCCTCTCTGCCCGCCAAGGCCGATCCCGAAAAGGAGGAGACCGGGCTCTACACGGGGGTCGCCGGCATCGGCTTTACCCTGAACCGGGTCTTCCAGTCGACCGGGGACGAGAAATACCGCAAGGCCGCCGCTCGCTGCCGCGACCTGATCCACGCCGCCGCGCAGCCGGCCGGAGCGGGCGTCCAGTGGGGCGGAGTCACGGACATCATCGCCGGCGCCTCCGGGACCGGCCTCTATCTCCTGGACGCAGCCCGCGCGATGGACGACTCCGCCTCGCGCGACCTGGCCGTTCGGGCGGGACTGCGGCTGATCGAGCTGGGCATCCCCGACGCGGGCGGCCGCAAGTGGCGGATGGACCCGACCTTCGAGCGCCTGATGCCCAACTTCTCGCACGGCACGGCGGGAGTCGCCTACTACCTCGCCACCCTCCACCGCGAGACCGGACGCCAGGAGTTCCTCGACGCCGCCCTCGCGGGAGCCCGCTATCTCCAGTCCATCGCCACCACCGAGGGGGATACCTGTCTCATCTTCCACGATGAGCCGGACAACAAGAAGCTCTACTACCTCGGCTGGTGCCACGGCCCGGTGGGAACCTCCCGCCTCTGGGTCCGCCTCGACCAGATCGACGGCAAGGCCGGCTGGCTCAACTGGGCAAAGAAGGGGGCAAAGTCCATCCTGGCGAGCGGCATCCCCGAGCACCAGACCACCGGCTTCTGGAACAACCTCGGCCAATGCTGCGGCTCCGCCGGAGTCGCGGACTTCTTCCTCGACCTTGGAAAGCTCACCGGGGATGGTGCGTACACGGCTTACGCGCGCCGAGTCACAAAGAACCTTCTGGACCGCTCCACCCCTACCCCCGGCAATGGGCTAAAGTGGATCCACACCGAGCACCGCGTGAAGCCGGAGTATGTCTACGCTCAGACGGGGTACATGCAGGGGGCGGCGGGAATTGGGATGTTGTTGCTTCGGATGGATGCGGAGGCGAAGGGGCGGGGGTGGGGGTTTAGGTTGCCGGATTCGCCGTTTTAACAATAGCCAATGTAGAGCGCATAGGTGATTTAATGCAATTAATCATAGAGCAGTGGCTCGTTGAGGCTGATCTTCCCCAAGAAGCAACAATTGCTTTCAACGAAGCGGTTCGGTGTTACAAGGCTGGAGCTTACCGGGCAGCTCTTCTCTTTAGCTATTTGGGGTGGGGGCTTTCTTTGCGGATACGAATATTGACTGCCCATTCTCCCGCCGGAATAACCCCCAATCTTTGGGCTGGCATCGGCGCGCGGCTTCGAAATGAAGACAAGTGGGACGACGAGGTTTTCGAGTGTACACAGAGGTCAACCCCTGCTCCAATATTTGAAGTGTCTGACGATCTTCGTCGGCAAGTTCGCTTTTGGCGTGACAGACGTAATGACTGTGCCCATTTTAAGGTTAACGAGATAGGAGGTTCTTACGTCGAGGCATTTTGGCAATTTTTTCGTTCAAATTTTCCCAAGTTCGTGCCGCGCGGGTCACAGGCTGCTCTCATTGAAAAGATCTTGCGTTTCTTTGATCCGAACCAGACGCCTCCTGGCTCAGATATAAATTCTATTGTTGCGCTTATAGCCTCGAGCATTGAAGCTTCTAATCTGGTAATCTTTTTCGAGGAGGTAGTCGGCGGTTTGACCATAACAGTTGGTGCAGCTAGTCTGCGTCGCGCCAGAGATTTATCGATTTTCTTTGAAGGAATTTTGCGTCTCAACAACCCGCAGACTGACCATTCCTCTTGCTGGCTACTTGGCACAGGAATATGATTTATTGCTAGAGCTGCTTCGCTCAAATCCATCCAGAGTTTTGGTCTGGTCTGGCCGGCGCTTCGTCATCTTGTGTGGGTAGTCTCGGGTCCACCTTGGGGTTTCCTGGCGCCTGAAAGCCGGGTAGTCTTGGTCGATGCACGATCGAGATCTCTATCGGAAGATCCTTGGCATTGAGGCCCCCTGGCAGGTGGTAGATGTTGAGTTGGAGATGGAAGGTCGGGAGGTTCGCGTCCATCTTGAGACCAGTGAGCCCAAACTGCCATGCCCCGTCTGTGGTCAGCCCTGTCCTCGCTATGATGCGCGGCCCCGCCGCTGGCGGCATCTGGACACCTGCCAGTATCGAACGATCCTGGTGGCCATGGTGCCCCGGGTGGACTGTGCGGAGCACGGAGTCCACCAGATCGCGGTGGCGTGGAGCGAGCCGGGGTCTCGATTTACGGCTCTGTTCGAGGCCCTTGTGATCGACTGGCTCAAGGAGGCGAGTTTGACCGCGGTAGCCGATCTGCTGGGCTTGTCTTGGCAAACCTGCAGCACCATCCAGGAGAGGGCTGTGGCCCGCGGTCTTGCCCGCCGCGAAGCTCATCTGCCTGTTCACTTGGGAGTCGACGAAACCTCCTACCAAAAGCGGCACGAGTACGTCACGGTAGTGATCGACCAGGATGCTGGCACTGTGGTGCATGTTGCCGACGGCCGGGGCCGCGAGGTCCTGGACACCTTTTTCGATGGTTTCTCCTGGGAGGAGCGCCGGCAGGTGGAATCGGTCGCCATGGACATGTGGGGCGCCTACATTGCCTCGGTGAGCACGAAGATTCCCGGGGCCGTCGACAAGATCGCCTATGACAAGTTCCACGTGGCCCAGCACTTGAGCCAAGCGGTCGACGAAGTGCGTCGGCAGGAGAACAAAGTGTTGTTGGCCGAAGGGGACGAACAACTCAAGGGTACCAAGTACCTCTGGCTGCGTCATCCGGACCACCTGAGCGAAGATACCTGGCAGGCCTTCGAACCCCTTCGAGACAGCGCACTGAAGACAGCTCGTGCCTGGGCAATCAAGGAATTGGCGATGAGTCTTTGGCAGTACCGGACTCGGGGCTGGGCGCGTCGAGCCTGGTTGGCTTGGTTTGCCTGGGCGATCCGCTCGCGCCTTGAGCCTGTTCGGCGAGTGGCCAATATGATCAAGAGCCACTTGAACGGCATCCTCAATGCTATCGTCCTTGGAGTCACCAACGCCCGATCCGAGGGGGTGAATTCAACGATCCAATGGATCAAGTACACAGCTCGTGGTTTCCGAAATCGGCTGCGCTTCCGGACCGCCATTTACTTCCATCTCGGCGGGCTTGACCTCTACCCAGAAAATCTCCGGTGAACCAGGGGTACCCACACAAAGTCACGAAGAGCCGTCTGGCCATGGGACCTTGATCAGGAGGCTTTGGCGAGAGTTGCTCTTTGAAAGGGGGCATCAAGATCTTTCGGTTTATGCGGCTCTGCTGAGGAATGACCTCATCCCTCTCTCAGAAGTTGCGGAAGCCAATTCCTGGGTTGTACGCCGGCTTAATAACGATGTGCCGGTGCCTCAAGATCTGCCCGTCCTCTTGGCAGCTGGTTTCGTGGATAGCTTTGTTGAGTATTCTTTTGGGCGACGTATGATAGATGATTTTGATTGGGGCAATCGTAATGCGTTAACGGCGCGATGGTATCTTGAGCACTTTTCGATAACTAATATGATAGCTCGGGTGATCTGTTCTGTATTCCACGCGTTGCCATACCCGTATGGCGCGCGGGATGCGTTAGGAAATCTTTTTGCAAACAATCCTGCGAAGCGAGCGGAGCTTGAGCGTGTAGCTGCGGAGGTGAACTCTGAGGTCCCTCCGACAATTCTGTCGGAGGCCAGGTTAGATGCCTAAAGCAGCGCTTTCTTGACGGTGGTCCATCTGCTCGCACCCTGCTTCGATTGCCGCCTCCATCCTGCGGCAATCCTCGGAGTCGATGGTTCCGAAGAATTTCAGCAGCTCACCGCCCGAAGTTCCCTTGGGGGATGGCGGTAGACTCTCGGCGAATTCGAGGATCCGGCGCTGCTCGCCTTCTGAGAGCTGGTCGAGCCGTTCGAGAATCTTCTGTCGGATCTGGGAAGAGGTCATCGTCATCTCCTGGGACTATTCTACTCCCCTCCGATACATGGCGATGGGAGGCGTATTGTCGCCCGGCGCACTTCGAGGGTGTTTCGCAAGTGAGCCCCGCAGGGGCGTAGGCGTAAAGCCTGGGGTTTTAACCCCAGGAAGCGAGTCACCCAGCCCCATCGAGCCCCGAAGGGGCGCAGGCGGGCGGTCAGCTCAGTCCTAGCTGCCTGCGCCCCTTCGGGGCTTCTGAAGCGGGAGGGCATCTCATACCTGGGGTTGAAACCCCAGGCTTTACGCCCACGCCCCTGCGGGGCTGACTTTCGAAACACCCTCTAAGACGCGACCGAGGAATTACGCCGCCTTCAGATCCAATTAGACAGGTGTCAGGGCACTTCGTCAGCAGATCGGACTCGCACCGCATCAGGGCGGAGATCATGTTGGTGTCCAGCACGATTACGATTCGAAGTCGGTTGGCCGAGTCTGTTCACCGCGCAGCTCGGGAACATCCTCGGTGAGACCCAAACCGGCAAAGCGGTCCGCGAGCCGCGAGCCGAGCGGTGCCCGAGCGCTGCCTTCATCTTTGACCGCGCAACCCACCTCCACATCCCGAAACCAGAACCGCCCCCGCCCCTCCACCCGTCCCAGCTTGATCGCCACCGGTTCGCGGAAGATCGGCCCGGTGTGGACGAAGGTGTGGAACTCGCCGTTCTCGCCGCAGAGATCGACGTCGGCCGGGAGGTCGCGCAGGAGGTCTTCGTCGAAGGCGCGGCCGGCGAAGACGGGGTCGAGGATGTCGGTGTCCACGCAGACCAGGACGGCGCGGAAGCCGAGATGGATGAGCTCGTGGGCCAGCTCCGTGGTGTCGCGCCCCCAGACGGGGAAGACCGGCTTCAGACCGAGCGCCGCCATCTGCTTCTCCCGGTAGGCGCGGATGTCCTCCAGGTAGAGATCCCCGAAGGCGATGTGGCGAATCCCCTGGTCCTTGATCGTGCCCAAAGCCGCCGCGAGGCGTTCCTCGTAGATCTCGTTCGTGCAGTCCTTGGGGATGAGGACCTTGTGGAGCGGCAGGCCGATCGATTCCGCCTGGCGCTCCAGCAGCTCGCGGCGGACGCCGTGGACGCTGATGCGGTCGTAATCCTCGGTGATCGTAGTCAGCAGGCCCGCCGGCTCGAAGTCCGGCGAGGAGCGCAGGGTGTGGAGGGCGAAGGCGCTGTCTTTGCCGCCGCTCCAGGAGAGCAGGATGGGTTCAGGCATGGGGGAAGGATACGGGAATCACCCGCGGGGGAATCGCGCCCAGGCTGGGGCGATCGTCCACCGTATCGTTACGACGGTCTGCCTCCGGCTACGACGGTCCGTCGTATCGTTACGACGGTTTGCCTCCAGCTACGACGGTCTGCCTCTGGCTACGGCGGTCCGTCTACCTTTACGACGGTCTGCCTCCAGCTGCGACGGTCCGTCGTATCGTTACAACGGTCTGCCTCCGGCTACGATGGTCTGCCTCCAGTTACGACGGTCCGTCGTACCGTTACGACGGCCTGCCTCCGGCTACGACGGTCCGCCGTACCTTACGGCGGCCTGCCTC
This sequence comes from uncultured Acidobacteriota bacterium, assembly GCA_963761645.1. Lineage (GTDB taxonomy): Bacteria > Acidobacteriota > Thermoanaerobaculia > Multivoradales > UBA5704 > DATARR01. The sequence continues at coordinate 151,894 of CAVXIG010000012.1, forward strand.
CCGCTACGGCGGTCCGTCGTATCGTTACGACGGTTTGCCTCCGACTGCGACGGCTCGTCTATCGTTACGATGGTCTGCCTCCGGCTACGACGGTCCGTCGTATCGTTACAACGGTCTGCCTCCGGCTGCGACGGTCTGCCGCGGACGGCGCCGGCTGAAGCGGGGCTTCATCCGGCGCCGTCCTGGCCAGGGGTTTCCCGTTGCTTACTTGTAGCACTCCTGATATTGGAACGAGTCGGTGCCGTCGTAGTAGCAAGTGAGAATATAAACGTCGTGGTCGCCGCTGCTGGGCAGGGTGTAACAGGTCTCGTTGATGCTCACTTCAGACCACGGCGCTCCTCCACCGTTCAGGCAGTTCTGGAGGGCCTGGTAGCAGGTGTAGGCGGGGCAGAAGACGGAGGCCTTGGCCGAGGGCTGTGAGGCGAGGGCGAGGACCATTACGGCGAACATCAAAACGAGAAGCTTAGCTCTCATAGAGTTCCCCTTTCTGTAGACTTCCGGCCGGAAGTTATTAGACATTCTAACATCGCCATTTAGGTTGAACAAGTTTCAGGCATGCACAGCGCACCCTGGGGGCCATACGATTCGGAGTCGTCCTCCTTCTCCTTCAGGAGAAGGAGATAGAGGATGAGGTCGCAGGCCACCGCAACCCCGGAGAGGGGCAGGCGGCCCCCGCCCCTACTCCCGCCGACGCCAGACCAGCAGCCAGAGGAAGAACGGTCCGCCGAGCAGCGCAGTGAGGATGCCGACCGGCAGCTCGGCCGGCGAGAGGATGGTGCGGCCGGCGGCATCGCAGAGGGTGAGGAAGGCGCCGCCGCCCAGGATGCAGGCGGGCACGAGGTAGAGGTGGTCGTGCCCCACGAAGCGGCGCAGCATGTGCGGGACGATCAGGCCCACGAAGCCGATCGGCCCGGCGACGGCCACCAGGGCGCCGATCATCAGCGAGGTGGCGAGGAGCACGTAGCGCCGCAGGCGGCCGAGGTCGACGCCGCGGCTGGCGGCCAGCTCCTCGCCGGTGAGCAGGAGGTTCAGCTCCCAGCGCAGGGCGAACAGCGCGGCGCTCCCGCCCAGCACGAACGGCAGCAGCCAGAGCACCTCGGTGTAGCCCACCACGGAGAGCCCCCCCATCATCCAGCGCACCATGCGGAAGGTCTGGGTGGAGTCCGCGAGATATTGGAGGAAGAGGATGATCGCCGAGCAGGAGAGCGAGACGGCGACCCCCGCGAGCAGCAGGGTCGAGGTCTCGATCCCCTGCCGGCGCAGGGCCAGGCCCACGATCAGCGCGGTCGCGCCGAGCGCTCCGGCGAAGCTCGCGAGGCCCACTAGCGACAGCCCCAGGAACTGACCCCCCTCGAAGCGCAGGGCGATCACCGCGCCCAGGGCGGCGCCGCTCGACACTCCCAGGGTGTAGGGCTCGGCGAGGGGGTTGCGGAAGAGCGTCTGGAAACCGAGGCCGGAGGTGGCGAGCGCGGCGCCGCCGAGCAGCGCCAGCAGGATCCGCGGCAGGCGGATCTGCCAGAAGATCGACGCCGCGGTGGGATCGCCCCGCAGAATCTGCTCCAGGGAGATCGACTGGCTGCCGACCAGGGGCGTCAGGATCATCGTCGCGATCCAGACGGCCGCCAGGATCAGGAGAGCGGTCCGCGGTCTCACGCGCCTAAATCCAGAATGGTGACCGGCCGCTCGCCGCCGCGGACGATCTCGAAGCGGGCGCGGAAGAGGCGGTCGAGCACCTCCGGGCGGAGGATCTCGGCCGGCGCGCCGGTGGCGAGGATCTTGCCGCCGGAGAGCGCGAGGAGCCGGTCGCCGAGCAGCGAGGCGAGATTGAGGTCATGGGTGGCGAGGACGACGGTGTGATCGGTGCCGGTCTTGAGACGGAGCAGCAGGGAGGCGAGATCGCGCTGGTGGCGCGCGTCGAGGTGGAGCGTGGGCTCGTCGAGCACCAGCAGCTCGGCTTCCTGGGCCAGGGCGGCGGCGATGAAGACGGCCTGGCGCTCGCCGCCCGAGAGCTCGTCGACCGGCCGCCCGCGCAGCTCTTCGATCCCCACCACCCGGAGCGCCTCCTCGACGGCGGCGAAATCCTCCGCGCGCGGCGCGAGCTGGAAGGCGGAGAGGTGCGGATAGCGGCCGAGGAGGACGATCTCCTCGACCTTGAGCGGCACCCGGGCGGGGCGGATCTGCGGCACGTAGGCGATGCGGCGGGCGATCTCGCGGCGGGAGAGCTTGGCGAAGGAGCGGCCGGCGTAGGCGATCTCTCCGCGGGTGGGCTGCAGCAGCCCGGTGAGGCAGCGCAGGAGGGTGGTCTTGCCGGCGCCGTTGGGTCCCACCAGGGCCAGGCACTCGCCGCGGACCACCTCCAGGTCGAGAGGCCCGAGGATGGTCCGCGTGCCGGAGCGCCATTCGAGACCGTGGGCGCTGAGCAGGACGGGTGGGGTCAATGCGGATCCCTGGCGTTGCGGGCGCGGAGGAGGGCCTCCCGCATCTCGCGGTAGAACTGCGGGAGCCGGGGTCCGGGGATCAATACGTGGGTGCCGGCGATGATCTCGACGGCGCCGTTCCTGACCGCCGGCACCTCGGCGAGCGTCTTCCAGTCGCGGATGAGCGCGGCGGTCTGTTCCGGCGTCTGCGGGTCGGACCGCAGCTCGAGGATGACGTCCGGTTTGCGGGCCACGATCTGCTCGACGCTGATCAGCGGGTAGAGGGTGGGCGAGTCGGCGAAGACGTTGACCCCGCCGAGACGGCGGAGCAGCTCGTCGAGGAAGGTGCCGTGCCCGGCGACGGAGACCTCCCCGAGCCGTCCGGACTCCCGCCCGACGGAGATCAGCACCTCGAGCGGCGGACCGGGGAGCGGCGGCAGGGTGAGGCCGGCGCGCCATTCGGCCGCGTAGCGGTCGCCGGCCGCGGGCACGCCCACGCGCTCGGCGATAGTGTGAAAGGAGCGCTCGACATCGGCCAGGGATTCGTCCGGCACGATGAGGACGTCGACGCCCAGCGGCCGCAGCTTGGCGCCGAGGTCCTTTTCGCTCGGCAGCAGGACGGCGAGGTCCGGTCGCAGGGAGACGATCCGCTCGAGGTTGGGGTTGAACAGGCCGCCGAGGCGCGGCTTGCGGACCGCCTCCTCGGGCCAGCGGGTGTAGTCCCCGACGCCGACGACGCGGTCGCCGAGGCCGAGGGCAAAGAGGGTCTCGACCAGGCTGGGGGTGAGGGCGATGATCCGCCGGGCCGGCTTGGGGGTGCCGGCGGACGCGCCGCCCTCCTGCCCCCGCCGGCAGGCGGGGAGCAGGAGGAGCGGCAGGAGAAGGAGGGCTCGTCTAGAAATCAAACGACAGTCCACCGATCAGTGTCCTCCCCGGGCTGGGGAAGCCGAGCGCCTGACTGTACTCCTCATCGGCGAGGTTCTCCACCCGGGCGTAGGGGGAGAGCCAGGCCAGCGCCCGCCAGCGGGCGGCGAGGTCGACCCGCGTATAGCTCGGGTTGACGGTGCGGCCGAAGGTCACCGGATCGAAGTCCGCCCGGTCGCCGACGTAGCGCCCGACGAGGTTCAGGGTCCACGGACCCGGCCGCGCGGTGAGGATGAGGTTGGCGCTCCGCTTGGGGCGCCGGAGCAGCTCCAGGCCGGTGTCCTGGTCCTCGGCGTCGAGCCAGGTGCCGTTCACCGAGGCATTGAAGATCCCCTGGCGGAAGCCCACCTCGGCCTCGACGCCCCGGCTGCGCGCGCGCCCGATGTTGACGTTGGTGAAGGTGACGAACTCGAAGTCGATCAGGTTGCGCACGCGGCTCTCGAAGCCGGTCAGGACGAAGCGCCAGCCGCCGGCGGTGTGCTCGAGGCCGAGCTCGTAGCTCCGGCTGTCCTCCGGCTGCAGGTCGGGGTTGCCGCTGCCGGGGAAGAACAGCTCGCCGAGGGAGGGAGCGCGGAAGGCCTCGCCGTAGCTCGCCCGCAGCAGGGTGTCCTGGCCGAGCTTCACCACCGTCCCGGCGCGCAGGCTGGTCTGGCCGCCGTAGACGTTGTTGTCGTCGCGCCGCAGCCCGAGGTCGAGCCGGAGCGGCCCGCGCCCCCAGCTCGCCTGGCCGAACGCCGCCCAGGTCCGCTGGCTCGCGGCGTCGAGGTTGGTGAAGGCGCCGGAAGAGGCGGTCACCTCCAGCCGCTCGGTCTCGGCGCCGAGGGAGATCCGCAGGTCCTCGCCGCCGTGCCACGACCCCACGGCGCGGCCGCGGGTGGCCTGGGATTCGGTGTCCGCGACTTGGGAGAAAGGATCGTCGGGATCGCGGAAGGCGTTGTCGAAGTCGGTCCGCGAGAGCTGCGCCTCGACCTGCCAGGGGCCCCGCTCCGAGCGGAAGGGGACGGCGATCTCGCGCTCCTGCCAGGAGATCCGGCGGTGCGGGGACGGCAGGGCGCCGGAGAACGGGATGCCGGTCTTCGAGTCGTTCGCCCGCACCAGGAGGCCCAGGCTCGAGCCCTGGCCGATCCCCCAGAGGGCGCGCGCCACCCCTTCCTGGCTGTCGAAGTCGTCGTTGACGAACTCGTTGCCGCCGCGCCGCACGCTGCCGGTGACGTCGAAGCGGGCGGGGCCGAGGTTGCCGCCGGCGGCGATTCCTCCCCGCTTGTAGCCGTACTCGCCGCCTTCGAGGTTGACCGTCCCCCCCTGGCGCGAGCCGGTGAGCACCTGCACCACGCCGCCGACGGCGTTGCTGCCGTAGAGGGCGCTGAACGGCCCGCGCGCCACCTCGACGCGCTCGACGCCGTCGAGCGGCACGAACTGCCAGTTGGCGCCGCCGAAGTAGGGGTCGTTGAGCTGGATGCCGTTCCAGAGCAGCAGCGTCTGGTTGGAGTTGGTGCCGCGGGTGAACAGCGAGGTCTGCTGGCCGGCGGGGCCGGCCTGGGTGATCGAGATGCCGGGGACGGTGCTCACCAGCTCGGAGAGGTCGGTGGCTTGGCGGGCCGCGATCTCCTGCTGGTCGATGACGGTGGCCGAGGCGGGGACGTTCTCGCGGTCTTCAGGGTCGAGGGAGGCGCTGACGACGACGGAGTCGCTGAAGACGGGAACCGGGTTTTGAGCCCGAGCCGGAAGTCCGCCCCCGAGGACGCCGGCAATCAGAAACGGGACGATCTGGCGCATGAGACGTGCTCCTTTCGGAATGCAACGCCTCTCCTGGGAATGGGGACGGAAAAGAGAGCACGAGGTGCCGCGCAATCCCTCGCCCGCACCCCGGGGGAGGCAATCTCGACGAGCGGCAGGTCTCCTGGCTCCCGGATCTTCCTACTCCCGGACCTTCCCACGCGGGCGACCCTTCTGGATCTCTCCCGTGCAGTGGTTCTTCCGGTTTCGTACCCGGTTACAGTGGCGGGGGCCGCGCCGGTTTCACACCGGCTTCCCTCAAGACGCGAGAACCTCCCCTTTCGAGGAGGCTCAGGCATCACCGCGTCGTCTGGTTTGTCAAAGAAGCCCTCCACGGCGGAGGACCCTGGTCGAGAAATGTTACTACGCTATTGACGGCGGCGGGGCGCCGGCGCCGGTGAGGCCACCGAAGGGGACACCTGAGTTCGCGCCGTCCGTGTTCGCCGGCGTATTGATGTTGCCCGAGCCGACCCCGCCGAGGCTGCCCATGCCGGAGAAGCCGACGCCATAGCTGACCGGGATGCCCCCGCCGCTGCCGGGCTCGGCGAACTGCTGGATCGAGTAGTTCTGCCGCTGCTCCTGGAGGTCGAGCATCCGGTTGGCGAACTCGAGGTAGCGGTCGGTGATCAGGTCCTGCTTGGTCTTGGTCTCCTCGGGCAGGTCGTTCGGAGCGCGGCCGAGCGCGATGGCCTTGTCGCTGATCCGGATGCCGAAGCCCTGGGTCGGGTCCTCGGCGCGGACGCTCTGAACCTCTTCCTTGGGGAAGCCGACCCAGTTGCCCACCTCGGTCAGGAGGAGCACCATGTTCGGGTCCCAGCTCGCCTGCTGCGGCTGGCGCGCGGTCTCGACCACGGTTCCGTTCGTCAGAGTGACGTAGAAGACGTCGGCCGACGCCGGCACGGCGAGCAACGCCAGGGCGACCAGCAACGGCGAAACACGAGCCAGGAAGCGGGACATGGAATCCTCCTGCGGCGGACCGCATTCATTGAAAGCTCCTGCAAGCTTAGCACCAATTTCATCAAAGTGCATAGGCCCGCAGCTCCTCCCGCAACTGCTCCCGGAACAACACCGCCCCGCCGTGGGCGGGGTGACGCAGGGCGGGGGCGTCGACGCCGAGCTCGGCGAGCGCTCCCTGGGCGGTGCGGCCGACGGCGAGCACGCGGGCGCCGGGGATCTCGGCGAGGAGCCGCTCCAGGACGTACAGGTTGGCGGCGACCAGGCTCCGCTCCGGCGTGCGGTTGCTCAAGGGGCCGCGCGCGCCGTAGGGGTGCCAGGGGAAGGAGTTCCAGAGCAGGGCGCCGCGGGCCTCGCCGCCCAGGGCGTCCCAGACGATGCTCCCCGAGGGCTCGAGCCAGAGGGCCGGGTTGCGGCTGGTGGCGAGGAAGGGGGAGCCGGCCCAGGGGAGCCGCCGGCCGTCGGAGCCGGCGAGCTGGCGCTCGCTGGTGAAGGCGATGCCGGAGAACCGTCCGCCGCGAAAGCCGAGCGCCTCGCCGACCAGCACCAGCCGCGGCGTTCCCACCCGCTCGAGATAGGCCTCCAGGTTCTCCCGCCGCCGCCGGGGCGCCGCCGGGCCGTCGAGCTCCGGGAACGCCTCGCGGTAGGGGTTCACCACCCCAGGGCAAGCTCCCCGGGGGCCCCGGTAGAGGAGGCGGAGGACGGGGCAGAGATCCATGCCGGGCGCTCAGGCGGCGGCGAGGGCGGTGAGGATGAGCGGCTCGCCGCGCCGGATGACGATCGTGTGCTCGTAGTGAGCGGTGAGGGAGCGGTTGTCGGTGCGGATCGTCCAGCCGTCCGGCTCGGTGACGAGCTGCGACGGCTCGGCCGAGATCATCGGCTCCACGGCGAGCACCAGGCCGTCGGTCAGCGGCGTCCGCGACCGGGGATCGTAGAAGTTCGGCACCTCGGGCGCTTCGTGGATCGTCTTGCCCACGCCATGGCCGCAGAGGTTGCGCAGCACGCTGAAGCCGTGCCGCCGCACCTCCCCCTCGACCGCCCGGCCGATATCGTTGACCTGCTGGCCGACCCGCGCTACGGCGAGCGCCTTCTGGAACGCCGCCCGCGCGCACTTGCGGAGCTTGCGGCCGACCAGGGAGATGGGGGGCAGCAGCACCGTCGTCGCCGAGTCCGCGATGTAGCCGCCGAGCTCGGCGGTGACGTCGATCTTGACCACGTCCCCCGGCTCCAGGCGGCGCGGTCCGGGGACGCCGTGGACGATCTGCTCGTTGACGCTGATCAGGTTGAAGCCGGGGAAGTTGTAGGTCATCTGCGGCGCCGACCGCGCGCCGTGCCGGCGCAGAAAGCCGGCGCCCACCTCGTCGAGCTCCGCCGTGGTCATCCCCGGCCGCGCCGCCGCCGTCATGGCCTGGATCGCCTCGCCCACGAGCCTCCCGACGAGAGTCATCCCGGCGAGGTCTTCCTTCGAGCTGATCGTCATGCGTCTCCTCCTGTCGAGGCGTCAGTGTATCGTCGGCGGGAGGGAGAGAGAAGGAGATGGCGCCACGAGGAATGGCAAGCCGTCCGGCCTCGGCCTGCAATTCGACCGTACAATAAAAGCAGCCATGAGCGACGAGAGCGCCGCCGCGGATTCTTCCGAAGAAAAACCCGCCGGGTTCGTCGAGCTGTCCCAGCTCGAGGTGGACCCGCGTTCGGTCCGGCTCCTCGACCGCGAGCTCTGCCTGGAGAAGCGGGTCGTCGTGCTGGGCAGAGTGGACCCGCGGGGGAGCGAGCCCGTGCGGGTCGGCATGCTGCCGCCGGTGCGGCGGTCGCTGGTGCGCGAGGTCGGCGGCCTGCTCGGCCGGCCGGTGCGGCCGGTGCCGCTCAACGACTGGGAGATCCGGCGGGCGATCGACCTCGGCTGGGGCGCCGCGGGTCCGGGCGTCGACGCCGGCTCGCTCCTCCTGCGGCCGGTTCCGGCCTTCACCTTCGCCGCCGGGGCGCCGGTTCCGGAGATCCTCGACGAGATCCTCGGCCGCGCCGTCGAGCTCGGCGCCAGCGACATCCACATCGAGACCTACGACCAGGACGTGGACGTCCGGTTCCGCATCGACGGCACGATGCGGCAGATCGCCACCGCGCTCGCCCAGGACAACGTGCCGGCGGTGATCGCGCGGCTCAAGGTGCTCGGCGGCCTCGACATCGCCGAGCGGCGGCGGGCGCAGGACGGGCGCATCCAGGCGGTCTACCGAGGGAACGGGATCAAGCAGCCGCGCGCGGTCGACTTCCGGCTCTCCGTCGTCCCCGGCCCGTACGGCGAGGACGCGGTGCTCCGCATCCTGGACAGCGCCGCGCCCCTCGCCCTCGACCGCTTGGGGCTCGACGGCGAGATGCGGTCCACCCTGGAGCGCCTGATCGCCAGCCCGGAAGGGATGCTGCTGGTCACCGGCCCCACGGGGAGCGGCAAGACGACCACCCTCTACGCCGCCATCCACCACATCAACACGCCGGAGAACAAGATCCTCACGGCCGAGGACCCGATCGAGTACTACTTCCCGAAGACCAACCAGAAGCAGGTCTCCGAGCAGATGAGCTTCGCCGACTACGCGCGGGCCTTCCTGCGCCAGAACCCGGACGTGATCCTGATCGGCGAGGTGCGCGACGAAGAGACCGCCGACGCCGCCGTGCGCGCGGCGCAGACCGGGCATCTGGTGCTCTCGACCCTGCACACCGGCGACGCCGTGCTCACCGTCGCGCGCCTGCGTACCCTCGGCATCGATCCGCCGCTGATCGCCGGCTGCCTTCTCGGCTCCCTCTCCCAGCGCCTGCTGCGGCGCCTCTGCGAGCACTGCCGCGCCGAAGCCGCCCCGGACGAGAACGAGGCCCGCCGCCTCAGCCTCGATCCTGGAGACCGTGGCTTCTGCCGTCCCGTGGGCTGTGAAGCCTGCGCCGGAACCGGCTTCCGGGGCCGGCTCGGCATCTACGAGCTCTTCGTCCCCGACGAGGAGCTGGCCGACCAGATCGCCCACGGCGAGCCCGCCAACCGCCTCCGCACCGCCGCCCGCGAAAGGGGAATGCGCACCCTCCTCGACGACGCGCTCGCCAAGGCGCGGGCGGGGCTGGTGCCGCTGTCGGAGATTTTGCGGGCGGTTCCTTACCGGATCCTGGAAGCCGGCTGACCGTCCACGACGAGCCCGCCAACCGTCTCCGCGCGCCGCCCGCGACCCAGGGATGCGCTCCTCCTCGACGCGCCCGCCGCCCTGTCCCATTAGACAATTCTGAAGCACTATCAGTAGTAGGGCTTCCGCCTGCGGTGCCCGGTCTGATGCCTATGGCCCTCATTCACCATGGTCCACGCTCCTACAAGGAGGATCGGAATGAAGCTCTCTTACCGAGTCCCAGCGATCGCGGCCGCCGTCGCGGCCTTCGCGGCGCCGTCTGTCTTCAGTCAGGCCGTTTGCTCGTTCAGCATCAGCATGGTGAACCACAACCGCTATGCCTATGACACCGCGGAGGAGTGCTCGGGCTGGCACTCGGCGCCCTTCGGTACCTGGGGTGTGAGCTCCAATGTCGGACGCCCTGTCGATGGCGGCCAGTTCGACGGCTGGGATCCCTATTGCAATGTACCCAGTAACACAAATGTGGAATGGAACAGTTGCTCCAGGAGCTACAGGGGGTGTTCCTATCTGAACTTTCCCGACTTCGCCGGGACCGCCCCGTACCCGGCGAACGGCTATCCGTTCACGGACAGCTACGGTCATAACAACTATGTCCCTCTGGTCGGCGGGAATCAGACCTGCGTCGACCAATACTCACCTTGCGGGCCCAACGTCTACGGGACGATCTACTACAACATTGGTGTCTCGGCCGTCCAAGACCTCGACAGCGACAACATCTTGGATTCCGGCGGCTGCAAGGATCTCGACGGTTATCAGATCGGAGTGCAGAACAACTTCATGTCAGTTTACGAGCTCGACTGGGACGGCGACGACATCATCAACAGCCTGTACTTTCCGACCGTCTTCGCTACCTTGAGTTGCACGGCCGACTACTGCAAAGCCGCGAACGACAGCGATAACGACGGCTGGATCGACAGCATCTACAACCGGTCCAGCTCGGAGTACGTGTACCCCTACCTGTATCAGGACAATCAAAACCGCATCAGCTACTCCTCCGACCCCGGCGTGCTGGCCAAGCGGATCGACGCGACCATTCAGATCGGAAGAGTCTCGGGCTACTACTCGGGCCCGTATCCCTACGGTTACTGCCCCTACCCGTCAGAGGAAGAACGCTGCATCAGCCAGGGTGGGCCGTATTGGTGGGACTCCAGCGCCTGCACCTGCCGTTGCTCGGGCAGCTACTCAATCTGCCCCCCGGAGTGACCTCGAGACAAAAGATTGCGCAGCCATTCACTTTTCAGGACCGAGCAACCTCGAAAGGATCAGCAATATGCTCTCGAAGATTCGCACCCAGATGTCCCTGGCCGCCGCCCTCTGCGCCATGGCATTGACGGCAACGCCCATGAGCGTGGAGGCTCAACCGTCACCGGTCCCGGGCGGTAAGATCATCGGCAGACTCCTCGACCGGAGCACTCGCGCGCCGCTCGCCGGTGAGGTCGGAGTCTCTTTCGTTTCCGCGGGCAAGATCATCTTCAAGCACGCCAAAGCCACGCGGGAAGGCGCGTTCACGATCGAAGAGATCGAGGCCGGGACGGTGCACCTTACCACCAAGTTGGACGGCTATGCCGCCGAGCACCAGAGCGTCTCCCTGCGGCAAGGCGAAACGAAGACGCTGGAGCTCTCCCTGGTCAAGCCCAGATCTCTACGCGGGATCGTCCGCAACTCGGCGGGCCGTCCTCTCGCGGGAGCCAGGGTGAGGGTGCACTATCCGTCCGGCACCCCCAGGCGCGGAGAGATCAGGGCGACCTACCAGTGGGAGGCCGGTGAAGCCAAGAGCGATGCACAAGGTGGTTTCGTGCTCGATGTTCATCCGGAAAGGGAGTTCGTCGTCGAAGCCTCTCACCCCGATTTTCTACACGCCTTTTCGGCTCCCGGGCAGATGAAATCCCTGGGCAAGGAGCCGGCGATCAATCTGGTTCTGGAGACCGGCGTCAACCTGTCCGGCGTCGTGAAGGATGCACAGGGTAACCCGATCCAGGGCGCGGAGGTGCGCCTGGTCGAGACCGGCGCCCGGCGCGATCTCTCGGGCTTCGTCTCCCATGCTCTCCTCGAGCAGCAGCTTCGGCTCTCATCGAGTGGCGCGAACGGCGCCTTCCAGTTCGATCAGGTCAGCCCGACGAGGAAGATGGTGGTGATCCTCCATCCTGGCTACAAGCCCTTCCGGCAGACTGTCAACATTACGCCGAACAAGGCACAGTCGCCGTTCAGGGCCGTCCTGGAGCCCCAGAACTAGGGTTCTGCAACATCTGATCTTGGGCTGACCGCGTCGCCTGAAGTCGGGATTACCCGAGGCCAGGCATTCCCGGCGGTGAGTCGCGAACGTCGAGCGCGCCGTGGAGCCGTCCGGAGCAGAAGTTGAGGCGTTGTCTCTTTTGATGGGCTTCCTGTACCTGAATTAGTAGGGCAGCATTCCGCGCTCTGTCGAAACCGAAAAGGGAGAAGCCATTATGAAGACCCTTCTGCTCGCATTCCTGGTCAGCGGTCCGCTCATGACTCCTGCGAGCCCGGATCTAAAGACTACCGATGAATCTTTTCCGCCATGCGGCTATAACGAGGTCTATAGGGCGACCTACTACTATCAGTCTTCAAGTGGTCCGGAGTGTGGTCTGACGTATCAGTATTGTTACGCCAGTACCCCGAAATACCACGAGGGCTGCACGACCTCGTACTACGACGTGTGGTACGCCCAATGCTATTGCCCGTAGGCTCATCGGAGCCCTGCCGAAAGGACCTCCCCTGTAGAGATGGGATGAGAAGGCCAACCTCCTGAGACGCAGTGCCATACTTTTGGCCTGCAAACAGGAGAAAAAGCGCAGTGCCGCTCATGAAGAACGCCCACCTCATTCGACGGCATCGCAGCCTCCAAAGCCGGCGCTCTGGACAACCGCATTCCGCCTGTGCGAGGCTCTACGTGCTTGGTGTTGCCTCTCCCCTGACCGGGTGGCGGAACACTACCCAGACCCCGGCGGCTACCGGGGTCGTTTCTTTTCTGCCGGCTCCCCTCAGCATACCCCGCCCCCCCAGCCCCACCCCAAGGCGCCCCCCTCCCGCCGCGCTCCGCGCGGGATGATGATGCCGAGCTACAGGTTCAGATTTCTACGGGTTTTGGTGAGCGGTAACATGCGCAGACGATGACGAAGTCATCGGCGTAAGAGATGATCTGCCCCAGACGTTCGCACGCTCCTGTCTTCCTCCAGTGTCGCAACAGGCGGTTGATATAGAGGTTGGCCAGCAGAGGTGAAACAACGCCACCTTGGGGAGTCCCCCTCTTGCTCTTCTTGCCGCCTGTCATCCGCCGGTTTCCACCCTCGTCCCTCTCCTCGACCGGCGACTTCAGCCACAGCTTGAGCAAGCGGAGAATCTTTCCGTCGGCCACCCTTCTATGGATCGCGGCGGCTCCGGCGACAGCGCCGCAGGGCGCGGCATTCGGTACCGACGTGCAGATCGAACCCAGCGGCAAGCCGCAGGGTGGGTTTTCCATTCGGGTGAAGGTCACCGATCTCACCTCCGGAAACATCGTGGCGGCTCCCGGTCTGCGGGTCCCGGCCGGTGAGACTGCCGAGGCGAAGTCGGACCTCCCAGACCAGAGCGCCGTCACGGTGACGGCGAGAGTGGACCCCGCGGGACATCTGGCGACCTACTCGGTTACCTTGAGGAAGGGTGAGCAGGTTCTTTCCAGTCATACCGCCAAAGTCAGCGTGCAGTAGGCGCTGGCCCCTCCAGTTCGATCCGTGCGCAGGGGATGCCCCAAGTCCCCTGCGCACCAACTCCAGGCGCACCGACTGCTGGCCGCCGCTGGCGTGCAGGTCTTTGGGGTCAGGTACTTCCAGTCCCTGGTTCGGCCGCTAAAGCCGGGGTGAAAGAGCCTGCGGCGGCTTTGCCACCAGAGCCGCGGCCACGGCCGCCGGATCTCCCGATCTCGCTGTGTCCGCCTCCCCCGCTGCCAGGGTCCGTCAGCCCCGCGAACAACACCTTCCGTGAGCTGTTCATGCCTGTTTAGACCTCTCGCTTCCTTCAAGAGTTCCCTTGCGCGGGCGCGGATTCCCGGACGAGAGGCGCGAAAATGCTTTTTGCTGAGGAAAAACCTCCGGCGAGCTATCCGCCGGAGCCGGCGAGTCATCCGCCGGAGCCGGCGAGTCATCCGCCGGGCCGGCGAGACACGAAAAGTTCCCGGCGGGGTAGGGGAGACACGTCGCGACCGCGGCCCTCTCCCTGGAAACTGCGGTTACGCAGCAGCCGCCGTGATCGCCTCGAGGAGATCCGCGTCCGACATGCGCTCGGCCCAATCCTTCGGCAGTTCCAGGCGCACGGATTGCTGGCAACCTTTTGACGCACTTTTGCCGCTACGCTCTATAACCCGGCTCACAGCCGGGTCCGGGCGAGACGCGATGGAGGGGACCGATCGCATCTTCCCGCTTCGCAGGATCACGGTCCCAGACATCGGCGCGAATCCGCGGAGACCGCGTCAGCTCGTGGCGGAGGCGTAGGAGGCGGCGCCTGGAAGCTCGAACAGGTATTTGTGCAGCTCGTACTGCCGGTTGACGAGGCGCTGGAACTTGTGGTCGTGGCGGAGCTCATCCAGGATCGTGTTGAGGCTGCCTCGACCGTTATATGAAGCGATGACGGATTCCATGTTCCTTTGGAAAGCATCCCGGCGATGAATGAACTTGCGGATCCATCGCCGCAAAGCATCGTCGCTCGTGCCTTCGGACTTATAGAGGCTGGAACCGGTCACGCCATGAGCCGCCAGGCGGGCCTTGAGCTGCTGGAGCATCGTATCTTCGGGGTCCGATTGGCTGTAGAAACCACCGAGGTCTGTGGAGAGAACGCTGTTCAGCCCGGTGCTGGCACTTTGCGGGGTACCGAACGAATACCCCATCGCTCCCCGGACGGGGATGCCCGGGTGGTTCAGCCCGGCCGCCACCCTCTGTGCCAGCGACTGCCCCCCTTTCACCATCCCTCCATAACAGGTGAGAATGTTGATCCCTCCGATATGGGCAGGGATACCCTTGCTAGGGTGATTCAGGTACCCGAGGAGAGTCGCATGCGGCAATTCCCGGATCTCGCCGGTGCCGGAGTTGCCATGGCCCGCTATATAAAGGATTTCGCCAGCCTGCATATCGCTGAAGTCGGTGTGGACATTCAGCTCGGTGACGCTATAGCCGGCCCCGGTCCGCCGGGTGATCTGGTGCAGGACCTTCATCAGGGCATAGTCGCCCCTGGGGTCGTGCCCCGCGCCGTGAACGACGACCTTCGGCTGCAGCACGGCGGAGGTGTGGCCGGGCCGGGAGGCGGCGAGTTTCGGAACGCCGCCCGCGACCACCGTCCGAGCCTGGGCCACCGGCCGTCGTTGAGCCGCCATCCCCGGCGTCGCCGGCGGGCGAGCGGTCACGCCTGGCTTGGGCTGGACGGGGGGCACCTGATGGAGCGCGGCGTCGCGGCCCAGGCGGTCCGCCTCGGCCTCGAGCGTCCGGTCCTGCACTACGGCGAGCCCGCTCCCGAAGGGGTTCCGCACCCGGCCCGCCCGTTGCTGGACGACATGGGAGAGCTCGTGGCCGAGGAGACGCTGACCCTGGGAGGTCGCGGGGTTGTATTCGCCGGGAGTGAAATAGATGTCCGAGCCCTGGGTGAAAGCCACGGCACCGATGGATTGCGCCTGCGGGCCGATGTGAACCCGCACGTCCGCGAAGCTCGTTCCAAAGAAGGATTCCATCTTCTGAAGGACTGTCGGCGGTAGTGGCTGGCCCACCCCGGCTCCGAGATTCCCCCAGTTGGCAGGCGGCTGCCAAGCCTCGCCATGGGCCATGCGCTGAATCGCCTCCGGACGCCGCTGCGCCACGGCCGCCGCCGCCGGAGGCCGCTGACCGCTCGCCGGCATCCCTAGGGCCGCCTGGACATGCGCCGCGGCCGGCGCCGATCGGACATCGATCCGAGAAGACTGAGCCTGCACGGCTGGGGCTTGAAACCCGCCACGAAAGAACCCCTGAATAACCTGTGAGGAACCCTGTCCCATGACCTGACTCCCAAAAGCAGTGTAAGAGGTACTCAGTATACACCGCGGGGTCTTACCCTCCGGAAGAGGGGCAAGAGTTGCCGGCAGGTCTCGCGGCCCGCAAGGCGCAGGCAAGGACGCAACGTTTCATGAGTTCGTTCCTCCGGGTCTCGGCATCATCGGCGGAGACCGGCGGCGAAAGCGACGGCATTCAGCGCCCGTTCGGTTTTCCAAGGAAACTCTCTCATGGCTTCCCCAGCAGATCCATCAACACGGCCACCTCCGCCTCCACCCCGGTCGCGATCGTCGGGTCACGGTCGGGGGCGAAGAGGCTGGAGTGGAGGGAGGGGGGCTGCTGGCCGGCCGCCGCCAGCTCTCAGGTCGCGGATGCCGGCGGGAGGCCCCGGCGAGACCGGAGGACTCCCGAGACCCGTCCGCTCAAGGACGTAAAGGACAGCAAGGACATTAAGGACAAGGACCCACTGCCTCCGAAGTAGTGCCCTTGTCCTTGCTGTCCTTTATGTCCTTGCTTTCTCCTGAAGCTTCTCGGTTCCTTCATCACCAGTTCATACAGCCTCCTTGTGTGAACGGCAGAGTATCTCCATGGCAAGGCGACTTCCCGCCTGCCGAGGAGAATGAAATGAACCGGTTTTGCAAGGCAGTCTTTCTGATTTTTGGGCTGGCGCTCCTGGTCGTTCGCCCGGGCGCCGCCGCGGATACCGCCCCGGATCGAACCCTCTCGCCGTACTTCTTCATCGAGAACGGCGATCCCGCGGTCGACCGATTGCCGCTCGAGGAGACCCGGGCCGACGTCCACATCGCGGGGGTGATCGCCGACGTCGTCGTCACCCAGGTCTATCGCAATGAAGGCAGCCGCCCCTTGAATGCGCGGTACGTCTTTCCGGCCTCCACCCGGGCGGCGGTGCACGGTATGACGATGCAGGTGGGCGATCAGCGCATCCGCGCCAGGATCCGTGAGAAGCAGGCGGCGAAGCAGGAGTTCGAGGCGGCTCGCGAGGCGGGGAAGAGCGCGGCGCTGCTGGAGCAGCAGCGGCCCAACGTCTTCACCATGAACGTCGCCAACGTCATGCCGCAGGATGAGATCCGCGTCGAGCTCCACTACAGCGAGCTCCTCGTGCCGACCGGCGGCATCTACGAGTTCGTCTACCCCACGGTGGTCGGCCCTCGCTACTCGACTTCGCCAGAAACGCCGGCAAACACCGTCCATCTGCACCAGAACGCGGCCCCGGCCTATAAATTCGATATCGAGACGCGGATCGCGGCGGGCATGCCGATCGACGAGCTGCTCTGCCCGTCCCACCGGACGCGGGTCGACTGGGAGGACGGTGACACGGCGCGGGTCGGCCTCGATCCCGCCGAGACGGACGGCGGCAACCGGGACTACATCCTGCGCTACCGCTTGCAGGGAAAGCAGGTGCAGACCGGCTTGCTGCTCTATCCGGGCCAGCCGGGCCAGGACGAAAATTTCTTTCTGTTGATGGTGCAGCCGCCCCGGCGGGTGGAGCCCCGGCAGATCCCGCCGCGCGAGTACATTTTCGTCCTCGACGTCTCCGGCTCCATGAACGGCTTCCCGCTTGAGACGGCGAAGACGCTGATGCGGGAGCTCATCGGCGGCCTGCGCCCGAGCGACAGCTTCAACGTGATCCTGTTCGCGGGCGGCTCGCGGCTACTCGCGCCGCGGTCGCTGCCCGCCACGGCGAAGAATGTCCAGGATGCGATCGTCGAGATCGAGCGTGAGCAGGGAGGCGGCGGAACGGAGCTCGGCGCGGCGCTGGAGCAAGCGATGGCGCTGCCGGAAACGAAAGGCGTCTCGCGTTCGACGATCGTCGTCACCGACGGCTTCATCGACGCCGAGGGCGCCGTCTTCGAGCAGATCCGGACTCGCTTGAATCGCTCCAACCTGTTCGCCTTCGGCATCGGGAGCTCGGTGAACCGCCACCTCATCGAGGGTCTGGCGCATGCGGGGCAAGGCGAACCGTTCGTCGTCACCGACCCCGCCGAGGCGCCGGAGATTGCAAGGCGTTTCCAGGACTACGTGCGGTCGCCGGTGCTCACGCACGTGGCGGTCGAACCCGTGGATTTCGAGATGTACGACGTCGAGCCGCTGTCGGTCCCGGATCTGTTCGCCGACCGTCCGCTGATCGTCTTCGGCAAGTGGCGCGGCAAGCCTTCCGGCACGATCCGCGTCACCGGCCTGGGTGGTGAGGGTCAGTACGAAAAGGTTTTCGACGTGGCCGAGGCGGAGGCGTCCGCCGGCAACCAGGCGCTGCGCTATCTGTGGGCACGGGCGCGGGTGGCGCGTCTCGCCGATTATGGAGCGGATAATGGTGACGATACCCGCAACGCGGTCACGGCCCTGGGACTGAAATACGAGTTGCTGACCGCCTATACGTCCTTCGTCGCGGTTCACGAGCAGGTGCGCAACACGGACGACTCGGCGCAGGCGGTCGAGCAGCCGCTGCCCATGCCGCAAGGGGTCTCGGATTTCGCCGTCCCCGAACCGGAGCTGCCGCTGATGCTGGCCCTCGTGATCCTGCTCCTCAGTCTGACGGCCGCCGGGCGGGCGTGGCTGCGATGAGAATGAAAGGAGACGGCCGGCCCTGGCTTTCCTGGGGGACCGCGCTGCTCGCCGCGTATGGTTTGAAGCTGGCCTACAGCCGGGCCTCGGCCGCGGATCTCGCGTGGATCCTGGTGCCGACGGCCCGCGCCGTGGGGTGGCTGCGCGGCGAGACGCTCACCTTCAGCCCCGGCGCCGGCTGGGTGGCGCCGGACGGCTCGTATTTCATCGCTCCGGCCTGCGCGGGGGTGAACTTCATGATCCTCGCGCTGACCGTCTCGGTGCTCGGCTTCTCGCACCGGCTGCGCTCTCCGGGCGCGCGGCTCTCCTGGTGGCTGGCCTCGCTGGCCGGTGCTTATGTCTTCACGATCGCCGTCAATACGCTGCGCATCGTGGCCGCGGTGGAGCTCCATCGCCTCGGCCCCGTCGCGGGGCTCACCTCCGGGCAGATGCACCGGCTGCTCGGCACCGTGCTGTATCTGGGCGCGCTCTGGGGTCTCTTCGGGCTGCTCGACAGGCTCACCTCCCGGCGCGTAGAGAACGGCTCCGGGCTCGCCGGGGGCGTCCTGGTGGCGGGCGCTTATCTCGGCATGACGGTGGTGGTGCCGCTCTTGACCGGGCACCCGGGCGCGCGGTACGCCGAGCATGCCATGATGGTGTCGATGATCACACTGCTGTTTGTGGCGCACCGTCTCGCGAGCGTCCGGTGGGAGAAACGTTGATGGACAGACCGACGATCCTGGTGGTCGAGGACGAACCCGCGATCGCCGACACCATCCAGTACGCCCTCGAATCCGAAGGGTTCCAGTGCCACCGTCTGGAGGTGGGCGCGGGCGTGGTCGAGCTGCTCGACCGCCAGCCGGTGGCGCTGGTGGTGCTCGACATCGGCCTGCCGGACCTGAGCGGCATCGAGGTCTGCCGCAGGATCCGGCAGCGGCACGACGTACCGGTCATTTTTCTCACCGCGCGCGCCGACGAGGTGGACCGTGTCGTCGGGCTGGAGCTGGGGGCGGACGATTATGTGACCAAACCGTTCAGCCCGCGCGAGCTCGCGGCCCGCGTCAAGGCGGTGCTGCGGCGCGCGCGGCCCGGCGACGGCTCCGCGAAGCCTTCGTCTCCCAACGCGACCTTCGCGCTCGACGAGGAACGGCTTCAGATCACTTATTTCGGCAAGCCCCTCGAGCTCTCGCGCTACGAATACAGACTGCTCGCCGTCCTGCTCAAGAAGCCGGGCCGCGTCTACAGCCGCGATCAGCTCCTGGAGCTCGTCTGGGATGAGCCGGAGGCCAGCCTGGACCGCACGGTCGACGCGCACGTCAAGAATCTCCGCGCGAAGCTCCGCGACATCCGGCCCGACGTCGATCCGATCGCGACCCACCGCGGCACGGGCTACTCGCTGAAGGAAGGCTTATAAGGAAAAGGATCATGAAGCTCGGCCTCCGGATCTTCCTTTTCTATCTCGCGATCTTCGCGGTCTGTCTCTACTTCACCACCGACTGGATCTGGACGACGCTCCGCACGCGCTATATGGAGAGCGTGGAGGAGCCGCTCGTCGACTCCGCGAACCTGCTGGCGAGCCTGGTCGAGCGCGAGATGGCGCGTCCGGATTTCACCTTCGCCGACCTGGAAGCCTCCCTGGCCCGAGCGCATTCCCGCCGGCTCTCCGCCCGCATCTACGATCTCCAGAAGTCGACCGTGGACCTGCGGATCTACATCACCGACGCCAGGGGCACGGTCGTGCTCGATACTCGGCGCCCCCGGGCCGTGGGCCAGAGCTACATCCGGTTCCATGATGTATGGATGACCCTGTGGGGGCGCTACGGCGCGCGCGCCACGCTCCGGGACCCGGGCGATCCGTTCTCGACCGCGCTCTACGTCGCCGCGCCGATCTATCGGAACGGCCGCATCGCCGGCGTGCTGACCGTCGTCGAGCCGACCGCCAGCATCGACGCCTTCCTCCATCTCGCCCGGCCCGCCTTCATCCGCGCCGGACTGCTCACCATCGGCGCCGTGGCCCTGCTCAGCCTCCTGCTCTCCTATCTGCTGACCCGTCCCATCGATCGCCTCGCGCGCTACGCGGACGGCATCCGTCTGGGGAAACGCCCGCCGTTCCCCAGGCTCGGGCGCACCGAGATCGCCGATCTCGGCCTGGCGTTGCGCCGCATGCAGGAGGCGCTGGAGGGGAGGCAGTACGCGGAGGAGTACGTCCAGACGCTCACCCACGAATTGAAAAGCCCGCTCTCCGCGATCCGCGGCGCGGCGGAGCTGCTGCAGGAAGAGATGCCCCCTCAGCAGCAGGCCCGCTTCATCGCCAACATCCGCGCCGAGGCCGAGCGGATCGCGCGCATCGTGGATCGCATGCTGGATCTGGCGCGGCTGGAGAACCGCCGCGAGAAGCCGGAGATGGAGCCGGTGGAGCTGGACGCGATGGTGCGCACCGTGGCCGAGACCCACGAGCCGCTGCTGTCCGGCAAGGATATTAAAATGGAGATCGCCGTTCCGGACCGGCTCACGATCAACGGCAACCCGTTCCTCCTGCATCAGGCGCTGGAAAATCTCGTGCACAACGCGATCGAGTTTAGCCCCGCCGGCGGCACGGTGAGAGTGGAAATCGCCGCGGAGAGCAACCGGGTGACGGTTTCGATCACGGACCAAGGCCCGGGCATCCCCGACTACGCGCTCGACCGGATCTTCGACCGCTTCTACTCCCTGGGCCGTCCCGACACCGGCAGGAAGAGCACCGGGCTGGGGCTGAACCTCGTCCGCGAGGTGGCGAAGTCGCACGGCGGAACGATCCGCGTCGTCAACCGCCCCGAGGGGGAGCGCTTGCGGAGCTGACGTTGCCGTGGGGGTGAGGGCGAACCCCGGGCGAGTGCCAGCCGATCCTCGAGACTCTCTCCTCCGGATCGGCTGGCACCTGGCCCCCTTGTCGGCCACCTGCACGCAAGAGTCGAGGCCGCTAGGGACAGATGGATCCGGCGCAGCTGCTATCTGTGCAGAACCTCGTTTGCGTACAGGCCGAGGTGGCGCCCCCGGCTGCCCACTCCATCTCTCGCGGGTCGAGCAGGCGGATCGACTCTTTGTGCAATTCAAGCTTCCGCATTGTCTTCTTTACCATTGTGCCTCTCCAAAAGAGGTAGGGCCTCAAGATCGCGACCCTACTTTCCAGAGTGCGCACCAACGAAGAAATGAGCCCGGCTCACGGCGGCGTTCAGATTGCGGGGCCCGGCCGTTTCCTTGTAGACTACGCCACAAGCGGACGCATTTTTCCGGAGGGCGTTGATGGCAGGATCTTCCCGCGGCGATGACCTGGGCTCGAGATTTCTCGCGCGGGCACCCGGCCTGGCGCTTCCGGGAGCCTTCCTCCTGGCCAAACTGCTGTTTGCCTCCTCTGCCGCGGCCCAGGACCCCTGCGCCCCACCGGCGGGGGACACGGGATTCGCGGAGGTCAGCGTCAATCTGAACGCGGGGACTTTCAACCAGGTCCTCCCCTTCGACGTTCCGGTGAGGGTCTGCGGCACCGTGCCGGCGGGGACCACCTCGGTCGCCGTCCAGTACGTGGCATCGAAGACCGCCGATCTTTCGATCGATCAGAACTGCAAGGTGCTGGCGCCCCCGGGAGCCCGGTTGCAGCCCGCCACGCCGATCCCCGGCCGGCTCGACGGCACCACCGTCCGGGTGATCCTGCCGGCGCTCGAGGCCGAGCGCTATTACGCGTTCTGCTTCGAGCGCCGGGCTCAGGTGCCGGAAGGGGTCGCGGCGCAGTTCAAGATGAACGCGCGGGACGTCCTCGACCGCGGGTTCGCGCAGGTCGGCACCGGCAATCTGTCCCCGGAGCAGAGCCGGCAGCTCCGCAACGAGCTCTACCAGAAGCTGCTCGAAGCCACCGGCGCCGACGTCGCCATCGTCAAGGGGACGGTTTTCGAGACCAGTGCCGAGTACGACGAGCTGAGGGGCAAGTTCCGGGATCAGGTGCAGAAGATCCTGGCTCCGCAACGCCGCAGGGACCGGATCGTCGAGGGGGATCCCAACCAGGGCCTGCCGTCCTTGAGCGAGCAGCAGCGGGACTTCGACGAGGCGCTCAACGCGGTTCACGACAGCCCGGCGCTGGCGGCCCTCGCCGCTCAGCTCGAGAAGAACGCTCAGACGGACCCCACCCTGCAGGCGATGCTCGCGGGCAAGAATCTCTCGGCGGCCCTGGCGCTGATCCGGGCCGACGACGATCAGCTCGCCCTGATCGCCCAGGGGCGGGAGCCCGAAGAGGCCCCACCGGATCTCACGAGCCCGGACCAGGCCGCGACGATGGCCAGCCGCTACGACGACTCTTCCGCGGCGCTCGGCGCTCTCGCCAGCCTGATCCGGAAGGTGGTGGATGCGCCGCCGCCGTCGTCTCTCCGCGCCGGCCTGAGCGCGGACGACGTCGCGGCTCTCCGCGAGCTGATCGATCCCAGGCAGGGACCCGTCACCAGGGCCGGCAATCTGGCGTTCACCCTGAGCGGTCTCGCGCAGAATCTCCAGGCCAGCCTGATCGAGCGCGCGGCGGCCCTCGACAGCCTGGCCGACAAGGTGAGGATCGAAGCCGCGGGGGTCCAGGTGGTCGACGGCTCGACGACGGGCAACTTCGCCACGGCGCAGAACAATTACATCAGCGCCGACGCCGGGCTCGTCTTCGCTCCCGAGCTCAATACCGGAGTGAGCTATATCGGGATGAATTTCTATTTCCGCCCGGTCAACAAGAACGCCGACCTCTCGCGGTTCGGGAGCTTCGGGCGGCGTTTCGCGCTCACCCTGGGGCTCACCGTCCAGAGCCTCGCCGACGGCGGCTCCGGGGTCGTCCAGACCCGCGACGATCTGTTCGGTAACCAGTCGCTGATCCTGGGAGGCGGCCTGCGGGTCACCAACTCGCTCCGCCTGGGGACCGGCGCCGTGGTGTTCAGGGAAAGAGATCCCAACCCGCTGGTCGGCAAGTACTCCCTGACCACGACCTATTACTTCACTCTTTCGTTCGACCTCAACGTCGCGAGAGCCTTTCAGGGCGGCTTCGGCAGGCTTTTCGGAGGTTGAAGGGAGATCCCATCATGGCGATTCAGATCCGGTCCCATCTCACGGCTACGCCCAATCCGACGACCCTGCCGCGCCGGATCGATTTCCACCAGACGTTGCGCAGCAACATGGATGAGGAGGACGTCGTCGTGGTCTATGAGCTGGACCCCGGTCACGAAATCTGGTTCGTGGACGGCGACGGCAAGCCGGCCAAGACCATCCAGCGCAACCTGCAGGTCTCGCGGGTCGATCAGCCGGTCCTCACCCGGATCACGCTGCAGAAGGGGCCCGGCACCGGGCCGCTGACGCTGGTCGAGATCGACCAGACGATCACCGACTCGTCGGGGATCAGGATTCCGGACAGCTGCGAGCTGGGGATCGATTGAGCTCCTTGAAAGTATGGCTATGAGATTCACTGGACTGCTCTTCGGGATCTTCCTGCTGATCGCGGGGGGTTGCTACAAAGAGAGCAACTACTCGCCCACCGATCCGCAAGTGACCGGGGCGCTGACCCTGGCGCCGGTGGACGGCACGCTCTCGATCCCGGCGGACGGCGTGTCCCGGGTGACCCTGGTGGCCACGATCGCCGCCGACGCGGACAGCAACAAGCGAGTGATCACCTTCACGACCTCGAGCGGGAGTTTCGTCGGCGCCGCGGCGGGCAGCGGCACGACCCTCGACGTCACCGCCGGCTCGGACGGCCGGGCGCTGGTCATCCTGCAGAGCTCCCAGACGGTGGAGACGGCGATCGTGACGGCCGTGGTCAAGGGCTCGGCGAACGTCGCCGCTCAGCGCCAGATCCAGTTCACGGCGCCGAACCCGGACGACGTCCTGCGTTTCGTCACGGCTCCGGCAGCGGCTCCCGCCGACGGCCAGACGATCACGCTATTCAAGGTAGCCGTATCGCCTTCGGTGACGACGGGGACGGTGACCTTTTCCTCGACCGCCGGCACGTTCCCGGTGGCGACGGTGCCGATCGGAATCGATCACACGGCGACCGCCGGTCTGATGAGCTCGAAGACTCCCGGCGTGGGGACGGTCACCGCGACCTTGAGCGGCGGGTTCAGCCGGCAGATCCCCTTCCGGTTCGACGTCGCGCTGCCGAACGTGATCTCGGTCGTCGTGGACAGCCTGACGGTGATGCCCGGCGGCAAGGTTCACGTCACGGCGCACCTGACCCGGCCCGTCGGGCAGGTCACCGCCAACACGGTCGCCGTGTTCAGCGCCAAGGACTCGAACGGCAATGACGTCGGGGGCTTCGAGAACGTCACCGTGGTGCAGCCGGGAGCCAGCGCCAGCGACAGCATCGCCACGGCGGATTTTCTGCCCGGCGCGACCGCCGCGCCCGGCCCGGTGACGATCTTCGTCGGCACCGATCCGGCCTCGGTGACGGGTTCGACCACGATCACCGTCGCTCCCTGAGCGCTACTCGGGAGTCGCGGCGACGGGCTGGACGTGCCCCTCGGCGTACTCCTCCGCCTCCACCCCTTTCACGTCGGCCAGGACGCGGCGGGCGCGGTCGACGTCGAGCTCCCCTTCCCAGCGGGCGACGACGACGGTGGCGACGCCGTTGCCGATCAGGTTGGTGATCGCCCGCGCCTCGGACATGAAGCGGTCGATGCCGAGCAGCAGCGCGAGGCCGGCGACCGGGATGTTGCCGACGGCCGAGAGCGTCGCCGCGAGCGTGATGAAGCCGCCGCCGGTCACGGCCGCCGCGCCCTTCGAGGTGAGCAGCA
Source organism: uncultured Acidobacteriota bacterium (assembly GCA_963761645.1). Classification (GTDB taxonomy): domain Bacteria; phylum Acidobacteriota; class Thermoanaerobaculia; order Multivoradales; family UBA5704; genus DATARR01. The sequence goes on from CAVXIG010000012.1 coordinate 176,472, forward strand.
GCACGGCCAGGATCTCGAGCTCCTGCGCGAGCGTCGACGTGCGTGTTGGTGGCCTGGGCGACGAACAGCGTCGCCAGCGTGAGGTAGATCGACGTGCCGTCGAGGTTGAACGAGTAGCCCATCGGCACCACCAGGCCGACGACCGACTCCGGGCAGCCGAGCCGCTCCAGCTTGCGCATCAGCAGCGGCAGCGCGGACTCGGAGGACGAGGTGCCGAGCACGATCAGGATCTCCTCGCGGATGTAGCGCAGGAAGCGGAAGATGCTGAAGCCCGCGCCCAGCGCAGCACCAGGCCGAGCACGAGGAGCACGAACAGCAGGCCGTGGCGTAGAAGGTCGCCATCAGCTTGCCGAGGCTGAGCAGGCCGCCGAGCCCGTACTTGCCGACGGTGAACGCCATGGCGCCGAAGGCGCCGATGGGCGCGACCCGCATGACGATCGCGACGATGCGAAGAGCACGTGCGCCAGCTGCTCGACGAAGCGCAGCACGAGCGCCGCCCTTGCCGAGCGCCGCGAGCGCCACGCCCGAAGAGGATCGCGAAGAAGAGCACCTGCAGGATGTCGCCGCGCGCGAACGCCTCGACGACGTCCTGGGGATGATGTTGAGCAGGAAGTCGGTCGGTGCGAGGGCGTGCGGCGCGGTGGTGTAGCTCGCGATCGGCGCGGTGTCGAGCGTCGCGGCGTTCGACGTGCATCCCGGCGCCGGGCTGCACGAGCTTGCCGACCAGCAGGCCCGAGGGCAGCGCAAGCGTCGTCAGCACCTCGAAGTAGAGGATGGCCTTCAGGCCGACGCGCCCGACCTTCTTCATGTCGCCCATCCTGGCGATGCCCGCCACGACGGTCGTGAAGACGATCGGCGCGATCAGCATCTTGATGAGCTTGATGAACCCGTCGCCGAGCGGCTTCATCGCCGCGCCTGCGGCGCGAAGCGCCCGAGGAGGACGCCGAGCGCGATCGCGACGAGCACCTGGAGGTAGAGGCTGCGGGCAAGCCTTTTCATGGGGCGGTCCTCCCGGGGTTTGTCGTCTATTTATTTGTCCGCCGCGTACACCGGCCGGATATCCACCGGCACGGCCTACAGCCGTCCGATGGCGTCCCGCAGGGCCTGGGAGGGCTTGCCGTAGGTGTCGAGGAACTTCTTGGTGCCCTCGTAGTCGCCCCTCGCCTGGAGGGTGAGCATGTCGTGCAGCAGGTCGCGGATGCCGCCGGGGAACTTCTCGGAGACGGCGCGGACCCGCCCGTTGCGTCTCACCAGCGCGCCCTTCTCCAGCAGATAGTTGAACTGCGCCACCACCCCCTGGCCGTGCGCCTCGTCGACGCCGAAGCGGGCGGAGCGGAAGAGCCCGGCCACGTAGGTGGGCTCCAGCGACTTGCGCAGCGCGGCCGGCATGTCGCCCTGCTCGATAAGGGCGAGGATGTTGTAGACCCCCATCACGTCCGCCTTGGCCTCCTCCAGGGTCGAGTACAGCTCCTTGAGCTCCAGCCGCACCTCGGTCTTCCTGCCGTCGACCGTGATGGTGCCCGGGCCCAGGCCGTGCGACAGCTCGTGGTGGAGCACCTCGTTGAAGTAGGCGTCGAAGGAGACGTCCTTCACCTGCGCCGGATCGAGCACTTGCCGGCGATGGGGATCAGGATCCGGTCGTACTTCGCCCGCATGGTGTTGCGCAGCAGGACCTTCTTCGACCCCTTGGCCTCGCGCACCCGCTCGTCGTTGGGCAGGTTGAAGGCCACCGTCTGCACTCCGGCGAGGGTCTCGCCGGAGCTGTAGACCGTGTCCACCACCCGGATGGGGCTCTCGGTGCCGCGGTTGAGGTTCTTGTCCGCGTCGGGGATGGGGAGGTTGCGCTCCAGCCAGGGGAGCCGCTCCTTGTAGAGGGCGAGCGCCGCCGACTCCTTGGGCAGGTTCACCGTCACGAAGGCCTCGAAGGACGCCTTGTAGCCGAAGAGGTCGTCCTCATAGGTCTCGTAGGGGCCGATGGTGACCTCGACGGGCGCGTCGAGGTCCATCCAGGCGAAGTCGGAGGCGTAGTAGTCGTCGCTCCCGAAGGCGCGGCGCGCAGCTCGAGGAATTTCTGCAGCGAGGCGTTCGCCGTCAGGGCCGCCGCCTCGCGCAGCAGCTTCGCCGCCGGCTTCAGCCACTGGGCGTACTCCTGGGAGTAAGGCACGGCCACCAGACCGCCGTCCTCCGCGGCGGATCGCCGTCACGGTCGAGGTGAGCTTCTCCTTGTCGCCGGGATGCTTGGCGATCCAGGCGTCGAATTCCTCCTTGGTGATGTCCTCCGGGTAGTAGCCGGCGCCCGGCGGGTGCGGCTTGTCGCCGATGAAGGGCTGGCGCTCGGCCAGCCGGTCCCAGGGGCCGAAGTTGATGGCGAAGTACTGGCGGGCGGCCTCGGCGTCCGGGCCGTGCGGCCTCGAGCTCCTCGCGCAGGGCGGGGTTGCCGGCCCAGGCCTGGCGCAGGAAGATCTCGTTCATCAGCTTCGCGGCCTCGACCAGCTTGCGAGCACTTTGCGGTCCTCGGCCGACAGCGTCGAAAGGTCGGCATCGAGCGGGGTGGGGGCGAACTGGGCGACGCCTTGTCGATATCAGGCACGATGCGCAGCCCCCCCGGGCGGGCGCCGCTTTTCTTGGGAGGACTGGGGGCCTTGGTCTCTGAAACGGCCCGGACGGCCGGCGCAAGGGACAAGGCGGCGATTCGCCGCCAGGCAGATCCGCGTGAGGCGCATTGCTTCTCCTTTAAACGGTCATGGGGGAGGCGTAGGATGGCACACCGCTCGCATTGGGACCAAGAGGACGCGGAGGTCTTCCGCACCACGAAAAGGAATAACTCGAAATATGGCCGAGCGAGTCACGCCCGAAACATCCGTCGCGGGGAACTACTGGCTGTTTGTGACCGATCCGAACAGATACAGCTTCGACGACCTGCTGCGGGACACCGCCACCGTCTGGGACGGCGTCGAGGACTACACCTCCCTGTCGAACCTCCGCGACGTCGAGCCGAACGAGGAGATCCTCGTCTTCCGCAGCAGGAACCGAGATGGCGATCGTGGGCATCGCCCGCGCCGCTTCCGACACCTACCCGTCGCCCCGCGGCCGGAACGCCGAGGACGTGGCGGTGGACCTCGAGCCCGTGCGCCGCCTGGAGCGCCCGGTGGCCCTGGCGGAGATCGAGGACCTGCCGGAGCTCCAGGACTTCGACCTGATCACCAACCCGGATCTCACGGTGATGGAGGTCACGCCGGAGGTCTGGAACCGCATCCTGGAGCTGAGCCAGGCGGCGCTGGCGTTCTCGA
>CAVXIG010000013.1:0-92984 GCA_963761645.1 uncultured Acidobacteriota bacterium
TATGTGGTGCATCAGATCGTCCAGGAGCTGCGCGGCGGGGATCTGGTGGTGCCGCCCTTCGGCCATGTCCGCGCCGAACGGGTGGCGCTCGTCGGCCACTCGCTCGGCTCGGTGATCTCGATCCAGGAGGCGGCCACCTATGGCGACGTGGACGCCGTGGTGCTGACCGGCGTATCGCACACCGTGACGCCGGCCCTGGGGGACGTGAGCTTCTTTCCGGCGAACCTCGATCCGCACTTCGCGGGGCGCGGCATCCCGGACGGCTACTTGACCACCGCCCCCGGCATCCAGTTCCGCTCGATCTTCTACAACACCGACGACCCTTCATCCTATGATCGCCGCATCATCAGGATCGACGAGAAGAACAAGGAGACGACCACCGTGGGCGAGCTCAACACGGCGGTCGCCGGATTGGGCTTCTCGACCGGGATCCACGTTCCGGTACTGGTGGTGGTCGGCGACTCCGACAAGGCCTTCTGCAACCCGCCGGGCTGCACGGCTTCCGGCAGTCTCGCCACCGAGCCGGGCTTCTATCCGGCCGACGCCTGCGCGGAAGCGGTTGCCATCCCGAGGAGCGGGGCACGACCTGAACCTGCACTATCAGGCGCCGCGCACCTATACGACGATCCTGAAATGGTTAAACCGGCGCGTGGGCAGCAACACGAAGTTCCCGGCGCCGTCAGCCCTGCGGGTAGGTTCCCTGGGAGCGCCGGCGCTCCCAGGAAGGCTCCCAGGAAGAATTTACCCCAGCAACACCCGCCGCGCCGACTTCACCTCCGGCAGCGCGGCGAGCTTCTCCAGCAGCTCGGGCGTGGGCTCCTGGTCGAGGCGCAGGACGGCGAGGGCTTCCTGGCCGCGGCGGGAGAGGTGGATGTCGGCGATGTTGACGTTCGATTCCGCCAGCAGGGTGCCGACCTTGCCCACGACTCCGGGCTTGTCCAGGTTCTCCAGCACCAGCAGATTCCCCTCGGGCCGGAACTCCAGCGGGTAGTTCTCGAAGCGCACCACCCGCGGCATCGCCGTCGCCGAACAGGGTGCCGCCCAGCTCGACGCTGCGGCCGCCGCCGGAGAGGGTGATGTCGACGAGCTGCGGGTACTCGCTCCGCGCGTTGCTGTGGGTGGAGCGCACCACCTCGATCCCGCGGCCCTCGGCGATCCGCTCGGCGTTGACGTAGTTGACGCCCTCGCCCAGGAACGGGGTGAGCACCCCCTTGAGCACGGCGACCGTCACCGGGTGGCGCAACCCCTCGTCGAACCCCCAGACGTCCACCGTCAGGCTCTGCGGCGCGGTGCCGAGGAGCGCGCCGGCCATGCGGCCGAGCGACTCGCCCAGCGCCATGAACGGCTCGGCCCGGCCGCCGGTGGCCCGGAACGGCAGGTTGACCGCCGCCACCGCCAGCGAACCCGCGAGCGCGGCGAGGACCATCTGCGCGGTCTCGATCGAGATCCGCTCCTGGGCCTCGCGGGTCTGGGCGCCGAGGTGGGGCGTCGACACCACTTTCTTGTGGCGCACCAGCCGGAGATCCTTCGGCGGCTCCTCGGCGAAGACGTCGAGCGCCGCGCCGCCGATGTGGCCGGATTCGAGCGCCTCCAGCAGCGCCTCCTCGTCGATCACCCCGCCGCGTCCGCAGTTGACGATCAGCGCCCCCTTCTTCATCTTCGCCAAGCGCTCGCGGTTCAGCAGGTTGCGGGTCTCCTTGGTGAGCGGCGTGTGGAACGTGATCACGTCCGCGCGGGCGAGCAGGTCGTCGATCCCCAGCAGCTCGACGTCCAGCTTGCGGGCCGCCGCGGCGTCGAGGAAAGGGTCGTAGGCGACGATCTTCATCTCGAAGCCGCGGGCGCGGTCCGCCACCCGCTGGCCGATGCGTCCGAAGCCGATGATCCCGATCGTCTTGCCCTGCAGCTCGACGCCGGTGATCTTGCGGTTCCACTCCCCCGCCCGCATCGAGGCGTCGGCCTCGGGCACCCGGCGGGCGAGCGAGAGGAGGAGCGCGAAGGTGTGCTCGGTGGCCGACATCAGGTTGGCCGTGGGCGCGTTGACGACCAGGATGCCGAGCTCGGTCGCGGCGGCCACGTCCACGTTGTCGACGCCGATGCCGGCGCGCCCCACCACCTTGAGCTTCTTGCCGGCGCGGAGCAGGTCGGCGGTGGCCTGGGTGGAGCTGCGCACCACCAGGGCGTCGAAGTCGGCGAGGATCTCGGGCAGGCGCGGGCGCTCCTCGGCCGTGAGCTGATGCACTTCCACCCCGGCCTCCTGGAACAGCGTGAGGCCGGAGGGATCGAGGGTGTCGGCGATCAGGATCTTCGCCATGGTTTCAGCGGGCCGCCGGAGCGGCCACCTTCTCCAGGATCTGATCGATCACGGCCAGCAGCGCGTCGAGATCGCTCTCGCGCACCTCGCCCATGTGGCCGATGCGGAAGGTGGTCGGCTTCCAGTCACCGTAGCCGCTGCCGATGGTGTACCCCTGCGCGGTGCACCCCTTGACGATCGCCTGCGGATCGACGCCCGCCGGCGAATTGAAGCAGCTCACCGTCAGCGAGCGGGCATTCTCGGCCGAGGCGTAGGCGCAGCCGCGCGAGGCCGCCCACTGGGCCGTCTTCTGCTGGAGCTGCCGGTGGCGCTCCCAGCGCGCCTCCATCCCCTCGGCGAGGATGCGGTCGAGCTGGACGTCGAGCGCCCAGAGCAGCGGGATCCGCGGGAGTGGTGATGAAGCCCCCCTCCTTGTGCTTGTCGACGTAGCGCAGGAGGTCGGTGTAGAAGCCGCGGTGCGGCACGGCCTTCGCCCGCTCGGCCGCGCGGTCGGAGAGGGTGAAGACGGTCAGGCCGGGCGGCACGGCGATCGCCTTCTGGGTGCCGGCGAGGCAGATGTCGAGCCCCCAGTCATCCGTCTCGACCGGCGCGCCGCCGAGCGAGGAGACGGCGTCGACGATCACCAGGGCGTCCCCCTCCTCGCGGACCACCCTGGCGAGGTCGGCGATCGGGTTCATGACGCCGGTCGAGGTCTCGTTGTGGACCACGGTGATGGCGTCGTACTTCTTGCGGCGCAGGGCGGCGCGCAGCGCCTCGGGATCGATCGCCTGACCCCACGGGGCGGAGAGCTTGTCGGCGGACTTGCCGGTCGACTTGGCGATCGAGTGCCAGCGCTCGGAGAAGGCGCCGTTGGTCAGGCAGAGCACGTCCTGCCGGACGCAGGAGATGACGGCGCTCTCCATCACCAGCGTCGAGCTGCCGGTGGCGACCATGACGTCGCCGGAGGTGCGGAGCAGCTTGGGGAGCTTGGCGGACAGCTTGATGTAGAAATCCTTGAAGCCGGGCGACCGGTGCCCCACCATCGGCTGGGTCATCGCCTGGCGGGCATCCTCGGGAACGTAGGTCGGGCCGGGAAGGAAGAACTTGATGGGCTCGGTCACGGTACACCTCTCCTCTCGGAGGGACCTTGGAGAGGTCCCCAAATTATGCCGCATTGTGGCAAAAAGGGGGGTGGGGTGGCAAGGCGGGCCCGCCCCCTCAGGCCGCGACAGCCTCCCACGGCCGCGGCTTGCGCAGCGCCATGGCGAGCTCTTCCGTGGCGTAGCGCCGCGAGGCGGCTCCGGGGGGCGCCACGATCCAGGCGTCGTCCTCGATCCGCAGGGAAGGGGCTTCGATCTCTCCCCGGACCAGGACCATGACGCAGCCGCGGAAGTGCTCGCGCAGCAGATCCTTCAGGACCGGTGCGCCGCGCATGGGCTTGACGGCGACCGTCCGCCCCTCCCCCACCGCCACGGCGCGGAGAACGCCAAGGCCGGCGGCGGCCTCCAGCGCCTCGGGAACGGGGGCGGTCGCGCCGCCGAGGTCGAGCCAGCCGATCCGGAGGCCCAGGGCGCGGGCGGCGTCGATCAGGGGGGCGAAGCGGTCGGGCGCGTCGTCCACCCGGAGGAGATGGGGGGATTTCAAATCGTTCTCCAAGATGCTCGGTCAGCCGGGGAGAGGGGCCCCCCAGGTTGGGGGGCGGGTCCCCCGGCCGGGGAGAGGGGTCCCCCGGGTGGGTACAGGGGTCTCCCCGGCCCGGGGGAGGGGTCTCCCCACGCGGGTACAGGCGCTCCCCCCACTGGGGAGAGGGGTCCCCCCACCGGGGGGAGGGGTCTCCCAGGTGGGTACAGGGGTCTCCCCGGCGGGGGGAGGGGTCCCCCAGGCGGGGGCGGCGTTCCCCCGGCCTCACGCGCCTTCCTCCGGATAAATCAGGATCTCCCGGCACTCGTCCCGGAACTCCCGCTCGTCGTTCTTCCAGGTCGCGATCCAGTCCGCCAGACCCTCCCCGCTCTCGACCGCCTGCCGGTACTCGGGGCCGCCGGTCAGCAGATCGATCGCCGGACGATCCGAGACGAACTCGTAGGGGGCCTCGCGCCAGGCGAAGTCGCCCGGCCAGAGGCGGTGGATGGCGTCGAGCAGCTCGGCGCCGGTGCGGTAGGACCGGAAGGCTTTGGGATCGGTCACCAGCAGCTCGACGCCGGCGCAGACCGCGCCCCGGTGCTTCTGGAACTGCGGCCGGTAATAGGTGGGGACGAACCGGACGCCCGGCAGGTCGCGCCCGTTCAGCTCGGCGGCCAGGCGCTTGGGATCGATGAACGGCGCGCCGGTGAGCTGGAACGGACGCGTGGTGCCCCGCCCCTCGGAGAGCTCGGTCGCCTCGACGAGGCAGCCGCCGGGATAGACCAGCGCCGTGGTGGTCGTCGGCATGTTGGGCGACGGCGCGATCCAGGGGAGGCCGGTCTCCTCCCAGGTCATGCCGCGCCTCCAGCCGTCCATGTACCAGACCGTGAAGTAGGCGTTGTGCCCGATCCAGTTGCGGCGCCGCGCCTCCAGGCGGAACAGCTCGCCGAGGGTCAGGCCGTGGCGGACGGGCAGGCGGAAGGCGCCGACGAACGACTCGTAGCCGGTCGCCCAGGAGATTGCCCTCGATCACCTCGCCGCCCAGCGGGTTGGGGCGGTCGAGCACCCAGACCTCGCAGCCGGCGGCCATCGCCGCCTCGGCGGCCCAGATCCCGGTCGCCGCGTAGGTGTAGTAGCGCGAGCCGACGTCCTGGAGGTCGATCAGCAGCAGGTCGAGCCCCTCGAACGCGCAGGGACATGGGCGCAGCGTCTGCTCGGAGTCGCCGTAGAGCGAGAGGATGGGGGCGCCGGTCCACGGATCGTGGCCGCCCTCGGCGGGGACCATGTCCTGCTCGATGCCGTAGTAGCCGTGCTCGGGGCCGAAGAGGGCGCGCGGCGGCCCGGCCACGGTCTCCGCGAGCGCGAGATGGATGGGCCGGCCGTCGCGCGTGATCGAGGCGCCGTGGGCCAGGATGCCGTAGGCGCGCTCCGCGAGCCGCGAGGGGTCGGCGAGGAGACGGTCGAGGCCGGTCTGAACGCTCATCTTTGCTTATCCCTCCCGCCGGAAGATGCCCGTCCGGCCGCCGCTCTTGGCGTCCAGCCGGAGGTCGGTGATCACGGCGCCCTTCTCGACCGCCTTGACCATGTCGTAGAGGGCGAGGGCCGCGGTCGAGCAGGCGAGCAGGGCCTCCATCTCGGCGCCGGTGCGGGCGTTGACGACGACGTGGCTGCGGATCAGGACCCCCTCGGGGATCGGCTGGATGTCGATCTCCACCTGGTCGAGCGGGATCTGGTGCGCGAGCGGGATCAGCTCGGAGGTGCGCTTGGCGCCCTGGATGCCGGCGAGGCGGGCGACGGCGAAGGCATCCCCCTTGGGGAGATTGGCGAGCCGGATCAGGGTCTGGGCGGAGAGCAGCACCCGGCAGGAAGCCTCGGCCACCCGGCGGGTGACGGCTTTCTCCGAGACGTCCACCATGTGGGCGCTGCCCTGGGGATCGAGATGGCTGAACGAACCTTGCGAGCTCATGAGGCGATGCGTCTCCGGACGTTTTGCTCCGCTATCTGGCGCCGGTATGCTAACACCCGATGCGACTGGCGATCGTGGTGCCCACCCTGAACGAGGAGGACACCCTGCGCCGCTACCTGCCCGCGGCCCTCGCCGCGGCCGACGAGCTGATCGTCTCGGACGGCGGCAGCGGCGACGGCACGGTGGCGCTGGCGCGCGAGCTCGGCGCCCGCGTCGTGACCGGTCCGCCCGGGCGCGGCGGCCAGCTCAACCGCGGCGCCGCGGCGGCCACCGCCGACGTGCTGCTCTTCCTGCACGCGGATACGACGCTCCCCGAAAAAGGTGTGGAACGGCTCCGCGAGGCGGTGGCGCGCGGCGCGCCCGGCGGCGCCTTCTTCCTTCGCTTCGACGTCGACCGCCCGATGCAGCGCCTCGGTTCCCGGCTGATCAACTGGCGCACGCGCCGGCTCCGCGTGCCGCTCGGCGATCAGGCCCAGTTCGCGACCCGCGAGACGTTCGAAAGCCTGAGGTGGATTCCCCGACTGGCCGATCCTGGAAGACCTGGACTTCGCCCTGCGGCTGCGCCGGCTCGAGGGCTTCACGCTGATCGAGGAGCCGGTGACCACCGGCGCCCGCCGCTTCGTGGAACAGGGAGCGGTGCGGACGGTGGCGACGAACTGGCTGATCTGGATCCTCTTCTTCTGCGGCGTCTCGCCGCACCGCCTGGCGCGGCTGTACCGGCAGATCCGGTAGGGGGAAACAGAACAGGGACGTAAGGGACAACAGGGACCTCAGGGACAAGAAGGACCACCGAGCTCGGGTGATTTTATTGTCCCTGTTTGTCCCTGTCTGTCCGTGTTCGTCCCTGATGTCCCTTGTCAGCCTTTCCCCCCAAAAACATCAAAGCCCCGGCGCGGAGCGCGCGCGGGGCTTCGGAGAGCGATCTTCCCGGAGGATCTTGCTTACGAGGACTTGCGGCCGCGCTTCTTGGTGTTGACGGCTTCCTTGAGGTCCTTGCCGGCCTTGAAACGGACGGTCTTGCTGGCCTTGATGGTGATCGACTCGCCGGTGGCGGGGTTGCGCCCCTTGCGGGCGCCGCGCTCGGCGACGGCGAAACTGCCGAGGCCCGGGATCTTGACCGACTCACCGGCCTTCAGGGCGTCGGAGACGGCGCCGACGACCGCTTCGAAAGCTGCAGCGGCCTGCCGCCGATTCACGCCCTCGACGGAGTCCACAATACTATTCACGAGATCAGCCTTACCAGCCATCGCTCTCCTCCTCTAGTCGTTTTTTTGAACGAAAGTGACTGGCGGAAACGATAAGGCAACCGGAGTGGGCTGTCAATACAGCATGAGGGGCTCAGAACCGCTTTAAACCGGGGCTTTGGCGAGCACATTGACGGTGAAGCCGTCGTGATCGCCACCGGTCAGGATCTGCCACGCTCCGGGGCCCGTAACTCCTGAGGCCACAGGTCGTTTCAAGCATTCCTTCAAGCGGTGTCAGGGAAAAGTCCGGATGCGTTGCGAGAAAGCGTGCCATGACGTCCTCGTTCTCTTCCCGTTCGAGCGAGCAGGTGATGGCGATCAGCCGGCCGCCGGGAGCCACCAGGGGCGCCGAGCCGTCGAGCAGCCGCAGGGCCTGGCGCGACAGGCGGCCGATCTCGCTCTCGCTGATCCGCCACTTGATCTCCGGGTGCCGGCGCAGCGTGCCGGTGCCCGTGCACGGCAGGTCGAGCACCACGCGGTCGAACGGCCGGGAGAAGGGGGGCGTCCCGGCGTCGGCGACGGCGAGCGGCAGCGAACGCCCCAGCCGGCGCTGGTTGGCGCGCACCAGGGAGGCGCGCGGCAGCGCGACGTCGCTCATCGTGATCCTGACGCTCGGCTCCCAGGCGAGCAGCGAGAAGCTCTTGCCGCCGGGCGCCGCCGCGGCGTCGAGCACGGTCTCGTTCTTGCGTGGCGGCGGGATCAGCGCCGCGGCCTGGCTCGCCTCGTCCTGCACGTAGAGATCGCCGCGATGGAAGGCCGCGGAGGCCAGCGGATTGCCGCGCCGCACGATCAGCCCGAGCGGCGAGAGCGACGCCGGCTCGACCTCCAGCCCCTCGTCGATCAGCGATTCGGCGAGCAGCTCGCGGCCGCCGCGGTCGCGGAAGGCGAGCAGTTGCATCGGCTTCGGCCGGTTGTTGGCCTCGAGCAGGTCGAGCGTCCGCGCGGTGCCGAAGCGGTGGAGCCAGCGGTCGACGAGGAAGTCGGGGTGGCTGTACTCGATCGCCAGCCGCCGCACCGGATCGGACTCCTTCACCGGCCAGTCCCCGGGGCGCGGATCGCGGGCGATCCGGCGCAGCACGCCGTTGACGAAGCTGGCGCCGCCGCGATGGGTGAGCTGGTGCGCCTGCTCGACCGCCTCGTGGACGGCGGCGTGCGCCGGCACGCGGTCGAGGAAGAGGAGCTGATAGGTGGCGATCCGCAGCGGCGAGCGCAGCACCTCCTCGATCTGCTCGAAGGAGCGGCTGCTGGCGGCGGTGATCACGTGGTCGAGCCGGCGCAGCCAGCGCAGGCTCCCCATCACCAGCTCGCGCAGCAGACCCTGATCGCGGTCGTCGAAGCGCGGCAGCGCGCTTTCGAGGAAGGAGTCGGCCGGCGCCATCGATTGCAGGGTCCGCTCGAGCACCCACGCCGCGGCGGCGCGGACGTTGTCCTGGCGGGCGCTGAGGCGGCGGCTGCGGCCGGGGCCGGTCTGGGGGGTCGGAGGCGGAGAGAAGTGGCGCTTGGACATGCGTTGCGGACCGGTCAGGTGAAGCTCTCGCCGGCTCGCAGCCGCTCTCCATTGGCGAAGTCGGCGGCGCGCAGGGCGCGCTTGCCGGGCCGCTGCAGCTCGGCGAGGCCGAGCACGGTGCCGCCGCCGCAGGCGACGGCGAGCAGCCGGCCGCCGCGCAGCCCGAGGATCGTCCCGGGGGCGCCCTCCTCGCCGACCTCGTTCATCAGTTCCGCCGCCACGATCTTCACCGGCTCGCCGCGCAGCTCGGCGGTGAGCCCGGGCCACGGCGTGTAGGCGCGCAGGCGGTCGTGGATCTCGCGCGCCGGCAGTCCCCAGTCCACCCGGCCGCTGTCGCGGGTGAGGCGCGGCGCGTAGGTCACCCCCTCGGCGGGCTGCGGCCGGGGCTCGATCTCGCCGCGCTCCAGGAGCTCGAGCGTGCGCACCATCAGCGGACCGCCGAGGCCGGCGAGCCGCGCGGCGAGCTCGTCCGCGGTCTCCAGCGGGACCGATCTCGACCCTCTCCTCGAGCAGGATGGGGCCGGTGTCGAGCCCCTCGTCCATCCGCATCGTCGTCACCCCCGTCCAGGCGTCGCCCGCGGCCACGGCGGCCTGAATCGGCGAGGCGCCGCGCCAGCGCGGCAGCAGCGAGGCGTGGAGGTTGATGCAGCCGTAGCGCGGCAGGTCGAGCAGGGCGCGCGGGAAGATCTGGCCGAAGGCGACGACCACGGCGACGTCGGCGCCGAGCGCCGCCGCCTCCTCCAGGAACTCGGGACGGCGGACACGCTCGGGCTGCGTCACCGCGAGGCCGTGCTCGCGCGCCCAGCGGGCGACCGGCGGGTCCTGGGGGTCGCGATGGCGGCCGACCGGGCGGGCGGGCTGGGTGACGACGCGCACCGGCGGCCGCCCGGCCGCGACCAGGGCGGCGAGCGTCGGCACCGCGAATTCCGGCGTGCCGAAGAACAGAATGCGGTCGATCCCCGACATGCCGCGAAGGATAGCACCGGGGAAAAAACATGGCCGGGCAGCATGACGGAGGCCTGAAAACGCGAAACGCCCCATCCCGGAGGATGGGGCGCGCAGAAGCCCGCGGGCCGGAGCGAGCTCTACCCGCCGACGTTGTTGACGACGATCCGCTTCTTGCCGATGTAGGTGGTGGAGCCGAGGACGTCCGTCACCACCACGTCGATGAAGTGCTCGCCGTTGGCGAGCAGCCGGGTGTCGAGGGCGTACTGGAAGCCCGGAGCGACGAAGTTGGGATAGCCCGGGTAGTAGTTCAGCTCGAAGACGTCCGCCCGCGGCGAGGCCATAGACCGCGCTGCCGGACGGATGGCCGTCGACGAGGATCTGGACGCCGCTCACGCCCTCCCAGTCGAGCGTCCAGCCGGTCACCTGGATGACGCCGTTGTACAGCAGCCCGTTGCGCGGCAGATCGATGTTGCCGATCGCGATCTCGTTGCTCGGCGGATTCTGGTCGCAGGTGAAGGTGACCGGGATCTCGGCGATGTTGCTGAGCTGGCTGGCGTGGTCGCCTGCCCGGATGGTCAGGATGTGATGGCCCTGGTTGTACAGCGGCTGGTAGCCCGGGATCGGCAGGGCGGTCACCAGTTGCCCGATGTCGAGCACGAAACGGAAGCCGCTGTGGGGGCTGTCCTTGAGGCTCGGGAAGACCTGCTCGATATCCATCCGGCGGATGCCGTAGCAATCGGTCTGGCCGCCCTTCGCCGCGGAGAAGGTGCAGGCGAGGTCGGAGTTGTAGCTGATGCCGTCCCAGGGGTCCGCCGCCACCGCGCGGTCGATCAGCAGCTCGACGAAGGCGACGCCGGTGTCGTTGCTCCGGGTGCCGGCGTCGAGCGCATAGCCGGAGATGACGGCGTAGCGGCGGTTGGGGGAGTTGACGTCGCAGTTGCCGCGCAGCTCGGCCTGCGGCTTGGGGAACTCGATCGTGCCGAACGGCAGGAGATCGTGCTCCACGTTGGTGAACGTGATGGCCCGGGCGGGGAGGACCACCGTCTCGCCGGCGCGGCTCTTCACCCGCATGGCCACGCTGTGCCTGCCGTTCAGGTAGTGCGTGGTGTCGAGCTGGAAGGCGAAGCCGGCGGCGTCCGAATCCGGATAGCCGGGGAACCTCGACGCGACCCCGGCGCGGGCCCGGCCGTAGGCGGCGCGGCCGGCGACGAAGCCGTCCACCAGGATGTCGACCGCCAGGACGCCGTTGTCGTCGAGAGCCCAGCCGGTGAGCGGCAGGGAACCGCCGCCGGAGTTGCCGCCGCCCACGATGCCACCAAACGAGCCGAACGGGGCGGCGGCCCAACCCGGCATCGACGCCAGCAGGGCTACCGCGATCGCGGACACGAGAACATTGCGCTTCATGCTCCTAACCTCCTCACAGCCACCTGCGTCGAACACCAGGGCGTGTGAAACGTCGGAAACAACTGAAGAGCGCGGACCTTTTCCGGTCACCCTTCATGTATTACGTGAACTTTGTCCGATTTTATTGGGTTTGCCGGGAGAAAGTCAATCATCGACTTTCTTCTATAGGGTAGGAACCCTCACCCTACCCTCTCCCGTCCCCTCCCACCCTCCCTCACCGGGAGAGGGAAAAAGAAGAAGCATTGGGAGATCAGGGTGGGGGCTCCCTCTTCTCCCGGTGAGGGAGGGTGGGAGGGGACGGGAGAAGAGGGCCGGGGTGATGAGGGCCTACGGCTTCCCGCCCGCCAGCCCTTCGAGGTTGGCCTCGACCAGCAGCGGCAGGTTCGCGAGGTCGTACCCCCCCTCGAGGACGGCGAGCACCCGGCCGCCGCAGACCTCGGCGGCGAGCTCCCGCAGCCAGTCCCCCCAGCTCCGGAACCCCTCCTGGGTGACTCGCATGCCGCCCAAGGGGTCGTTCCGCCAGGCGTCGAAGCCGGCGGAGACGATCAGCGCGTCGGGGGAGAAGCGGCGCAGCCCGGGGAGGATCTGCCCGCGGATCGCCTCGGCGTACCCCTCGTCGCCGGTGCCGGCGGGGAGCGGCACGTTGAGGGTGAACCCCTCGCCGGCCCCGATCCCCCGCTCGTTCGCGGCGCCGGTGCCGGGGTAGAACGGGTACTGGTGGGTGCTGGCATAGAAGATGTCGGCCCGCTCCTCGAACAGGTGCTGGGTGCCGTTGCCGTGATGGACGTCGAAATCGAACACGGCCACCCGCGAGGCGCCGTGCTTTCGGCGCAGGTGCTCGGCGGCCACCGCCGCGCTGTTGAAGAAGCAGAAGCCCATGGCGAACGCCCGCTCGGCGTGATGGCCCGGGGGGCGCACCGCCGCGAAGGCCGCGCGCTCCGCCCCTCCGGCCATCCAGTCCGCCGCCGCGAGCGTGGCCGACACCGCCGCCCAGGCCGCCTTCCAGGTGCCGGCGGAGAGCGGGTTGTCCGCCGAGTCGAGCAGCGAATCCCCGCGCGCGGCGGCGCGTTCGAAGCGGGCGACGTACCCCTCGTCGTGGAGGGCGGTGACTGCCTGGCGTTCACGCGCCGGGTCCCCCGCGGCAGCCGGCGCCTCGGCGAAGGGCCAGCCGCGCTCCCGGAGGTGGGCCACCACCCCCGAGAGACGTTCGGGCCGCTCGGGGTAGCCGGCGGGAGCGCGATGGTCGAGACAGGCCGGGTCGGTGAAGATGCGGATCATGGATTGGGATGATATCTCGCCCCGCCGGTCGCCCCGCCGGTCCGCCAGGAGGGGGAGACCAGCCGCCGGCGCACCCGGTACACCAGGGCGTGAACGGTGCTCGCGGCCAGCCGCCCCCCTCGGCGCGCACGATCTCCTCGCCGGTCCAGCCGTCGAGCAGGGCGCGGCGGAGGATGCGCAGGGAGCGCTCGCGGTCCTCCTGGCAGAGATTGGGATCGAGCAGCGAATGGCAGCGCGCGAGCACCACCCGCCGCCCCTCGCGGAGCAGGGCCTGGTCCTCGGGAGTGCCGCGGGGATCGACCGCGCGGTCGGCGATCTCGCGCAGCCGCCCGAAGAGCGCGAGGGAGCCGCCGCCACGCTTGACCGCCGGCCTGCGAGCGGAGCTCGTCGAGCACCACCCCCTGGGCGACCCGCGACAGGTAGCTCACCACCTGCCCCTCGCTCCAGCGCCGGAGCAGGCGCAGCCGCCGCGCGCCGCCGTTCAGCAACCGGCAATAGACCTCCTGCACCCGCTCATCCACCTGCTCGGGCTCGGGCCGGACGAAGCCGGCGCCGCGCAGCGACCGGTGCACCTGCCCCCGCACCAGGGGGCCATAACAGCGGACCAGATCCTCCCAGTCCGCCTCCTTGTGCGGCCGCGGCGCGGCGGGGCTCTTCTTCTCGATCTGAATGCATGGCCTCTCCTCCGGAAGGGAGGGGAGGTGGCGCCTGTGATTTGGAGAGAAATTGGAGGGAAAAGCGGATTGCCGGGCTCAGAGCCCGGTCGGAAAGGGGAGACGATTTATATCCTGTTTACGGAACGGGGTGCAAGGGGTGGGGGTACAGGGGCGGCGGTGCTGGTTGGTGCGGCGTGCCAACCGGCAACACCCTCCTGAATCCAAGCTACAATCCGCCCCCGAGGCAGCGACCCATGCGACGAATCCTCCCCATCCTCTTCCTTGTCTCTCTCCTCGCGGCCTGCCGCGGCAAAGAGACCGCTCCTCCCGAGCGGCGCCCGCTCGCCGGAGCGGGCAAGGGGTGGAACGTGGTCCTGCTGACGGTCGACACCCTGCGGGCGGACCGGCTGGGCAGCTACGGCTACAAGACGCACCCCAACAGCCCCCAGGTGGACGCGCAGCTCGCCTCGGGGGTGGTGTTCGAGAACGCGATGTCGCAGCGGGCTTCGACCTGGCCGTCGCTCGCCTCGGTGCTGACCGGCCTCTATCCGAGCAGCCACGGGGTCAACGAGAACGGCTTCGGGTTTCCCGACGGCCTGCCGACCCTGCCCAAGCTGCTGCACGCCGCCGGCTACCAGACCGGGGCGTTCCTCAGCAACATGTGCCAGGCCAATCACCAGGGGTGGGACGACTTCTCCTGCTCCGGCGGCCAGGACGGCAAGGACGTCCGCCGGGCGCTCGAGTGGGCGGGGAAGGTGGATGCCAAGCGCCCGTACTTCCTCTGGGTCCACCTGTTCGGCGCCCACCCCCCCTACTACAACGGCGGCGATCTGGCGGAGCAGATGGACCCCGGCTACCAGGGCCCCCTCGGACCGCGCAAACGGCTGCTCGATCCGGTGATGACGACGCCGATCCCGCTCACCCCCCGCGACGTCCAGCATCTGGACGCGCTCTACGACGGCGCCGTCCAGGGGAGCGACCGGCTCAGCGGCGCGCTGCTGGAAGGCCTGCGGGCGGCCGGCCGGCTGGAGCGGACGATCGTCATCTTCAGCGCCGACCACGGCGAGGAGCTCTACCAGCACAACCGCTACCTCTACCACTCCTGCTCGGTCTACCAGACGGCGCTGCACGTGCCGCTCGGCTTCTCGGCGCCGGGGCTGATCCCCGCCGGGGCGCGGGTGCCGCAGGTGGTGGAGCTGATCGACGTCCTCCCCACCCTGCTCGACCTCGTGGGGGTGGCGAAGCCGGCCGAGCAGCACGGCAAGTCGCTGGTGCCCTATCTGGAGCGCCCCGGCGCGGGGGGGCGGGGGCGGCCGGCCTTCTCGGAGTACGGATCGAGCACGATCCACACCGTGCTCCAGGACAACTGGAAGCTGGTCCACAACCCGGAGGGGTTCAACCCCGTCTGCATTCCGGACGCGCCGCCGAACCACTACCCGATCGGCAAGGAGGAGCTGTACGACCTCTCGCGGGATCCGGGGGAGCGGGTGAACCTGGCGGCGAAGGAGCCGGCGAAGGTCGCCGAGCTCGCCAGGCTCCTCGAGCGCCGCTTCGCGGGCCTGCGCAACCGGGTGCGCGACCAGAAGGTGCCGGAGGAGCTGAAGAAGGAGCTCAACTCGCTCGGCTACGTGGCGCACTGAAGCGCCGCGGCGGGAAAATCGCTGTTGACAACCCTGACCTCCGTACCTATCATTAGCGCTCCTTGGCGGCAGAGGGAGGTTAGCTCAGCGGTTAGAGCACCTGCCTTACACGCAGGGGGTCGCGGGTTCAAATCCCTCACCTCCCACCACGCGGTGGGAATGCCGTCACGGGAAAACAGTTCTTTGCGGGGCTGTAGTTCAGTTGGTTAGAACGCCGGCCTGTCACGCCGGAGGTCGCGGGTTCGAGCCCCGTCGGCCCCGCCACTTATCCTGAAGAGAGACTACGATGCGCGAGAAGATCAAGCTGGTTTCGTCCGCGGGCACGGGCTACTTCTACACCACGAGCAAGAACAAGAAGCTCTCGACCGAGAAGCTGCGGATGAAGAAGTACGACCCCAAGGTGCGCAAGCACGTCGAGTTCGTCGAAGAGAAGCTCCGGTAACGTCCCCTTCT
Organism: uncultured Acidobacteriota bacterium; assembly: GCA_963761645.1. Classification (GTDB taxonomy): domain Bacteria; phylum Acidobacteriota; class Thermoanaerobaculia; order Multivoradales; family UBA5704; genus DATARR01. The sequence continues at coordinate 15,007 of CAVXIG010000013.1, forward strand.
CCGCTCCGCGCCTTCCTTGAGGCCCCCCTCGCGGGGGCCTTGGCATTTCTGCAGCCCTTTCTGCAAGAATACAGGCCCGGGCCGGGGGGCGAACGACCCCACAGCCTTCACCCGCCCCCTCGCCTCTCAAACCGAACTCAAAGGAGGGACGTCCCGATGCCCTATCAGTTGCCCCCGCTCCCCTACGCCTTCGACGCGCTCGAGCCCCACATCGACGCCAAGACGATGGAGATCCATCACGACAAGCACCACGCGACCTACGTCAACAAGCTGAACGAGGCGCTCGCCAGCCACGCCCACCTCCAGGACAAGCCGGTGGAGGACCTGCTGCGCGGCTTCGACCAGGTGCCGGAGGCGATCCGCGGCGCCGTGCGCAATCACGGCGGCGGCCACGCCAACCACTCCCTGTTCTGGGAAGTCATGGGCCCGAACGGCGGCGGCAACCCCTCGGGCGAGCTCGCCGACGCGCTCCAGCAGGCCTTCGGCAGCTTCGAGGGGTTCAAGGAGAAGCTGACCAACGCGGCGGCCAACCAGTTCGGCTCCGGCTGGGGCTGGCTGGTGGCGAGCGACGGCAAGCTCGACGTCGTCTCCCGTCCCAACCAGGACAGCCCGCTGATGGAGGGGAAGACCCCGCTCCTCGGCGTCGACGTCTGGGAGCACGCCTACTATCTGAAGTACCAGAACCGCCGTCCCGACTACCTGTCCGCCTGGTGGAACACCATCAACTGGGCGGCGGTGGCGAAGCGGTTCGCGGCCGCGCGCGGCTGATCCCGGAACGCTGCCCAGAAACTGCGCATCCAGGGGTTCAAGTTCCCCTTTTCGAGGTCGACAAGGCTCCCAATTTGGGAGCCTTGTCACGTTTTGGGCGCCTGGAGCTACCCTGCCCGCCATCCGCTACAAAGACGTAACGTGCGGTTATAGATAAGTTTGCACGGGTATGCCCAATTCTTGGGCACTCGCATGCCTCAGGATTCGGGCACTTTCAAGTCCCGTTCAAGTATACCCTCTCTACAATGTGTTCATCAGAGGCGGTGAAGCAACCAACCCCCGCTCCAAGGAGAACAGAAGGCCATGGCTAACATCGACCGCGGCATCCACGATTTCCGGCGTGAGGAGAGGCACATGACGAAAGTGTTCAAGGCGTTGTCGGACGGCACCCGGCAGGAGATCCTGCGTCTGCTGGAGGGGCAGCAGCGCACGGTGGGCGAGATCGTCGGCAACTTCAATCTCTCGCAGCCCACGATCTCGCGCCATCTGTCGGTCCTCAAGGAAGCGGATCTGGTCGTCGATCAGCGGCAGGGACAGAATGTCATCTACCGCTTGAATGAACCGGCGCTTTCGACCTCGATGCAGGAATTCTTCGGCCAGTTCCGTAGCTGTCAGGAAGTCATGCGGTAAATTTTTTGACGAAGAGGCCGGGCCGGCGGTCGAGAGCGCCGGAGCGGTGGTACCGCCTCTGCGGAGTACCCGCTCCGGCCGGCGCGTCGTTTCGCTTGACGCGCCTGGCCCCATTCAGTCCCGAGTCGAGTATAATCCCGCCCGCGTTGAAGGGCCGTCCGGTTGACCGACGGCCACTTTCCTCCTTTCGTAGTTCCATGGCGGTGTAGCTCAGCTGGTTAGAGCGAGCGACTCATAATCGCTAGGTCATGGGTTCGAGTCCCGTCACCGCTACCATCCTTTTTCTGCCCGTCCCGCTGCCGTGGACCTTCTCGACGCCCTGGCGACTTTCTTCCGCGACGAGGCCCCCCTCGCCCGCGGCGAGGGGGTCGTCGTCGCCTTCTCGGGCGGACCGGACTCGACGGCCCTGCTCTGGGGGATGTCCCGGCTCGCCGCCGAGCGCGGGTTCCGGCTCGCCGCCGCCCATCTCGACCACGCCATGGACCCCGGCTCGGGCGGCCGCGCCGCCGCCGCCGCCCGCCTCGCCGCGGCTTTGAGCGTGCCGCTGATCGCCGGCCGCGCCGGGCAGGCGTCGACGGGGCGGGCGGGGCCGGCGGAGAGCGCCGAGGCGGCCGGCCGGCGGGCGCGCTACGAGTTTCTCGAGCGGGTGCGGGAGGACTTCGGGGCGCGCTGGATCGCCACCGCCCACCATCGCGACGACCAGGCCGAGACCGTGCTGCTCCGGCTGCTCTTCGGCAGCGGCCTGGAAGGGTTGGCCGGCATCCGCCCGCTCCACGGCGCGGTCGTCGCGGCCGCTGCTCGGTTTGCCGCGCGCCCGGCTCCTGGAAGCGGTGGCGGCGGCGGGGCTCGCGGCGGTCGACGACCCCACCAACCGGGTGTTGAGCGTGCCGCGCAACCGGGTGCGCCACCGGCTGCTCCCGACTTCTGAGTCAGGACGATCCGGAGCTGCCGGTCCGGCTCGCCCGGCTGGCGGCCCGGGCGCGGACGGCCACCCGGGCGCTCGACCGCGTCTGGAGCGGGCGGCTCGCCGCGGTGCCGGTCGACGGGGGGATCGCGGTCGGCCGCGCGGCCGTCGAGGCCCTCCCCGCCGGCGTCTACCCCGCCGTCTTCGCCTGGCTCCACCGCCGGGCCGGCGCCCCCTATCCGGCCGGCGAGGCGGCGCGGGGGGAGATGCTGCGCCAGCTCGCCCGGGGCCGGCGCGCGGCCTGCGACTGCGGCGGCGGCTGGCGCTGGGAGGCGGCCGGCGACCGGCTGATCCTGCGCCATCCGGCGGCGGCGCGGGAGCGGGTCGCGGATTTCACTTATACTCTTGAGATTCCGGGAGAGTTGGAGATCCCGGAGATCGCCGTCCGGGTGCGCATCTCCCGCCGCGCGGTCGAGCCCTGGATGTTCGCGGGGTCGGCCGATCGCGCGGGGCTCGCGCTCCCCTTGATGGAGGGAGACCTCGTCACGATCCGCAACCGCCGGCCGGGGGACCGTATCCACCCGCTGGGAGCGCGCGGCAGCCGGCGATTGAAAGAGGTGCTGATCGACCGCCGGGTGCCACGGCACATCCGGGAGCGGCTGCCGCTCCTCTGCGTGGGCGAGCGTATCGCCTGGGCCCCGGGGGTGACCATCGATCAGCGATTCCGGCTTGCCGGCCACGCGACCGCCTGGGTCGCCGAGGTTTCGACGACATGAGCCCAGCCCCTGCCCCGCCCGACATCGAAACCCTCTTCGACGCCGAGACCGTGCGCGAAAGCGTCGCCGCCCTCGGCCGGAAGATCGATGCCGAGCTGGGGGACGAGGATCCCCTGCTGATCGCGCTGCTCGGCGGCTCGGTGATCTTCCTCGCCGACCTGGTGCGGGCGATCCCGCGGCCGGTGCGCTTCGAGTTCATCGACGTCGCCTACCACGTCGATCCCGCGCTGGACGAGACCGAGGACGAGGTGATGCGGATCGAGTATCCGATCCCGATCGAGATCGCCGGCCAGAGCGTGCTGGTGCTCAAGGACGTGGTCTCGTCGGCGGTGACCGAGCCGTATCTGGAGCAGCAGCTGCGCGACCATGGCGCCGCCCAGGTGCGCTTCGCGGCGCTGATCGACCTGCCGGACGAGCGCAAGACCGCCTTCGACCTCCACTACAGCGCCCTGACCTCGCCATCGCGAGGGGGTCCTCGTCGGCTACGGCCTGAAGGCGCCAGGGGCGCTACGGCAATCTCCCCTATGTCGGCCGGCTGGCCGACGAAGGCCTGATCGAGGGAATCGATGAACCGGTGGTTTGGTTGTCAAAAGGAAGGGACGTTCCGTCCCTTCATGACTGAAAGAAAAGGCGTCCCGGGCTTCCCGCCCCCAAGGGCGCTTCATGTGAGGTAGCCGAGCTTTGAACTCTACTGTTAAAACCCTGTTTCTCTGGATGGCGATCTTCGGGGTGGTGATTCTGCTCTGGAACACGTTCCAGGGCGGCAAGGCACTCCAGAAGCCGGTGGACAACTCCGAATTCATGACGGCCGTTCAGCAGGGGAAGGTCGCGGAAGTCAAGATTTCCGGCAAGCAGCTCACTGGCAAGTACAAGGGCGACTATCTTGGCGGCCAGGAGTTCAAGACCACCCTCCTCGACGACGATCCGGACCTGATCAAGCAGCTGCGCGAGTCCAAGGTCCGCATCAGCGCCGAGGAGCCGCACGAGAACCCCTTCATCGCCGTGCTGCTGACCTGGGCGCCGGTGCTGCTGATCGTCGGCCTCTGGATCTTCTTCATGCGCCAGATGCAGACCGGCGGCAACAAGGCGCTCTCCTTCGGCAAGAGCAAGGCCAAGCTCCTGAACACCTCCGGCAAGAAGGTGACGTTCAAGGACGTCGCCGGCATCGAGGAGGCCAAGGAGGAGCTGCAGGAGATCGTCGAGTTCCTCAAGGAGCCCCAGAAGTTCCAGAAGCTGGGCGGCCGCATCCCCAAGGGCGTGCTGCTGATGGGCCCGCCGGGAACCGGCAAGACCCTGCTCGCCCGCGCCATCGCCGGCGAGGCGAACGTGCCGTTCTTCTCCATCTCCGGCTCCGACTTCGTCGAGATGTTCGTCGGCGTCGGCGCCTCGCGCGTGCGCGACCTGTTCGAGCAGGGGAAGAAGAACGCCCCCTGCATCATCTTCATCGACGAGATCGACGCCGTCGGCCGCCATCGCGGCGCCGGCCTGGGCGGCGGCCACGACGAGCGCGAGCAGACGCTCAACCAGCTCCTCGTCGAGATGGACGGCTTCGAGTCCAACGAAGGGGTCATCCTGATCGCCGCCACCAACCGGCCGGACGTGCTCGATCCGGCGCTGCTGCGCCCCGGCCGCTTCGACCGCCGCGTGGTGGTCGACCGTCCGGACATCAACGGCCGGCTGGGCATCCTCAAGGTGCACACCCGCAACATCCCGCTCGACGAGAACGTCAACCTGTCGGTGATCGCCCGCGGCACTCCCGGCTTCGCCGGCGCCGACCTGGCGAACCTGGTCAACGAGGCGGCCCTGATCGCCGCCCGGCGCAACAAGAAGAAGGTCGACATGGGGGACTTCGAGTTCGCCAAGGACAAGGTCATCATGGGCGTCGAGCGCAAGACGATGATGCTGACCGACGAGGAGAAGGCGATCACCGCCTACCACGAGGCGGGGCACGCCCTGGTGGCCTGCTTCACGCCGGGGGCGGACCCGCTGCACAAGGTCACCATCATCCCCCGCGGCCGGGCGCTGGGCCTCACCATGCAGCTCCCGACCGAGGACAAGTACACCTACAAGAAGAACTACGTCGAGGCGCAGATCGCCATCCTGATGGGCGGCCGGGTGGCCGAGGAGCTGACCCAGGAGGACATCACGACCGGCGCCGGCAACGACATCGAGCGCGCCACCGACATGGCCCGCCGGATGGTCTGCGAGTGGGGCATGTCCGAGCTCGGCCCGCTCTCCTACGGCAGCAAGGACGAGCCGGTCTTCCTCGGCCGCGAGTTCGCCCAGCGGGCCGACTACAGCCAGGACACCGCGATCCGCATCGACCACGAGGTCACCCGCATCGTGCAGAGCGGCTACGAGCGGGCCCGGGCGGTCCTCACCCGCTACCGGGAGGTCCTCGACCGCATCGCCCACGCCCTGCTCGAGCGCGAGACCCTGGACGGCGAGGAGGTCTACAACACCATCCGCGAGATGACCGGCCAGGAACCCCCGCCGCACCGCGAGGTGCCCCCCGGCGAGGGGCTGGTGATCAGCGGCCAGGCGGTGCCGGAGGTCGAGGTCACCCCGGTCACCGCCCACGTGGCGACCGGGTCCCAGCAGCCCGCGTGATCGGCCTGTAAACCATGAAATCGACTCTCGAAACGCCCGGCACCCGCCGGGCGTTTCCGTCTGCCCCCTCCCCACGATAGACTTGCCCTGCGCGGAGCCCTCGCCGCCCCCGCCCCCCTGGATGGAGACCGCGACCCTAGCCCCGAGCACCCCGACCTGGACCCTGCGGCTGCCCCGTGATCGCTCGCTCGAGCTGGCAGGGCGCCCGCGGATCATGGGTATTCTCAACCTGACTCCCGATTCGTTCAGCGACGGCGGCCTCTGGCTGGAGCCGGCCCGCGCCGTGGAGCAGGGGCTCCGCCTGCTCGCCGAGGGGGCCGATCTGCTCGATCTCGGGGCCGAGTCGACGCGCCCCGGCGGCGGCGTCTACGGCGGCGGAGCGCGGACGGTGCCCGCCGAGGAGGAGAGCGCGCGGCTCCTCCCCGTGCTCGCCGCGCTGCGCGCCGCGACCGATGCGCCGCTGTCGGTCGACACCCGCAAGGGGGAGGTGGCGCGGCAGGCCCTGGCGGCGGGCGCCGACCTGATCAACGACGTGACCGCCCTCTCCGATCCCCGGCTCGGGGAGGCGGTGGCCGCGGCCGGCTGCCCGCTGGTGCTGATGCACAGCCGCGGCGAGCTCGCCACCATGCAGCGGGGGATCCACTTCGACGACCTGCTGGGCGAGGTGAAGGCGGAGCTGGCCGCCGCCGCCGAGCGGGCGGCGGGCCTGGGGGTGGACGCGGCGCAGCTCGTCCTCGATCCCGGGATCGGCTTCGGCAAGACCTGGGAGCAGAACCTGGAGCTGATCCGCCGCCTGGACGAGCTGAAGGCTCTCGGCCGGCCGCTGCTGCTGGGCGCCAGCCGCAAGAGCTTCCTCGCGCGCGCGGCCTCCACGCCGGCCGGAGGCGCCCCCCGACCGCCGGCTGGGCGGCAGCCTGGCGGCCGTCGCCTGGGCCGCGAAACAGGGCGCCGCCATCGTCCGCGTGCACGACGTGGCGGAGACGGCGCAGTTCCTCGACGTCTGGTACGCCGTCGCGGAGCCAGGAGCGCCGGGCTGATGCTGCGCTTCCTCGAGATCCTCACCTGGCGCGATGCCGTCGACGTGCTGGCGGTCGCCATCATCATCTACAACCTGCTGCTGCTGATCCGCGGCACGCGGGCGGTGCAGATGGTGCTCGGGCTGCTGTTCATCGGGCTGGTCTACTACACGGCCGTGCTGGCCGAGCTGCCGACGCTGCAGCGGATCCTCGAGAACCTGCTGATCGTCCTCCCCTTCGCGGTCATCGTGCTCTTCCAGCAGGAGATCCGCCGCGCCCTCGCCGACTTCGGGCGCAACCCTCTCTGGGGGCTCGCCAAGCAGCAGAAAGTGGTGGCCTCGTTCAGCGAGATCGTGCTGGCGGCGACCACCCTTTCCACCCGCCGCATCGGCGCCCTGATCGTCATCGAGCGCCTGCACGGGCTGCGCAACTACATCGAGAACGGCATCGCGATCGACTCCGTCGTCTCCTACGACCTGCTGATCAACATCTTTCAGCCCGACACGCCGCTCCACGACGGCGCGGTGATCATCCAGGACGACCGCCTCGCCGCCGCCGGCTGCTTCCTGCCGCTGACGACCAATCCGGCGCTGTCCAAGGAGTTCGGCACCCGCCACCGCGCCGCCCTCGGCATCACCGAGGAGACCGACGCCGTGGCGGTGGTGGTCTCCGAGGAGACCGGCACGATCTCGGTGGCGTTCAACGGCGTGCTGACCCCCGACCTCGACAGCAACAGCCTGCGCAATGCCCTGTATCGTTACCTGGTGACCGATCTCTATCCGCAGGGGAGGCACGGGGTGAACGAGTGGGCGCGCACCTGGGGCTTGCGGCTGCTCGCCTTGGGCATCGCGATCGGGATCTGGTTCAACGCCTCGGTCGAGGACCGCCTGGTCTCCAGCGAAAAGGTGGTCGAGGCGGGCATCGCCTACAACCGCCCGCCCCGGTTTACCGTGCTCAATCCGGTACAGAACGTGAGCGTCCGCGTCAGCGGCAGCAAGAAGGCGATCCGCCAGCTCAGCCCCTACATGGTGCAGGTGCAGGTCGAGCTGTCGAAAAGCCCGGTCGGCCCGGCCAACATCACTCTCACACCGGAGAGCGTCCTGCTGCCCAATGGACTGGAGGTCGTGTCGATCGAGCCCCGTACGATCCGGGTGGATCTGGAGAGAGAGGCCACGCTGCGGCTGCCGGTCGTCCCGAAGATCGTCGGCAAAGCCGGCCGTGGGCGCCAGGGTCGGCGAGCCCGAGGTCTTCCCCAGCCAGGTCATGGTGAACGGCCCGGAGCCGGTGCTCGCCCACATCCAGACGCTCTCCACCCGCCCGGTCCACCTGGACGGCCGCGCGCTCACCTTCGAGGAGTCGGTGGAGGTCATCTCCCCCGATCCACTGATCCAGATCGTCCAGCCCCTGAAGGTGACGGTCAAGGTGCCGGTCGCGCCCCGCCCGGCCCCGGAGCCCGCAACTCCGCCATCATCAAAGGAAAAGGAAAAGCCAACTTTGAGCCACGATTCGACCCGCCTCTTCGGAACCGACGGCATCCGCGGCCACTTCGGCGAGCCGCCGCTCGAACGCGGCACCGTCACCGCGCTCGCCGTCCATCTCGCCGCGACCCTGCGCGAGCGCAGGCAAAACGGCGCCGCCCCCCGGGTGGTGCTCGGCGGCGACACCCGCGAGAGCACGCCCGAGATCTGCCGCTGGCTGGCCGCCGGCCTGCTCGCCGGAGGGGTCGAAGTGCGCTACGCGGGGGTGATCCCCACGCCCGGCGTGGCCTGGCTCGCCCGCGAGACCGGCGCCGACGCCGGGGTCGTCGTCTCGGCGAGCCACAACCCCTATCCGGACAACGGCATCAAGCTGATCGATCCGCTGGGGACCAAGTGGAGCGACGAGGACGAGCTGGCCCTGGAGCGCCGCGTCCAGGCGAGCCCATCAGGCCCGCTGCCCGACTTGCCGGCAGGTCGGCCGGCCGTCGAGCCGGAGCTGCGGGAGCTCTATCTGCGGCATCTCGCCTCGACGGTTCCCGGCGAGCGTCCGCTGGCCGGCCTGCGGGTGGTGCTCGACACCGGCAACGGCGCCGCTTCCACCTACGCCGGCGAGCTCTTCGAGCGGCTCGGCGCCGGGGTCACCCTGCTCCACGCCGCGCCCGACGGCCGCAACGTCAACGAGCGGTGCGGCTCGACGGCGCCGGATGAGATGGCGGCGCGGGTGGTGGCCGAGGGGGCGGACCTCGGGGCCGCCTTCGACGGCGACGCCGACCGCTGCATCCTGGCCGACGAGCAGGGGGAGGTGCGCGACGGCGACGCCATCCTCTATCTCTGGGCGACCTGCCTGCACCGGAGCGGCCGTCTCGATCCGCCGCGGATCGTGGCCACGTCGATGAGCAACCTCGGGCTCGAGCGGGCGCTCGAGGCCGAGGGGATCGGCATCGTCCGCTGCGCCGTGGGCGACCGCTACGTGGTGGAGGCGATGCGCAAGGAGGGGATCCTCCTCGGCGGCGAGCAGTCCGGCCACATCGTGCAGAGCCACCTCGCGAGCACGGGGGACGGCCTGCTGACCGCGGTGCAGATGGCGTATCTGCGCCACCAGGACGGCCGCCCCCTCTCCGCGATGCTGGCCCCCTTCCGGCGCTACCCGCAGGTGCTGCTGAACGTGAGGGTGAAGCGGAAGGTGGACTTCAAGGCCCTGCCCGCCGTGACCTCCACCGCCCTCTCCGTCGAGGAGCGCCTGGGCGGCGACGGCCGCCTCGTCCTGCGCTACAGCGGCACCGAGCCCCTCGCCCGCATCATGATCGAGGGGCCCGAGCAGGTGACCATCGACGCCCTGGCCGAAGAGCTGGCGGTGGCGATCCGGGGGGAGCTGGGGGCGGCGTAGCCCCCCGTCCGGGCATCAATGCCCGGGCTACGCGGGAAACGAAAAGCCGGCTGAAGCCGGCTCAAGACATAACGCTCTCCCCGCGAGCCGGCTTCACCGGCTTCTCTTTTGGGGCGTAGCCCGGGCATTGATGCCCGGGCGGGACGGCCTGCTTCCATCTGGCCTCGAAATTGGCCCTGCTCCCACAGCGATCCGGCCGCCTTGGGATGCCCATAAAGATAGGAGTCGACGTTGGTGGCCAGATCCGGAATCCCGGTCTCGACCGCCAGATCGATCATCCGGAGAAGAGGATCTCCACCCCTTCTCATCTTGAGCCTGGTAATCCATTTCTTTCCTCTCCATGTAGAGGAACTTACTCCTACTTCACCCCCGCCATCGCCGCCAGCATCTCCCGCACCGCCGCGTCCATGCCCACGATCACCGCGCGGGCGATGATGAAGTGGCCGATGTTCAGCTCCTCCATGCCCGGGATGGCCGCGATCGCGCCGGCGTTGTCGGTGCGCAGGCCGTGGCCGGCGTAGGCGTGCAGCCCGGCCACCCGCCCCTGCTCCACCACCTCGGTGATCTGCCGCAGCTCATCCGCCAGGGCCGCCGGATCGGTGGCGCGGGTGTAGGCCTCGGTGTTGATCTCGAAGCCGGTCACCCCGTTGCCGGCCAGCGACAGGAGGGCCTGGATCTGCCGGGGGTCCGGATCGATGAAGAGCGAGACCGCGATCCCGGCTTCCGCCAGCCGCTGGGTGACGTCGACGATCCGCCGGGCGTAGAGGATGAGGTTGAGCCCCCCCTCCGTCGTGACCTCCTCCGGGCGCTCGGGCACCAGCGTCACCTGGTCGGGCTTGACCCGCAGGGCGACCCTCGCCATCTCCTCGGCGCTCGACATCTCCAGGTTGAGCTTGCCGCGCACGGTCTGGCGCAGCCGCTCGACGTCGGCGTCCTGGATGTGCCGGCGGTCCATGCGCAGGTGCACGGTGATCCCCGCCGCCCCGGCGTCCTCGGCGATGCGCGCCGCCTCCACCGGATCGGGGTAGCCGATCCGCCGCGCCTGGCGGACGGTGGCGACGTGATCGACGTTGACGGAGAGCCTGGCGCCCTGCGGCTGATTCGCCTTCGCCGCGCGCTTCTGGGCGGCCATCAGCGTTCGATCTCCACGTCGGCGCGGGTGGCTTCCTCGGGCTCGCGGCTGATCAGCACCGTGCCGTGGATCGGGAACAGGGTGCGGTGGACCCGCTCCCCGAAAACGCAGTTCACCTCGTAATAGCCTTCCGGGTTGATCTGGAGGAGAACGCCCTTCCCCCCCTTCACTCCCAGGGTCTCGTTGTGGATCAGCACCTCGGTCTGGAGCTCCATGGTCTCTCCTCAATCCTCCTGGATGTAACCTTCGTCTTTGTACTCCTTGAGCTTGCGCTGCAGCGTCCGCAGTCCGATCCCCAGGAGGTCCGCGGCCTTGGCGCGATGGCCGCCGGTGCGCTCCAGGGTCTCCAGGATGGCGTGGCGCTCGATGTCGGCCATCGAGCGCGGCTCGCCGGCGGACGCCTGCACGGGCGTGCCCGAGGTCGAGATCGTCGACGACTCGCGCACCTCGACCGGCAGGTCGGCGGGGGTGATCTCCTCCCCCTGGCAGAAGACCACGGCGGACTCGATGACGTTGCGGAGCTGGCGCACGTTGCCCGGCCAGGGGTAGCGCAGCAGCAGATCCATCGCCGCCGAGCCCAGCCGCTTCGGCGCCTTGCCATGCTCCTGGAAGAACAGGGCCAGGAAGTGCTCGGCGAGCTGGGCGATGTCCCCCGGACGCTCGCGCAGCGGCGGGATGCGCAGGGTCACCACCTTCAGCCGGTAATAGAGATCCTCGCGGAAGCGCCCCTCGGTGACCTCCCGCTCGAGGTCGCGGTTGGTGGCCGCGACCAGCCGGAAGTCGACCGGGATCAGCTCGCTGCCGCCGACGCGCATCACCTGCCGCTCCTCGAGCACGCGCAGGAGCTTGACCTGGAGCTCGGGGTAGAGCTCGCTGATCTCGTCGAGGAACAGGGTGCCGCGGTGGGAGAGCTCGAACTTGCCGATCTTGCGGGTGACGGCGCCGGTGAAGGCGCCCCGCTCGTGGCCGAAGAGCTCGCTCTCCAGGATGTCGCTGGGGATGGCGCCGCAGTTGATCGCCAGGAAGCGCTCGTTGCGGCGCGGGCTCGCCCGGTGCAGGGCGTTGGCCACCAGCTCCTTGCCGGTGCCGCTCTCGCCGGTGATCAGCACGCTCGAGCGGGTGGGGGCCACCAGCCGCATCTGCTCGAACAGCTGCTCCATCGGCGCCGAGCGGCCGATGATGCTCTCGAAGCCGTAGCGCTTGTCGAGCATCTCGCGCAGGGTCGAGACCTCTTCCTTGAGCTGCTGCTTCTCGATCAGGTTCATCACCCGCTTGCGCAGCTCGTAGAGGTCGACGGGCTTGGTCAGGTAGTCGTCGGCGCCCACCCGCATGGCTTCCACGGCGGACTCGATCGAGCCGTAGGCGGTCACCAGCATGATGCTGAGGTCGATCTTGCGCTCCCTCACCTCGTTGAGGAAGCCGATGCCGTCCATGCCGGGCATCCGCAGATCGCAGACGGCGAGGCGGGCGTCGTTCTCGTCGAGGAACTCCAGCGCCTTGCGCGCGTCGTCGAAGGTGCGCACGGCGAGCCCCGCCTTTTCCAAGGCGATCGCCATCGACTCGCGGGAGCCGGTCTCGTCGTCGATCACAAGAACCAGGGGTTTGTCGGCCATTCGCGGGTCATTTTGGCACAGACGGGGGTGGGGATCACCATCTGTCATAAACTCGTCCTCCCGGCAGCCATGACCCTCCCCTTCGAATCCCGAGAGACCCGCGACGCCGCGACCACCCTGGAAGGGGTTCTGGAGCGGATCGTCTTCTCCAACGAGGAGAACGCCTGGAGCGTGGTGAAGCTCCAGGTGCCGGGATACCGCGACCTGGTCACCGCCGTCGGCAACCTGCTCGCCGTGCAGCCGGGGGAGAACCTCCGCCTCAGCGGGAGCTGGATCAACGACCCGAAGTACGGCCGGCAGTTCCGGGTCGCCTCCTACCACACGGTGGTGCCGGCGACCCTCAACGGGGTCGAGAAGTACCTCGGCTCCGGCCTGATCCGGGGGATCGGCAAGGTGATGGCCGCGCGGATGGTGGCGGCGTTCGGCATGGAGACGCTGGACGTCATCGAGAACCGGCCGGAGCGGCTGGCCGAGGTCGAGGGGATCGGTCCCAAGCGCCGCAAGGAGATCGTCCGCGCCTGGGAGGAGCAGCGGGAGATCAAGGAGGTGATGGTCTTCCTGCAGTCGCACGGGGTCTCCACCCACTACGCGATCAAGATCTACAAGGCCTACGGGGCCCACGCCACGGAGCTGGTGCGCGCAAACCCCTATCGCCTGGCGACGGACATCCACGGCATCGGCTTCAAGTCGGCCGACCAGATCGCCTCGGCGCTCGGCATCCCCCCCGACGCGCCGCAGCGCATCGAGGCCGGCACGCTCTACCTGCTCGACCAGGCCTCCAGCCGCGGCAATATCTATCTGCCGCGCCAGGCGCTGATCGAGGAGGCCGAAAAGCTCCTCGGGGCCACCGCTCCGCAGGTCGAGTCGGCGGTCGCGGCGCTCGCCGAGACCGAGCAGATCGTCCTCGAGCCGCTCGCCGAATCCGCCGAGAGCGCGGTCTTCCTCAAGGCGCTCCACGCCGCCGAGACCAGCGTCGCGGCGCGCATCCGGACTCTGCTGATCCAGCCGATGCTGCCGATGGAGATCGACCTCGACCGCGCTCTCGACTGGTTCGAGAAGACGGAGCAGATTTCACTCGCCCGCCAGCAGCGGCAGGCGATCCGCGCCGGGCTGACGCGCAAGATGCTGGTGATCACCGGCGGCCCCGGCACCGGCAAGACGACGCTGGTGCGCGGCATCGTCAAGATCCTGGAGAAGAAGCGCCAGCGCGTGCTGCTCGCCGCCCCCACCGGCCGCGCCGCCAAGCGCATGGCCGAGGCCACCGGCGCCGAGGCGACCACCCTCCACCGGCTGCTCGAGTTCAACCCGCAGACCCGGCAGTTCGACCGCAACCGCGAGCACCCGCTCTCGGCCGACCTGCTGATCGTCGACGAGGCGTCGATGCTCGACACGGTGCTCGCCCACCACGTGCTGCGGGCGGTGCCGGACCACGGCCGCCTGATCCTGGTCGGCGACGTCGACCAGCTCGCCGTCGGTGGGCCCCGGGCGCGTGCTCGCCGACCTGATCCGCTCGGAGGCGGTCGAGGTGGTGCGGCTGACCGAGATCTTCCGCCAGGCCGAGCGCAGCCTGATCGTGGTCAACGCCCACCGGGTCAACCAGGGGGTGATGCCGATCCACGAGTCGGTGGACAGCGACGGCGACTTCTTCTTCATCGAGCGCAAGGAGCCGGAGGAGATCGTCGACACCATCGCCCAGCTCGTCTCCAAGCGCATCCCGGGGAAGTTCGGCCTCAATCCGGTCGATCAGATCCAGGTGCTGACGCCGATGAACCGGGGCCCCCTCGGCACCGACAACCTGAACGCCGTGCTGCGCGACCTGCTCAATCCCGAAGGGGTGACGGTGACCCGCGGCGGCCACAGCCTGCGGGTCGGCGACAAGGTGATGCAGGTGCGGAACAACTACGATCTCGAGGTCTTCAACGGCGACATCGGGCGGGTGCGCGCGATCGACGAGGTCGAGCAGATCGTCACCGTCACGGTCGACGGCCGGGATGTGGTCTACGACTTCGGCTCGATCGACGAGCTGGTGCTCGCCTACGCCTGCTCGATCCACAAGTCGCAGGGGAGCGAATACCCCTGCGTGGTGATCCCGCTGCACACCACGCACTACGTCATGCTGCAGCGCAACCTCTTCTACACCGCCCTCACCCGGGCGAAGCGGCTGGCGATCCTGGTGGGAGAGGAGCGGGCCTTGCGGGTGGCGGTGAGCAACAGGCGGGTGCGCCCCCGGTTCACCCGGCTGGCGGAGCGTCTGGCCTCACCCTCCATCGTGACCGCAGCCACGCGATCACCTCCCGGTCCACCGCCATCGCCCGCGGGAAGGAGACGTGCCCGCCGCCGGGGATCCAGCGGACTTCCAGCCGCGGGGCCGGGCGGCCGAGGGCGGCGCGGACCGCTCGCGCCGGGACCATCGGATCCCATTCGGAGTTGAAGAGCAGCGCCGGCACGCGCAGGGCCGGCAGGCGCGGGGCCACGCTCTCCCGGGCGTAGTAGTCGCCGGCGTCGGCGAAACCGTGGCGCGGAGCCACCACGCGGTCGTCCCACTCGCGGATGGTGCGGATGCGGACCACCTCCGCGACCGGCAGCGGCACGGGGCGGCGGGCGGCCACGGCGGCGTAGATGGCGTAGAGGCCGTTCATCAGATAGCGGCGGTAGATCCAGCGGCGGGGCGAGTCGATCTCCCGCTGCGCGAGCTCGAGGTCGAGCGGCGAGCAGATCGCGGCCACGGCGGCGAGGCGCGGGTCCCCCGCCTCGGCTCCCAGGCGCAGGGCGAGATGCCCGCCGAGGGAGTAACCGAGCGCGTACACGCGGCGATAGCGCCGCAGCTCCGCGCTCGCCAGGGCGGCGTGGAGGTCGGCCGTCAGCCCGGCGTGAAAGATGTCCTCGCCCCGGCGGTCGGAGCCGCGGAGATTCACCCGCAGCGAGGAGATCCCCGCCGCCTCGGCCGCCGCCAGGGCGCCGCGCAGGTAGTGGCTCTCGGTGCCGCCGCCCAGGCCGTGGACGAGCAGCAGGACCTCGTCGCTCCCGGGGACCTCCTGCAGCCAGCCGGACAGCCGGACCGTCCCGACCTTGGGGTCCTCCAGCGCGGTCTCCCAGGGACGGGACACGGGGAACGGCGCCGCCCGCAGCCGGCGGCGGAGGAAGGGAGCGATCGTCCAGAGATGGCCGCGGAGCGCCATGGCGGGATGCTATCCCTGGCAGATCGCTTGCACCAGAGACCCGCGAAGCTCAACGCTTCGAGGACCGGTCTCTTGAAGGGAGGAATCACGATGTACGGAAAAATACGGTACGGAAACACGATCAGAGAGTCCGCGCCCTGGCAGATCGCTTGCACCAGTGACGCGCGAAGCTCAGACCGAAGCTTCGAGGACCTGTCTTTACGAAGGAGAACCGCTATGTACGGAAAAACACTGTACGGAAAAACGATCAGAGAGTCCGCGCGGGTGCTCGCCATGGCCAGCCTGGCAGGCGCCGCGCACCCGGCCGCTGGTCCCGCCCTGGTATGTCTCGGTGCTGAAGCCGGGCGAGCAGGTCTTACCGGTCGCGGTCCCCCCCGACGCGCCATTGCGCCCCCCCGGCGATCCCGCCGCCCGGCTCGCCTTCCTGAAGGAGCATGCCGTCGAGGGTTTCGCGCCCTTCCCCGCCGGCGCCTGTCAGGGTTTCGTCCGCATGTCCGCGCATCACTGGCTGCGAGTCCCCGTGACCCGCGGCACTCCGGCCGCGTCCATCGGCGCACCCAGCGAGGTGGCCGGGCTCCTCCCCGCCGGCGCGGTTCCCGAGGTCGAGGTCTTCTGCGAGCCATGAGCTGGCGCTCCCGCCTCTTTCTCGTTCCCTGGGTCTGCTCGCCCTGGCCGTCGCCGTCGCGTTCGCGGGGCGGCGGGTCGAAAAGCTGCGGATCCGGGCCAACGACATCGAGCTGCTCCCCGCCGGGGCCGAGGTCCTGGCGGTCGACCGGGAGGTCCGCGACACCTTCGGCTCGGACGAGCGGGTGATCCTCGCGCTCACCAACGCGCGCCGCGAGGTCACCGATCCGGTGTTCCTCGACGACATCCGCTTCTTCGGCGCCGCCATCGGGAGCAGCCCCAACATCCGCACGCTGCTCTTCGACCGGCTCGCCCGCGCGCGGTTCGCGCCGCGGCCGGTCCCCGGCGAGCCGTGGCTCCTGCATCCGCCGGACGGCGCCTGGATCGCCGCGTCGCTGCGCCAGACGGCGATCCGCGGCAAGCTCGGCGCCGGCCGGTCGCGCCACACCGCCTTCCTCGAGGCCCCCGCCTTCTCCGGCTCCGGGGTGAAGGACATCGAGGAGGAAGCCTGGAAGGCCTTCGCGCGGCTCGACCAGCGGCGGCCGGGCGAGTACCGCCTGCGGGTGATCGGCCGCCAGGTGGTGCTCAACGGGCTCGGGGAGGCGCTCTTCCACGACCTCCGGCTCCTCCTCCCCTGGACGCTGCTGATCATCTTCCTGCTGTTCGGCTGGATCTTCCGCTCGCTCTGGATGGCGGCGCTCGCCCTGCTGCAGTCCGGCCTCTGCGTGCTGTTCACGATGGCGGCCCTGCAGATGCTCGGCCACTCGATCTCGATCACCACGGCGATGATCCCCGTGCTGCTCACCGTGCTCGGCATCGCCGACGACCTCCATCTCTACAGCGAGTATCTCCACCTCCGGCAGCAGCATCCGGAGATCCCCGCCTTCTCGCTGGTCCGGGCGGGGGGTCCGCAAGGTCTTCTTCCCCTGCACCGCCACCGCCCTGACCACGGCGATCGGCTTCGCCTCGTTCGTGCCGACCGACGTGCCGGGGCTGTGCGTCTTCGGGCTCGTGGCCAGTATCGGCGTCTGCTTCTCCTGGCTGCTGACGATGACCCTGGTGCCGGTGCTGCTGGCGCTGATCCCGATCCGCCGGCTCCCCGGCTGGACCCGGGTCCCCTCGCTGTCGATCCACCCGCTCCTGCTCCGCGGCGCCTTCCCCGTGGCGCTGACGATCCTGTTGCTGCCGGGAATCCCGCGCCTGCGGATCGACGACGGCTGGTCGCAGAACTTCCGGCCGGACCACCCGATCGTCCAGGACGTCCACTGGTTCGAGAAGGAGTCGGTGGGGGTCTACCAGTTCGACGTCATGCTGACCCGCGAGGACGGCCGCGCCTGGACCGAGCCCGGCCTCCTCCACTCCCTCGCGGCGTTCCAGCGGGAGGTCGACGGCACTCCGGGGGTGACCGCCTCGCTGTCGCTTTCCGACCTCGTCCGCGACCGCGCCTGGGAGATGGGGATCCCGCCGCCGACCGCCCGCCGCTGCCGGCGGACCGGCCGGCGATCGAGGGGCTGCTGCGCACCTACCGCAACTTCGAGTACGTGTTCGTGGACCACGGCCGCGACGCCCGCTCTACCCGCTGAACCTCGCACGCCCGGGACGACTACGGGACCTCGACCCAGGTCCGGAAGACGCTCGACGAGCGGCTCCGCCGGAGCTTCCCGCCAGGCGCCGTGCGGGCGCGGATCGGCGGCAGCGCCGAGCGCGGCCGGGTGCTGATCCAGTCGGTCACCTCCAGCCAGGCGATGTCCGTCCTCGCCTCGCTCGTGATGTCCTGGCTGACCCTGGGCTTCGCCTCCCGCCGGTGGCGTCGCCCTACTACTTCTGGCTGGGCGGCGGGCCGGCCGTCATCTTCTCCAAGATCGACGCGCCGTTCGGCTGCCGCAACTGCTCGTGGACAGCCAGACCGATGTCGGCCTGAACCTGCTCGCCGGCATCGGCTTCTGGAAGCGCGGGGCGGTCCGCCCCTACGTGCAGGGGAAGGTAACGATCTCGGACAATACCGAAGCCTCGATCGGCTTCGGGGTCCGCTTCCACTAGCCTCGCTTCATCCCCCGGGAACCGGCCGCCTTCGGACGCCGTCCAAGGGGTAGGGTAAAATTTTGTGCGGGGGATGAAACGTTTTTGGCTCCCCGGACGTTATAAGTATGGACACGACCTCGATGGGGCCCCTTTATCCAGAAATCCGAGTCTCCCTGCGCAGCCGGAACCGGTTCGCGCTGGTGAGCGCCATCCGCCACGGATTGCGCCGCGCCGGGACTCCGCCCGCCGAGATCGAACGCTTCAGCCAGGAAGCCCTCTCCACCCAGGACCCCCGCAACGTCGAAGAGATCTGCAGCCGCTGGGTGCGGCTGGAAAAAGCCGCGCCGTAGGCCGGTATTCTGTCCGGGAGGGAGGGAGATCATGAAAGCCATTCGCATCCATCACGTAGGCGGTCCCGAGGTCCTGGAGCTCGAGGACGTCCCCGATCCGCAGCCCGGAGAGGGGCAGGCGCTCGTCCGCGTCGAGGCCGCCGGCGTCAACTACGTCGACGTCTACTTCCGTACCGGCCTCTACAAGGCGCCGGCGCTCCCCTTCGTCCCCGGGCAGGAGGCGGCGGGGACCGTAGTCGCCGTCGGTCCCGGTGTCGAAGACGTAGCCGTGGGCGACCGGGTGGCCTACGTCGGCGTCCAGGGGGCCTACGCCGAGCTCGCCGCGGTGACGGCGGCGCGGCTGGTCAAGATCCCCCCGGAGGTCACCCCCCGGCAAGCCGCCGCCGCCATGCTGCAAGGGATCACGGCGCAGTTCCTTGCCGCGAGCACCTATCCGCTGAAACCGGGGGACGTCTGCATCGTCCACGCCGCCGCCGGCGGTGTGGGCCAGCTCCTCTGCCAGATCGCCAAGCTGCGCGGCGCCCGCGTCTTCGGCACCGTCTCCACCGAGGAGAAGGCGCGGATCGCCCGGGAAGCCGGCGCGGACGAGGTGATCCTCTACAGCCAGCAGGACTTCTCCGCCGAGGCCAAGCGGCTCAACGGCGGCAAGGGCGTGCAGGTGATCTACGACGGCGTCGGCAAGGCCACCTTCGAGAAGGGGCTCGACACCCTGGCGCCGCGCGGCCTGATGGTCCTCTTCGGCCAGGCGAGCGGCCCGGTGCCGCCGTTCGACCCGTCGCTCCTCAATCAGAAGGGGTCGCTCTACCTGACCCGCCCCTCCATGGGCCACTACATGGCCGACCGCGACGAGCTGCTGTGGCGGGCCGGCGAGGTGCTCGGCTGGGTCGCCGAGGGGAAGCTCCGCCTGAACGTCGATCGCGAGCTGCCGCTGGCCCAGGCGGCCGACGCGCACCGCGCCCTCGAGGGGCGGGAGACCACGGGCAAGGTGCTGCTGATCCCGTAAATTCAGATCACCCGCTCGTTGCCCCCGTCCACCGGAATCCAGGCTCCCGTCGTCTTGGCGAAACGGGGGCCGCAGAGCTCGGCGGCCAGCTCGGCGACGTCGCGGCTGGTCACCTCGACCCTCAACACGTTGTTTCGCCGGTAGTCCTCGACCGACAGGCCGTAGGCGGCGGCCCGGGAGGCGAGGACCTCGTCGGTCCAGACCCCGGTGTCGAAGACAGCATTGGGGTGCAGGACGTTGACGCGGATGCCGTCGCTCCCCCACTCGAGGGCGGCGACGCGGGCGAGCTGGTAGAGCGCCGCCTTGGAGGCCGAGTAGGCGGCGGCGCCCGGACCCGGCGCCGGCACGTTCTTCGAGCCGATCACCACCACGCGCCCCCCCGCCGGAGCGAGCTTCAGCAGCGGGTGGCAGAGGCGCATCAGCAGCAGGTTGGCATCCAGGTTCACCCGCATCACCCGGTCCCACTCGGCGAGCGGGAGATCCGCGATCCTGCGGGCCGCCGGGAAAATGCCGGCATTGAGCACCAGCAGGTCGAGCCCGCCGAAGGCCGCGACCGCCGCGGCCAGCGCAGCCGCGACCTCCGCCTCCACCGTGACGTCGCAGCGAATGCCCAGGAAGTCGCGGCGAGTGAACGCCGACGCGACCTCGGGATCGATGTCCAGCCCCACGACCGCGGCGCCCCGGGCGAGGAGGGATTCGACGGCGCGCCCGGCCGATCCCCGAGGCGGCGCCGGTCACCAGCGCCACCTCGCCGGCGAAGACCGCGGGCTTGCCCGCCTGTGCCAGCTTCGCCTGCTCGAGGTCCCAGTACTCGATGTCGAACAGATCGCTCGCCGGCAGCGCCCGGTAGCCGCCGAGCCGCTCGGCCCGCTCGATGATGTCCATCGTGTGCTCGTAGATCTCGGCCGCGATGGCCGCGTCCTTCACGGAGCGCCCGGCGGTCAGCGAGGCCCAGCTCGGGATCGAGGATCACCCGCGGCGCCGGATCGAGCATCGTCTTGGCGACGGCTGCCCGGGGGGCGTGCTCGTCGAAGTAGGAGCGGTAGGCGCCGGCGTAGCCCTCGACCTCCCGGCCGACCAGCGGCAGGCGCTTGGTGCGGATCACGTGGTCCGGCGTGGCCGGCCCTCTGGACGATCCCGGAGACGTCCTCGCGCCGGGCGAAGGCGAGAGCGCGGGGGTCGCGGCGGCTGGCGAGGATCACGGGGAACCCCGCCGCCCGCGAGACGTCGTGGCGCAGCCGCGCGATCGCCAGGGGATCGGCATCGCCCGCGGCCGTCTCGGGAAAAGGGCCGAGGGCCCAGGCACCCCGCCGTTCCAGCAGCTCCTCGGCGCGGCGGACGAGCTCGATCATCCGCTCGTAGGACTCCCGCGCCGTGTCGCCGAAGGAGAAGATGCCGTGGTTCAGCAGCACCATGCCGACCGTCCCCGGCCCGGCCATGGCGGGGAACCGCTCGGCGCACAGGCGGGCGAGGTCGAATCCCGGCATCACGTAGGGGATGACGACGGCCGTATCGCCGTAGGCTTCGCGGATCAGCGCCTCGCCGTCGCGGGAGTTGGTGAGGGTGACCACCGCGTCGGCGTGGGTGTGGTCGACGTACTTGAAAGGGAGCGCGGCGTGCAGGATGGCCTCGACCGACGGCGTGGGCGCCGAGGCGAGGGTCATCGCCGTCCGCAGCTCGTTGACCATCTCGGGGTCCGAGAGGCGCGGCAGCGTCGCCAGCCGCGCGGCCGGTGCCCAGCCGCACCGGCGAGAACCCCGCGGCCTCGATCGTCTCCAGGTCCCAGCCGCTCCCCTTGACGTAGAGGATCTCCTCCTCCTCGCCGAAGCGGTTGGTCTCGCGGATCTTGACGGAGGTATTGCCGCCGCCGTGCAGCACCAGATTCTTGTCGCGCCCGAGCAGGCGCGAGGTGTAGACGCGCAACCCGAGATCGCCCGGTGGTATTTGCGCCGCTTCTTCGTCGTTCCAGAGGCTCTCGACCATGGGGCCTAGCCTATCCGAGCCCGGGCTCCTGCCGCATGGTAAACTTGCGGCCATTGCGCTTCGACGGGCCGCCGTGATCTGATCCCGCGACCGTTGGCGAAGGGAGACTCCGATGTCCGCGATTCCTCTGCGGCGAGATATCCACTACCCGGAATCCGACGGCAAGCCCATGGGCGAAACCGAGATCCACATCCGGGAGATCATCTACCTCTTCGAGGCGCTCAACGAGCATCTCCGGGAGATGCCGGAGGTCTATGTCGGGGCGGACATGCTCCTCTACTACGTCGAGGGCAATCCCAGGACGTTCGTCGTTCCAGACGTCTTCGTGACCCGGGGAGTGCCTCGCGGAGAGCGGCGGACCTACAAACTGTGGGAAGAAGGCCGCCCCCCTTCCCTGATCGTCGAGGTCACCTCGGACAGCACCCGGAACGAGGACGTCTTCAGGAAGAAGGCCCTCTACGAGCAGCTCGGGGTGGAGGAGTACGTCCTCTATGATCCCTTGCAGGACTATCTGAGTCCCGCCTTTGCAGGGCTTCCGGCTGGTGGACGGCCGCTATCAGCCCATCCCCACCGGGGCGGACGGCGCGGTCCTCAGCCAGACCACGGGAGTCACCCTCCGGATCGAGGAGCGAGGGATCCGGGCGCTTCATACCGCGACGGGCGAGCCCATCCTGAGCAACGAGGAAGTCCGGGCCGAGTTGGCCAAGCTGCGTGCCGAGCTCGATCGCCTCCGAGGCCATCACTGATCCAACACCCGCCGGCTCCAGACCGGAATTCGCGAATTCTGGTCGGCCCCCCGCGAATTCCGTTCGCGCAGCCGCGGATTCCGGCGGCGCGCTGCCGAGTTCCCATCCGACCCTCGCGATGCGCCGAAGAGAATCCGCCTGTGGTGAGCGGGAAGCCGCGAGGTCTGTCAGGGAATCCGCGGCCTCCGATCCGTCCCTCGCGAAGGCCTGCCGGGAATCCGGGAAGGCTCATCCGGCCCATCCCCGCCTCGACCGCTTTCGGCACGGCCGCCCCTCGGTCGGCCGGGTGATGGTGGCGAGGATCCGCATCAGCGTCGATTCCCGGCGCCGTTCGGGCCCAGCAGGCCGAGCACGCCGGCCTCGAGCTCCAGGCTGAAGTCGCGGAGACCCCAGAAATCCCCCTTGTAGCGCTTGCCCACTCCCTCGATCGTCAGCTTCATGATGGATCTCCTCCCATCTCTACGCGGGGTGGAGAGGAAAGATTACGGCGGTCTTGACACAATAGGTCATGGGAGGGATCCAACACCCATGTTCAAAGTCGAACAGATCGATCATGTCGAGCTCTTCGTCCCCGACCGCCATGAGGGCGCCCGCTGGTATGAGCGCACGCTCGGGCTCGCGGTCGTCCCCGAATTCGAGCACTGGGCGGAGGACGCGCAAGGGCCGCTGATGATCTCCTGCGGCGGCGGCACGAAGCTCGCCCTGTTCACCGGCGAGTCCCCGGGCTCACGGCCCACCGCCGGCTTCCACCGGGTGGCCTTCCGGGTGGACGGCCCCCGCTTCTTCGAGTTCCTGGAGCAGACGGAGAACGCGCCGGTCCCGGTCGACGCGGATGGCGAAAGCCAGGAGCTCCGGCCGCCGGCGCTAGGGATCATGGGCGAGCCTTCTCCGTCTACTTCCGCGATCCCTGGGGGCACCGGCTGGAGGTGACGACCTACGACGAGGCGTACGTGCGGTCGCGGCTGCGCCTAGTGCGGTAGAGCCCGGGCTCCTGCCCCTCGTCCTCGACCCGCCCGATGCCGACCTCCGCCAGCACCTCGGAGAGCGTCTCGCCCCCCTTGACGGCGAAGTCGAGCGTGCGGATGGGGAACGGGATGGTGATGCCGTTGTCGTCGAAGGCCTTCTTCAGGCGCTCGACCGCCTCGCTCCTCGCCTGCAGATAGTCGGACTGCTTGGCGTGGAACTCGATCCAGAAGCGCATCACCAGGTTGATCGAGCTCTCTCCGAACTCCTCGAAGTAGAGCTCGACGTCGGTCTCCGGCTTGCGCGTCGAAACCTGCTCGAGGGCCTCGACGGCCACCCGCTTCACCTTGTCGAGGTCCTCGCCGTAGGAGACGCCGACCTTGATGTCCACCCGCCGCTGGCCCGTGGTGCTGAAGTTGGTGATCGGGTTCTCGAACACCTGCTTGTTGGGAACCAGGACGATCTGCCCCTGCGGAGTGCGGATCTCCGTCCAGCGCAGATGGATCCGCCGGACGATCCCCTGGATGTCCTTGCTCTCGATCAGATGGCCGGCGCGGAAGGGGTGCTCGATCGAGAGGAAGATGCCGGCCATGAAGTTGGCCGCGATGTCCTGGAAGGCGAAGCCGAGCGCCAGGCCGATGATGCCGGCGCCGGCGAGCAGCGAGGCCACCGTCTTCTGCAATCCGAGGATGCCGAGGGCGATGAAGAGGCCGGCGGCCACCAGGGCCAGGAACAGCGCCTGCTCGAGGACGCGGTTGACCTGCTCGCTATGCGAGATCCGGTGCAGGAGGCGATGCAGGAGGTTGCGCGCCAGCTTGGCCAGCAGCCAGAAGCCGATCAGCACCGCCACCGCCACGGCGAGGTTCGGCAGCAGCAGGACGAAATCCCGCGCCCACCCCATCACCTTGCCGGTCAGCAGGTTCCACGCGTTCTGTATGCCCACGGGCGAAGGTTACTGCAAACTCCCCGCCATCCGGGCCTCCAGCCCCGCCTTCACCGCGGGCCACTCCTCGGCGAGGATGCTGTAGACCACCGTGTCGCGGACGTAGCCGTTGGACCGGGTCTGGTATTTCCGCAGGACCCCCTCGCGCCGGGCGCCGAGCTTCTCGATCGCGCGCTGGCTGCGCAGGTTGTTGAGGTCGGTCTTGAGCTGCACCCGCACGGCCTCCAGATCCTCGAAGGCGTGGCGCAGCAGCAGGTATTTGCTCTCGGGGTTCACGCGGGTGCCCTGATGGGACGCGCCGATCCAGGTGCGGCCGATCTCCAGGCCGCGGTGGCGCGGCCGGATCTCCAGATAGCCCGACACCCCCACGGCCTCCCCCGTCTCACGCAGGGAGATCGTCCAGAGCAGGGAGTCGGGAATCTCCAGGCAGTAGCGGATCCACTCCTCGAACGCCTCGTAGCTCCCGTCGCGCGGCATCTCCAGCGTGTGCCGGAAGGTTTCGGGTCCGACATGCGGCCAGAGCGACGGGGCATGCCCGGGCGTCAGAGGCTCCAGACGGAGGGTGGGACCTTCGAGGGTGACGGGCTGGACGTTCATCAGGCTGCGCATGATATCGCCGGCCGCCCCGCCTTGACACCCGGGACGGTTCTTGCGAGCCTCTGTGACACATTCCGACGAGGAGGTTTCCTTGCTCCGAGCCCATGCCGTCCGCCGACTGGCGCTGCCGCTGCTCTTCCTGGCCACCGCCGCCATGGCCCAGCAGCCGCCCGCCCCGGCCCCCGAAACGGCGCCCGTGCCCGCCCCCGCGCCGCGCCACCGCTTCCCGCGGCCGATCGCGGCGATTTCAAGGTGGTCTACGAGAAGATCGCCAACCCGGACAACCGGGAGCTGCAGGAGATCTTCCGCGGCACGCGGCTGCTCGAGGAGACCGCCAAGGCCCTGAACGAGAAGCTGGCCCTGCCGGTGGACGTCACGGTGGCCCTGCGCGAGTGCGGCGCGGCCGATGCCACCTGGGAGGCGGACAAGCACCGGATCTCGATCTGCTACGAGCTGGTCGGCGCCTTCGCCGAGCTGTTCCTGCGCCTCCGGGAAGGTGCCGGACGCCGAGCAGGCGGGGGCCGCGGTGGCGGCGGCGACCCTCTTCGCCCTGCTCCATGAGACCGGGCACGCGCTGATCGACCTCTACCAGTTGCCGGCCGCCGGCCGGGAGGAGGAGGCCGCCGACCAGATCGCGACCCTGGTCCTCCTCGGCAGCGGCAAGGAGGGGGGGACCACCGCGGTCGAGGATGCCTCTGTTCTGCTCGACCCAGGAACGGGACGCCGGCATCCGCGCGCCAGGCTCGCCAGGGTCCCCTTCTGGAGCGGCCACCGCTTCGACGAGGCCCGCCTCTCCAGCCATCCTCTGCTGGGTCTACGGCCGGGATCCGCAGGCCTTCCAGGAGCTGGCCGGCGACGGCACCCTGCCCGCGCCGCGCGCCGAGGGGTGCGGCCGGAGTACGAGCGGGTGGCGAAGGCATGGGCGGAGCCGCTGGCGCCGTACCTCATGGGGTGGACGTTCGCGCCCGGCGCCCCGGCGGGGTTTCGCGCCTAGCGAGCCGCCTTCGCTCCCGCCCCCGACTTCACCTCCGCCACCCACGCCATGACGTTCTTCTCCAGGAGGTCGAGCGGCACCGCGCCGTTGCCGAGGATGTGGTCGTGGAAGGCGCGGATGTCGAACTTCGCGCCCAGCTCCTTCTCGGAGTAGGCCCGCATCTCCTGGAGCTTGAGCTCGCCGATCTTGTAGGCCAGCGCCTGCCCCGGCCAGACGATGTAGCGGTCGACCTCGACCTCGATGTCGTGCTCGGCCTTGGCGGAGTTGGCCTTGAAGTAGTCGATCGCCTGCTGGCGCGTCCACCCCATGGTGTGCATGCCGGTGTCGACCACCAGGCGGATCGCCCGCCAGACCTCGTAGGTGAGCTGGCCGAACTTGGAGTAGGGGTCCTTGTAGAGGCCGAGCTCGGTGCCCAGGCTCTCGGAGTAGAGGCCCCACCCCTCGACGAAGGCGGTGTAGTCGTCGTGCTTGCGCCACTCGGGGACCCCCTCGAGCTCCTGGGCGATGGCGATCTGCAGGTGGTGCCCCGGCACCGCCTCGTGCGAGGTCAGGGCCTCCATCTCCCACTTCGGGCGCGACTTCAGGTCGTAGGTGTTGGCGTTGAAGTAGCCCGGCCGGCCGGCGGCCAGCGATCCTTCCTCGTAGTAGGCGGTGGTCTGCGACTTCTCCGAGTAGGCGGGCACGGCGATCACCCCGTAGGGGAGCCGCGGCAGCTTGCCGAAGAGCTTGATCAGCTCGGGATCGATCCGCTTGGCGATGTCCCGGTAGCCCATCAGCAGGTCTTCGGGCTTGTCGTAGAAGAAGCGCGGATCGGTGCGCAGGAACTGGCAGAACTCCGCGAAGCTCCCCTTGAAGCCGGTCTCGGCGATCAGGGCGTCCATCTGCCCGCGGATGCGCTTGACCTCGGCGAGGCCGATCTGGTGGATCTGCTCAGGCGTCAGACGGGTGGTGGTGGAGGCCCGCGCCTGATAGGCGTACCAGGCCTTGCCGTTGGGCAGGTCGCTCATCGCGATCGACTCGCGGGCGGCCGGCAGGTAGGAATTGGCGAGGTAGCCCTGCAGCTTGCGGAGGGCCGGCGCCACCCGCTCGTTGAACGCCCGCGTCGCCTCGCCCAGCAACCGCTCGCGGTCGGCGGCGGCGATCGTCTCGGGGAACTTCTGGAAGGCCTTGAGCATCGGGCTCTTCATCGGATCGTCGACGAGCAGGCTCTGGACCTGCGCGGGGACGTCGCGCAGGGTCACCCGCGGCGGCGTGATCCCCTCCTTGAGGCCGCGGTCGAGCAGCGCGAGCGTCTGGTCGATGACGGTGGGGACGCCGCGCATGCGGGCGATGATGTTCTCGTAGTCCTCGACGCTCCGCGCCGGCATGATCGACAGCAGCTGCGGGATGTTCTGCTGCGGCCCCCCGACCTGGTTGACCAGCAGGTACTCGCCATGGAACTTCTCCCCTTCGATCGACTGCTCGATGTGATGGAGCGCCAGATCGTAGTTCACCTGCTCGGCGGGGGTGAGCCGCGCGCGGTCGATCGACGTCAGAGCCTCCTGGAGCGTCGGATCGAGGCGCCGGCCGAGCTCGATCGATTCGGGCGAGAGGTCGGTCCAGCGGTCGTTGAGGCCTGGGTAGCCGACGAAGGTGGCGTACTCGGGCGAGGCGTGCATCTGGAACTCCCAGAAGAGGTCGAACAGCTTGCGCAGCCGCTCGCTCTCGCTCCCCTGCCCCTTGGTGGCGGGGAAGCGCTCGAAGGTCCGGGCGTACTCGGCGACATCCGGCGGCACGGCGGCATTCGCGACGGCGGCGGCGCCGGCGGCCAGCAGGAGAACCGCGATGGCAGGGATCAGCTTTTTCATCTCTGGGTTCCTCTCGGGAGACGGAGGGGGAAGGGCACGAACGACATCCTACGGAATCGGAGGAGAAAGGTTGCCGTCCACCCTGGCCCGCATGTTCTTCTCCAGCAGGGCCAGCGGCAACTGGCCGTCGGCCAGCAGGCGGTCGTGGAAGGCGCGGACGTCGAACTTCGGCCCCAGCTTCTTTTCCGCGTAGGTCCGCAGCTCCCGGATCTTCAGCTCGCCGATCTTGTAGCAGACCGCGCCCCCCGGCGAGGCGATGTAGCGGTCGATCTCGACCACGATCTCGTGCTCGCTCCGGGCCGAGTTGGCCTTGCAATAGTCGATCGCCTGCTGGCGGGTCCAACCCTTGGTGTGCAGGCCGGTGTCGACCACCAGGCGGATCGCCCGCCACATCTCGTAGGTGAGCTGGCCGAATTTGGAGTAGGGGTCCTTGTAGAGGCCGATCTCGTGCCCCAGGCTCTCGGCGTAGAGCGCCCAGCCCTCGGACATGGCGGGATAGACGTCCCACTTGCGCCAGTCGGGCAGCTCGCCGAGCTCCTCGATGAGGGCGATACATGATGTGGTGCCCCGGCACCGACTCGTGTGAGGCGAGCGCCTCCATCTCCCATTTCGGACGCGACTTCAGGTCGTAGGTGTTGACGTAGAACCAGCCCGGCCGGCCGGATGCGAGCGAGCCGTTGCCATAATAGGCGGTCGTCTGCGATTTCGCGGCGTAGGCCGGAACGGTGGTGACGCCGTACGGAAGCCGCGGCAGCTTGCCGAAGAGCTTGACCAGCTCGGGATCGATCCTCTTGGTGATGTCACGGTAGCCGGCGATCATGTCCTCCGGCTTGTCATAGAAGAAGCGCGGATCGGTGCGCAGGAACTGGCAGAACTCCGCGAAGCTCCCCTTGAAGCCGGTCGAGGCGATCAGCGCGTCCATCTCGCCGCGGATGCGCTTGACCTCGGCGAGGCCGATCTGGTGGATCTGCTCAGGGCTGAGGTCGGTCGTCGTGGAGTTCCGCACCCGGTAGGCGTACCAGGCCCTGCCATCCGGCAGATCGCTCATCGCGATCGTCTCCCGGGCACCCGGGATGTAGGTCGCCACCAGGTAGTCGTGGAGCTTGCGGAGGGCCGGCGCCACCTGGCCCTGGAAGAGCCGGGCCGCCTCACCCCGCAGCCGCTCGCGGTCGGCGGGGGCGATCGTCTCGGGGATCTTCTGGAACGATTCCAGGACCGGGCTCTTCAGGGGGTCGGCCGTGAGCAGGTTCTCGAACTGGCGCGGGCACGTCGCGCAGAGTCACCCGCGGCGGCGTGATCCCCGCCGCGAGCCCCTGGGCGAGCAGCGCCATCGTCTGGTCGACGACCTCGGGGACTTGGCGCAGACGGGCGAGCCGGTTCTCGAAGTCCTGGACGGAACGTGTGGGCATGCTCTCCAGAAGCAGCGGGAGCTCCTGCTGGATGCCGCTCAACTGGTCGACCAGCAGGTACTCGCCATGGAACCTCTCCCCTTCGCTCCCTTGCTCGACACGCCAGAGCGCCAGGTCGTAGTCGACCTGCTCGGGAGGCGTGAGGCGGGAGCGGTCGATCGAGGCGAAGGCGGCCTGTTCCTCGTGGGGGAGCCGGCGGCCGAACGCCGAGCATCTCGGGAGAGGAGTCGCTCCAGACGGTCCTCATAGCCGGGGATGCCCACGATAGGTGGCGAACTCCGGATACGCGAGCAGCCGGACGCGCCAGTTCAGGTCGAAGAGCTGCTTCAGCCGCTCGCTCTCACTCCCCTCGCCCTTCGTGGCGGGGAACCGCTCGATCCGGCGCTCCATATCCACCAGCTCTGGGGGGAACGCCGCGGACGCGGCAAGGCTGCCCACGAGGAGGAGCACGAGGGCTAGGGCCGGCGCCTTACTCTTGCTTCTTGCCTCCAAAGGTCACCTCCAGGGATACCTTCTGGCCGTCGCGCACCACCACCGCCGTGGTCTTCTCCCCCGGCTTGGCGCGCTGGAGCACGTACATGAAGTCGTGGATGTCGCGGATCTCCTTGCCCCCGAGGCCGACCAGGAGGTCGCCGCGGCGCAGCCCCCCCTGCTCGGCGGCGCTGCCGGGGCGCACGGCGGAGAGCAGCACGCCCGGCCGGCCGTCGCCGGCGTAGTCGGGCACGGTGCCGAGCGAGGCGCCGTAGGAGCGGACGTCCCCCTGCGGCGCCGGGGCCGGCGCGCTCTTGTAGGTGGGGCGCTCCGGCCGGCCGGCGATCTCGGCGGCGACGTCCGCCACCAGGGCGGCGACGCGGGCGCCGCCGGCGGCGTTGATGCTCTCCGCGTCGTCCGAGGGCTTGTGGTAGTCCTCGTGCGGGCCGGTGAAGAAGTGCAGCACCGGCACCCCGGCGGCGTAGAACGGGCTGTGATCGGAGGGGCCATAGCCGTCCCCCGACAGCGCGCACTCGATCCGCTCGCGGCCGCAGGCCGCCGGCACGATCTCCCCCCACTCCGCCGCCGACTCGCCGCCGAGCACCGAGACGCGGTTGCCGCGCAGCCGCCCCACCATGTCCATGTTCAGCATGGCGGCGATGTCGGCCGTCTTGAGGCCGGCGGGCGGGCGGCGGGTGAAGGCGGTCGAGCCGAGCGTCCCCTTCTCCTCGCCGGAGAAGGCGATCAGGTAGACGTCGCGGCGCAGGCGGTCGCGATCCTGGCCGAGCTGGCGCGCCACCTCGAGCAGGGCGGCGGTGCCCGAGGCGTTGTCGTCCGCCCCGTTGTGGATCTCGCGCGAGTCGGGCGCCAGCGAGCCGGTGCCGCCGTGCCCCAGATGGTCGTAGTGGGCGCCGACCACCAGCACCCCCGGCAGGCGGTCCGCCGCTTTCGACCGGATGACGCCGACGACGTTGGCCGCCGGCGTCGTCTTGCGGTCAAGGTCGATCGCCAGCGTGGCCCGGTGCTTGCCGCTGAACAGGGACGAGCCGGCAGCCCGCTTGACCACCGCCGCCGGCAGGCCGACGTCCCCGCCGGCGTCGATGGCGCCGACGGCGCCGACCGGGCGAGGGGAGCGGCGCCTCGGCGGCCGGGGACTTTGGTATCCGGGGAATCAGCCTGTGGGGAATCGACGATGATCACCCCCTTGGCGCCGTGCTCGCGGGCGTTCCACGCCTTGTAGCGCAGATCGCCGTAGCGGCGCTCGACCGCGGTGTCTGCGAACGGTCCCCCCTCGGGGGTGAAGCGGCGGACGGCGACGATCTTGCCCTTGGCCTCGATCCCCTTGTAGTCGTCGATCCCGAGCTCCGGGGCGGTGATGCCGTGGCCGGCGGCCACCACCTCCCCCGCGGCCTCGCCCGATCCCGAGAACGCGGCGGGCCGGAAGCTGTCGTCCGGCAGGGCGGCGCCGTCGAGGGTCACCGCGGTGCCGGCGCGGACCTCCACCGCCACCGGGACGTCGAAGCTCTCGAAGTAGCCGCCGTCCCCCGCCGGCTCGACCCCCAGGGCGCGGAAGCGGCCGGCGAGCCACTGGCGGGCCTCGTCGAGACCCGCGGTGCCGATCCCCCGCCCCTCGCGGGCGTCGTCGGCGAGCCAGCGGACGTCGTCGCGGAAGCGGTCGGCCGCCGAGGGCATCACGGCCGCGGCGGGCGCGGGGCCGTCCACCCAGCGGGCCACGAAGATGTCGGTCTCCCCGGTCTGCGTGCCGTTGCGGTTGGAGGCGAAGGCGAGCCGGGTGCCGTCCGGCGAGAACATCGGGAAGCCGTCGAAGCCGCCGGTCCAGGTGATCCGCTCGAGGTTGGAGCCGTCGACGTCGATCGCCCAGAGGTCGAACTCCCGCCCCTTG
Source organism: uncultured Acidobacteriota bacterium (assembly GCA_963761645.1). GTDB lineage: Bacteria > Acidobacteriota > Thermoanaerobaculia > Multivoradales > UBA5704 > DATARR01. The sequence continues at coordinate 46,355 of CAVXIG010000013.1, forward strand.
GGGTCGCCGTAATTGGTGGCGAAGATCAGCCGCTTGCCCGAGGGGAAGAAGGATGGCGCGAAGGAGCCGGCGTTCAGGTAGGTGACCTGACGGGCCTCGCCGCCGTCGGCGTTGGCGACCCAGAGCTCGAGCCGGTTCGGGCGCACCAGCCCCTGGGCGAGCAGGCGCTTGTAGTCGTCGAGATCGGCCCCCTTGGGCCGCGAGGCCCGCCAGACGATCCGCGAGCAGTCGGGCGAGAAGAAGGCGCCGCCGTCGTAGCCGGGGGTGTCGGTCAGCCGCTTGACGTTCTCGCCGTCGGCGTCCATGCGGTAGAGGTCGAGGTCGCCGTCGCGGGTCGAGGTGAAGATCAGCGAGCCGTCCTTGGGGCAGACGGTGGTCTCGGCGTCGTAGGCCTGGTTGGTCGTCAGCGGCACGAGGTCGGTGCCGTCCGGCCGGGCGCTGAAGATCTCGTAGCCCGAGTGGATCGGCCAGACGTACCCCTGCGAGCGGTCGGGGGGCGGCGGGCAGTCGGGGCTCGCGAGGTGGGTCGAGGAGTAGAGGATCCGCCGGCCGTCGCGCGTGAAGTAGGAGCAGGTGGTGCGCCCCTTGCCGGTGGAGACCAGGACCGCCTCCCGCGAGCCGTCGGCGGAGACGCGGAAGATCTGGTCGCAGGCGATAGGGGGGGCGCGAGGACTGGAAGATCAGCTCGCGGCCGTCGGGGGACCAGTAGGCCTCGGCGTTCTCGCCGCCGCGGCTGAGCTGGCGCAGATCGGCCAGATGGACCTCGCGCGGATCGAGGGTGGGCGGCGGCAGGGCCTGCCCGGCGTTCTCGGCGTGCATCGGCAAGCCGGCCCCGAGGAGAAGGACCGGCAGAAACAGCGTCAGGATACGTGGATTCATGGGCTCATCCGTCCTGGATCTCGTGAGAAGGCTTGGAACGGCTCCGTCTGCCTGCTATTCTGCACCAAACGGAAGCAGGCTTGACGCCCGCCCTCCGCGACCCCGAATGGAATTCCAGCCGCCGCGCATCGGTTGAAACATTTCCCGGCATGATATTTTCACGGACCCCGCCGGAGAGGCTGCTCCAGGCACCCCGGTCCGCGAAGCGCCGGGCCCGCAAGAATCCAAGACGAGTGGAGACCACATGAACGATCAGGAAAACCAGCAGGAAAACCAGGACTCCGGCCAGATCCTGGCCGAGTTCGAGCAGGAGGCTCCGGCAAAGAGCGAAGACGCAACGGTCGACCCGCAGGTCCATGGGAGCGAAGCCAGCGCTCCGGCGATGGCTCCGAAGCTCAGGGCTCCGTCGAGGCCGCGCGGAAGCGGCCGAGGAACTCAGGCGCCGGAAGCTCAGGCAAGGAACGGAAGTCAGGCACCGGAAGCCGGCGGCCGCGGAGAGCGGCCAGGCAGAATGACGGGACCGCCGGCCAGCAGGGCAATCAGGACGCAGGCCAGAACAGGACTTCGGCCAGATCCTCGCCGAGTTCGAGGGGGACGCGCCGAAGAGCGAGGCTCCGGCGGCGGGCCAGAAGGTCAAGGGCAAGATCCTCTCGATCACCGAGGAGTGGGCCTTCCTCGACCTCGGCGGCAAGGCCGAGGGGCGCATCGCCGCCGCGGACCTGAAGGACGCCGAGGGCAATCTCACGGTCAAGGAAGGCGACACGCTCGAGGCCACGGTCACCGGCACCGATCCGGAGACCGGCGCCCTGCTGCTGCGCCGCAAGGCCGGCGGCGGCAAGGGCAAGCGGGCGGCCGCCGAGGTGCCGGCGGAGATCCGGCAGGCCCACGAGGCCGGCCTGCCGATCGAGGGACTGGTGACCGGCCTGAACAAGGGCGGCGCCGAGGTGCAGGTGTACGGCATGCGGGCGTTCTGCCCGCTCTCGCAGCTCGACCTCCGCTACGTCGAGAACCCGCAGCAGTTCGTCGGCCAGAAGCTGATGTTCAAGGTCAACCGGCTGGAGGAGGGGAACCGCGGGGGCCGCGGCCCGAACATCGTGCTCTCCCGCCGCCAGCTCCTCGAGGAGGAGCAGCAGACGCGCGCCGCCGAGACCCGCGAGAAGCTCCAGGTGGGCGCCGTGCTCACCGGCCGGGTGACCTCGCTGACCACCTACGGCGCGTTCATCGACCTCGGCGGCATCGAGGGGATGCTGCACGTCAGCGAGATCGGCCACAGCCGCACCACCCATCCGCAGGACGTCTTCACCGTCGGCCAGGAGGTCGAGGTGCAGGTGATCAAGATCGAGCAGGGGAAGGACGAGAAGCGCCCCGAGCGGATCTCGCTCTCCCGCCGCGCGCTGGAGAGCGATCCGTGGCAGGACGCGGCGTCCCGCTTCCCCGAGGGGACCGAGGCGACCGGCCGCGTCATGCGCCTGGAGACCTTCGGCGCCTTCGTCGAGCTGGCGCCCGGCCTCGAGGGGCTGGTCCACATCAGCGAGATGGGGGCCGGCCGGCGGCTGAACCACTCCCGCGAGGCGGCCGAGCAGGGGCAGGACGTCCAGGTCAGAGTGCTCGGCGTCGACACCGGCCGGCGCCGGATCTCGCTGTCCATGAACACCGGCGCCAACGCCGGCATGGGCGGCGGCTCTGGGATGGGCGCCGGGATGGGCGCCAGCGACCGCGGCGGGATGGGCGGCGGCGGCGGCGAGCAGCCGCGCGGGGACCGGCGGCGCGGCGGGGGGGAGCGGCGGCAGCGGCCGCCAGCAGGACTTCTCCCGCAGCGAGCGCGGCGACCGCGGAGACCGCTCGCGCGGTGGTGAACGGGGCGGCTCCCGGGACGGTGGCGAGGACGCCTACGCCCGCAGCGGCGCCTCGGCGCCCACCGCCACCGGCTCCGGCTTCGGCTCGATGGCCGACTTCTTCTCGCGCCTCAAGAAGGGGTAGACAGCGGGGGCGGCGCACCGCCCCCGCCCGCCGGCTTTATCTTTCCAGGAGGTGACTCCCGGACCGGTTTCTTCCCGTCCCCTTCCGTATACGCTCCAATCGCAGCTCAGCGCCTGACTCGTTCCATATCCAGGATGTACACGCGGAGGGGATCGGGTCACACCCTTTTCGCTCCGCCCTCCTCCGCCCCACGGGGAAATATCCCCGTAAAGTGGCTTGAAATCAGGTGACTCTGTGGTACCCTCAAATCGCCGGATTGGCGGATTACTTTACAATTTTACGCGCCGCAGGCGCATGGGGCTACAACCGGAATGGAGTTTCAAACGCCACCCATGCAGAGCTCGTCCATTTCCCCGCGCCCTCGTCGCGGCCGCAAAGCGGCCCTGTCGCTCCTCGCCCTGACGACCGCCTGCACCACCTGCGCGGCGCCGTTCCTCGAGGCCCAGACCCTGCTGGGGTCGCACGAGTCGCTGCTGCGCCAGAATGAAGAGGCGCGCGAGCACGACTTCACCTACCTGCGCACCACGGCGGACGTCCGCGACTACGCCCAGCAGGGGCTCCTGGTGCGCCTGCCCGGGAACTCGGACTACGAGCTGGCCGACAACGTCTCCTTTCCCTACGCGCGGCCCGAGGTGAAGACGTTCGTCGAGCGGCTGTCGGATCAGTATCACAGCGCCTGCGGCGAGCGGCTGGTGGTCACCAGCCTGACCCGGCCGATCACGCGCCAGCCCGCCAACGCCTCGGCGATCTCGGTCCACCCCACCGGCATGGCGATCGATCTGCGGCGCAGCGACAGCTCCGGCTGCCGGCTCTGGCTCGAGACCGTGCTGCTCGACCTCGAGAACAAAGGGGTGATCGAGGCGACGCGCGAGCAGTACCCGCCGCACTATCACGTGGCGGTCTTCCCCAACCCGTACCTCCAGTACGTCGCCTCCGGGGAGGCCCTGCCGGACATCCAGGTCGCCCGGTCGACCCACGAGACCGCCTCGCGCGCCCGGGTCCCCCGGGTCCGCTCCTCGCGGGTCTCCCGTTCCCGGGGCTCCCGGTCCGCCCGGGTCGTCGCCAGGACCTCGCGTTCCCGGAGCCCGCCAAGGCCGTGAAGCGCGGGACCTCCCGCTCCCGGACCGTGGCCACCGCGAGCCACCGCGCGAGCAGCCACCGCGTGAGCAGCGCGAAGAAGTCCCGCGTCGTCCATACGGTGAGCAAGCGCCGGGCCGCGCCGCGCCAGCGCGTGGTCGTGACTCGCTCGAAGGCGACCAGCCGCCACTCGAAGGCGCAGACCGCCCGCGTCAGGTAATCCTCGCAAGCTTTTGCAGGGGCGTCCCAGCAGGGGGCGCCCCTACGACGCACCCTCACCACCCGGTACGCCGGGATCCGCTGCTGCAAACCCTTGAGCTGAAGCTCGCCGAACGGTTCGGTGGGGATGGCCCCGTCGAGCAATCGATTCGTCTCCGGACCGATGACCACCTCGCCCGGCGGCGTAGCCCCCTCCAGGCGCGACGCGACGTTCACCGTATTGCCGAGCACCGTGTAGTCCACGCGCCGGGCGCTGCCGATGTCCCCCACCACCACCGGGCCGCTGTTGAGGGCGACGCGGGCCTTGAAGCCGGGCAGGCCCTCGGCCTCGCGGCCGGCGTTCCAGACCGCGAGCCCCTCCTGGATCTCGACCGCCGCCCGCACCGCCCGCAGGGCATGATCGTCCTGCGCCACCGGGGCGCCGAAGAAGGCCATCACGCAATCGCCGATGAACTTGTCGAGGGTCCCCCCGGCGCGGAAGATCGCCTCGACGGAGAGGTCGAGGAAGGCGTCGATCGATTCCGCGACCCGCTCGGGAGGAGCGTTTTCCGCAAAGGCTGTAAACCCTACCAGGTCGGCGAAGAGCACCGTCGCCTCGGCGCTCTGCAGGCGGCGCATCCCCTCGTCTCCCCGGCGCAGCACCTCCTCGATGACCCCCGGCGAGTGGTAGCGCTCGAGGCGCGACCGCGCCTGCCGCTCGAACTCGGCCTTCTTCGCGTAGCGGATGCGCTCGACGGCCACCGCCGCGTAGTTGGCGAGCGTGGTCAGCACGTCGAGGTCGCGCTCGCCGAAGGCGCCGACGTGGAAGGGGGAGTCGACCTGGATGGCGCCCATCATCCGCTCGCCCGACCAGAGCGGCGCGCACATCGCCGAGCGGATCTGGTGCAGGCGGATCGACTCGCCCCCCGAGAGGCGCTGGTCCGCCTGGGCGTCGAAGGTGACGAGCGCCACCCGCTCGTCCATCACCGCCCGCAGCATGGTGCGCGACACCGGCACCTCCCCCGCCGGGCGGAACTGCGATCTTCTCCTTGAGCCGCGCCAGCTCGCAGACCAGCTCTCCCGAGTCGTCCGAGAGCAGGATGAACCCGCGGTCCACCGGAAAGGCCTCGAACGCCAGGTCGAGCACCCGCGAGAGCACGTCGTCCACCGATTCGGCGACGGTGAGCATGCGGGCCAGCCGGGTGAGGAAGCCGAACATCCGATGGACGTAGATCGGTCGTCCGTCGCCGGCGCCGGCCGGGAGCCGTCGACCACGCCGCCGCCGTTCCCCCAGGCCGTAGGCGGCGGCGAAGTCGGCGAGCGGCCGGATGATCGTGGCGTTGCCGAGCCCGGAGAGCGTCCCCTCGAGCTCCTCGGGCATCACCGTATTCGTCCGCGCGGGCCGCGGCTCCTCCTCCTCCAGCCGGATCTCGAAGGCGCCGACGGTCAGCAGGTCGCCGGCGCGCAGCGGCGCCTTCTCGACCGGCATCCGGTTGACCTCGACGCCGTTGGTGCTCTTCAGATCGTGGACGGCCCAGCCGTCCCCTTCGCGGAGGATCTCGGCGTGGTAGCGGGAGACGGAGACGTCGGAGAGCACGACGTCGTTGTCGCTCCCCCGCCCCAGCCGGACCCTGCCGCCGGCGAGGGGGATGGCGCGGTCCTCTCCGCTGGCGATGTAACGCAGGCGCAGCATGGGGTGAGTTTTACCACGGAGTGGAGAGAACAAGGGACCCAGGGACGAGCAGGGACAACACGGACCTCAGGGACAATGCGTCTGCCAGTCCCTGCCGTCCTTTCGTCCGTTGTTTCGTGTTCCTCTTCCAGCCGGAACCGCCCGCTCTCGAACAGGCTTCGGAAGGCGGCCACCACCCGCGGGCAGAACTGGCTGCCGGCGCCGGCGTCGATCTCGGCGGCCGCGCGCTCGCGGCGGCAGGCCGGCGCGGTAGGGGCGGCTGGTGGTCATGGCGTCGTAGGTGTCCGCCACCGCGATGATGCGGGGGGCGAGCGGGATCTCGGCGTCGGCGAGGCCGTCGGGGTACCCCTTGCCGTCCATCCGCTCGTGATGGCTGCGCACGCCGTGGACCACCCAGGGATTGGCGAGGTGCGAGACGATCGAGGCGCCGTCCGCGGCGTGGCGGCGCATGATCTCGATCTCCTCGGCGTCGAGGGGGGAGGGCTTGCCGAGGACGCGGTCCGGCGTGGTGATCTTGCCGACGTCGTGCAGGGTGGCGGCGAGCCGCAGGTCCCGCAGCTCCTCGCGCGACGAGCCCCATCTCGGCGCCGAGCAGGAGCGAGTAGGCGACCACCCGGCGGACGTGGCCGCCGGTGTAGGGGTCGCGCTTCTCGAGCGCCTCGGCGAGAGCGGTGACCATGTGGAAGAACTGCCGCCGCTGCGCCGCCCAGAGCCGGGCGTTCTGCAGCGTCGGCGCCAGGATGGCCGCGAACTGGCGCATCCGCCAGAGATCGCCGGCGGTGAACCGGTCGCGGTCCACCGGGTTGAGGAGCTGGACGACGCCGATGACGCTCCCTTGAGCGCGCAGCGGCACGGCGAGGATGGCGCGGGTCTGGAACTCGCCCGAGGGGTCCCCCTGCCAGCGCGGATCGGCGGCCACGTCGTTGACCACCTCGGCCTCGCCGGACTGGGCGACGCTGCCGACGATCCCCTCCCCCACCGGCACCCGCAGGCCGCCGATGTCGCCGGCGGCGCTCCCCCGCACGACGCGGAAGAAGAGCTCCCGCCGCTCCTCGTCGAGCTCCCAGATCGAGCTCGTCTCGGCCCGGCAGACCTCCTCCGCGTTCTCCAGCGCCAGCTCCAGCACCGTCTGGAGGTCGAGCGTGCCGGCGAGCTTGACGCCGATGTCGAGCAGCGTCTCGTATTCGGCGAGGCGGCGGTCGGGCTCGAACGACGGCCCGAGGACGGGCGATCCGGATTCCGCGGCGATCATTCAGCTCTCCCTTTGCCTAGGCGCTCAGGCCCTCGAGGTCGCTCAGCAGCTCCGCGACGGAGCGGTAGCGCTCGCCGGGATCCTTCTTCAGGCAGCGCAGGATGGCCGCCTCCAGCGCCGGCGGGATCTCGCGCCAGCGGGTGCTCGGCGGCGCCGGCTCCTCCCGCATCTGCTTGACCATGATCTCCATCGCCGTCGCGCCGTCGAACGGCAGCACGCCGGCGAACAGCTCGTAGAGCACGATGCCGCAGGAGTAGATGTCGGCCCGCGGGTCGGCCTCCTGCCCCTTGAGGATCTCCGGCGCCAGGTACTGCGGCGTCCCGACGATGAAGCCGGCCTGGGTCTGCCCCGGCGCCATGCGGTCGATCGGCCGGGCGATGCCGAAGTCCATCAGCTTGGCGTTGCCGGTGGGATCGAGGATCAGGTTCTCCGGCTTGATGTCGCGGTGGAGCACGCCGACGGAGTGGGCGGCGGCGAGCCCGGCGCAGAGCTGCTTGGCCAGCCGCAGCCCCGCCGAGTAGGGGAGCCGCCGCGTCTGGTCGAGCATGTAGCGCAGGGTCACGCCGCGCACGAACTCCATGGAGATGAAGGGGATGCCGTCCATCTCGCCGAAGTCGTAGGTGCGCAGCACGTTGGGGTGGGTGATCTTGCGCGCCAGCTTGAGCTCGCTCTTCAGGCGGTCGAGCTGGTTGCGGTCCCCCCAGAGGTCCCGCTTCAGCATCTTCAGGGCGACCAGGTCGTCCAGCTCGCGGTCGCGCGCCTTGTAGACGATCCCCATGCCGCCGGCGCCGAGCACGGAGAGGATCTCGAAGCGCGCCCCCAGCAGGGCGCCCGGCGAGATGCCGGTGAGCGTGGCGGTGCCGGGCTGGGTCAGCGTCGCCGCCTGGGCGCCGGACCCGCCCGCTCCCCCGGTCAACTGCGCGGCCATCTGCGGACCGATCACGTAGAGCGGCTGCGGCGTGATCACGCCGCGGCGCGGGGCCAGCCGGTAGCCGGCGGACTCGAAGGCCCCCTTCAGCTCGTCGTGCACCTCGCGCGACATCAGGATCTCCCCCGAGGTCGCCTCGCGCAGCAGGCTCTCGATCTGCTGCACCGGCAGGCCGACGAGCGCCCGCTCCGCCCGCTCCCCCCAGGTGACCGGGCCGGTGATCGCCCGGCCGGAGGCCAGCGCGATCACCGGCGCCTCGGCATCGCCGCGCGTGCGCCAATAGCCGCCCGGGGCGATCAGGCCGGTGGCGATGCCGAGCCTCCAGGATGCGCGAGGCGACCGACAGCGCGCGGTGCCCCCGGCTCTCCCCCTCGAAGCGGGCGAGCACCCGGTGCCCGGCGATCACCTCCACCTGCCCGCGGCCGCGGGCGATGGCGGCGGTGACGCGCTCGAGGTCGACGGTCAGCTCGGCCAGCGTCTCGCGCGGGTCGGCGCTGCCGCCGGTGCGGGCGTAGCGGCGCAGCTCGACGGCGAGCAGCAGCACGTCCCGGCTCTGCGCCTCGCCCAGCAGCACGCGGGCCGCCGCCGGCTCCGGGAGGTTGCGGGAGAGCTCGTTGACGTACTCCTCCATGTCCCGCTTCTCGCGCAGGTTGGCCAGCAGCTCGTGGAAGGTGTGGGCGAGCCGCCCCACCTCGTCGGTGCGGTCGGAGTCGATCTGCTGGTCGTAGTTCCCCTGCCGGGCCGCCTCGGCGGCGGCGGCGAGCCGGCGCACCGGCCGCAGCGCCCGGCGGGCGAAGGCGAAGGAGAGGAAGGGCGCGATCAGCACCGCCGCCAGGCCGGCGCCGAACAGCACGCTCTGGATCTGCCGGTAGGTGGCGAGCTCGCGCTCCAGCGAGGCGAGGGCGATGGTGGCGCCCACGGATGAGCCGTCGGCGTCGCGCAGCGGCGATTCCACGGCGATCCAGGGCTCGCCGCCGTTGAGCTCCAGCTCGGTCCGCGGCATCGGCTTGCCGGCGCGCACGGCCTTGCCCATGCCGTCCCCCTTGGCGAGCGACGCGGCGAGGCTGCGGGCGGTCGACTGCGGCAGGGTGGTGGCCACGATGCGCGGCCCCTCCGGCCCCGCGGCGACGAAGGCGACGTCGGCGCCGCTGACCTCCCGGACCTCCCTCACCCCCTCGGCCTGATCGGTGATCTGGAAGCCGGTGATCAGGTAGCCGAACGGGGTGAAGTCCTTCACCACCGGCACCGCCAGGGCATAGTAGAGATCGTTCCCCTCGCGCCAGACCCCCCGGCTCTCGCGGTTGTCCGCGGCCATCGCCGCCGCCACCAGCGGCCGCTTCGAGAGGTCCTGGCCCGCCCCCTCGGGGCGGTCGGTCCGGGCGATCACCCGCCCCTGCGGATCGAGCACGATGGCGAAGTCGAACTGCAGGTCGTTGCGGCGCTCGCTGAGCTGGTCGAGGATGGAGCGGGTGTCGCGGGTGGCGGCGGCCTCGGAGAGATAGGCGCTGAAGTAGGGGTCGGCCGCGAACAGGCGGGAGATCAGCAGGAGCTGCCGGTAGCGCTGCTCCTGGAAGGCCGCCTGCGCCGCCGCGCTGCTGCGCAGGGAGTCGAGCACGGCGTCGCGGGCGATCCGCCGCAGCAGCACCGAGGTGACCGCGACCGCGCCGCCCACCAGCAGGGCGATGAGCAGCGAGGTGACCAGGAAGATCCGGGTCTCCAGCGACAGGCCCCTGCGGCCGCGGTCAGCGGTTTTCGTAGCGGTCACCGCGAGACCGGAAGTAGGACTTCCCCGTTTTGTCCAGGTGAGAGGGGACGAGCGGCCGCACGATCTGCAGCCCCACCGCCAGCGGCCCCTTCTGCGGCAGCTCGACGTCCATCGTCCACGGGTCCGCCTGCTCGTGCCAGACGACGAGCTTCCCCGGCCCGCGCGGGAGTCCCTGGAGGGCGAACTCGCCGCTGGCGTCGGGCGTGGTGTGGAACGGGGTGTCGAGCACCAGGATGTAGGACACCATGTCGTGGTGGACGTTGCAGTAGACGCGCACCAGGCCGGCCTTGTCGAAGCGCTTCTCCTTGCCCGGCGCCCCCTTGTAGAGGCCGAGGTCGAACTGGTTGGGCGCCGAGACCGAGAAGACGTTGTGAAGGATCGGGTCCTCATTGGGGAAGCGCACCCGGCTGCCGCGCGGGATCACCAGTTGGCGTGGCTCGAACGCCTTGCGCCGGGTGACCATCTCGAACGGCTTCTCGGGCGGCTTCACCGGCCGCGGGCTCGCCGGCTCGAAATAGATGACCGTCTGCCGCACGTCGCTCCCCCGCGCCGGCGCCTTGCCCCCCTTGGCGAGGAGCTGGATGCGGCCGTGGAGGTCATCGGCCTCGGCGGGGAGGGCGAGGAGCACGAAAAAGGCGAGAGCGAGCGTGCGCCTCAATCGGCAGCCTCCACGCCAGGTGGTCAGCAGCTCGTTGTTCTTCCGCTTCGCGCCGTTGCCCAGGATGAAGCGGTTGTCGGCGTACTCGACGGTGAGGTCGAGTCCGGTGAAGAGGCCCAGGCGCAGACCGGCGTCGAGCTTCTCCCAGTCCCAGGAGAAGCTCGGGCTCGGCGTCTGACTGGGGTTGCGGAAGCTGTTGTCGAGCTTCGAGTAGCGCACGGCCGGCGCGATCGAGGGGAAGAGCTGGCGGCCGCGCACCGCCCAGACGAGCGGCAGGTCGAAGCGCCAGGCCACCTCCCCTTCCAGACCCGTGCGCGGCAGGCCGGCGAGCTTCTGGTCCACGTACTGGCCGAAGAAGGAGAAGCCGCCCAGGTAGAGCCAGACGTTGCCGCCGGTCTCCCGCTTGTCGTCGTCCGTCACCGCGAAGTTCCCGTTCCCGTTCGGCGCCGGCGCGCTGAGGATGTCGAGGTCGCCGCCGTAGAAGGTGCCGTGGATCTTCACCGTGTCCGCGAGCTTGCGCCGGTTACCCCAGACGAGCACGTCGAGTCCGTTGCGCCCCCCCTCGTCCGCCAGGCGCCAGCCGATCCCGGCGCCGGTCTCCAGCTCGCCGTCGAGATCGAAGTTCGTGGAGTGGGCGTTGTAGAGGATCACGATGCCGCTCTTGAGATCCGGGTCCGGATTCTGCCGCAGGAGCTCCGGGGTGCCGTTGTCGCCGGCCAGCGCGTTCGGATCGCGCAGGAAGACCGGATTGCCGGCGGCGGCCCGCGCCTTCAGATAGAAATGGCGGCCGAGGTGGAGGCCCAGCTCGGCGCCGGTCTCCTCGAAACGGTTGAAGGCGGTCGAGACCAGGCCGTAGCTCTGGAGATGGCGGTCGTCCTGCCGCTCGAACTTGGGGATCTTGCCGAATTTGAGATAGACCCCGCTCCCCGGCGCCAGGGTGGCCGGCTCGGGCTCGCGGCCGAGGCGGAGCCACGCCTCGTCGATGTCGACCTTCTCGCCGGTCGAGGTCGGGTTGCGGTCGTAGAGGTCGATGAGGTCGAGCTTGCCGTGGGCGGCGAAGAGGTCGCGCCAGCCGGCGGTCGCGAACAGCGCCACATTGGAGATCTCGACATGGGAGCCGGCGTCGACCGTCTCCTCGAAGCCCCGCGTCTGGCCGGCCGGCAGCTCCTCCGGCCGGAACGGGAAGGGGACCGGAAAACGGTTCTCCTCGCTGTCCCGGTAATTCGCCCGCGCCTCCAGTCCGAACCGGAATGTCCACCCCGTCATCCGCCGCCGGTTCCCCGGGTTCCTGCGCGGTCGCGGGCGCAACCAGCGCCACCCCGAGCCCCAGCAGGACGCACAATCTCCCAAAAGACGTTCCCAGCGCCATCTGTCAGGTAGCCTCCAGCAAAGCCGACGAGCTTGGAGGTAGCTTAGATGGATGCCGGTCCGCAGTAAAGGGACGAGGGGGTGTGCGCCCGGGCGCCGGCGCCCGGGCGGGAGGGAATGGGATGCCGGATCAGGCGTAGCTCTGGCTCTGGCGGCGGCGGTCCCGCAGCCGGCGGGCCAGGAACACGGCGCCGACCACCCAGAGGGGCACCGTGAACAGACCCATGCGCACGCGCTGGTTGAGGATGCCCGTCACTCCCGACTTGACCTTCTTGAGCTTGCCCATTGTATCCATTCCTCCTGGCGGCCGCGGCCGCCGGTTGGCTTTCAGCTTTGAAAATCGAAGCGCACTGTCCCTCAATGCGGCTTCGGACCCACTATGAAGGTGCAAGTCGAATGCCACATATAAGTCCCCGGGATATCCCGCGGGACGTTTACAATGGGGGGATGCCCGCATGCTCGCGCCAGTGCAAGAGGAGACTCGCGTGATCTCGTCAGAGGAATTCCGCAAGGCCCTGCGTCACTTTCCCGCCGGCGTCACGATCGTGACCGTCCGGTCGGGCGAGCGGATCCACGGCCTTACCGTCTCGGCCTTCTCCTCGGTCTCGGCCGAGCCGGCGCTGATCTCGATCACCATCGAGAACCGCCACAAGGCCTGGGCGATGCTGGAGGAGCCGGAGGCGGTCTTCGCGGTGAACATCCTGGGCGAGGGGCAGTCGGAGCTCTCGAACCGCTTCGCCTGGGTCAAGGACGAGGATCGCTTCCAACTCGGCGACTGGGCGCAGGCCGAGACCGGCGCGCCGGTGCTGCTGGACGCCCTCGCCTGGCTCGACTGCCGGATCCAGGCGCGCTACCCGGCCGGCTCGCACACCATCTACGTCGGCGAGGTGGTGGCGAGCGACGTGCCCGTGGAGGAGGCGCCGCCGCTGGTCTACTGGAACCGCGGATACCGCAAGCTCCGGCTGCACGAGGAGCCGCCGGCGTAAAGAATCAAGGGACCCGAGGGACAGCAGGGACAACAGAGCCTCTGGAGTCCCTGATGTCTCTTAGGTCCCTTGGTCCTTCCGCCGGTCTGCCGCAGATCGCCACCGCCACCGCCTGGAACCCCGCCCAGACCAGCAGCCCCACCGCGCCACAGCCGAGCCAGAGCGCCCGCGCTCCCAGGTTCTGGTAGACCCAGGTGCCCACCAGCGGGGCCACCACGAAGGCGGCCGCGAAGGAGAAGTTCATCAGCCCCATGTAGGCGCCGCGGGTCGCCTCCGGCGCGCGGTCGGCGACGGCGCTGGTCAGCAGCGGAAAGGCCAGCATCTCCCCCACCGTCCAGATCGCCACGGTGAAGATGACGTATCCGAAGCTCGATCCGAACGGCAGCAGAGCGAGGCCGGCGCAGAACACGAAACAGCCGAAACCCGCCACCTTCAGCGGATCGCGGCGGGCCAGCGAATGGATCAGGACCATCTCGAAGAGGATGATGATCAGCGTGTTGACCGCCAGCGTCACCCCGATCCACGCCTCGGAGAAGTGGTAGAGGTCGCGCAACGACAGCGGGAACGTGCTGGCGACCTGGAAGGTCACGATGTTGAGCAGGAACATCATCCCCAGCAGCGCCATCACCGGCAGGTCCCGGAAGGGGGAGCCGGCACGGACCTTCGCCGCCGAGTGGACGGCCGGCGCGGCGGCATGCCGGCCGGGGAAGGCGAAGACCAGCAGGCCGGCGGCGAGGATCGAGCTGACGCCGTCCGCCCAGAACAGCCAGTCGTAGTCATAGGCCGCCAGCAGCCCGCCCACGGTCGGCCCCACCGACATGCCGGCGTTGACCGCCAGCCGCATCAGGGCGAAGCTGCGCGCCCGCTCCCCCGGATCGCTCGCCGCCGACAGGGCCGCCAGGTTGGCCGGCCGGAACACCTCCCCCACCAGGCTGAGCACGACCACCATCGCCGAGATCGCGAGCCGCCCCTGAAGGTAGCCGAGGGCGATGAAGGCAAGCCCGGTCCCCACCAGGCTCGCCTTCATCATCCGTATCGGACCGAAGCGGTCGCAGAGCAGCCCGCCGGCGTACGAGGAGACCATCGCTCCCAGGCCGTAGAGCGCCAGGGTCTGGCCCGCCTGCGTCGTGGTGAAACCGCGCTTCTCGACCAGGTAGAGCACCAGGAAGGGCATCACCATCGTGCCGGCGCGGTTGATCAGCGAGGCGACCGACAGCAGCCAGACGGACCGGCCGAGCCCCGAGAAGGCTTCGCGATAGGTGGTGGCGATGGAGCGAAACATGACGGATTTTGGATTCGGAATTTTGGATTGGGGCGAGAAGCGTCCTGGACTCCGCGGCGGAGCCGAAGATCATGCAGCGAAGAACGATTGCCGGGATTTTATCCCTCAGCCGGCACTGGACGCGTGGTGGGCGGTCCTGACGGGGTGTGCGCGGTCGGCGGCGGATCGGCCGGCGCGCTCCCGGCGGAGCCTCTCGATGTTCTCCCGCGTTACGCGCTCACGCCCCTCCTGGGCTTCCTCGATGCTTCTGAACTTGAAGACGCCCCGGGGATAGATCCTGGCGCTGAGGGCCGAAGAGCGGGACCACAGCCTCGCGATCCTGCGAAAGAAAGCCTCGTCTACCGTCCTGCACCAATCGACGGCAGGCATGTCCTCAACGCTACGGAATTTTTGGACCGGCATGAATGACCTCAGCTCACTTGAGACCGAAGACCTCTCGCAATCTTTCTGCGTCCAGGCGATCGATATCGCGAACCGTATCTTTCTTCATCCAGTAGAGAGTCTTCGGTGAGGCGACCCTGACCTTGACCCCGTTCCATTCGACTTCCTGCGCTTCCAGGCTCTCGAAGGTAGCGAATTCCCCGAGCCGGGTGAGGATGTCCAGGAACAGCTCGCCACTGGGAGGATAATAACGCACCGCAGGATAGTCACCCAGGAGATCTTCGGTCGAGATCTCGTCGATACTCGGATCCTGGTAAAGAGACTGGAGGGCGCGGCGTAAACGCTCGATGTTCTCGGCAGTCGGCCGGACGAAGAGGTCGAGATCTTCCGTCGCCCTCACCAATCCGTGAATGGTCAGGGCGGCACCGCCGACGAGGACGTAGTCGACCCCCTCCTTCTCCAGGCTCGCCAGGACCTTCAAGGCTTCATCGAGCTCCATCCGCCAACTCTACTTCACCAGCAGCACCGGGCACCGGGCCACGATCGCGATGCCGTAGCTGAGCGTCCCCAGGCCGAGGGCGGGGTGGTCGCGGTCGACCTGGTGGGAGGAGAGGATCATCAGGTCGGCCGCCATCTCGTCGGCGTAGCGCACGATCGTCTCCGCCCGCTTGCCGAAGAGGACCTCGTGGCGGACCCGCGCGCCCTTCTCCTCGAGCTTCTCCTTCATGGTGAAGAGCCGCGCGGTGGCCCGCGTCTCCAGCCCGCGGTAGAAGTCGGACATCTCCTTGAAGTCGATGTGCTCGATGATCTCGATGACATGCAGAAGCGTAATCTCGCCGCCGCCGGCATCGTTCCCTCCGGCGATCTGTACCGCGCTGTCGAGCGCCGCGTCGTTCTTGGGGGAAAAATCGACCGGAACCAGGATCTTTCGGAACATAACGCCTCCCTCTTCGCCGCAGCCATGATGTCCAGTCGCCGCCGGGGGTGTCAACCACCCGGAGGGGTGGGAGATGTTACTCTCAAGCGCATGGATTCGGCCGACTGGGCCCGGAGTGGTCCCGCTGCCTCCTGCTCCTCGAGCTCGCGACCCGCTACGCGATATCGGGCCGGACGGAAGGGTGCGAGAAGCTGACGCACCGCCTCGAGGAGTGGCGCGTCCGGATGGAGGACGCGCCGAGCGCCGTCCATACTTTTCTCAGCGAGCTGTGCTACGTCTCCTGGCTGCTCGGCCGGGGCGACATCACGGTCGCCCGGCATCATGCGGCGGCGGCCGGACGGAAGGCCCAGGAGATCGGCGATCTGCTGCAACGGCAGAGGTGCAGCGAGGCCCGGCGCCACGCTTCCAACCTGCGGCGGCGCTCCCGGCATCTACAGAGGAAGGTCGAGGATCTGCTGGCGCGGAGCGAGCTCCTGCTCATGAAGTCGAGCATCCTTCGGGAGCGCGCGCAGACCTCCAGCCTCCTCCGCGCGGCACGCGCCCGGGGTTAGGCTCGGCAGAGCCCTACTCCTCCTCCCACTTCAGCACCGTGTAGCGGCTGAGCCGGACCTCCGGCGCCCAGTAGCCGGGCCGGAGCCCGGCCTTGTGCCGGAGGCGATCCAGGAAGTCGCGAGGATCGGGGAGCTGCTCCCAGACCTGGGGCAGGAAGGTGCCGCGGTGCTCCTCGCACTCGAGGATGACGCCGTCCACGCCCGGGCGGAGGAGCCGCAGGGCCTCCGCCTCGCTGGCGCAGGGGAGCGGCTCGGGGGCCGAGAGCAGCGACAGCTCGACCTCGATCTCCGCCAGCTCCTCCGGCTCCACCGGCGGGAAACGGGTGTCGTGAAAGGCCGAGGCCCGGGCGTTGCGCCAGACGTCCTCGAACAGCGGCCGGTAGGCCACGGATCGACCCCACACACCCCCGCAGCTCCCCCCGCCGCCGCAGCGTCACGAAGGTGGCCCCGGGCTCGCGCAGCCAGGGCTCGCCATAGCAGCCTTCAGGTCCACCGTCCGGCGCTTTGCCGAAACCGAGGGCCTCGGTCGAGGCTCGCGCGGGCGATCCGCAGGAGGGTGCGCCCGCGCTCGGACGTCCACTTCACCCGTGGCCATGAAAAGCGAAGGCTCCATAGCCGACCACCCGGGAAGGATCTCCGGCGGTGTCGGCCGAGTTGCGCAGATCGAGCAGCTCCGGGATGAGACCGCGCCGCCGCGCCACCTCCAGCAGACCATTGACCGGCACGGCGCCGCAGGCCTGGCGGGAGTGCAGCGTGCCGTCCAGGGCGAGGATGCGGTCGGCCGTGTCGCGGTCCGCCCGTTGCGCCGCGTCATAGCCGAGATAGTGCGAGAGGTCGGAGCTGATGACGATCAGCGTCTCCGGCCCGCCCCAGAGGCGCTCCAGGACCTCGGCCACCTCCTCGCCGGTCGCCTCCCCGGCCACCAGCGGCACGAGGTCGAACTCGCCGAGCAGCGCCTGGAGGAAGGGGAGCTCGACCTCCAGCGAATGCTCGCGCGCATGGGCCTCGGGGATCATCCGGACCTGCGGCAGCCGGAGCGCGGCCTGGGCGCCCTCCGGCTCCACCCGCACCTCGCCGAGAGGGGTGGCGAACCGGGGATCCCCCGGCAGCGCCAGCCCGCGGATCGGCACGAAGTGGGACGGCCCGAGGAGGACCACCCGCTCGATGGTGTCCGCCGCGGCGGCGAGCGCATGGAAGGCGCTGCCCGCGATCGGCCCCGAGTAGATGTAGCCCGCGTGGGGAGCGATGACCGCCTTGGGAGCGGACTGCCCCGCCGGCGGCCCGGCGTGCAGGAACCCCTCCACCATCGCGGTCAGCTCGCGCGGATCGTCGGGGTAGAACAGGCCGGAGACGGCGGGTGGGCGGACGGTCGCCATGACGCTTTCAATCTAACGGTGGCAGGAAGATTCCCAAGGCCCCTACCCCCCCTTCAAAACCTGCCGGCACCGCCGCTGCGCCCGTTCGCGGTCGGGCAGGGGGAGGTCCCCGAAGAGGAGCAGGGCCTTTTCGCGGCCGCTGGCGAGCAGGGTGAGCACCTCGCGGAACTGGTGCTCGGCGCGGTCGCGATTGCCCAGCCGCAGCAGGCAGTCGGCCAGCAGGACGCGGACCTGGAAGAGGGCCGGATCGAGATAGAGGGCCGCCCGGTAGGAGGCGACCGCCTCCTCGGTGCGCTTGCAGAGGTCGTGGAGGAACCCTTCGAGGGCGTGGGCGGCGGGCTCGGACGGGTCGGCGGCCAGGGCGGCGGCGATCACCCTGCCGGCTTCCTCGATGCGGTTGGCCGCGAGGTCGCGGGCGGCCGCCACCAGCCGTTCGTGAACGCTGGAAGCCTCCCGCGGCCGCCGGCTGCGGCCGGGGATTCCGCCACGGCGGCGGCGCGCGCGGCGCTCCAGTCGCGGGACTCCCGCTCGCTCCAGCGCGGGCGCTCTTCCGCGGCCTTCTCCGGCTCCGGCGCCGCCGGCACGGCCCGGCGGGGGGCGATCCGCTTCGGCGCGGCCTCCGGAGCTGGCGCCCGCCGGTGACGGTAGGCGAAGCAGGGGCCGAGATCCACCGATTCCAGCTCGTCCTGGATCTGCCAGAGCGTCTCCGAGGCGCCCAGGAAGAGGTACCCCTCGGGCGACAGCAGCTTTCCCACCTGGGAGATCACCCAGCGCTGGAGCGGGCGCCGGAAGTAGATCAGGACGTTGCGCATCAGCACCAGGTCGCACTCGGCGAAAGGGAGCGCGAACGGCGCGTGGGCCAGGTTGAGGCTCTGGTAGCTGATCCGCGAGCGCAGCCCGGCGTCGAGCTCGAAGAGCTTCCCCCGCCGCTTGAACCAGCGCTCGAGCAGGAGCGGCGGCACCTGCGAGACCGCCCGCTCGCCGTAGAGCCCGAGCCGGGCGCCGGCCAGCGCCTCCTCGTCGAGGTCGGTGGCCACGATCGTCCAGGTCCAGCCGGCGAGCGACGGCTCGTCGGCGAGCAGCATCGCGAGCGTCGCCGGCTCCTCCCCCCGCGCGCAGGCCGCCGACCAGATCCGCAGGTGGCGCGAGCCGGCGCGGGCCTTCGTGAGCACCGGCAGGGCCTGCCTCAGGATGGCCTCGAACTGCTGCGGAGCGCGGAAGAAGTAGGACTCCTTGATGGTGACCAGCGAGACCAGGTTCGCCCACTCGCCGTCGATCTGATGGGTCGCCAGCGCCTGCACGTACTCGAGGAGGCCGTGGTAGCCCGTCGCCTGCGCCCGCCGCTGCGCCACCTCCTCGAGGAAGCCGACGCGGGCGGGCGGAATGACGTTGCCCGTCGCCTCGCGGATCAGGACGACGAGATGCTGGAGCGGGCTGGGCGCGGCTGACTCATGGGTACATGGCTCATGGGCGGACGCGGTTGCGGCCGGCGGCCTTGGCCTCGTAGAGGCGGCGGTCGGCGAGCGACACCAGCAGGTCGCCGCTCGGGGCGCCCGCCAGCTCGTCGCGGTCGGCGACGCCGAAGGAGGCGGTGACGCGCACCTCGATGCCGCCGGCGAGGCGCACCGGGTTCTTCTCCAGGCCCACGCGCAGCCGCTCGGCGGCCATCTGCGCCGACCCCAGGTCCACCTGCGGCAGCACGGCCAGGAACTCCTCGCCGCCGTAGCGCCCGAGCAGATCGGTGCTGCGCAGGCAGCTGCGCAGCACCGCCGCCCCCTCGCGCAGCACGGCGTCGCCGGCGAGGTGGCCGTGGGTGTCGTTGATCTCCTTGAAGTGGTCGAAGTCGCAGAGCACCACGCTCAAGGGGTACTTGTAGCGGCGGGCGCGGTCGAGCTCCTCGGTCAGGCGGTCGTAGATCACCCGGTGGTTGAGCTGCCGGGTCAGGCCGTCGAGGGTCGAGAGCTCGTGCAGCCGCTGCGAGAGGCGGGCGTTGTCGAGCACCAGCGCCAGGTGGCCGGTCAGCGCCTCCACCAGGGCGCCCGTCGGCGCGGCGGCGAACTCGTGGGGATCGCGCGGCAGGAAGGCGAGGACGCCGGTGGCGTCGCGCACCGGCAGGGTGAGCCAGACCGCCCGCTCCAGCTCGACGGCGACGCCCCCGCGCTCGCCGCCGATGCGGACCTCGAACGGCGTCCCCGGCGCGTGGGTGACCGCCTTGGCGAGCAGGTCCCCCAGCACCTCGACGTCGGTCTGCCGGACCGGGTCCTGGAGGAGGATCTGGATCATCCCGGCGTCGAGCTCCGCCACCGCCACCGCCAGCAACTGGGCGTCCACCACCTGGCCGAGGGTCTCCAGCGCGCTGTGCGCCGCCTCGTGGAAGTCGTTGGCGGCCATGCCGTGCTCCAGCAGGGTGTTGACCACCGTCGCCTGCAGCAGGGAGGCGTCGAGGTGGCGCGCCACCCGCGCCAGCACCTCCACCGGCCCGATCGACTGCGGATCGAGGCCGCCGGCGGCGGGGTCGGCGTTGGGCGAGGCGTTGGCCGCCTCGACCAGGCGCGACCACGGTCTCGACCAGCTCGCCGGGGCGGTGATCCTTGGTCAGATAGGCGTCGGCGCCGGTGCGCAGCCCCCAGTAGCGGGAGGCCGCCTCGCCGTGGCTGGTGAGGATCAGCACCGGCATGTGAGCGCTCGCCGGGTCGGCCTTGAGCAGCCGCAGCAGCGGGAAGCCGTCCATGGTGGGCATCTCGAGGTCGGTGACCACCACCGCCGGCCATTCGCGCAGCGCCGTCATCGCCCCCTCGGCGCCGTCGCGCGCCTCCAGCACCTCGAAGCCGGCGCCGCGCAGGGTGCGGGCGAGGATCGCCCGCGTCACCTCGCTGTCGTCCACCACCAGCACCCGCCGGTTCACCGCTCCCCTTTCGTCCACATCCGCGCCAGCGCGCGGGCGAGCTCCCGCGGCGGCAGGGCGACGTCGGCCGCCCCGCGCTCCAGGGCCACCCGCGGCATGCCGAAGACGACCGAGCTCGCCTCGTCCTGCACCAGGGTGATCCCGCCCGCCTGGCGCAGCGCGAGCAGCCCCTCGACGCCGTCGGAGCCCATGCCGGTCATCAGCACCCCGACCACCTCGCGCGGGCAGTGCTCGGCGGCGGCGAGGAACATCTCGTCGACCGCCGGACGGTGGCCGCGCCGGGCCGGGGTGTCGGCGTCGAGGCGCAGCATGCCGCCGGACTCCAGGCGCAGATGGGCGCCGCCCGGCGCCAGGCGCACGGCGCCGCGGCGCAGCACCTCGCCGTCCTGGGCCAGGCGGACGTCGAACGGCAGCTCCTTGTTGAGCCAGTCGGCGAAGCCGAGCTCGAAGCCGGAGGCGATGTGCTGGACGATCAGGAAGCCGACCGGCGCGTCCGCCGGCACCTCGTCCAGCAGCTCGCGGATGGCGGCCGGCCCCCCCGTCGAGGCGCCGATCGCGATCCAGCGCAGCTCCGCCGACGCGGCGCGGCTGGCGATGATCGCCGAGGGGTGCGTCGCCGTGCGCGCCGCCCGCGGGCGCGGCGGCGGCGCGGTCCGCGCCTCGGCGACCGCGCGCACCGTCTCCGGCAGGCTCTCGGCGAGCTGCTGCCAGCTCGGCGTGTCCTCGGGCTTGGGGAGCACCTCCAGCGCGCCCCGCCGCATCGCCTCGAAGGCGATCGTCATCTGGTTGCGGTTGGCCCGCGAGGAGAGGACGATGATCGGCGTCGGCCGCACCGCCATGATCTGCTCGGTGGCCTGATAGCCGTCGAGCACCGGCATCTGGAGGTCCATCACCACCACCTGCGGCTGCAGATCGATCACCGCCTGCACCGCCTCGGCGCCGTCCGCCGCCTCCCCCACCACCTGGATGTCGGGCGTCTTGCGGAAGAAACGCTTCAGCACCGCCCGCACCGAGGGGGAGTCGTCCACCAGCAGTACGCGGATCACCGCGGCTCGCCCGCTCCCGCTCAACCGCCGCACGAGGTCGACCAGCTCGCCGGCGTCCAGGCTCTGCTTGGTCAGATAGGCGTCGGCGCCCACCTTGAGGCCGCGCAGGCGGTCCTCCGGGCGGTCGCGCGTCGAGACGACGATGATCGGCAGGTGGGCGAAGTGCTCCATGCCCCGCAGGTGCGCCGCAAGCTCGAAGCCGTCCATGCGCGGCATCTCGATGTCGGTGACCACGCAGTCGAATTTCTCCTCGCCGAGCAGCGACAGCGCCTCCTCGGCGTCCCCGGCGGGCACCACCACGAAACCGGCGTCCTCCAGCAGGCGGCGCTCCATCTCGCGGGTGACCAGCGAGTCGTCCACCAGCAGCACGCGCACGCGGCGGATCACCGTCTGCGGCCGCGCCGCCGGCAGCGCCCGCAGATACTCGCGCTGCGACAGCATCGACGGCGAGAGCACCCCCACCGGCTCCCCCGAGGCGAGCAGCGCCACCCCTTCGAGCAGGCGGTCGGTGGGCGCCCGCCGGGTGATCGGCCGCACCAGCACCTCCTCCTCCCCCTCGACCGTGTCGACGGCGATGGCGAGCGTCTGCCCCGAGACCACCCCCTCGAGCAGGAGCTGGCTGTCGGCGGGCGGCTGGCCGTAGAGCCGGGCCAGCGGCACGAAGGGGACCAGCCGGTCGCCCAGCGTCACCAGCGTCCGGCCGTCGCGCTCGACCACGGCGCCGGCATCCATCCGCGTCGCCCGGCGCACCACCGCGGCCGGCAGGGCGATGCGGAGCTGGCCGACCCGCAGCAGCATCACCGATTCGCCGCGGCGGGCGACCGGCACCTCAAGGATGAACGTGGTGCCGCGCCGGGGCTCGGTCTCGACGAAGACCTCGCCGCCGACGCGGTTGACGGCGGTCGCCACCACGTCCAGCCCGACGCCGCGGCCGGAGATCTCCGAGACCTGCTTGCGGGTCGAGAACCCGGGCGCGAAGAGCAGGCGCAGGGCCTCCTTCTTGCCCATGCCGGCGGCGGTCGCGGCGTCCACCAGCCCCACCTCCACGGCGTGCTGGAGGACGCGCTGGATGTCGATGCCGCCGCCGTCGTCCTCGATGATCAGGCGCACCCGCGGGCCGTCCGCCAGCGCCTTGATGCGGATGCGGCCGGCCCGCGGCTTGCCCCGCGCCTCGCGCACCTCGGGGGACTCGATGCCGTGATCGACCGAGTTGCGCACCAGGTGGAGCAGCGCCTCTTCGAGCTCGCGGGCGATCCGGCGGTCGAGCCGGGTCTCCTCCCCCTCGAGCTCGACCTCGACCTCGCGCTGCAGCGAGCGGGCGAGCTCGCGGGCGTAGCGGGCGAAGGAGAGCAGGAAGCCGCGCATCGGCTGCAGTTGCAGCGAGAGCATCTTCTCGAGCTGCTCCTCGGCCGAGCGGATCAGCCGCCGCTGCCCGCCCTCGAGCTCCACGGCCACCCGCCGCAGCATGGTGGCGAGCACGGCGAGCACCTGCGTCGGCTGCGGCTCGTGCAGGCCGTCCTCGGCCAGCCGGGCGAGGTCGTAGATGCGGTCGACCACCTGCCGCCCGGCCACCGCCATGATCCGCACCTGCGTGGCCCGCTCGGCCACCGCGTCGAGCGCGGCGACGTCCACCCGCACGTCGCCGCTGGCGGTGGACGGCGTGGCGGTTTTGGCGGATGGGCGGCGGCGGTGGCCTCTGGGCGGACGGGCCCGGCGCGGGCGGTCAGGCTTCGCCTCTCGTCCATGTCCTCGAGTCTCGAGCGCGGGGCTGGTCGCCTCCCGGCGGAGCGTGGCTCGTCGTCGACCGTAGGCAGAGCGGCCGGCGCCGCCTCCACGACCGCGGTCACCGAGGCGTGGAGCAGGGCGACCAGCTCGGCGTCGATCGGCGGCTCCGAGCCGTGGGAGACCGACTCGACCAGCGACGAGAGCTCGTCCACCACCCGCGTCAGCAGCGGGATCATGCCCGGGCGCGCGGCGTGGAGCACCTCCTCGGCGGCGTGGCAGAGCTCGGCGAGGGCGCCGATCCGCATCATCCGCCCCGCCCCCTTCAGCGTGTGCAGCTCGCGCTTGGCCTCGACGACCGACTGCGGATCCGCCTCCAGCCGCGGGACGCTCGACGCCAGCCGCTCCAGCCGGTCGCGCGCTTCCTCGACGAAGAGGGGGATGAGGTCGGCGAACTCCGCGTCCAAGGCTGCCCCGCCGTCAGATCTTGGTCCAACTGTCGACGTTGACGTCGAGGCCGAGCACGCCTTCCAGCTCGCCCCCCTCGTAGATGGGCGTCGAGGCGGTGAAGATCGGCCGCCCCGAGAGCAGCGAGTTGAAGAGCGGCGTCAGCACCGTGTGCCCTTCCTTGACCGCCGACTTGTACCAGGGGCGTTCCGAGAACCCCTCGCCCGTGCGCACCGCGCCCGGCACCTCGCGGTCGCCGACGATCTGGCGGTTGACCACCAGCGCCGTCTGCCCGCGCCGGCCGTCGTAGAAGTAGAGGCACTCGACGAACCCCTGCCGGTGCACCAGGTCCTCCAGCAGCCGCTCGATCGCCTCCCAGTTGCCGAGCCGGCGCCGCACCTCGCGCGACCAGAGCTCGGCGGTGTGCTTGAGCGAGTGGGCGGAGTCGAGATGGAACGACTGGGCGAGCATCTGGATGATCAGCCCCAGGCGGTTCAGGCGGTCGGCCGTCTCGGTGAAGTGCTTCAGGCCGTCGGCCATCCGCTGCACCACCTGGCTGACCTCCTTGAGCGTCAGCACCACCTCGTCGGAGGCGGCGTTCTGCTGCTGGGTGGCGAGCGAGATCTCGCGCGCCACCCGCGCCGTGTCGCTGGAGGCGCCGCGCAGGTCCTCGATCGCCGAGGCCGCGGCGCGCGCCCGCTCCAGCACGCGGCCGGCCTCCGTGCTCCCCTCCTCGGTGGCGACCACGGTGGTGCGGATCGAGCCGGCGAACTCGTCGAGCAGGTTGCGCACCGACTCCACCGACTCCTGCGAGCGCTGGGCGAGCCGCCGCACCTCCTCCGCCACCACCGAGAAGCGCCGGCCGTGGTCCCCCGCCGCCGCGGCCTCGATCGCCGCGTTGAGCGACAGGATGTGGGTCTCCTGGGCGATCTCGGTGATCAGGTCGAGCACCCGGTAGATCTCCTTCGAGCGGGTGCCGAGGATCTCGGCGCGGCTGGCGATCCCCGAGATCCGCTTCTTGACCTCCTCGACGCCGTCGACCGCCTCCTCGACGGCTCCCTGTCCGGTGTTGCCGCTCTCCTCCGCCGCCTGCGCGAGATCGGCCTGCGACGAGGCGTTCTCGGCGATCTGCGAGGCGGTGCGGGCGAGCTCCTCCATGGCGGCGGTGATCTCGACCACCGACGCCGCCTGCTCCGAGGAGCCCGAGGCGAGCTCGGAGGCGATCTCGTTGACCGAGTTGGCCGCCGAGGCGACCTCGATCGAGCTCGACTGGATCTGCTGCGCCAGCACGTCGAGCGAGTTGGTGGCGTTGGCGAGCGATAGCGCGAGCCGCCCAGGGAGCGCCCGCGAGGCTTCCGAGCAGTTCACCAGGTCGCCGGCCCGCAGCCGGTCGAGCGCGGAGACCAGCGTGACCTCGATCCCCTCGCGCCGGCGCTCCGAGCTCTCCACCCGCTCGCGCAGGTTCTGCTGCGAGCGGTAGACGACCTTGGCGTAGAGCGCCAGCGTGCCGATGGCGACCAGCAGGAAGGCGTTGAACATCCAGTTCTGGCCGCCCCCCGCCTCCACCACCATCAGCAGCACCAGGCCCGAGACGGCGATGCCGCCCAGGATCATCATCCCGGTCAGGGCGTGATTAAAGGATTTGCCGGCAGAACCGGTCGCGTCCGTCATGCGTCCTCTCCTTCATTCCATCTCAAAGCGGCGGGCACCCGGAGCGGGTCCACCACCACCAGCGGCAGCCCGCCGTGCACCGCCATCCCGGCCGGCGACTCGGGCCAGAACCGCCGCAGCGCCGGGGCCGGCGGCAGCACGCGAAGGCCGGTCACCACGCCCAGGATCTCGTCGGCCGCCACGCCACCTCGCCGCCCACCGTCAGCCGGTACCCCCTGCCGTTGCGGGCGAGGCCGCTCACCGCCTCGTTGGCGATCCCCCAGACGCCGCCGGCGCGGCGCACCAGCAGATAGCCCGCGGCGTGCGGCGCGCTCAACGTCAGCGCCCCAGCGCGTCGAGGTTGAGAATGCGCACCACCTCGCCGCCCACCGGCGCCTCCCCCTGCAGGAAGCCGCCGTCGCTGGCCGCCACGATCGACTCCGGCGGCACGTGCACCACCTCCAGGGCGGCGTCGGCGGTGAAGCCGATCATCTCCCGCCCCTCGACCGGCCCCACCCAGACCACCACCGTCACCGGATACGAGGGGTTGGCCCCCGGCGAGGCATTGACCAGGCGGGCCAGGTTGAGCACGGGCAGCGGCTCGCCGCCGAACTCCGCCAGCCCCTCCAGCTCCCCCGCCGCCCCCGGCAGCGGATGCACCGTCAGCGCCCGCACCACCCGCCGCACCGCCGCCAGCGGCAGCGCGCACGAATACTCGCCGGCCCGCACCAGCAGGTGCGTGCCCTCGCGCCGGGTCTTGCGCGCGCCGTCGCCGGTGAGCGGAGTCAGGGGCTCGCCCACGCCTAGATCCTCGTCCAGCCGGTGACGTTGATGTCGATCCCGAGCACCGCCGCGATCGAGCCGTCGCCGTTGTGCAGCGGCGTGCAGACCGTGAAGCAGGCCTCCGAGTTCTGCATCGATTCATAGGGGGGGATCAGCGTCGTCCGCCAGTGCCGCGACACCGCCTTGAACCAGGGGCGCGAGCGCACGTCGGTCTCGCGCACCTTGGCGGCGAGCGACTGCTGCCGCTCGTCGAGCAGATTCTGATTGAAGCTCAGGGCCAGCGTGCCGCCGTCGAGCGCCATCAGGTAGCCGAGCTCCACGAACGGCGCGTTGTGCACCAGCTCGTCGAGCTGCCGCTCCTTCTCCGGCAGCGTGGGGAGCGGCTCGATCCGCCGCGCCCAGTCCTCCACCAGGTGCTTGAGCGAGCGCGGCGAGTTGAGGTGGAACGACTGCGCCAGGAGCTGGATCTCGAGGCCGAGCTGGTTCAGCCGGTCGGCCGTGCTCGACAGGTTCTTCAGGCCGCCGGTCATCCGCTGCACCACCAGGCTGACCTCGCGCAGCGTCATCACCACCTCGTCCGAGGCGGCGTTCTGCTGCTGGGTGGCGAGCGAGATCTGGCGCGCCACCCGCGAGGTGTCCCCGGAGGCGCCGCGCAGCTCCTCGATCGCCGCCGCCGCCGCCCGCGAGCGCTCCAGCACGCGGCTCGCCTCCTTGCTCCCCTCCTCGGTGGCGACGATGGTGGCGCGGATCGAGCTCGAGAACTCGTCGAGCAGGTTGCGCACCGACTCCACCGACTCCTGCGAGCGCTGGGCGAGGTGGCGCACCTCCTCGGCCACCACCGAGAAGCGGCGGCCGTCGGCGCCCGCCGCCGCCGCCTCGATCGCCGCGTTGAGCGACAGGATGTGCGTCTCCTGGGCGATCTCGGTGATCAGGTCGAGCACCCGGTAGATCTCCTTGGAGCGGGTGCCGAGCGCGTCGGCGCGGCTGGCGATCGCCGAGATCCGCTTCTGCACCTCCTCCACCCCGGAGACCGCCTCGAACACCGCCGCCGAGCCGGCCTCGCCGCTCGCCTCGGCGCGCGCCGCGAGCTCCGCCTGGCGCCCCGCGTTCTCGGCGATCTGCGACGCCGTGCGCGCCAGCTCCTCCATGGCGGCGGTGATCTCGACCACCGACGCCGCCTGCTGCGACGATCCCGAGGCGAGCTCCGAGGCGATCTCGTTGACCGCGTCGGCCGCCGAGGCCACCTCGATCGAGCTGTCCTGGATCTGCTGCGCGAGCAGCGACAGCGACTCGCTGGCCGCCTCCGAGATCTGCGCCAGCCGTTCGGGGAACCCCTGCGTGTGATCGATCGAGCGCACCAGGTCGCCGGCGCCGAGCTGCTCGAAGGCGGCGATCAGCTCCCCCTCCAGCCGCGACCAGCGGTCGCGCCCCTCCGGCAGGCGCTTCTCCAGATCGCGGAAATAGGGGAACACCCAGAGCCCGTAGCAGACCACCCCGGCGAGGCCGATGGCCAGGAACAGATGCCGCGGCCACCCCGGCGCGCCCACCGACGAGCCGAGCGCCAGCAGGAGATAGCCGACGAGCGTCAGCCCGACGACCAGGATCCAGCCGAGCATGGCGTTCTCGGTATAGCGCCCCGACGGCGCCCCAACCACGGGCTCAGCCGATATGACGGCGGGAAGGGTCGACTCTGCGTCCATCCTCGTGCTCTCTCCTTGGCTGCCGGCGAGCCGCCCGCCCGCCCGGGCGAACGAATTCCCGGCTACGGCGACCGATTCAATGTCCGGCGCTTTCAGCGCTTTCAAACGGAGCGTGACCCGTAGGATAGGGAATTCGCTATCCGGGAGCAAGGTGCAAGGGCTTTTCCCCGTGCCTTCTGGGCGTCCTGCCCTGCGAATCATCACCCCCTGGCCCCCTCTCCACGGGGTGGAGAGGGGGAAACCACCCTTCCCAGCACCGGAATCCTTGCGCCGCCAAGCCCTCCCTCTCCACTGCGTGGAGAGGGACCGAGGGTGAGGATTCGCAGGGCAGGACGCCCCAGAGGACATGGCGCCCTGAAGAGCGTTCCGGCCTCCCAGTTGAAACCCCGCCCAATTCGGAGCTACAATCGCCCCAACAATTTCGCTTTTTCTTTAGTCGTACACGGGCTTGAGTTGCTTTGACGCCCCTGGACCGCCGGGGGTGTGCTCGATTCACGCTGTCTTTCAGGGAGACGTAACCGCATGAACCGTAAAGTCTTTGCTCCGCTGCTCGGCCTTACCCTCCTGGCTGCACCGGCGGCCTACGCCGGCAACGGCCACACCCTCCACGGCGTCGGCGCCGTCAACAGCTCCATGGGCGGGGCCGGCGTCGCACTGCCCATCGACACCCTCGGCGGCCTGCTGCTCAACCCGGCGCTCGCCACCCAGCAGGACGGCAGCCGCTTCGCCTTCAGCGCCGAAAACAACACCGCCACCAACGCCGTCTCCAGCTCCGTCCAGACCCCGGTCGGCACGTTCCGCGGCACGACCGAGGACTTCGGCGACACCGCGCTGATCCCGGCCTTCGGCTGGGTGCATCACAAGCGGGGGCTCCAACTTCGCCTATGGCATCGGCTTCCTGGGCCTCGCCGGCTTCGGCACCGATTACCCGCAGGACTCCACCAACCCGATCCTCTCGCCGCAGCCGCGCGGGTTCGGCCGGGTCTACTCCAGCTACCAGTTGCTCAAGGTGCCGACAGTGCTCGCCTGGAAGCTCTCCGACGCCTTCTCCTTCGGCGTCTCGCTCAACGTCGCCCGGGCCACCCTGGAGGCCAATCCCGCCGGCTTCGCCAATCCGGACTGCTCGGGCCCGGCCGGGCCCCTGCTACTTCCCGAGCGTCAACGGCGACAGCGCCTGGGGCTACGGCGCCGGCGTGGGCATCCACTACAAGCTCAGCCCCTCCTTCGCCCTCGGCGCCTCCTACAACTCGAAGACCACCTTCCAGGACTTCGTCTGGCACATCGGCGGGAGCCAACCCCGGCCTGCCCAACTATGGGGCGAGCCGCAAGATCACGCTGCAGCTCGACCTGCCCGCGCAGGCCGTCGTCGGCCTCGGCTGGACCCCCACCGAGAAGCTCGCGGTCGCCATCGACGGCAAGTGGATCAACTACGAGAACGCCGCCGGCTTCAAGGACGTCCTCGGCTTCAAGGACATCATGGTCGGCGAGATCGGCCTCCAGTACAAAGCGACCGAAAAGTTCGCCGTGCGCGCCGGCTACAACCACAGCGAGGTGCCGATCCCGGCCGAGCGGACCTTCCTCACCGTCGAGGTGCCGGCGGTCTTCGTCAACCATTACTGCGTCGGCCTCGGCTTCCACGCCACCGACATCCTGACCCTCGACCTCGCCTACTACCAGGTCCCGAACAGCACCATCACCGGCCCCTTCCTCGGCCCCACCGGTCCGGTCCCGGGAACCTCGGTGACCACCCGCAGCGGCATGAAGTCCGTGGTGGCGACGTTCAACTTCGCGCTGCCGTAGTCAAGGCAGCGCCTATGTGATCTCGTGAGGGCGGGGAGAAATCCCCGCCCTTTTTGTTGGGGTGCGCTCCACTCCCTGAAGTACCGTTTGGGACAGGTGATCGTTGGCTCGGCGTTGGCCCTCATCACCCCGGCCCTCTTCTCCCGGCCTCCCCCCCGCCCGCCGGGAGAAGAGGGAGTGGTTAGTGGGAAGAGAGTTGGCTGGAGAGCAATCTCGCAGAAGAAGTCGCCAGTACCCATTCATTCAAGTTTTTGCAGTTCTCCCTCTTCTCCCGGCGGGCGGGGGGGAGGCTGGGAGAAGAGGGCCGGGGTGATGAGGGCCTCGACGGCAAGGCAGAGCCCCGAGCCACCGCACCCTCCGGATCGGCGAGCCCCAGTTCCCGTCCGAGAGAATCCGATCTCTCTCTACGCTATGATTTCCAGGTGCGCTTTCCCAATAAAGATGCCGCCCGGCGTGCGAGGAAACTCCGCGGAGATCTCACTTCCACCGAGGAGACTCTCTGGTCCCATCTTCGAGACCGCCGCCTCCATGGCCTCAAATTCCGCCGCCAAGCCCCGATCGGGCCCTACGTCGCCGACTTCCTCTGCCACGAGTTGAGGCTCGTCCTGGAACTGGACGGCCCCATCCACGACGAAGAGTCCCAGATCTCCCACGACCTGAACCGGGATGCCAACCTGAAGGCCCTCGGCTACCGTGTTCTCCGCGTCACCAATCAGGACATCAGAGACAACCTCGAATCCTTCTTCGAAACCATCCGTCGCCTCTACCAAAACCGATCCACCGCTCCGGAAAATTGAAGCTCTCCTGCCCAACTAACTCCTGCAGTTCTCCCTCTTCTCCCGGCGGGCGGGGGGGAGGCCGGGAGAAGAGGGCCGGGGTGATGAGGGCCAACGCCCCCGCACAGGTAATCTCTCCTACGTGCTCCTCCGGAACTGCCCTGCTCTGTACCTCCGACTCCAGACTCCGAAAACCCATCCAAAAGCGTATCGCCAGACACACATAGGCTTGAGCTAACCGCGCCGCGCGGGATAGGCTGGGCTCCAGCAGCAAAGCCAAAAGATTTCACTCTTCAGAGGCGGACGCCTTCTGCAAAGGAGAGGTGTGTGAGGACCTTACTCGTGGGCCTTGGGGCGGTGGCGTGTCTGGTGGCTCTGGCGGGTCCCGCGGAGGCGGCCGTCACCACCAGCCATCTCCCCGACTCCGCGTCCGCCCTGACGCTGGTCAACGCGAACGGCGGGGCGGTTCGGGTTACCACGGAGGCGCGGATCGGCGGCGGCAACGACTGGGAGCTGGGGCTCCGCCGCGATCCGCTCGTCCTCAACGACGGCACGCTTTCCACCGCCAATTTCGATGCCTGGAGCAGCAACGCCCCGGTCGCTTTCCTCCTTGCCTACGACGGCCGGAACCGGGTGACCATGACCCTGGTCCTCTCCACGGTCGTTAATGGGCCCTCTTTCAGCGTGGCCGGCGACTTCAACGAGATCCTCATTGCCACCCGGGCGGCCGGCGCCAACACGAGGATCGTGGTCGGCAATCTCTTCCTCAACGGGCAGCCGGTCGGCGGCTCCTCCTCCGCGATCAGCTCGGGCGCGGACGCCCAGGACGTGCTGAGGATCCAGGGCGCCTCCCTGTCGCACGGCTTCCTTCTCGCCGGCACGATCACGATGCGCTGGAAAGGGGCGAAGCCCACGGGTTCGCGGCTCGACGCGCAGATCTGGCTGGCGAAGGTGGCCCCGGCGCCTTCGGACACGCAGGTGCCGGCGGTGTCCTTCACCGCGCCGGCGGCGGGGAGCCTCCTCGCCACCGCCACGCCGGCGATCGCCGCGACCTTTTCGGATGCCGGGTCCGGGATCGATCCCGCGTCCATCCGACTCCTCGTGGATGGAACGGACAGGACGGCACAGGCCCAGGCGAGCGCCTCCGGCCTCAGCTTCACCCCCTCCACGCCCCTCGCCGACGGCGCGCACACGGCGCAGGTGACCGTTCGTGACCTGGCGGGCAATCAGGCGCAAGGGGCGGTGAGCTTCACGACGGATACGGTTTCGCCAACCCTCACGTTCACCTCCCCCGCCGCCGACGGAGCGTTCGTCAACACGGCTACGCTCCGGGTCACCGGAACCGCCACCGACGCCAGCCCGCTGGTTTCCGTAAAGGTCAACGGCGCCCAGGTTCCGCTCGCCGGCGGAGGCTTCCAAGCCTCGGTGCCGCTCGTGGACGGGCTCAATGAAATCCTGATCAGTGCCCTCGACGCGGCGGGCAACCAGGGGATCGCCACGCGGTTCGTGACGCTCGACACCGCGCCGCCCCAGCTCCTGGTCAAGGTTCCCGTCTCCGGGCAGGTGGTGAACCATCAGCAGATTCAGGTTTCCGGACAGGCCACGGACGATCGGGAGCTCGCGCGGGTCACGGTTCAAGGGAGCGCGGTTCCGGTTTCAGCGGATCGGTTCGAGACCGCCGTCCCGGTGGCCTCCGGCGGCAATCTGATCTCCGTGCGCGCGGTGGATCGCGCGGGGAACGCGACCGTGACCCAGGTTCCCGTGAGCCGCTACGACCTGCCGGACGTCACGATCACCTCACCGACCGACCTGAGCTTCCTCTCGGCGACGACGGTGGACGTGAGCGGCACCGTGAGCGATTCCGCGGCCCGGGTCAACGTCAATGGAATCCCCGCCAGCCTGTCAGGGACAGCCTTCACGGCTCGCGGGGGTGCCGCTCATCGAAGGGGGCAACATCCTCACCGCGACCGCCACGGACGCCAACGGGCACGTGGCGACTGGCAGTATCAACGTCGTGCGGGATCTGACGCCGCCTCACCTGTCGGTCCAGGTTCCACCGGACGGCTCCGCCGTCTTCACGCCGGTGGTGACCGTCACCGGAATGGTCAACGACATCGTGGCGGGAACGGTCAACGCCGCGCAGGCCACCGTCACGGTGAACGGCCGGCCGGCTACGGTCTCCAACCGTTCGTTCCTGGCGGCCGGGGTGCCGCTGATGCCCGGGGAGAACGTCCTTTCCATCGTTGCCACCGACGCGAGCGGCAACACTGGCGAAGTGAGGACCACCGTCCGCTTCGAGTCGCCGGGCGGCCCCCGGATCTCCGTGACCTCCGGCAATCTTCAGGAGGGGGTGATCGGTACCGCCCTTTCCGCGCCGCTGGTGGTGACCCTCCTCGATGCGGCGGGCCAGCCGGCGCCGGGCAGGATGGTCCTCTTCAAGCTGCGCGGCAACGACGGCAGCCTCGACGGCGGCAAGCGCCAGATCGCGGTGGCGACGGACGCCTCGGGCCGGGCCTCAGCCCATTTCACACTCGGCCTGCGGGCGGGAGTGGGGAATCAGGTCGTCGAGGCTTCATCCGCGGGGTTCCAGGGAGCGGCGGTGTTCCTGGCGACCGCGCGGCCCGGCGCGCCCGCCCTTCTCGTCGTGGATTCGGGCGACCAGCAGGTGGGGATCGCCGGCCGTCTCCTCCCCCGTCCCCTGGTGGCCGTGGTGATCGATCGGGGGCACAACCGGCTGGAAGGGACCGCGGTGAGATTCAGCGTCGCGCAGGGCCGGGGGCGGTTCGAGAACGGCCTTCAGGAAGCGCTGACCTTCTCGGACAGCGATGGGCGCCTGATCCTCCCCTTCGAGCTCGATCCCGAAGAGGGGATCGCCAACAATATCGTGGAGGGGAGGATCGACGGGCTTGGATTCGGGCCCGGTCGTGAGCTTCGTCGCCTCGGGGCGGGCGGCGGGCGATCCGGCCGCGACCTCGATCAGCGGCGTGGTCCTCGACAACACGAGCCAGCCGATCGCCGGAGTGACCCTGCGCATCCTCGACACCGTCCTGACCGCGCGGACCGATGAAAAGGGGCTCTTCCGGATCCCCGCGGCTCCGGTGGGCACCGTCAAGCTGATCGTGGACGGCAGCACCGCCGAGCGCCCCGGCTCGTGGCCGGACCTCGAGTTCGCGCTGACCACGATCCCGGGGAGGGATAATACGGTCAACATGCCGATCTACCTCCTGCCTCTCGACCAGCACAACGGCCTGGCCGTGGACGAGACGCGCGGGGGAACGCTGACGCTGCCCGAGGTGCCCGGCTTCGCCCTGGAGATCGCGCCTGGCTCGGTGACCTTCCCGGGAGGCTCCCGGAGCGGAGTGGTGAGCGTCACGGTGGTGCACAATGACAAGGTGCCCATGGTCCCCAACTTCGGCCAGCAGCCGCGCCTGATCGTCACCATCCAGCCGGCCGGAGCCCGCTTCGACCCGCCGGCCCGCCTCACCCTTCCCAATGTGGAGGGCCTCGCCCCGGGCGCCGTCACTGAGATGTACTCCTTCGACCACGATCTCGGCCACTTCGTGAGCATCGGCCCCGCCACCGTGAGCGAGGACGGCTCGGCGATCGTCTCCAACCTCGGCGTGGGAGTCCTCAAGGCCGGCTGGCACTGCTGCGGAGATCCGGCCGCGGGCGGGACGCCTGAGAATTGCGCGGATTGCCTGAAGTGCACAGGAAGCCAATGCGTTCCGGATCCAAAGGCATTTTGCCAATCCTGCGCTACCGGGAAGGCCTGCGATGGAGAAGGTCACTGTTTGACGGGCAGAGGTCTTATACCCAAGATTTGTTCACAATTAGGTGTTACAATTAATAATCGGCGATCGATTCCACGGAATGATCCAGACATCTCCTCTCTGCTGCCAGATTGTCACCCAGGCGACTGCTATGCAGGGATAAAGGAAGATTTTACCGAAGTTACCCATTCGTGCGATCACATCAGCATGGAGACTGAGTATCTGGACGAGGAACTGACGAGCACAAGTAGTCCAGGATGCCCCTCTGTCGTCGATATCAGCGGTCCTGGATGCAGAGTCGCTCCGGGGAATAGACTTTTCAGTATCGCTTCTGATCGACCCTGCACAGATATTCACGCGATATGCGGGCCCATTTGGAGATTTCCTATAGGCACCTGCACAATCACCCAACATCAGAAGATCTATGTAGGTACGTGATTGGTCAAGGAGAGAGATATCACATTCACATTTTAGCCGCTTATCCGATGGGTGTTTACCGGGAGTTGTGCAATGAGGATATTTCAAATTAGGGCGGCGTCACATGGCTACAAACCGTTGTTGGTGGCCTTCTTGTTGCTGGCGTGCGGGAATTCAGAGAGCATGGACTCATCCTATAGGCCTCCTACTGTACCATGCTCTGAGTATGCGGACGGCCTAGGCTTAGATTTTCTCAACAAGCGAGTCTCCGCATCATATTCGGGAATGACATTCGGCGCTATAGTTGGACAACTCCGCTCGACCGAAAGAGCCCCTATTTCATCCATAGAAGGATCGGCAAGCGCCCCTATTAACCTCGACGCTAAAGATGTCACGATCAAGTCCCTGCTTCAGGAATTGGTTGCGGCCCGTCCCGGGTACCTGTGCTCCATTACCAATCATCACGTGGTAATCTATCAAGATCTGCCAATCTTTACGCAAACCGTACGAGGGGTTGAGGTAGTCGATATGCCCAGGGCTTTCGCTGCCAAGCGGTACGTTGATCGTCTCAGTGAAGCCTCCGATTTTTTCCGAGGGACGGAAGTATTCATCGCGGGGCTCGTGAGTGCACCCGTCTTTACGGAGCATGTTTCTCTGGACAGAGATGCAACTGTCATAGACCAGCTGGGTCAACTCCTTGGCAACAATAAGGGTGCATTTTTTGTTATCGAGAGAGACAAAGGTTACCTCGTCTTCTCGCTTGGCTCGGAAAGGATTGAGCGAAGGTCGCCGCGGACGCCAGGTGATCATGGATAATACCAAGTTCCCTCTTTTTCAGGCTCTTACTCTGAGCACGATAGCAACCCTCTCCTCAGCTCTATATGGGATTGACATAAAGGTCGATAAGGTCCCCATATCTATGGTAGTAGAGTATCTGCGGACCCATGAATGCGCAGCTGTTTCTTTCATAGATTCTGGTCAACGGAGTGTCGTGAGCCTGAACCTTCGAGATGCGACCGTAGAAGAAGTGCTATCCAAGATAGCGGCCCAAACCTCCACGTATCGCAATGAAAATATTGCGGGGCGAGATGTTCTCTATCCAACAGCTCCAGAGTTTCAGGCAACCATCGGCAACGTGGATATTCAACGCCAGCCCAGGCAAGGGGCGACGGAGCTTCTGTGTAGACTTACTCAGGCGCACGGTACCGGCCTTTCCCAGGCTGGTGCCGCCAGTACTCTTCGGCGATACTAGAATGCCAATCTATAGCGATAAGGTGAATCTTCGACCAAAAGGACGAGTGATCGAGCATTTCGTCAACCTGCTTGGCAAAGATCATAGGCTATACTTTAAATTTATAAGGGCGAGGTCAGGTTTGCCTTCTTTAGAATTTGAGAGGCTCTCGTGCGGGGGCTGCCCTATCGAAGGCTCCACATTCAGTGATCAGGAATGGATCTGTCGAAGTGAATGGCGCCTCTGAGGGAGCATTGAAAGTGTGTGTCGAACCAAAGCCTGCTATGTCCAATATGCAGGATGGGACGGAAAGTTAGTTACGAAGCTTACGGAGGTCCGACTTGGGCATCATTGCCATTCCGCTCCTGCTGTTGACTCTCTTCAACTTGCAAGACCTCCCGGAGCAGCCTCCGGCTGAAGTTGAGCTCGAGGGTACGCTCGTGCTCACGCCGGTGATCTCTCGAACCACCGATAGTCCCGATTTTCAGGTCCTGTTCACGAGCCGCTCGAAAACCTCTTTCAATGCACCGCTGCTTCAGGTACGCTCAGGCATCCTCCTCGACGGCCGGGAGCTCAGCCTAAGGGTTTATCGATGGGGTGGAATGATCCCCAGCATCCGTCCCGGCAGCTCTTACGGTTTCCAAGTCAGTCTTGCCGGGTTTCTGCCTGGCTCCGAGCGCGGGAGCTTCAGCAAAGCTCTTGGCCGCTGGCGCTGGCAGGTTCCTCTTTCCTCAGGACCTCACCGCTTGGTCTATTTCCTCCGCAAGACACCGGCGGCGGGTAGCGCACGCATAGAGTCCAACGAGGTTCTTTTTATCTGGGACGACTCTCAACCGTTGCTTTATGAGCCTTACGGTGTCGATGATTCATGCCCAGCACCCTAAGGACATCGATGGGGACCTTCACCAGCTTCGAGCCGATCAAGAGGCCGATCCCGGAGACACTATGAGAGCCTTAGGCATTGTTTTCTTGCTGGCGATATGGTTGGGCGTGGCGTAGCTGATCGACAGCTTGTTGCCGAACGGATCGCGCAGCTCGGTCGGCATACCGGTCGAGTCGAACCGGCGCGCCGAGCCGTCGGGGAACTCGATCTCCCGGTAGCCGGCGGTGTAGACCTTCAGCCGCAGGTAGCTGCCGTCGCGGGTGTACTCGACATCGGAGACGCCGGCGACCGGGGCGTCCTCGGCGTCCCCAGCGTGCAGCGTCGGATAGAAGACGTGATCGGTGCCGTTCTCGTCCTGGTAGTCGAGAACCCCCGGCGGCAGCGGGTCCACCGACAGGCAGGGTGGATTGAACCTGCCGAACGACACCCGCCAGCCGAGGCCCGCGTTGGAGCAGGGGCTCGGATAGGCCTGGGTGCGGAAGAGGGTCGGGTTGCCCGGGAAAGTGTACTCGACCGTCTTGAACTGCCAGGAGCTGGAGTTGTAGACCAGCTTCAGGTTGTAGGAGAAGCCGCCGTTGACCGGATAGGAGCCGCCGATCGGGATCGTCAGCGTCAGCGCGCCGTTGAACAGGTTGACGCTGTCGACATCCCCGACGTGGAAGGACTGCTCGACGGGAAAGCCGGCCGCGGTGTTCGGATGGATCTGCGCCGCGCCCGGCAGGGCCAGGGCGAGCGGGAGAACGGCGATCAGAAGCAGGGGTGGCAGGAGCTTGCGGCCACTCATTGCGCCACCCCTCCCTTGTGCACGGCGATCTCCATGGCCAGCGGGTCGACGATGAACCAGAGATCCTTGCCGCCGAGCCTGGAGGGCGCGGCCGGGCTCCCGGGGAGCGGGCGGAGCCGGTCGAGGGCGAAGCGGAGGTGGCCGTCGTTGACGCCGTCGCCGTCGCTCGGGCCGCCATCGCCAACCGCGAACGCCCAGGCTCCTTCCGCGGGTCGAACCACCAGCCCCACCAGCAGAGGGTGATCGTCCAGGATCTCGTCGGACGCCTCTGCCGCCCCCGGCCCGAGACGGGCGGGGCGCCCCGGCTTCCGCAGACGGTAGCCGTCCGGTCCCGCCACGGCGAAGGTGCCGCTGTCGACATCCACCGCCACCCAGAAAGAGCTCGGTGCGGCGGGCTGCTCGAGGTCGAGGCGCGCCGTGCCGTCCGCCGCGGCCGTGCCTGCGTCGTAGCGCTCCGCGATCGTCCCCGCGAAATCCGCGCCGATCCGGTGCTCGACGCCGAACCAGACCACCGGCTTTCCAGGCGTCAGTCCGCTCGCCACCACCGCCGAGCCCTCGAAGGCGATCCGCGGGGCGGGCTTCTCAGGGCCTCCCTGGGCGAGGGCGGTTCCGGCGAGCAGCAGGCAGAGCAGGAGGGACAACAGCGACGGCAGCTTTCTCATGCATACTTCCTTATAAATAGAACGACAAGGAGTGTATACGGAGAGAAGCCGGGAAACGTCCAGGGTTTTCTTTACCACTCCTCTTCTTCGAAGAAGGGGAAGACCGCGTCCGCGGGCCGGGCGAGGTCGGCGGCGAGGACGGCGACTCCCATGGCGCCCTTGTAGAGGCTGTCCGGCGCCTCGCTCCGCTCGATGGCCAGCGCGGCGCGGCCGGCGAGCTCGCGGGCGCGGAGGAGCCACTCCTCTCCCCCGCCGTGCTTGTGGAGGTGGAGGAGCGCGTAGGCGCGGCCGGCGAGGCCGCAGCAGAGGCTGCCGTTGGCGTCCGGCGCCTCCCAGGCGTTCCAGGCGGCCCCCTCGGCGAGTTGGCGGTAGAGCTCATCTCCCAAAACCTGATGGGCGAGCGTCCAGAGATAGACGAACCCGGCGCTGCCGTTGCACCAGCCGGCCATCGAGGAGATCCCCCACCGCCCCTCCGGCCGCGCCCCCAGCGCCAGCGGAGCCCGCGCCCCCAGGGCCGGGCGCAAGCGGCCAGCTCGGCGAGTCTCGCCGCGAGCCGCTCCGGCCGGGAGGTTCCCGCCGACCGGCACCAGCGCAGCGCGGCGTAGAGAAAGCCCGCCCAGCCGTGCGCCATGCCGAGGCTCGCCTCGTGCGCCGCGGAGAGCGGGGGCATCCCGTCGAGCTCGCGCCAGAGGTCGCGCAGGATCCGCTCGCCCCTCTCGATCAGCGGCCCGGCTTCCGGCGCGCCCTCGGCGAGGGTGTCGAGCAGCAGGGAGCCGGCGAGCAGGAACCCCGAGCGGCCCAGGGTCAGGTCCGGCTCGGGGCAGGGCTCGCGGACGGCCTCCAGGAACGCCTGGAGACTTTGCCGCCGCTCGGCCGGAAATCCAAGAGCCTGCGCGATCAGCGCCCGCACGCAATGGACCCCGGTTGCGGAGTGATGGATGGAGCTCCGGCCGACGGTCTCCGGGGTGATCTCCATGGAGGCCGAGTAGACGTCCCCCTCGTCCCCCCGCCCCCGCGCGGCCCGGAGAGCCCAGAGGTCGGCGAGGGCGAGAAGCTCGGCGTCCTGGCGGGCGAGAGCGATGCGGTGGAGCCCGCAGGCGATCCCCGCGGCGCCATAGCTGACGGTGATCCGCGGCGGCTCGGGGAGCCCCTCCCGGAAGAGGTCGCCGCCGGGGCCGACCCGGGCGAGCACCCGCGCGAGCAGGGCCTCCGCCGGAGGGACCCCCGCGCGCGGCCTCGGCCGCGGCGGGGGCGCGGCGGCCGGGAGCGCGGCGAGCAGATCGCCGATGCCGGGAAAACGCGCC
Organism: uncultured Acidobacteriota bacterium; assembly: GCA_963761645.1. Classification (GTDB taxonomy): domain Bacteria; phylum Acidobacteriota; class Thermoanaerobaculia; order Multivoradales; family UBA5704; genus DATARR01. The sequence goes on from CAVXIG010000013.1 coordinate 85,546, forward strand.
GGCGGCTCCTTGCCGAGAGCCCGCGCGAGCGCCGCCTCCACCTCCGGCCAGGGCTCGGCGCCCCGCTCGACGAAGGGGAGCGGCGGCTCCTCGGCGATCTGGCGCAGCATCTCCTGCTTTTCCAGCGAGAAGTCGCGGTAGTGGGACCCGGTCAGGAGCTGGTAGACGAGGGCGGCCACCGCGTGCTGCTCGCCCGCGCGGGAGGGGGGCGGCATCCGCGCGCCGGACCGCATCGCGGCGGCGGCCTCGGGCTCATAGTAGAAGGCGACTCCGGCGCGGCGGGGGCGGCCGAGCTCGCCCGCTCCCTCCCAGAGCGCCAGACCGAAATCCACCAGTTGGACCCGCCCATCCCCCGCCACCAGGATGTTCCTCGGATGGACGTCGCCGTGGATCACCCCCCGCTCGTGGAGGCCGGCGTAGGCGGCGAGGATCGCCCGGCAGAGCGCCAGCAGGCCCGCGCTGTCTTGTCCTCCAGGATAGATCTCGCCGCGGCGGAGCTCGGCGGCGGCCGATGCCGCGTCGATCCCGGGGCACCAGCCGGTCGCCAGCCATCGCCTGCCGTCGAAATCCCCGGTGGCCAGCAGGCGCGGCGCGCCCGCGCCGTCGAGATGCCGCAGGATCGCCGCCTCGCGCTCGAAGAGGGCGCCGCCGTGCCCTTCCCGTCCGGCCGCCGCGGAGCGCTCGATCTTCAGGGCCGCCGCCCGCCCGCCGGTCCGCACCTGGTAGAGCTCGGTGTCCTCGAGCGTCTGCACGCAGCCCAGCACCTCGAAGCCGGCGACCTCCTCGCCGGGCGCGAGGGACGGCTGGATGTCGTCCGCCTCCGCCGAGCCCGCCTCGGCGAGGAAACCGGCGGCCAGCAGGGATTCGATCATCGGGTAGCACTGCTCGAGGACGGCCTCCGGATCGGTCTCGCGGGCGCGGCTGTAGGAGATCACCGCCTCGACGACGGTCCGCGGCGAGCGGAACTCATCGAGCAGCGCCGCCGCGCCGGCGTCGAGCACCCGCGAGGTCGACCGCGAGCGCGGGCGGCTGATCGCGAAGTCCCCCTCGCCGTGGGGGAACTGGCGGCGCACCTCCTCGGGGAGGTCCGCCACCGGGACCAGGAGCACGTCCGCGGGGAGCAACAGGGGATCGGTGATCGCCATCCGCTCCTCAGGCTCCCTTCCAGAGCAGGGCGCCCGGCGTCCAGGTGGCGGTGTCCACCCCGTCGAGGCGGACGCGCTCGAGGGCGAAGCGCCAGGGCTCGACCCCGGCGTTATCCGGCGTCTCCGCGGCCCGGGCGTCGATCAGCGCCCGGGCCAGCCGGTGGCTCAGCCAGAGCCGCCAGCTCTCGCGCCCGTCCCAGAGCGAGGAGCGCTCGCCGGCCGGCGGATCGACGCCCCAGGAGAGCAGCCCGTCGCCGCCGATCTCGGAGGTGAACGGCACCCCCTGGGCGGCGATGCCGGGGGTGCCGGCGAGCCGGGCGAGGACGGCGTCGGCGGCCTCGGCCAGGCGCTCGAAATCGGGGAAGTAGGCGACGATCTTGTCCGGCCGGAGCAGGCCGGCGGCGCCGTCGCCGACCTTGAACTGGCGGGCGCGCGCCGCCGCCAGCGCTTCGAGCACGGCGCCGAACCCCTCGCGGAGGCACTCGGGGGTCGGGCTCACGTAGAGCTTGTAGGTGGTGCCGCCCGGTTTCAAGGGCTCCGTGCGACGCCCGCGGGCGGTCCAGCTCAGCCAGCCGTCCATGGGAGCTCCCGGCGCCCAGACGCGGTCGAGGAACGGCCGGTTCGCCCCCCGCGGCCCGACGCCGAGGTAATCCCGGACGGCCTCGGGCGACGGCAGGAGCCGCTGCCAGCGGGGGGTGAGCGGGAGGCGGTTGTAGGCGTAGAGGCGCCAGGCGAGTTGCAGCGGATCGTCGAGCGCCAGGGCCTCGCCGTGGCGGAGCGCCGCGAGCGAGAGGCGGGCCAGGCGGCCGCGCGGCTCCCCCGCCGGGCCGCCGGGCCGCTCGGGAGCAGCGCGAAGGCGGCCGGGCCGGAGACGAAGGCGCCCTCGTGCTCCACCTCCAGGATGCCGTCGGCCAGGAGCTGCGCCATGGTCCTGGCGGTGCCCTCTCCGAGGACCTCCCGCACGTAGGCGGGCAGGAGTCCGGGCTCGCGCAGGGTCAGAAAGAGCAGGGCGGTCTCGCGGTCGACCGCCTTGACGCCCATCCCTTGCCGGCCGCGGGGGCGCAGCACGCCGTAGAAGCCGGGATCCCGGCGAAAACCCTCGAGCCGGTGCCGCTCGCCCGCGGACAGACGGTCGAACAGCACCAGCTCATACTCTGGATTGGCCCGGAAGGCCCGCCCGAGCAGCTCCGCCGGCGAAGCTCCCGACAGGCCTTCCGCAATCCCGGCCGCCATGGCGTCTCCGGCCTCAGGCCTGCGCTAGTGTTTCGCGGAGCTGCTGCCGCAGGGAGGCGAGGGCTTGCCGGGGGGCTTTGTCCTCATCTCCGTATCCCCTGGGCGGGCTGGGCGTGCAGCCCTGATCCGGCGGGCTCGGCGTGCAGTTTCCGTCCGGCGGGCTCGGCGTGCAGTTCCCCGGCGGGCTCGGCGTACAGTCCCGGTCCGGCGGGCTCGGGGTACAGCCGCCGCCATCGCCCTGAGTAGGACTCGGCGTGCAGCCGGTCCTGTCGCCTTCTCCTCCGCCTTCCGTCATCTTGTAGAGGACATTGACCATCAGGTCCCTGGACACGAAAGCCATGCTCACCTCCCTGGGGAAGACCCCAAATACCAGGAAATCTCTGAACGCGATAGAGAAAGTATATAAGATCTACTCGAGATCGATCATCCCGATATCCCCCTCGTCGGTAGCGCGGACCGTATAGAGGGTCCGGTTGTCCGCGCTGAGGCTGGCCAGGAGGAAGGTGGAGCTCGGCGGCGGCGCGAGAACCTCCCGGGTCTCCCGCGTGACGGTGTCGAGGACGAAGAGCTTCCCCTGGTCCAGATACAGGAGCCGCCGGCCGTCCGCCAGCCAGAACGGCGCCAGGCCGCGATGCCCCAGGGGCTCCAGCTTGTGGGATTCAAGCCCGTAGACGACGATCTCGGAATTGTTCCTGTTGCCGGCCAGACGGCGGCCGTCGGAAGACCAGGAGTTCGGACTGAAGCCGGGCAGGTTCCCTGGGAAGGGGAGCGGCGAGGACGGCTCCCCGGCGTCCCGCCAGTTGAAGAGCACCGTGCGGGCGAAGCCGAGAGTGGCCGCGATCCGCTGGCCGTCCGGCGACCAGATGGGGTTGAACACAGGCTCGCCGGCCACCTGGGTGACCTGCCGCAGGCCGCTGCCGTCCTGCCGCACCGCCCACGCCTCATACTTTCCGCCACGGTCCGAGAAGAAGAGGAGGTGGGAGCCGTCCGGCGACCAGCGGGGCACGCGGTCCTTGGCCGTGTCGTTGGTGAGCCGCCGCAGCCCCGTGCCGTCAGCCCGCATCACGAACAGATCCTCCTGGGGAGCGGAGGTGTCGTAGGCGATCCAGCGGCCGTCGGGCGAAGGCTCCGCGTAACGGATGAAGCGCGAACCTTGCGTGACGGGCTGAAAGGGCCCGGCCACGCGGGCGCCGGCAGGATCGAAACCGGCGCTGTAGACGTTGGCGTTGCTGTCGTCCACGGCGTAGAGAATGCGGCGGCCGCTCTTGGCCAGGCTCGGCAGACCGCTCGACGCCGACGGCGTGGTGACCGGCTCGGGCGCTCCGCGGACCTTCCCCGAGTCTTCGTCGATCGGGATCCGCCAGAGATTCATGCTGCCCCCCCGATCGCTGGCGTAGTAGAGATAGCGGCCGTCCGGCGACCAGACCGGGCTCCAGTTGAGATAGGCGTCATCGGTGACCTGGACGGGTTTGCCGCCCGCCACCGGCAGCGTCCACAGATCCCGTTGCGCCTTCCCGTCCGGAATCCCCCAGTAGGCGATCCGCTGGCCGTGAGGGGACCAGCTCGGCTGCACGGCGTCGCCCGGCGTCACCAGCCGCCGGCTGCCGTCCTCCACTCTGATCCGCCAGAGCTGGCTCACCGAGGACCGCCAGGCCGGCGAGGTGATCCCCTCGGTCGCCACCACCACCTCCTTGCCGTCCGGAGACCAGACGGGGTTGTACCCGAAGCTCACCAGCCGGCGCACCGACTCCCCCGTCGCCCCCATCAGGAAGATGCCGCCGCCGTCCCGCTCGGAACGGAAGACGATCGTGCCGCCGTCGGGCGAGAACGCCGGCTGGGTGTCGTCCGCGGGGGAATCCGCGGTGAGATTCCTGGCGTTGCTGCCGCCGATTCGCTGCGAGTAGACGTCGAGGTTCCCCGCCGACGTCAGCTTGACGTAGGCGAACTCGCGGCCGTCCGGCGAGACGTTGGGAAAGGTCTCGCGCCCTTCCTGGTCGGTCAGCCGGGTGAAGGTGGCGTGGACGGGCGCCTCGGCGCTCCGCGGCCGCGCCAGGAAAAGATAGCCGGCGACGACGGCCGCCACCGCCAGGGCGGCCGCCCCCCAGATCCACCGCCCGGTCCTGCGCCCGGAAGAGAGCGTCAGAAAGGTGGTGGTCCCTGGCTCGCCCGCGAAGGCGCGCAGCTCGGCCAGCGGCTCGTCGACGCTGGCGAAGCGGTCCGCCGGCTCCTTGGCCATCAGCCGCTCGGTCAGCCGCGCCAGCTCCGGCGGCACGTCCGGGCGCAGCTCGCGCAACGGCTGCGGGCGCTCGTTGAGGATCGAGTAGACCACCGCCTGCTCGCGCTCCCCCCGGAACGGCCGCCGTCCGGCCAGCATCTCGTAGAGCACGACGCCGAGCGACCAGAGATCGGTCCGCGGGTCCACCTCGTCGCCGCGCGCCTGTTCCGGCGACATGTAGGCGGGGGTGCCGGCCGAGGAGCCGGTCTGCGAGATCGCGGCCGCGCCGGCCAGCTTGGCGAGGCCGAAGTCGAGGATCTTCACCACCCCGTCGGTGGTGACGATCACGTTCGCCGGCTTGATGTCGCGGTGGACGATGCCGCTGCGGTGGGCCTTCGAGAGGCCGCGGGCGATCTGCAGGGCGATGTCGACCGCCTCCGCGACCGGCAGCGGCCCGCGCTCGATCCGGCGGCGCAGAGTCTCGCCGTCGTAGCAGGGCATGGCGAGATAGAGCCGGCCGTCCGGGGTCTCCCCCAGCTCCAGGATGGTGCACAGGTTGGGGTGGTCGAGGCTCGAGGCCGCCCGCGCCTCCTGCTCGAACCGCTCCTTGGCCTGCGGATCGCGGGTCAGCTCCGGCGGCAGGAACTTCAAGGCGACGATCCGCGCCAGCCGGGTGTCGCGCGCCTTGTAGACGATCCCCATGCCGCCGCCGCCGAGGATCTCCAGGATCTCGTAGGGGCCGACCCTGTCCCCGGGCGGGCCGGCGGAGACCAGGGGCCCGGTTGCGCCGAGGAGCGTGGGCGCGCCGGGAAAATCGAGCAGCGTGCGGTCGTCGTCGGAGGAGAAGGCTACCGCCGTGAGCGCCGGAGCGAGGTCCCGGAGGGCGGTGCGCATCGCCTCCATGCTCGCGATGCGCTCTTCCAGCCGCTTCGCCAGGGCGTGCCGCACCAGCCGCTCGAGGTCCGGCGGCACACCGGGGCGGAGCGAGACCATCGGCCGCGGGCTCTGCCCCAGGATGGCCCGCGCGATCTCGATCTCCGAATCGCCCGTGAACGGCGGCCGGCCGGTCACCATCTCGTAGATCACCACCCCCAGCGACCAGACGTCGGTGCGGGCGTCGGCGGGCTCGCCGTGGAACTGCTCGGGGGACATGTAGGACGCCGTGCCCACGGCCGCGCCGGCGCGGGTGATGCGGGACTGATCGGCGAGCTTGGCGATACCGAAATCGACGATCTTCACCCGGCCGTCGGGAGCCACCATGATGTTGGCCGGCTTGACGTCGCGGTGGACGATCCCCTTCTCATGGGCGCGGGCGAGGCCGGCGGCGATCTGCTCGGCGATCGCGACCGCCTCGGCCAGGGGGAGCGGCCCGCGCTCGATCCGGTCGCGCAGCGTCTCCCCCTCGCACAGGGCCATGGCGATGAACAGCGCGCCGTCGCCGGTCTCGTCGATCTCGTAGATCGTGCAGATGGCAGGGTGGTCGAGCGCCGACGCGGCCCGGGCCTCGCGGATGAAGCGCTGCTTGCTCTCCTCGGAGGCGCCGCGCTGGCCGGCGAGAAACTTGAGCGCCACCGGCCGGTCCAGCTTGAGATCGACCGCCTTGTAGACGACGCCCATGCCGCCGCCCCCGAGGCGATCGAGAATCCGGTAGTGGGAGATCGTGCTGCCGATCAAATCGTGCTGCCCATCAAAGAGAAGGCACTCCGGTCAGGCCCGCCGCGCCCGCGCCCGCAGCTCCTCGAATTCCTCGTGGAACCCCTCGACGATGAGCTCCGGGTCGGGGACCAGGCCGGTGTCCGAGGCGAGTCCCAGGCGAACGTGGCCGGCGTAGCTGAAGATGCTGATGCCGAGCCCCACCCGCCCCGACTGCGGCACCCAGAAGAAGATCTCACGGACCGCCTTGCCCGCGAGATAGAGCTCCTCCCGCGGGCCGGGCACGTTGGTCATCACGGCGGTCGTCTTGGCGGCGAAAATCTTCACCACCATCCTCTGCACCGCCAGCGGCACCATTCCCAGCATCTTCAGGATGCCGTAGACCACGATCGGCTCCGCCGAGCGCTTCAGCGCCACCGACCGCCGGTGCAGCTCGGCCAGCCGCTCCACGGGGTCGTCGATCCCCACCGGCAGCGACAGGAAGATCAGCCCGAACTGGTTGCCCAGATCCGACATGTCGTCGAGCGACCGCAGGTTGACCGGCATCGCCGCCCGGAAGTTCAGCCCGTGGGCCTGCTTTCCCTTGCGGTCCAGATAGCGCCGCAGTCCCCCGGTCATCGCCGAGAGCAGGACGTCGTTGATCGTCCCCTGGAGCGCGCGCCCGACCTCCTTGACGTCGTCGACCGCGATCGGCTCCGACCAGGCGACCCGCTTCGGGATGCCGAGCGGTCCCTTGAACATCGTCGGCGGGTCGGGCAGGCGGAGCACCAGCCGGCCGAAGGCGCCGGCCGACGCCACCCCGGTGGCCAGGGCGTTCATGGAGCGGAACCCCTCGGCCGACTGCCGCATCAGGCGGATGCCGTCGGGCATGATCCGCTCGGCGAGCCGGGTGGCGGCCTCGTGCTCCTGAGGCGGCCGGCGGAAGAAGTCGGTGAACGGGCTGTCGAGATCGTCGGCCGTCTCGGCCGTCTCGTCGGTCAGCGACAGCAGCACCAGGAGCAGGGCCATGCCGTCGCCGATGCAGTGGTGGAGACGGCCCATGAGGATGGACCCCTGGCCCTTGTAGTTCTCCAGCAGGTGGAAGCTCCAGAGCGGCCGCCTGGAATCGAACGGCTCGCTCATCAGGTCGCTGATGACCTCGCGCAGAACGTTCTCGTCCCCCGGCGCCGGCAGCTCCATCCGGTACACGTGCC
>CAVXIG010000014.1:0-32970 GCA_963761645.1 uncultured Acidobacteriota bacterium
ATAAAGGTTCCAGGTGATTCTATAAAAGCTCGTCATCTTCACCGACAAGACAGCCCCATGTAGAGAGACTGAAGTCGCGTTTCGGAGATTCGGGGGCTGTTTCCAGCGGCCGAAGGACAGGAGTCGGGCAAATCTGGCCTGCTACGAGTCCGAGGCTTCAGGAAAATTTGACGTCTGGATACACGTCCTCTGAGGAAGAGCACTTCGCGCTTTCGTGAATCTGTAGGCAGCCTGGCTCGGCCGGAAGATTACCCTCCCACGAACTGGAGCGCTGGCGGAAAGCACCCGGCGGGGAAGGCCGCGCTGCGATCTCCGGCTTTCAGCTTTTCGGCGGCTTGTCGGAAGGCGGCGACGAACCAGGCATATCCTTCGTAAAGCTCTTGACGCACGCTCTGGCGGAGCGCATGGAACAAGGGAGCGGGAGACTTCTTCAGGCGCGCGGGGCGATGTTGCGGATGCTTGCCCAGGATCGCCGCTACGCCCAGCGGCTGGCTGCCGGTCCTGGCTCTCCGGGCGGCGGCTTCGGTTTCGACCTGAGCGACCACGCCGAGAGCCCGGCTCTTCCAGGCGTCCTCGGGAAGGTGCTTCCAGCAGGGTAGGGGAGAGAGCGTCACGGTTTCGCGAGTCGCGTACTGGAGCCGATCGAACGTTTCTCCCCGTTGCCGGGCGGCGTACTCCAGAGTGCGGCTGAACCAGTACCCCTGGAGGGGTTCGCCATCCACCAGGGCTCGCGCGACATGGAGGCCCGGCCAGTCCCGGGGCCGCTCGGTCAATCCCTCTTTGACCCCGTGCGCGAGAATATATTTCAGGCGCGCGATCTGGGCTTCCTCCTCGGAGCTGACGACGATCGCCTGATAGCGCCGTGACCAGACCCCGTCGCTCCAGTCGACGAGCCGGCCCACCTCCCGCGCGAGATTTGAGTTCAGATAGCGCATGAAGCTCGAGAGGTGGCGGGCGTCCCTGACGTCGAGCAGGAGGTGATAATGGGACGAGAGAAATACGAAAGCGCAGATCGGGACGTCGTACAGCCGCTGGGCCCGTCCCAGAACCCCAACGACGATCTCGTTGAGCTGCGGGCTGGGGCGAAGGAGGTGGCGGCCCTGGACGGTGCGGCAGGTGACCTCGACGAGGGATCCGCCTTCTGGGATGAATCGGAGTCTTCGGCTCATGCACAGATAAGACGTAAAAAGACCCTCGAATCTTCTTCGTCCTAGAACGGCTTGAGTTTGAGAAGGGGGTCTAAGCCATATTTCAGAGATGTCCGAAACGCGAAGGGCTGTCTTGGGCTTCGTCGCGGACCGCCTCTCCAGAATCATCTGGCCCCTCTCCGGAGCCGGCCAATAGAGGAGAGAGCCCGGATTGTCGTCGCCCTCTGGCGCGGTGCTCTTGGGGCCGAGCCAAGAAAGTTCCCAAGAAGGTTCCAGGTGATTCGCCGTCCCGATCCTCTCCGACCTCGGACGTCACGAATCCCAGCACGAGATGTTCCGAGAACGAGGCACCTCCCACCAAGGCACCTGAGGGGCGGCCTTACGGCCGCCCCTCTTCGACTGCAAGCATGGCACTTCGTTCCGCACTTCGTTCCCGGAAGCGGTTACGCGCCTGCCGGCAGGGCTACTTTGCGCTACGGGCAGTTCGTTGGGATCAGGCACTCGGGCGGCGGTGGCGGCGGCGGCGGCGCCACGTAGATCGGGCGCGGGCTGCCGCAGGTCCAGCCGGGGGGGTTGCGGATCCGGTTGTTCATCCGGTCGTTGGCCTCGCTCTTCGCGATGAGTCCGGTCGTAACGGGCACCCACCACTCGCCGAACTCGGACAGGTCGCACAGCCACTCGATCTGGATCTGGTTCATCGAGTGCCGGTGGCCGGCGAGCGAGCCGTAGGAGTAGGAGTTGAGGTAGTGGAAGAACCAATCGTCCGTGCAGGGGGACGACCCGCAGTTGCTGCCCGGCAGGTTGGACCCATGGCTGGAGTCGAACGTGATGTGGGTCGACTCGTGCAACATGGTTCCGCCCCGTACGCCCGCGGTCCGGCTGTTGAAGCTGGGGCACTGCATCTCCACGCGATCGGTCACGAAAATCCCCCAGAACGCCTCGGCGAAGGCGCTGTTCGCGTCCTCCGGCTCGAAGCGGAAGCCGTGCTGGCTGCCCGCGGCCCAGTGGTAGTAATCGACGTCGCTGTGCCAGGGGCCGCGGGTCGAGTCCTGCAATCCGTAGGTGATCAGGTAGGCCGAGTCCCACATCTTGGGAAAGGCCTGGGTGGGATCGCACGTCGCCCAGCCCCAGCTCCCGCTCCAGTGGTCCGACTGGAGGTTGAAATAGGGACGGAACCAGTCGCGAAACGCCGGCCAGCAGTTGTGGACGTTCCAGAGGGCCTGTTCGTCCGTTTCGACGGTGTTGGGGCACACGGCGCCAGCCGCGGCCGGCAGGAGGACGAGGGCGACGACCATCGCGATGAGGGCTCTCGTCCGCGGCAGGGTCTTCGTTTCAGATCTCATTTCACACCCCCGTCGTGGTCTTCGGCGGGCGTCGTCGTCTGGGGCTTGGCTCCCCACTTCTCCTGCCAGGCGCGCAGCCGCCGCGTGAATTCCTCGGCATCCTGGCCGCGCTGAAACCGCGGCCGTTCGACGTACGGGTGCAGCTCGGCGGGCAGCAATCGGTACAGTTCGGCGGCCGTCTCCGGACGATCACCGTGGTTCCACATGTAGGCGTCGATCGCCGAGACCCGCACGTGAAGGGCCTCGTGTTTCGCGATCACCTCGCGCACCGCCTCGTCGGCCTGCGGCGTCGCCAGAAAGGCCAGCCCCTCGACCGCCTTGACCTGAACCATCTCCTCGAAGTCGCGCGCGGTTAGCTTGTCCGCCTGCGAGTCGGCGGGGGGTAGGGAAGCCCAGACCACCTCGCGCAGTTGCGCCATGGCGTCGGACCGCTTCATCTCGCCCAGCATACCGATGACCACGAGCCGGTGCTCGAGCGCCTCGGCCGGCAATTGTTTGTACTGCCGCGCGATCGCCTCGACGGCGCCGGGCTGTTCGCGCAGTTTCGCCACGACCTCGGCGACCACGGGCAGATCCCGATTGGTCGCGCGGTAGATCTGCGGCAGCACATCGTACAGCGCCAGCTCCATCTGGTTGGCCGAAGCCTTCGCCGGCAGATCGGCCATGACCTGCCGCAGGCGGCTGGCCTCGAAACCCTGGCCCGAGCCCGTCTTGGAGCTCGAGCTCCGGTCTTCCCACTTCGGCGGTTCGGGCCTCAACAGCGGCGGTGTTATCTGGCCGGCCGAGGCGTCCTGCGGCAGCGGCGCGCCGAGCACCCCCGTCGCCGGAAGCAGGGACAATAAACCCAAACTCAGCAGTATTCGGTTCTTCATGGATCCTCCTCGCCAGACCCCACCATCGGGGCTGGCTCGGAATGAACGCTCAAACCCGGACGATCCCCTCACCGGGTACGGTGTGCTGGCTGAGGAACCTAAAGGTGCGCACAACGCACTCCTACGGGCCATACGACCCGCAGTCGTCCTCCTTTTCCTTCAGGAGAAGGAGATAGAGGATGAGGTCGCAGGCCACGAACCCCCTGCTGAGCCCTTTCTCATCCTGAGCTTTGGTTGTATTCTTATTGAAGAAGTATTGAGAGATCATGTGCATATCCAAATTCGTGTGGGATGCCGCGGTGCGTGATCAGACTCGGCTTCGAGCGACCGCCCTTGCAGGCGTGATTTCCGGTAGGAGGTTTCCGTGGCGAAAAAGCAATCCGGCACTGCTGACGGCGCGGCTCCGAAAGCGACGCGGCGAAAATCTTTCACCGCCGAGATCTCTCCCGACAATCGCGTCGCGCTGTATGCGGTCGGCCGCCATCTCCCCTCCAGCCTCAAAGGGGAGTGCAAACTGCAGATCCCCTTCACCACCTACATGCAGGATCCGGCGGTGGCGAAGGACAACCCGGGCCTCGCCTTCAACGAAAAGCTGTGCGTCGACTGGGAGCCGGGCCTCGCCGACGGACCGACGAGCGCCCGCTTCGCCGTCGTCGACTACAACGCCGACACCGATGAGCTCACGCCTCCCGCTGAATGGAACGAGGATCTCCAGACGTTCGTCATCGGCGGCCAGGCCGTCGACCAGAAGACGGCTCACCTCCCGCAGTTTCATCAGGTGAGCGTCTGGGCCACCCTGCAACGCGCCCTGGCGTTCTTCGAGGAAGCCTCCGCTCTCGGCCGGCATATCCCCTGGGCGTTCGAGGGGAACCGTCTGATCGTCGTGCCCCGCGCCGGCTACGGCGAGAACGCCTTCTATGACCGCGGCAGCAAGTCGCTCCAGTTCTATTACTTCGGGTCCGATCCCGACATCGTCTACACCTGCCTCTCGACCGACATCGTCAACCACGAATTCGGCCACGCCGTGCTCGACGGCATTCGCCCGCTGTACAACGAAAGCAGCTTCGTCCAGACGGGAGCGTTCCACGAATTTATCGGCGACCTGACCGCCATCCTGCTCACGCTGCGAAACAACGATCTGCGCAAGCACCTGGCCGCAACGACCAAAGGGGACATGACGAAAGCCGACGCGATCTCTTCGATCGCCGAGGAGTTCGGCAAGAACGTCTCCGGCCGGCCGTATCTGCGAACGGCGATCAACGATTGCAAGATGTCCGACATGCGGGGAAAGACGAGCGTACATGACGTCTCCACGGTTCTCACGGGCGCCATGTTCGAAATCCTCATCGAGCTCGCGAAGCACTACAGACTCCAGCCAAACCCAAAGGGCAAGCTGGCCAGCCCCACGCAGGCGTTCTGGTACGCCGCCGAGCGCATGCAGCGCACCGCCGTTCAGCCGCTCGATCTGCTCCCTCCCGTCGACGTGACGTTCCGGGACTACGCCCTCGCCGTCTGCAGGTCTCAGCGGCTCTCCGATCCGCTCGACCCCGAGGATTACTATGGCCTGCTGATCAAAGTCTTCCGGGAGCGGGAGATCCTCTCGGAGGAGGACGAGCGGCAACTGACGGCGCCGCAGTATCTCTACGAGCGCCTCGAGCTCCTCGTCACCCCGGATATCAGCGGTATTTCACGGTCGCGCGCCGCCGCGTATCGCTTCCTGGACGATAACCGCCAGGAGCTCCTCATCCCCGCCGGTCAGGATTTCTTCATCGCCGATCTCTACGACGCCAGCAAATGCGATCGTGAGCGGGCCAGACTGCCCCGGCAGATCATTCTCGAATACGTCTGGCGGGAAGACGTGCTCCTGGAGGGCCGGCGGTTCGGCCGGTTCGACGGGCGCTGGACCTCCATGCTCTGTGGCGGAACCATCGTGTTCAACGACAACGGCAATGTCCTCGCCTGGGCGACGAAGCCCGGCTCCCTTCTTTACGGGGGCAAGCGGGTCCGGGGCGGCATCGTCGCCAAGAGGTGGGAAGCCGCGGTCGCCGAGGGAACCGCGCGCAGGCAGGAGCTGCTCGACCATCTGGCCGGCCAGATCGCCGCCGGACGGGTCGGAGCCGTGATCGGCTCCGCGAAGGGGCTCATGGGCGCGGTTCCCCCGTTGATCGCGGAAGGGGAGGACGATCAGGTCCGGTTTCACCTGTCGCCCCATCTGCACGTGTCTCATGACGAAGAAGACTACCCGGGAGCACAGCCATGGGAAATGATCTCCTGATTCGGGCTTACCGCGTCGGCTGCGGAGACTGCATCTACGTCCGCATCCCGCAGGGGAAGGACGGTTTCCACATCCTCATCGACTGCGGCAAGAAGGGGGGCACGGAGCTGCTCGAGAAAGCCATCAAGGATCTCGAGGCCACGATGCTGCCCGACGGCGACGCGCCGGGCAAGAAGCGTCTCGATCTGATCGTCGCCACGCACCGGCACGAGGACCACATCAAGGGTTTCGACAAGGAGTGGTTCAAGAACATCCAGGTCAAGAACATCTGGCTCAGCGCGGTGATGGATCCCGATCATCCGCAGAAGGCGCCGAAGGCGCACAAGCTCCACACCTTGGCCAGTGCGCAGATGCGCCGGCTCGCCGACAGCGGCAGGGCGTTGAGCCCGCAGGTCGAGATCCTGGCTTCCGCCTACGCCGTCAGCAACGACGCGGCCGACGACCTCCTGATGAAAATACTGCCGGAAGCCAACGGCATCGAGCCGAAGTACGTCCACGCCGGAATGACGTCCAAGCAGCTCGGCCTCGACATCAAGGGCGCGACGATCCGCGTTCTCGCTCCCGAAGAGGACATCGACCACTTCTATCTCGGCGAAGAGACGGACAACAGCCTCAAGGGCCTTCAGGCCGTCAGCTCCGCCGCCAAGCCCCGGGCGGAACGTTCTGGAGGCCCCGCTCCGAAGAACATCAGCGCCGGCGACTTTCGCCTGCTGCAGTCCGGCATGCTTTCCAACGGCCTCGCGTTCGCCGCCAAGGACACCACCATCCAGAACAACATGAGCGTCGTGCTCCTGATCGAATGGAAGAAACGGCGGCTGCTGTTCGTCGGCGACGCCGAGTGGGAACGCGAGTTCAAGGAGGGGAAGGACAACGGCAGTTGGAACGTGATGTGGGAGAAGCACCGTGAGACCCACCTCAAGGATCCGGTCGACTTCCTGAAGATCGGCCACCACGGAAGCATCAACGCCACACCGCCGGCCGCCGAGCTGCGGCCGAAGCCCAAGCCGGGCGCGGCGGACCTCGGCGCCGCGAGCATCTACCGGATGCTCGATACGCTCCTGCCGGTTCCCAAGCCCGGAGAGGAGCCGACGGCGCAGGCGATCGTCTCCACCGAACGGGAGTTCTACGATCCGATTCCCGAGATGCGCGGTGCTGGTCGACCTCGCCCGCCGGGTGAGCAACACCAGAAACTACGGCGCCGAGCTCAAGAAGAAGAACAAAGACCCCGAGGGCATCTGGATCTCGACGAAGGCGAAGAAGAACAAGTTCTTCGAGACCTACGAAAAAGAGTTCCTCGACCAGCCCCAACCGCTGCGCACCGATCTGGAATTCGAGCTCAGCGGGGAAGACTTCATCGACGTGCTGATTCCGCCGGGCAAATAAAACGGCCTACCGCGGCAGGGACACCGTCACCTCGGTGCCCTTTCCCGGCGCGCTCTCGATGCCGATGTCGCCGCCGTGCGCCAGCACCAGCTTGCGGGCGATGGCGAGACCGAGGCCGGAGCCGCGCGAGCCGCTCCCTTTCTGAAAGCGCTCGAAGATGCGCGGCAGACTCCTCCGGCGCGATGCCGGAGCCGCTGTCGCGCACGCGGATGAGGATCCTTTGCGGTTTCGCCTCGACCTCGACCGTGACGCTCCCTTCCTCCGGCGTGTGGTGGAGAGCGTTGGTGAGCAGGTTGAGCAGCACCTGGCGGATGCGCACCGGGTCGGCTTCGACGGCGGGGAGGTCCGCGGGCACCGCGACGGCGATCGTTCGCGGCAGCGACGCGGCGACGTCGCGGACGAGGTCGCCGAGGTCGACGATCTCCTTGCGCAGCTCGAGGGCGCCGGCCTCGGCGTGCGACAGCGTGCCCAGGTCCTCGACCAGCCGCGACAGGTGGCGCGTCTCCTCGAGCAGCTCCGCGAGGTGGTGCTCATCGCGGGGATAGACGCCGTCGAGCAGCCCCTCGATCCGTCCCATCAGGATGGCCAGCGGCGTCCGCAGCTCGTGGGCGACGTCGGCCATGAGCTGGCGCCGCAGGCGGTCCTGTTCGGCGAACGCTCCGCCGACGCGGCGGATGACGGTCCGGAAGACCATGGCGAGCGCCGCGAACAGGGCCACGGCCCCCGATGCGATGGCGGCCACCTGATGAGGCGATCGCCAGAGCAGCGAAACGAGGGTGCTGGCGCCGAGCGCCGCGAGAGCGATGAGCGCCGCGAAGACGCAGCCCATGCGGCGCACGAACGGCGGCGGCCGGCGGCGGCGGCCAGACGGGTCCCGCCAGCGCCACGGCGGCATCTGTCCGTGTCCTCTCATTCCTCCACCAGCCGATAGCCGATGCCGTACACCGTCTCCAGGTATCGCGGCGCATGGGGATCGCGCTCGAGCTTGCGGCGGATGTTCTTCACGTGGCTGTCGATGGCGCGCTCGTAGGCCTCGGCGTCGGCGCCGCGCGCGGCGTCGAGCAACTGGGCGCGGGTGAGCACCCGGCCGGGGTGGCGGGCGAGGGCGGCGAGGAGCTGGAATTCGGTCGGCGTGAGGTCGATCGGCTCGTCGCCGCGGCGCACGCTCATGCGGGCGACGTCGATGGCGAGGTCCGAGACGCGCAGGAGGTCGCCGTCGACGTGCCGCCCCTCGCTGCGCCGGAGCACCGCGCGGACACGGGCCACCAGCTCGCGCGGGCTGAACGGCTTGGTGACGTAGTCGTCGGCGCCGATCTCCAGCCCGTCCAGCCGGTCGTCCTCCTCGACCCGGGCGGTGAGCATGATGATCGGCACCTCCGATTCCCGCCGCAGGGTGCGGGCCACCTCGAGACCGTCGAGGCCGGGGAGCCCGAGATCGAGCACCACGAGATCGGGACGGCGTCCGCGCGCCGCTTGCAGCGCGCGGACGCCGTCGCCGGCGACGATCACGTCGAAGCCGGCGAGCCGCAGGTAATCGCTCACGATTCCGGCGATCTGCGGCTCGTCGTCGACGACCAGGATCGTCTTCACCGTTCGCCGGCGGCCCCCGCCGCGCGCGCCTCGTCTTCCCGCGCGTGAGCCTGCCGGTGCCACTCCTCGAGGCGGTCGAAGCGGCCGCCCGGCCCGCAGCCGCCACCGTACCCGTAGCGGCGCCGCCAGAACAGGCCCCGGACGACGATCAGCCAGAAGGCGAGGAAGAAGAGGGGCCCGAAGAAGAACCCGAAGCTCCAGGGCCGGTGCCAGCCGTAGTACGGATACGGGTACGGGTACGCCCCCGGAGGGGGAGCGACGATCTTGCCGCTCTGCTCGATGCCATGCGCCATGCCCGCCTGGTAGGCCCAGAAGCCGACCGCGCAGGCGAGCAGCAGAGCGCCGACGAGAACTGCCCAACGAATGCTGTTGTTCATGAGTGCATTCTCCTTTCCACCGGCGAGGATGCACGCCCATTGTGGAGCGAGTGTGGAGGAAGCCGGAAGGAGCTAGGGGATCTTTTCCAGGTAGACCGGCTGATCGCGATCCAGATAGGTCTGCCCGGCGACGTTGGTGCCGGTCGCCTTGTAGTTGCGGTTCGCCCCCATCCCGCTCAATTCGAGGACGAGGAGGAGGGCGGCCGCGCCGGCCAGGATCTGGAGCAGGCGCCGGGGTGGATCGATCGGCGCCAGGGTAAAGCCGGAGGCGAGGCCGCGCAGGCGTTCGCCGATCCAGACCAGGGCGGTGGCGGTGAGGGTCAGCCAGAAGGGGAGGAGCAGGAGCCCCTGGCGGACGTAGCCGAAGAAGAGGCCGGTGGTGATCATTCCGGTGAGGGTGAGGAGGAGGACGAGGAGCGCCCAGCGCCGCGGGCGCTCCCGGCGTCGCCAGGCGGCAGACGAGGCCGAGGAGCGCGAGCGGCAATCCCAGCCCCCAGCCGGCTCCCGAGTCCGGCGTGAAGACATCCACCGGCCGGCGCACGCCTTTCAGCCCCCCGGGCCAGTCCCACTGCGTCCAGCCGAGCTTCCAGGCGGAGAAGAAGAGCTCCCATTTGCGCAGCACGAGCCGCGCGAAGTCCCCGGGATGCTCGCGCATCCATCTGCGGGCGAGCCGGTCGCCGTGGAGGATGAACTCCAGATGCTGCGGGTCGGCGACGTCCAGCACGCCGGACTGGGCCTGCGAGGCCAGGAACTCGCGCGAGAAGGTGCCGTCCGCCTGCGGGTTGTTGGCCAGCGCCAGGTTGACCGGGCCGTAGATCGTCAGCGGCACGAACGTCGGCAGGGGCTCGGCGAGCCGCCCGGCCAGCCGCTCGTTGATCGCGGAGAGCTGGACGGCGTTGCGCGCCGTCCATGGCGCCACGGCCAGCATCCAGCCCGCCGCCACCAGCGCCCAGGGCAGGAGCCGCCGGCGGGAGCGGTCGCGCAGCGCGCCGGGAGAGGCCCGATGCCACCAGCAGGACGGCGATCAGCACCCCTTCGGCGCGGATCAGCGCCAGGAATCCCAGGAGCAGGCCGAGGCCGAGGGCGGATTTCCACCCTCCGGGCTGAGCGTCCGGAGCGGCCAGCGGATGCTCGAGGCGGCGGCTCCAGAGCAGCAGGGCGAGCATCAGAACGGTCAGGTAGGTCCCCTCGGTGACCGGCGCCACGCCGATCACGTAGAGGCCGAAGCTCCAGGCGCAGAGCAGCGCGGCGACCAGCGCCACGGCGCGGCCGAGGTAGGGCCTCGCCAGTAGATAGATCAATCCCACCGGCAGGCTGCCGATCAGGGCGATCATCACCTTGACCGCGACGTACGGCACCCGCTCGGTCCCCGCTCCGGCCCCCGCCAGCGTGTGCACGGCCGCCAGCACCCAGGCGAAGCCCGGCGGGTGGAAGGGGATGCCGTTGTCGTAGAGCCTGCCGTTGACCAGCGCGCGGGCGTACTCGAAAAAGGTTTCCGAATCCCCCTCGTAGAAGACGGTGTAGGGCCAGCGCCAGTCCTGGTTCGAGCGCAGGAAGGCCAGCCGGTGCACCCAGGCGAGCAGGGTGAGGCCCAGCGCCCAGAGGGCATCGCGGTTTCGCGGCCCGGCGGGCCGGGCGGACTTGCGCGCCTGCCGCTCGGCCTGACGGCGTTCCTTGCGTCGGCTCAATCGTGTTTCTCACTCGGAAGGGCTGGGTGGAGGATAGCAAAAGAAAGGGGCCGGACGACGTGCGCCCGGCCCGAACGGGATGCGAAGAGGACCTACTGCGTGCAGGTCGGACGCGCGCCGCAGGCGATGCCGTGGGCGGTGAAGGCGTCCCAGATCCGGCAGGCGTTGGGCGTGCCGTTGGCCAGGTTGCCGTCGTCGTCGTCCGCCGCCAGGTAGACCGTGTACCAGTTGGTGGCGCCGCAGCCGTTGACCGTCGCGGCCGGGTTGCACTTGCCGCCGGAGGCGACCTGGTAGGCGCTCTTGCTGGGGGTCAGGCTCTTGTACCAGATGGCGTCCATCTTGGCCCAGCCGGTGGTGGTGCCCCAGCGGGCGACGAGCTGCTGGGCGAGGTCCCAGTTGGCCGAGCTCGCGATGTAGCTCTCGCAGTGCCCCTCGTAGCCCATCGGCCCCTGGTAGGCGCCGATGAAGACGAACTGGTAGTAGGGGCAACTGTAGCGGTCGCAGTTGATGCCGGCGTTGTCGGCCACCGTGCTCGGCTTGGCGATGGTGTGGCTGCCGCCGGTGGCGAAGGAGGCGAGGTCGCGCACGCCCGTGCAGGTGGCGTTGCAGTTGGCGCAGGCGACGCCGGGCTGGAAGTTCTTGCCGATGCAGGCGTCCTTGGTCTCGAGGAAGGCGAAGGTGTCGCCGACCGCCTCGCCGGTGCCCTTGTCGGAGGAGGCGCCGCCGGAGTTGGTGTCCATCCCATGGCCCCACTCGTGGAGGAACACGGCCGCGATCTCACCGGTGTTGGAGCAGCCGCCGCCGGAACGGTAGAAGTTCACCGTCGAGCCGTCCCAGAAGGCGTTGCAGGTGCTGTTGACGTTCATGTTGGCGGTCAGCGTGCCGTTGAGCCAGGCGTTGCCGGCCAGGAAGCTCGCCGCCTTGCGGTTGATGTTGGTCAGGTGGTAGTAGCCGGTGCGGGCGGCGTGGGTGTTGCCGGCGCCGCCGGAGCCCGGGGTGGTGCAGTCGGTGCCGCCGCTGGAGCCGAAGGCGAGGTTGCCGGTCGAGCTGTCGGCCAGCGAGATCGCGCCGCAGGTGTCGACCATCTTGATGTACTTGCCGTTCAGGGTGGCGGTGGCGGTGCCGCCGGAGTAGTCATAGTTGCCGGCGGCGTCGGTCACCTTGGCCGAGCCGTTGGTGACGTTGGTGAAGGGGAGCGGGCGGACCACCTCGGGGTCGGAGTTGGTCACCGGATAGATGCCGCCGGAAACCTGCGCCGCCACGTAGTCGTTGGCGTCGACGATCGAGAGGATCTGGCCGCTCCTGGCGTCCACCTTGGCCTGCCAGGTGACCGGGTCGCCGGCGCGGCGGAACTCCACCTCCCAGACCAGCAGGTGGCGGTAGCCGCCGCCGGCCGCGCCCTTGTACGTTTCCGCCGGCTGCTCGCCCGCGGTCAGGGCCGGGACGAACTTCAGCGTCCCCGGATTGGTGATCTGCCTGATCTCGTCGACCTGGAACCCGAGCGCGTGGACGACCGCCGCCAGCGCCGCCGCGCGGTCGATCCTCGGCTTGGCGCCGGTCCGCACCTCGGCCACCCTCTCGGCGCCGAGCTGGACGATGTTGCCGTTGTTGATCCGGAAGAAGACCTTGGCGCCCTCGACCGGCACGCCGCGATGGAACTGCTGGAGCTCGACCGACCAGAGCTGCTTGTCGTCGCCGGCGTTGACGGTGCTCCTGGCGTCGAGCCGGAGGTCGAAGCCCGAGACGTTCAGCAGCTCGGGGAAGTCGGCCAGGAAGGCGCGCACCTTCGCCTCGACGTCGGCCACGGTGGGGCCCCCCGCGTGGGCCAGCTTGAGATCGGAGAGCGCGAGCTTGTTGCCGCGGCCGGGCAGCAGCGGGATGCCGACCCCCTGGATCAGGTTCGGGCGCTCCGCCCGCTTGTCCCAGCGCACCTCCCACTCGTCCGACTGGAAGGCGAAGAAGCGCTGCAGGGCGGGGTTGGCGAGGGACTTCTGGGAGCCGCGAGCCTGGATCTCCAGCGAGGGCTGGACCTCGAGCAGCGGGGTCCCGAAGCCGCCGGTCAGCAGGGCCGTGGCGCCTGCCTGGCGGTTGCTCTCCTCCGGCGGAACGAGCGCCAGGGCCAGGCCCGGCACCAGCAGCATGGTGAGAAGCAGGGACTGCGGCAGGAACGAACGCTTCCTCATACTCTCATCTCCTTTCTACTGAAACCCAAGAAGACACCGACAATAATGAATGTGCGCTGGAGAGGGCGAGCGAGCCAGAAAGCGGGAAAAAAAGGCCGGGCTCGACTGGAGCCCGGCCGGATTGACCGAAAGAAGACCTACTGCGTGCAGGTGGGACGGGCACCGCAGGCGATGCCGTGGGCGTTGAAGGCGTCCCAGATCCGGCAGGCGTTGGGCGTGCCGTTGGCCAGGTTGCCGTCGTCGTCGTCGGCCGGCAGGAACACCGTGTACCAGTTGGTGGCGCCGCAGCCGTTGACCGTCGCGGCCGGGTTGCACTTGCCGCCGGCGGCGATCTGGTAGGCGCTCTTGCTGGGGGTCAGGCTCTTGTACCAGATGGCGTCCATCTTGGCCCAGCCGGTGGTGGTGCCCCAGCGGGCGATGAGCTGCTGGGCGAGGTCCCAGTTGGCCGAGCTCGCGATGTAGCTCTCGCAGTGCCCCTCGTAGCCCATCGGGCCCTGGTAGGGGCTGATGCCGGAGGCGAGGTAGGGACATGCGTAGCGGTCGCAGTTGATGCCGGCGTTGTCGGCCACGTTGCTCGGCTTGGCGATGGTGTGGCTGCCGCCGGTGGCGAAGGAGGCGAGGTCGCGGACGCCGGTGCAGGTGGCGTTGCAGTTGGCGCAGGCGACGCCGGGCTTGAAGTTCTTGCCGATGCAGGCGTCCTTGGTCTCGAGGAAGGCGAAGGTGTCGCCGACCGCCTCGCCGGTCCCCTTGTCGGAGGAGGCGCCGCCGGAGTTGGTGTCCATCCCATGGCCCCATTCGTGGAGGAACACGGCCGCGATCTCACCCGTGTTGGAGCAGCCGCCGCCCGAACGGTAGAAGTTCACCGTCGAGCCGTTCCAGAAGGCGTTGCAGGTGCTGTTGATGTTCATGTTGGAGGTGAGCGTGCCGTTGAGCCAGGCGTTGCCGGCCAGGAAGCTCGCCGCCTTGCGGTTGATGTTGGTCAGGTGGTAGTAGCCGGAGCGGGTGGCGTGCGTGTTGCCGGCGCCGCCGGAGCCCGGGGTGGTGCAGTCGGTGCCGCCGCTGCCGCCGAAGGCGACGTTGCCGGTCGAGCTGTCGGACTTGGAGATCGAGCCGCAGGTGTCCGTCATCTTGATGTACTTGCCGTTCAGGGTGACGGTGGCCGTGCCGCCGCCGTAGGTGTAGTTGCCGGCGGCGTCGGTGACCTTGACCGTGCTGTTGGTGACGTTGGCGAAGGGGAAGCCGACGACGGTCTCCGGATCGGTGTTGGTCGTCGGATAGATGCCGCCCGTCACCTGGGCGTAATAGTTGGCGTCGAGGACCGAGAGGATGTGGCCGCTCTTGGCGTCCACCTTGGCCTGCCAGGTGGCCGGATCGCCGGCGCGGCGGAACTCCACCTCCCAGACCAGGAAATGGCTGTAGCCGCGGCCGGCCTCGCCGTCGTACTTCTCGGCCGGCCTCTCGCCCGCGGTCAGGGCCGGGACGAACTTCAGCGTCCCCGGATTGAGGATCTCCTTGACCTCGTCGACCTGGAACCCGAGGGTGTGGACGACCGCCGCCAGCGCCGCCGCGCGGTCGATCTTCGGCCTGGCGCCGGTCCGCACCTCGGCCACCCGGTCGGCGCCGAACTGGACGATGTTGCCGTTGTTGATCCGGAAGTAGACCTTGGCGCCCTCGACCGGCACGCCGCGGTGGAACTGCTGGAACTCGACCGCCCAGAGCTGCTTCTCCTCGCCGGTGTTGACGGTGCTCCCGGCGTCGAGCCGGAGGTCGAGGCCCGAGACGTTCAGCAGCTCGGGGAACTCGCCCATGAAGGCGCGCAGCTTGGCCTCGACGTCGGCCACGGTGGGGCCGCCGGCGTGAGCCAGCTTGAGATCGGAGAGCGCGAGCTTGTTGCCGCGGCCGGGCAGCAGCGGAATGCCGACCCCCTGGATCAGGTTCGGGCGCTCCGCCCGCTTGTCCCAGCGCACCTCCCACTCATCCGACTGGAAGGCGAAGAAGCGCTGCGTCGCGGGGTTGGCGAGGGCCTTTTGCGAGCCGCGCGACTGGATCTCCAGCGAGGGCTGGACATCGAGCAGGGGGGACCCGAAGCCGCCGGCCAGCGCGATGGCGAGGGCCGCGTCGCGGTCGCTCTCCTCCGTCGGCACGAGCGCGGAGGCGAGGGCCGGAACCAGCAGCAACCCGGCCACGGTGAGAAGCAGGAACTTCGGCGAAAGCGAAAGCTTCCTCATACTTCCTCTCCTTTCGGGACAGCACATTGAGCGAGATTCAATAATCAGGGTGCGCCAGGTGGGAGAGGCGAGCCGCCGAGAGGGCCCGCGAGACCAGAATTTACAAATTGGATACGAAAGGTGCTCGCGTCACGATAGGTCTATCTTGACGCGAGCACGGCGACGCGGTCTTGGCGGACGGTGGCCTCAATACCCGAACCGGCCGTTCTCCTGATACTTGCGGAGCTTCTGGCGCAAGACCCACATCGACACGATCATCACCGCCGCCAGGGTGGAGATGTACAGCAGAGCGAGCCAGAGCAGGACGGCGAGCAGTGTCTGCACGGTTCTTCCTTTCGCCCGTAAGGTTTTGGCGGGGGCTCGCGGTCAGCTTCCGGCCGATGGTTTGACCGCCGCTCCCTGCGGCGCTCCGCTGCGGACGAGGCGGAAGAGGCCGGCGAAGAAGAGCACGGCGCCCTGTCCGGCGATGCCAGGAGGCCGCCGCTTTCGACGAAAAGGACCTTCAGGCGGTCGGCGTCCGAAAGCGGAATCCCGATCGAAAACCTGGCGCCCAGGAACATGGAGGCGAAAGAGGTGCCTTCGGAAATCATTGCAAATCCGCAGAGGAGGCACAGAATGCCGGCTCCCAGGAGGATCAGGTTGCCGCCGTTGGATGAATTCTGGACTTCAGACATCGTCGAATCTCCTTTGTAAGCGTGGACAGAGTCCGGGACCACTGAACGTCATGAGACTCGGTGGGCCATGCTATTGCAAGACCCGAAGGCATCCCGGTTTGAATTGAGCGCCTAAACATCTCTTCTTTTCGCGCGGGTCTCTTGCCTCGGAACCTTTCTACGAGGGTCAGGGAGGCCGCAAATGCGGACAGGAGCAGCCCCGGTGAACGATCGAGGCATGGAGGGCCCGCGGATCGCTGTCCTTATTTTTCTAGGCACTGGGGAAGCCTGGCATCTGCTGAGCCTGCATTCATCATCCATACCCGGACTTCGAGGTGGAGAGCGGTGAGCTGGCGGCTTCGATTCGAAGCTGCGGACTTCGCTTCGGGCGATCTTATCTTTCGCCGGGGCCGCAGCCTGGTCAGCCGGGCCGTGCTGGCGGTGGATGGCGGCAGCGAGTATTCGCACGTCGGCCTGATCAGCGTGATCGCCGGTCAGGTCTGGGTGCTCCATACGGTGCCTCCCGAGGAGCCGGAGCAGGGGGGCGGAGCACTCGCCGAGCCGCTCTCGGTATTCCTCTCTCCCGACAATGCCACGGCCGCCGGACTGTATCGTGCCTCGCCACTCCGGGAGCCGCCGCTCGCCGAGCGAGCCGCCTGGAGGTTCGTGCACGCCCACATACCTTTCGATTCCGCGTTCGACATTTCGACCCCACGCGAGCTGTATTGCACGGAACTGGTCTGGAGGGCCTACCGGGAGGCGGGCATCGACCTCGCTCCTCCCGACCCGAGAAAGGAAGGAGAATTACCTGCTGCCCAGCCGTCTGCTGCGAAGTCCATATCTGCAAAGGATTCAAGAGCTCCCAGAGGAGGGAACCCGACCATGAGAAGAAGAGACTCGTTATCCATGCCGCCTGCGTTTGCGTCATCTTTGCCCTGGCCTGTGCCGGCAGACTCGCCTTCGTCGGCCGTCAAGAGCTTTTATAAAGCCATCGGCGAGGGGAAGACTGACGACGCGCTCGGCCTGCTGTCCGAGCAGACGATCGCCACGCATCGGCAAGGAGAAGCTGCGCGCCGGGCTGCAGGGCGCCACCCGCAAGGCCTTGGACAAGGGGGGCATCAAGGAGGTCCAGATCACCGACGAGCAGATCGCCAGCGAGGTCGCCAACGTCACGGTGGTCGTGAAGTACGGCAACGGCACGACGGAGACCGAGAAAGGTCAAACTCGTCAAGGAAGGGGCGGGTTGGCGATTGCAGCCGGAGAAATGAAGTGGACGTTTAACGCAGGTTTCTTCAAGGAGGTCCGATCATGTTCGACATCCAGCAGACCTGGAATCTTACATTTCAGGTGTTGCGCCGGTTCAAGTGGTTTTTCGTCGCCTGTGCCTACCTTTTGCTCTTCAACATGTGGGGAGCCAAGGCTCTTTTCATTCTCGTCCCGGTCTTCCTGTTGTCCGCCTGCGCATACATGGGTGACAAAGCGCGGGACGCTCAATCAATGGACGATTTCAGTGGCGGACGGCTCTTCTTTCGTTATGGCGATCAAATCGAGTCCAGCTATATTCCAATTCCGATCGACCGCAATTGGGGGTTCGAGGAAACCCAGAGCTACACGCAGACGCTGCGGCTCTCGCTGGCGGAACGGATCGCCGCCTGGTTGCCGGAGAACCTGGCGCAAGTCCTCGGTGATGTCGTGGTGACCGATCGCGGCACCGGCGAAAAGAAGGAGTTTATTCGGGTCTGCGTCCGCTCCCGGTTCGGTAGCATGCTGACGCATTTCGTGCACTACGCTCATTACGGTCAGACGATCACCGCGCATTACTTCACTTATATTCGCGGTGTCCATAACGATTGGGACGTTGTAAAGTTCCTTCTCCTCAGTCCCTTCACGATATGGTTCTGGGAGGGTCCTGGCTGCTCAACCGCTACAGCATCGTTTCCCATCTCAGTGTCTACCGTGCGAGCTCGTTCGACGGCATCGATATGCGGACGATGTTCTGCCTGACTAACAAGGCCGTCTATGAGGAGACGGAAAAGCTGCTCACGGAGGCAAAGCTGATTACCGAGGAGATCCGGCAGGTCATCTACAACAGCATTTACAACAACAACCAGCAGAACATCAGTATCAGCCATTCTTCAGGAGTTTCCCTGGGCGGCGTCAAGCAGTCGGCCCAGGCACCGATGCCCTCGTTCGGACGGCAGCCAGGCCTTGGGAGGGCGTCATGAGCAATTCACAGAACGTTCAGATTACTGGTTCGTCAAGTGTCTCGCTAGGCGATATCCAGCAGACCGTCGGCGAGCCGGACATCCTTGCGGAGGCCGCAGAGAATCCGTCCCCCGTACAAGTCCTGTTCCTGGCCGCCTGTCCTTCCGGCACGCCGCCGCTGCGGCTGGACCAAGAGATCAAGGCGATCCAGGAAGCGCTCCGGATGTCGAAGAACGGGGAACGCTTCGAGGTGGAGCAGAGCTGGGCCGCGGGCGACCGGGAGCTCCAGGACGGCCTGCTGCGCCATGCTCCAGACCTCGTGCACCTCAGCGCCCATGGGAGCCGGAGCGGCAGGATTCTTCTCGAGCAGGGCGCCGCGATGCGGGACCTGGGGCCCCGGCCTGCTCCTGCCCCCGCCGGAAGACCTCTGGCTGCAAGGGCTGGTGCGGATCTTTGCCGCGGCGCGCGGCCGGATCCGGTGCGTCGTGCTCAACGCCTGCCACTCGGAGCCTATCGCGCAGGCGTTGGCGCAGGTCGTGGGCTGCGTCGTGGGGATGTCCGACGCGATCGAGGACGCCGCGGCGATCCGGTTCTCCTGGTCGTTCTACAACGCCTTGGGGTATGGCATGAGCCTCAAGGCGGCGTTCGACCTTGCCATGGGGCAGATCGCGATGGCCGGTCTGCAGACCAGCGACGTGCCCCGTCTGATCACGGCAGGCGTGGCTCCCGACGGCATAACCTTCGGGTAGGAATTCATGCGCCTACTCGATGACGATCCCCTTGAGATCTTCCTCGGCTTCGGGGATCTGGATGTTCAGATCCTCGAGGGCCTTGACCAGGACGGTGGCCACCACCAGGTTGCGGTACCACTTCTTGTCGGCGGGCACGACGTACCAGGGGGCGTGCTTCTGGCTGGTGCGGGAGAGCGCCTCCTCGTAGGCCTCGAGGTACTCGTCCCAGAGCGCGCGGTCGACGAGGTCCCCCTTGCGGAACTTCCACTGCTTTTGCGGGTCGTCGAGGCGGGCCTGGAGGCGCTCCTTCTGCTCGTCCTTGCTGATGTAGAGGAAGAATTTGAGAACGGTGGTGCCGGTATCGGCGAGCAGGCGCTCGAAGTCGTTGATCTGGTCGTAGCGCTGCCGCCAGACCGCGGGCGGGACCAGCTTCTGGACGCGCGCGACCAGCACGTCCTCGTAGTGGCTGCGGTTGAAGATCACCATCTCCCCGCGGCCGGGCACCTTGGGGTGCACCCGCCAGAGGAAGTCGTGCTCGAGCTCCTCCTCGGTCGGAGCCTTGAAGGCGGCCACCCGCACGCCGAGGGGGTTGACCCCCTCGAAGACGTGGCGGATCGTGCCGTCCTTGCCGCTGGTGTCCATCCCCTGGAGCACCACCAGCACCTTGTGCCGGTTCTCGGCCCAGAGCGCCTCCTGCAAGGACCTCGAGCCGGTCGTTGAGCTCCTGGAGACGCTCGCCGGCGTCCTTGTGACTGAACCCCGGCGTCGAGGCGGGGTCGAAATCGGAGAGGTCGATCTTGCCGCCCGGCTTGACGCGGAATCGTTTCATGGATTTCTCCTTCATATCTGCTCAGAGATCCCGCGGCTGCAGACCGGTCTTCTTGGCGATGCGGGCGAGCATTACGGGAGCGCTTCCCCATGATCCAGCGCATCGGCGACGGCGCGCAACGCCAGAGCCTTGGCCCGAGCCAGCGCTTCCGTCCGGGTCGAGCCATAGACCATGACTCCCGGGAGATCGGGCACCTCGACGATCCAGCGGCCGTCCTCTT
Source organism: uncultured Acidobacteriota bacterium (assembly GCA_963761645.1). GTDB lineage: Bacteria > Acidobacteriota > Thermoanaerobaculia > Multivoradales > UBA5704 > DATARR01. Next base: position 19,726 of record CAVXIG010000014.1, read on the forward strand.
CCCGGTCGATTTCCAGGGTGAAATGCATGGAGAGAGATTAGCAGGCGGCTCAGGAAGGGTAAAGAAGAGCGGAATCTCCCTTCCGCGCCCCTGTTGTTCCGTTCGAGAGCAAAGGAGGGTTTCCCATGTCCGAGGGATTGGTTCGAGCCTGTCCGTCCTGTGGCAAGAAGAACCGGGTGCTGTACTCCAAGCTGGGGGAGGAGGCCCGTTGCGGCTCCTGCGGCACGGCGCTGCCGCCTCCCGCCGAGCCGCTGGCGGTGGACCAGGGGGGATCCCTGACGGCACTGCTGCGCGAGTCGGCCCTGCCGGTGCTGGTGGATTTCTGGGCTCCCTGGTGCGGCCCCTGCCGCATGGTGGCGCCGGAGATGGCCAAGGTGGCGGAGCGCAACGCCGGCAAGGTGCTGGTGGTGAAGGTCAACACCGACGTCGACCCCAGGGTCGGGGCCGAGCACCGCATCCAGTCGATCCCCACGATGGCCGTCTTCCAGGCGGGGCGCGAGGTGGCCCGCACGATGGGAGCCCGCCCGGCCGCCCAGATCGAGGGGTTCGTCCGCGAGGCGCTGGGGGCGGCCGTCGCTCCGGAGTTGTAAAAAAACTCCGCTCCGGGCATTTGCCGGCCGCCGCCCCTTGTTTGAGAAGTCGTTGAGAGAGTGCCGGAGGGGCGACAGGACGGCCCATCACTGGTATCCTTTAGCGCCCCTGCGGATCCGGAGATTCCTCCGTACCGTCCTTCCGAGTCCTGGAGACAGGCCGCAGGGCCCCTACTACCGCACATGGAGACAATGGTGACCGAAGAGACCGCGACCGCACCACGACCCCGGGTCCAATGGCTCAACCTCGTGTTCCTGCTGGGAACCCTTCTCATCGCCCTGGTCGGCACGCCCTGGTACCTGATCAAGGTCGGGCTGGGCTGGCCGGAGGCGCTGACCTTCCTGATCATCTGGTTCTTCGTGGGCCTGTCGGTCACCGCCGGCTATCATCGCCTGTTCTCGCACAAGACCTTCCAGGCGGCGTGGCCCGTGCGCCTGTTCTTCCTCGTCTTCGGCGCCGGCGCGCTGGAGAACTCGGTGCTCAACTGGTGCGCCGACCACCGCGTCCATCACGCCCACGTGGACCACGACCGTGACCCCTACAACATCACCAAGGGCTTCTGGTGGGCCCACATGGGGTGGATCTTCTTCGAGAACGAGCACCCCCCGAAGAGCGTGGTGCGCGACCTGGACGAGGATCCGCTGGTGCGCTGGCAGGACAAGTACTACGCCCTGATCGGCATCGGCGTCGCCCTCGGCATTCCGCTCGCCGTGGGCTCATGACCGGCCGCGTCCTCGGCTGCCTGCTGATCGGCGGCGTGCTGCGCATCGTGGTCAGCCATCACGGCACCTTCTTCATCAACAGCCTCTGCCACATGGTGGGCACCCGCCCCTACAGCCGCGAGCACAGCGCGCGGGACAGCCCGATCATGGCCGTCCTGGCCTTCGGCGAGGGGTACCACAACTACCACCACAGCTTCCCCTTCGACTACCGCAACGGCGTCAAGGTCTGGCACTTCGACCCCGCCAAGTGGATGATCTGGACGCTCTCGCGGCTCGGCCTCGCCAGCGACCTCCGCCGCGCTCCCGAGGCCGCGATCCTCAAGGCCAAGATCGAGGTGCAGTTCGAGCACGCCAAGGAGCGGCTGCAGCAGGTGGTGGCCGACTTCCGCGAGCACCACGAGGCCCGGCTGCAAGAGGCCTACGCCTCTCTTCAGACAGCCCTCCACGAGCTGATCACGCTCCAGCGCCGGCAGAAGCCGAAGGTGGTGGAGGCCGTCGCGGAGGGGGAGGAGGCGCTGCCCCACGAGACTCGGGTGGGCCTGACCTACCATGCCCTCGAGCAGGCCCTCTCCGAGTGGAAGAAGACCCTGCGGCAGACCAACCGGCTGCCGGTTGCCGCCTGAGACGAGCGAGTCTCCATGCGAGTCCTTTCCTCCGTCGTCCGGCGGTCCTTCGGGGCCGCCGTTCTGCTTTCCCTCTCCTTGATTCCCGCCGTTACGGGGCAGACGCCAGGTCAAACCTCAGCCCTGCCCAACGACGTGCGGGCGACCGCCGCGTCGCTCCACCGGGAGGCGCTCGCCGGCACGCGGGCCTTCGAGATCGTCCGCTCGCTGACCGTCGAGGTGGGGCCGCGCCCCGCGGGCTCCAAGGCCTACGACGCCGCGGTGGCCTGGGGCCTGCGCGAGATGAAGGCCCTCGGCTTCAGCAACGTCCACCCGGAGAAGGCGATCCTGCCGCACTGGGTGCGCGGCGCGGAGTCGGGCGAGATCCTGGCTCCCTATCCGCAGCCGGTCCACCTGGCGGCCCTCGGCGGCAGCGTCGGCACCCCGGAGGCGGGGATCGAGGCGCAGGTGATCGAGGTTCCCTCCCTGGACGCGGCCGCCAAGCTCGATCCCGCCCAGGTGAAAGGGAAGATCGTCTTCTTCAACGTTCCACATGCGGCGGACCAGGGATGCCTCGGGATACGGCGAGGCGGTCCCCGTGCGCGGCGCCGGCGCCACGGCGGCGGCCAAGCTCGGAGCGGTGGCGGTGCTCATCCGCTCGATCGGGACGGACAACAACCGCACCCCGCACACCGGGGCGATGCGCTACACGGACGGGGTCGAGAAGATCCCGGCGGCGGCGCTGTCCAACCCGGACGCCGATCTGCTCGCCGCCGAGGTCGCCTCGGGCAAGCCGGTCACCTTCCGGCTGAAGCTGGGGGCGCACGCCGAGCCGGAGGTGGAGACGGCGAGCGTCGTCGGCGATATTCCGGGCAGAGACAAGGCTGGGGAGATCGTCCTCCTCGGCTGCCACCTCGACTCCTGGGACCTCGGCACCGGCGCCATCGACGACGGCGCCGGCTGCGCCATCATGATGGAGGCCGCCCGGCGGATCGGGCAGCTCCCGAGGAAGCCGCGGCGGACGATCCGGGTCGTCCTCTTCGCCAACGAGGAGTTCGGCCTCTCGGGCGCGCGGGCCTACGCCGAGGCGCACAAGGACGAGCTCGCCCGTCACGTGATGGCCGGCGAGTCCGACCTCGGCTCCGGCCGGGTCTGGCGGATCACCTCGCGCGTCGACCCCGCGAAGCTCCCGCTGGTCGCCGAGCTCGCCAAGCTGCTGGGGGTGGAGCAGGGGAACAACGAGGCTTCCGGCGGGTCCGACCTCGGCCCGATGTCGCCGGCGCGCGTGCCGATCCTCTCCCTCTCCCAGGACGCCACCGCCTATTTCGACGATCACCACACGGCCAACGACACCCTGGACAAGATCGATCCCAAGGATCTCGACCAGAACGTCGCCGCCTGGGCCGCCGTCGCCTACGCCATCGCCGACCTGCCGGGGGACCTCGGCCGGGCGCCGGCGGGCCAGGGACGGGAGTAGACGCGGGAATGACCGGGAGGAGCCCTGACGTTGCCGTACACCTACACCAGCTACTTGCGTCTCGACGAGCTGCTCGACCTCCAGACGCCGGCCTCCAGGGCGGCCGGCGAGAGCGAGGAGGAGCACGACGAGACGCTGTTCATCGTCATCCACCAGGTCTACGAGCTCTGGTTCAAGCAGGTGCTCCACGAGACCGAGCTGCTGCGGCGCGCGTTCGCGGGGAACGACCGGCCCCTGGCCCTCGCCACCCTCAAGCGCATCCTGACCATCTTGAAGACCCTGGTCACCCAGGTGGACATCCTGGAGACCATGACCCCCGTCTCCTTCTCCTCGTTCCGCCACCGGCTGGACACGGCGAGCGGCTTCCAGTCCACCCAGTTCCGGGAGATCGAGGCCGTCCTGGGCCATCGCCGGCCGGGGATGGCGCATCACATCCCCGAGGGGAGTCCAGAGCGCCGGCGCGTCGAGCGGCGGCTCCAGGAGCCGAGCGTCTACCACGCGTTCCTGGGATTCCTCTCGCGTAGCGGCTACGAGATCCCGCGGGATGTGCTGGAGCGGGACGCCGCCGAGCCGGCGGTCGAGGACGAGCGCGTGCGGGAGGTCCTGGTCCGGATCTACCACTCCGATCCCGCGAACCGCGACGTCTGCGAGCGGCTCGTCGATCTCGACGAGGGGCTGCAGGAATGGCGCTACCGGCACGTCAAGATGGTGCAGCGCACCATCGGCATGAAGATCGGCACCGGCGGCTCGGCCGGCGTCGAGTACCTCAAGAACACCCTCTTCAAGCCCCTTTTCCCCGACCTCTGGGCGATCCGGACGGCGCTGTAGGGCAGCTCCTCCTCGCCTCGGCTTCCGCGGCGAAGAACGTCCCCTTGGCCGCCGCGCAGGCGGCGCGGCTCGCCGCCGAGAGCTGGCCGCCGGCGGCGCAGCACCACCCCTCGGGCAGGGGAGCCGCGGGCGTCTCGGAGCCGGCCGGAGCCAGGGTCACGTAGAGCTGCGGGGCGGGCGCGGCCGGACGCGGCCGCTCCGGCGGCAGCTTGCGGGGGGCTCGCGGCGGCGAGAAGTAGAGCATCGCGGCCCCGAATATGCAGAGAAATGCGACGAGGAGCTTCGGGACGATGCCCCAGCGCGTAGATTCGAGCAGGCTGAGATCGGGTTCGACGGGTTCCATCGCCGGCAAGTCTGTCACATGGAATAGCCGGGCGTGGAGTGGCGGTTCTTGCCGTTTGGCAGTACAATGAGTGCCAGTTGGCGAGAGGAGGGATTCCCCATGCTAGCAACAGACGAGATCGTCGAGGCCTTGGGTGGTCCGGAGACCGGCAGGCGCCGTGTCGATTCCCCCGAGGACCTGAAAGACTGGATCCGCGAGGGTCTGCCGTTTACTTCCCTGGAAAACGTGATGGAGCGCTTCGGGCTCAACCGCGAGGAGATCTCCGCGGCGCTCGACCTGCCGCCGCGCACGCTGGCGCGGCGCAAGCAGGAGCGCCGGCTCCGGCGTGACGAATCGGACCGCCTCTACCGGCTCGTCCGCATCGCCTCGCAGGCCTCCGCGGTCCTGGGCGGCGAGAGCAAGGCCGGGCGCTGGCTCCATACGCCCAACCGGGCCCTTGGCGGCACGCCGCCGCTCGAGCTGCTCGACACCGATCTCGGCAGCCGGCAGGTGGAAGAGATCCTCGGCCGGATCGAGCACGGCGTCTACAGTTAGTCCGATTGACGAGATGGTGAGCTGATGCCCCCGCGCACGGCGGGAAGAACGGTCTGGCGGCTCACCTCGGCACGCCACGGCGGCCATGCTTTCGACGGCGAGGGTGCGCGCCTCTATGGCGGGCGCTGGAACCATCCGGGCACCGCCATCGTCTATTGCTCCGCGACCCTCTCGCTGGCCGCGCTCGAATACTTCGTCCACGTCGAGCCCGAGCTCGCGCCCCCCTCCCTGGTGGCCGTCGCCGCCGATCTGCCCCCTGGTCTGGAGATCGAGACGCTGGAGATCGAGGCCCTCCCTGCGGGCTGGCGTTCCTATCCCGCGCCCGAGCGGCTGCGGGACCTGGGGACCGGCTGGGTGCGCTCGAGGCGAACCGCCGTGCTCCAGGTTCCCTCGTCGGTGGTGCCGCACGAGATGAACGTCCTGCTCAACCCCGCCCACCCCGACTTCGCGAAGCTCCGGCTTCATGACCCCGAGCTGTTCGCGTTCGATCCCCGGATGTGGAAGGGGTAGGGTTTTTCTCCCTTCAGCGTCAGCCGCGCGTCGTCGATCTGCAGGCGGAACCGTCCCAGGGCGGGGCCGCCTCCCACGAAGAGGCCCATGATGTCGGTGCCGTCGAGGCCGAGGTCGGCGAAGGAGAAGGTGACGCGCTTCCACTCCGGGCCGGCGGTGAACGTTCTCTGCACCGGCATCCGCCCGAGGTGGGTGGCGAAGGCCATGAACTGGTAGGTGGCGCCGGCCTCCCCCTTCGCCTCGAAGGAGACGCCGCCGAAGCCGGACAGGTCGGTGGGCGCCATCGGCCGCGGGCCGGGGAGGAACATCAGGCCGGCCCAGGGGAACGCGAAGCCCTGGCGGACCTCTCCCGAGATGGCGAGCGACTTCCGGCTGCCGTTGGCGCCGCCGTCCACGATCTCCTGGTGGACGATCGACTTGCCGCCGGCGAGCTGGTCGGTGGAATCCGTCCAAGGCGAGCCGAAGCGGACGGCTGTCGTTCCATCCTCGAAATCGCTGATCTCGCCCGAGGCGGGAGCCGGCGCCGGCTTGGCCGCCGGGGCCGCCGCCGTCTTTTCGGCCTGCGGGCGCGGCGCTTCCTGGCCGAGCTTCCAGACCCGCTGGATGTCGCGGGTCGCCAGGATGTCCGTGGTCGGATCCCCCTTCACCAGCACGAGGTCGGCGCGCAGCCCCGGAGCGATGCGCCCGCGGTCCTTCAGGCCGAAGATCCGCGCCGGGGTGGCGGTGGCCGCCGTCAGCGCCGCGGTGGGGGAGAGGCCGGCCATGACGAGCAGCTCGAGCTCGCGGTGGATGCTCGCGCCGTGGGTCGTGCCCGGGTTCGGCGAGTCGGTGCCGGCGAGGATCGGCACGCCGGCCTTGGCGAGCTGGCCGACCGCCGCCAGCGCGTTCTTGAAATCGAGCTTGGTGGGGAAGGACTTGCCCAGGTTCTCCACCTCGTCGGTCCGCAGGTAGGGGGAGAGGCGGGCGTCACCTATCAGTGCCTTGCCGCTGGGGACCCCCGCCGTGCTCTCGACCACCGTCAGGGTCGGGGTGACGAACGCCTTGTGCTTGGCGACGAGAGCGGCGAAGCCCGGATCCGGCGCGCGGTCGCTGAAGATGTGGACGAGGCCGTCCGCGCCCGCCTCGATCGCCTCCCGGGCACCGTCCTCGGTGCTGACGTGGACGACCGCCAGCTTCCCCCGCTTGTGCGCCGCCGCCACCAGGGCCGCGACCGTCGCCCGGTCGAGCGTCGGGATCTTGCGGCCATAGGGGGAGCCGTCCTCGATCACGATCTTGATGTAGTCCGAGCCCTCGGCGACGCGGGCGTCGACCCAGCCTTGAGCCTCCTCGGGTTTGGTGAGGGTGGGGATCGTCATGCCGTACTCCGTGCCGTGGCCGCCGGGGGCGGTGGCGAGGATGCCGGCGCTGTAGAGGTCGGCGCGGCCCGGGGCGCCGGACTTCGCCTGCTCGTCGCGCATCTGCCGGGCGAGCCCGGGGTCGGTGAACATGTCGAGCTCGAGTGGTGACGCCGAAGACGAGCGCGCGCTCCAGCGCCTCGCCCCAGGTGTGGGTATGGCTGTCGATGAAGCCCGGCAGGATCGTCTGCCCGGTCCCGTCGAACACCTGCGCGCCGGCGGGAGTGGCGGCCTTCTCGCCCACGGCGAGGATCTTGCCGCGCTGGAACACCACGGTCCCCTTGGGGGTAACCCGGGTGCCGTCGAAGACGCGGACGTTGGTGACGGCGACGGTCCTGGGCGCATCCTGCGCCCGGACCGCGACGGTGAAGCTCCCGGCCAGGACGGCGGCCGCGAGCAAAACGTTCTGGAATCGATTCATGAGAGAGATCCTCCTTACGGGGCACAGTCTCTCCCAGGGGAGGCGCGAGCTCCAGCCCGGAACGTCACGACTTGGAGGTGACGTTTGTCATGGGGCCCTACTCCTCCTGCGCCACGTACCGGAACACCTCGGCGGGGCCGGGGACCGAGCGCAGGGCGCGGATCGCGCCGTGCCCCGCCACCTCGGCGCCGAGGTAGCGGCCCGAGCGGGTCTCGAGGGCGATCGAATCGCCGGGTCCGATCGCGCCGGCGCCGCCGATCTTGTGGATCACGAACCGCTCTGAGAGGCCCGCGTCAGAGGCGGTGGCGTAGGCCTGCTTGCCGGAGCCGGGGCGGACGCTCCAGATAGAGCCCGCCATGGGCCTGGAGGCTCACGGCGTCGCCGTTCTGGAGCGCGCCGCCGTTCCAGTCCTTGAGCGTGAAGGTCTCCCAGAAGCCGCCGCGTATCCAGCGCCCGGCGCTCACCGCGCCATCGCCCTCGCCGACCGAGACGTACTGGTTCGAGAAGCTGCTCAGGGCCACGCGGTGGAACCCGGCGTGGAGCTGGCCTTCCAAGGTCTCCCAGACCGGCGCCCGCATGCCGTCGGGGCGGACCAGCCAGAACCCCCGCAGATCGCGGTTGCGGGGGCGCCCGGTGTAGGCCTGCAGCGCCTCGTTGCAGTAGACCTGCCAGTAGACGGCGTAGCGCACGCCCCAGCCGAGCGCCGCCTCCATCAGCTCCCGGATGCGCTCGAACCGCTCCCCCTCGGGAGCGCCGTGGTCCTTGGCCATCCCGAACTCGCCCAGGTAGAGGTTGTAGCGGCCGAACAGAGCGTTGTCCGGCGCCTTCGACTCCAGGTAGTCGAGCGCGCGGGTGAGCTGACCGGGGGAGAAGCCGAGGTCCCAACTGGAGTAGGAGTAGAGATCGCAATGGGTGAAGGGGATGACGTTGTTGGTCGCCGTCACCTTGCCGGCCATGGCGGCGCCGAGCAGGTTCACCTCGGCCGCGTGGAGCACCCGGACGCCGCGGGAGCCGATCTCCTTGCGCGCCTGCTTGACGCCGTCCTGGCGGGCGTTCCACCAGTCGATCATCCCCTGAATGCGCACGGGATCGGGATCGGCGCCTTCGGCGAGCCCCTGGCGGAGGATGTGGTCCCCCTCCCAGTTCTGCAGGATGAAGGTCTTGCCCGAATCCGCGTAGGTGGTGAGGAGGTACTTCGTCAACTGGTACATCTGGTCGCGCTCGGCGTCCGCCTCCTCAGGCGTCAGCCCGTCGAGGAACTGCGGCACGCCGGAGACCGGCGTGGTCTCCAGGATGAACGTCGAGAACGGCTTGGCGAACAGATCCTGGACGTAGAGCTTCTGGACCAGCTCGACCAGGTTCGCCGGCAGCGGGGACCAGTCCGAGTTGAAGGGGTAGAGATCCTGGATACGGTCCGGGACGAGGAAGACCTTGATCACCCGGCTCCCCAGCTCCAGGACCCGGTCCGCTCCCTCGTTGAGATAGTCCTCGCTCGTGAAGTTGTAGAGGCCGGCGGCGTGGGAGACTCCGAGCACGTCTCTGGCGTCGGCGGCGGTGGCGGGCGAGGCGGCCGCGAGGAGGAGAGCGCCGGCGAGCGTGCGGCACGCAGTAGAAACGTGCATACCCTGTATTGTACGCCCCAGTAATGAGGGGCGTTGATCGACCGGGCGCCCTGAAAGGAGACACGCGAGATGAAAGCGGTGGTGATCGACGGCTACGGCGGCAGCGACCGTCTCCAGGTGCGGGAGGTCGCGGAGCCGGGGGAGCCGGGGCCGGGGCAGATCCGCCTGCGGGTGCGGGCGGCGGGCGTCAATCCGGTCGACTGGATGATCCGCAAGGGGAGCCTGCGGCTGGTCATGCCCGCGAAGTTCCCGCTGATCCTCGGCCATGACGCGGCCGGCGAGGTCGATGCCATCGGCCCCGAGGTGACCCGCTTCCAGCCGGGCGACGCCGTCTACGGCGGGATCGACATCCTGCGCCAGGGGGGCTCCTACGCCGAGCTGGCTCTGGCGCGGGAGTCGGCGTTCGCGATCAAGCCGGCGGGGCTCTCCTTCGAGGAGGCGGCGGCGCTGCCGGTGGCGGGGCTCACGGCGCTCCAGGCGCTCCGCGACAAGGGGGAGCTGGCCTCGGGCGAGCGGGCGCTGATCAACGGCGCCTCCGGCGGGGTGGGGCACCTCGCCGTCCAGATCGCCGCCGCCCTGGGCGCGCGGGTGACGGGCGTCGCCAGCGGCAGGAACCTCGACTTCGTCCAGTCCCTGGGAGCGCGGGAGGCGATCGACTATGAAGAGGAGGACTTCGCCGGCCGCGACGACGCCTGGGACGTCGTCTTCGACGCCGTCGGCAACCGCTCCTATCAGGACTGCGAGCCGTCGCTGGCCCACGAGGGCGGGATCTACGTCACCACGCTCGTCGGCCCCCGCTCGTTCCTCAACGGGGTCTTCACGGGGACCGCGGGGCTCTTCGGTCAGAAGAAGCGGGCGCGGTGGATCATGGTGAAGCACAAGGCCGAGGACCTCGCCGTCCTCAACCGCCTCGTGGATCAGGGGCGGCTCCGGCCGGAGATCCAGGAGATCTTCCCGCTGGAGAGGGTCCGCCAGGCCCACGATCTCAGCGAGACCCTGCGGGTGAGGGGGAAGATCGTTCTCCGGATCGATTGAGGGTCACGGATTCGCGTAGCCGAGAGCCTGGAGACGCTTCAGGGTCTCGGCGTCGACGGGCTGCTCTGTGTTTTCCTCGGAGCGGCGCGCCCGCTCGGCCCAGGCGAGCAGGCGGGAACGCAGCCACGCCGCCTCCAGATCGCCGTCCCCCGCCAGATTGACCGTCTCGCGCGGATCCCGCTGGAGATCGAAGAGGTACTCCGGGTCCCGGGAGCGGCCGATCCCCTCGCCCATCCCCCAGTGAGGGCCGGAGCGCGGCGCCCAGATCAGCTTGAAACGATCGGAGCGGATGGCGTAGATGCCCCCCTTGACGCTGGAAGCGGCGGCGAGCCGCGGCTCGTCCGGCAGCGGACCGGCGAGCGACCGTCCCCAGGATTCCCTGGGATTGGGGAGGCCGGCGAGGCCGAGGAGGGTGGCGTGGAGGTCGAGGGTGTCGGTGCGGACCGTGACCGCGCCCGGCCGCAGCCTGCCCGGTGACCAGAGCACGAGTGGGATGCGCAGCATCTCCTCGTAGAGGGTGTAGCCGTGGAGCACGCCGCCGTGATCGAACAGCTCCTCGCCATGGTCGGCGGTGACGGCGACGAGCGTTTCGGCCGGCGGCGCCCAGGTTCCGAGGGCTGCGAGGAAGCTCCCGAGCTCGGCGTCGTCGTAGGCGAAGCCCCCCATGTAGAGCCCGCGCAGCTTCTCGCGGATCGGCGGCCGGGCGGGAATCCGCTTCTCCTTGACCGCCAGCAGGCTCTGGATGGAGCCGTCGATCACCGACGGAATCCCCGCCGTGTAGCGCGAGCGGTAAGGCTCCGGAGGATCGTAGGGATTGTGCGGATGGAGGACGTGGAGATAGAGGAAGGCCTTCGAGCCGGGCGGCAGCGAGCGCACCCAGGCGAGGGCGTCGGCGTGGACCCGCGACGCGTTGTCGTTGAACGGGCGCCCCGGCAGGCTGGAGTCCTCCTCGGCCACGTGCTCGAAGCCGCGGCCGGTGCCGAAAGCGGGCCCGACGTGGACGTTGCCGGAGAAGAGCGCGGTGCGGTAGCCCGCCCCCCGGAACCGCTCGGCGAGGGTGGGGCCGTCCTCCGGCGCCAGCTTCCACCCGCCGCGGACGACGAAGGGCCGGCCGGTGAACAGGGCCTTGGTCGACGGCAGCGTATTGGGCGCGACGCTGCGGTGGGCGCGGAAGGTCACCCCCTCGCCGGCCAGGCGGTCGACGACCGGCGACACCCCCGGCCGTCCCCCGAGATGCCCGACGGCGTCGGCGCGCAGGGCGTCCATCACGTAGACCACGACCAGCCGGGGGGGCGGCGCGGATTTCGTGACGGTCAGAACGGAGCGGGCGCCGCGGGCGGGTGGCGCTCCCGCCGGTCAGGCCGAGCCCCTCCCATCTCCCCGCGGGACCGGCGCCGAGCGCCCGCAGGCGAACCCGCGCGAAGCCGCCGGAGCCGGCGAGAGGGAGCTCGATCCGGCGCTTGCCGCGGAAGCGGTCCCAGAAGCCGGGCGTCCAGGAGAAGCGCTGGACCGGCGCGCCGTCACCCCGCTCCAGGGTCAGCTCGAAGCTCTGCCCCGATCGCGGCGAGGCCGGAGGCGCGAAAGTCCCGACGAGGGTTTCCGCGCCTGTCACCGGCCGCACCAGATCGACGATCGTGTTCCCGCTCTGCACCAGGGCGGTCCCCTCGACCCGGGCCTCCCCGGCGGGCAGGACCGGGCGGACCGCCGCCCCGTCCACCCCGACGTCGGCGGATTCGAAGGCGAGATCCACCGCCACCCGGCCGAGAGGAGCCGCGCTGAAAGGGAGCGGCACCGCGAGGGGATCGGTCAGCGGGAAAGTGCCGAGATCGCGCCCCGCCATCCGCACCCGCACAGGAGTGCCGGCCGGGGCGCCGTCATGGAAGTCGATCACCAGGGTGCGCGCCGCGCGCTCCAGATTGACCACCTCCAGGCGCGCCCGCCCGCCCGCCGCCACCGGCGAGAGCACGATCCGTCCGCCCGCGCGCCAGGGAGTCCATCCGGTGAGGAACCGGTTGCCGTCGGTGGCCGGCGGCCGGGCCACCTCCCGCCGCTCCACCAGCACGTCGGGAGCATGATCGCCGTCGAGGAGGGGGCGCACTGGTCCGGATGGCCGGTTGGGTCCGCATCCGGCGGCAAGGGCCAGGATGAGGAGGATGGGGAGAGGACGCATCACCACCGCCGCCTTCATCGCCGATCCTTCGTAACTGCCATCCATCTCTCCTGAAGGACCCTGCAGGGCCCGGCGTTTTTTTGCTCCGGCCCATTCTTCCATCGCGGCGGCCCTCGCCTCCGCTGGTTGCGCCCAGGATTCCGGCGTCCGGGCCCTCGACCCGTTCGTGAACGCCCCCGCTTCCGCTTTGAGGACGAAGGGCTTCGCCGTTGCGGCCCACGAGCTCCGCGTTCTGGCCCATCGATGGGCCGGCAGCGCCCATCAATGGGCCGGACCGCCCCCGCGTTGGGCCGGACCGCCCCTCTGATGGGCCGGACCGCCCCCGCGTTGGGCCGGCCCGCCCCCCTGATGGGCCAGACCGCCCCCAGCGAGGGGCGTGCCGGCCCATTGATGGGCGCAACGGGCCCACTGATGGGCGCAACCGGCCCATTGATGGGCCAGAGCGCCCCTTGCCGGGGGCCGCTCAGTCCCCTTGCAGGTACTTCAGGAAGCCGGCTCAGAGTACGGCAGCTACAGCTCCAGATAGTACCCTAGACTGAACTGTCGAAAGATTCGTGACGAGGCACCAGGAAGAGCGAGCGGTGTCACAAATGAGGTAGGCGCTCCTGAAGACAGGATCAAGTCCTGACGCCCCGGGACCTATGACCTCGTCCCGGAATTCGGACCCGTGCTCACCGCTCGCAATAATAATGTATCGCAAAGACGTAACGGTGTGAAGCCCTTGAGGCCGGGGACCCTGAACCCAATGCGGCCTGAAGGGCGCTAACCGGCGGCGGCGAGGGCCAGGATTACCGTTATGAGGATGAGAGGGTAGAGGGGGCGGGGGGCTGCCCCCTCCGGGATCTTACTGGCCGGAAGTAGGCTCAGGAGGAGGACCCTCGGTCCAGGCCCCATGGTCCGACCCAAACACCAACGCCAAGTCCTTCTCCTTGACCGCCGCGATTTTCTCGCGGCTCTGCTTCTTCTTCATGCTCTCCTCCTGTTAAGAGGAAAAGA